>MDVS01000075.1 GCA_001940645.1 Candidatus Heimdallarchaeota archaeon LC_3
CTCTTTCTTTGTTTATATGGATAAGGTCGATGAAAAAGTTCCTCATAGCGCTGTCTTCCTTCCTTTGTTCGACAATCGATCACCTCCAAGCTAGAAGTTCCTATAAAATCCAAAAGCTTATATTGAATAATTATCTTGGTTTTAGTAATAATCTTGTATGGCAATTGTACAAACCTGAATCCTTTGTATCCGTTGTAATAGTTAAATGTTAATATTCTTGATAAATAGCTATTACTAATAGACTTTAAAAAGTCTTCGGGGTATAAATTTATGCCATAGCAAAAACAAGATAGTAAGAAGAAATATAAAAGAGAATACTGTTCAAATTATAACTTTAAGTTAAAAAAAAGAAAAATTAATGATTATGAAAAATCCTCTTTAATAAAAAATAAAGGGACTTAGAAACATTTTGTTGTAAGAAAAATTAGTTGATTTTATTGAAAATAAAGGTATTCAAAACTAATCAATTCCGTCATTAAAAATAGGTGATTTTTTAATATTCCAGTTCTCACCTATGATTCCTTTTTGTGAAGATCTCAAAAAATATAGGTTTTCATAATTAACTATTGGTATACCTTCTCAAAGAAAAATTTGATAATTTTTTTTTTAGATCCTAGTTCTTTTTTCAATGATAATGCTAAACGGTTTTCCTATTTCAAACTATATAGAAGCATATCGGAATATTAATATTTAGGGGGGATTTAAAATGGTCGATAATATCCTGAAAAGTTCCATACAAGAGATTTTTGAATTTTCTAATATCAATTTTCTATTGAATGGGTTATCTCCATTCTTAAAGATATAATCAAGAAGAAAGAAATAAGAAAAAAGGATTTATGGAAAACGAAATCAATGATTTAAAATTAACGCGAGAAACCTTCGTCATTCATTTTGTTTCCGAACAATTGAAATTCACCGAAATCATAAGAAAAGTGATAGACTTAGATGATTAGGCGGTTTTTTTTTTCAATAAATTCATTTAGGGTATTAAACAACACTTTTTATAATTATGAATATCTAATGATGAAGATGATTTCAATCAGAGGCTGTGAAAATTAAAAATCTTAAAATCCTCCTTGTTGATGATGAACCTGAGTTCTTAGAAATTTCTTTGAATTTCCTTAAAAAAGCTAATGAAAATCTTGAAATTGAGACAACCTCATCAGTCAAAGATGCATTAGAGTATTTGCAGAATAAATCTTTTGATGTTATCGTCTCTGATTACCAAATGTATGGTCTAAATGGGTTGGATTTTTTAGAAAAGTTGCGTGAAAATGGTAATACAACTCCTCTCATAATTTTTACTGGTAAGGGGCGTGAAGAAATTGCAATTAGGGCCCTAAATTCTGGTGCTGACTTTTATCTTCAAAAAAGCTCTGATCCTTATGTCTTTACAGAATTAAATCATTTTATTATCACTTCAAGCGAAAAAAATTTAATTAACAAAAGATATATTGAATTATTAGAAAAATATAAGCTTGTTATGACTAATCTAACTGAAGGAGTGGCATTAGAAGATCAAAATGGAAAATTCATTTATGCTAACCAAAAAATGCTTGATTTATTTGAATATAGTGAAGAAGAATTGTATGGAAAACATTGGAAATTCCTCGTTCCACCAGAAGAGTTTGAGAAGGTATTGGCTGAGTCAAAAAAGAGGCCAGAAGGTTTTGAAAGTTCTTATGAACTTGTTGCATTAAAAAAAAGTGGTGAAAAGTTTAAAATTCTTATAAAAGGAACTCCTATATTTAGTAAAAATGAAAAAAAATTTACAGGAACTTTGGTAGTCTTTACAGACATAACATACATTAGAGAATTAGAAAGTAAAATTATATTCTGATGAAAGAACAATAACTTAGGCTATTGCTCAAATAGGTAAAAGCAGATTTAATACCTTCAGTTGTTTGATTTGAAGATAATTTTTGATTATTTAATCTTTAGATGAAGTATCATAAGAGAAATAAAGTAAAAGAAAGAAGAGATCGGAGAGTTGAAGATTATTATTTGATCACAAAATATTATTGAAGTAATAATAGTTTTTGTGCCTACAGGTGGATACAAGGTATGTGCTGTTCGTACCGAATATTTCGAATGATTTGAACAATCTCCCAAATATACTAACTTTTTTAAAATTCATGTTTACCTATTGTCAAGATGAAAAATAAACTTTTCACTACCCTATTCCTTTTTGTGTTTTTTGCATCTTCATTAGGATCATTGATATTGTATCACCAGAAAGCAATATCGATCAAAAAACGTCAACAAATTTCTTGTCATTCATTAGTAAACACTAATTTGTAAGACCGAAACACTATATAAAAGTCTTAATCTGGGTGTGAGAGTAAATTAAAAATAAAAAGGATATTTGGTAAGATAGAGCAAAAACCTTTTTAAGCATTCGAAAGACAAACTAGGCTGCTCTTCTGTAATTCGAGCAGAAAGGGATTTTTTATGGGTCTACAATATGATCAAGTAACAGATTCACCCATTTGGGTTCAAAATGATTTACAATCAATGTTAATTGGAAAAGAAACAGTGCAACATTGTGTTGTTATTGCAAATTATCCTTTAGGATTGAAAAAAGCTTATTTAGCTGTAACTGATAAAAGACTAGTTGGGAAAATAAAGAAATGGTTTAGTACGAACCAAGTTGATGTTCCATTAAGGGACATAAGTCGTGTCCAACTGGATACTGCTTTTAAAATCAAATCTTTATTTTGGCTAATAATTTCATTATTTTTTTCAATTTATTTAATAGGAATACCTTTTGTAATTTATAATTATTTCCGAATGAGAGAAAAGGCCATAATAATATCAGTTACGGGTGTTGGAAATGAATCTTATTATGGAAATCATCATAAATTGGAATTAATTCAGCGAACTATTAGGGAATCACAATTCCAAAAAGATGAATAATTATAATCATTATTTTTTTTATGATTAAGAAGATTTGATATACGGTTCTTACGTGGATTAGGATTAGGAATCTTAGGATTCTTCTTATGGGTTGTTGCTTCTATTATTGGGGCATTATCTTTTATTGGTAGTCAAGGATTAGATACAGAGTTTGATATTGGTCTGTTATTTGAAGCAAGCCCGATTGTTGCATTATTTCTCGTTCTTGGATTTGCAATAATGTTTCTTGGGCCAATTTATTATTGGATTATTGAACCAATTCTTTTTTCTAATAATAAAGGATATCCTAAAAGAACTCCAATTTATCAATCAACAAATCCCAATGTATCTGGTGTTATTTACTGTATTAATTGTGGTGCAAAGAGATTAAGTTCTCTTTCACCTTTTTGTATAAAATGTGGAAGTAGATTTTTATAACTTCGCTTTCTTCTGTGCTTCTCTAATACGATTAATAATATCCTCTTTCTTGATTCCTAAATAAATTTCTGTAGTTCGTGGATCTAAATGTCCTAGAAAATCTTTCACTGTTTCTCTTTCCAAGCTATTATTAAAGAGATAGGTTCCCGCACTTTTACGGAAATCTTATGATATAATTCCAATATGTTTTTTGTAGGCTGTGGATAGATTTCCTTCCTGGATTTTTTTTCCATTGGATTTCGAATACAAAAGATAATTATGATTAAGATCCTTTTTTATTCGTAATTGTAAATATTGTGATAGAACTGTTTTCTGAGTAGCTGTTATTGGTAATTCTCTAATGGAGCTTTTAGATTTTGGTTCCCATCCATTTTTAGAGCTAATACTTAACAGATTTTTCTCTAAATCAATATCGGTTATTGTTAGATTACAAAGTTCTCCTATTCTTAGCCCAAAATTTAGTTGTAAATATAAGGCCAATTTCAAGGGGCCATTAAATTTTTTATAATACTTTCTCCATTCTTCTTTAGGGATAATTACAGGGATGTGTTTAGGTGCTTTTTTCTTCATTCGTAACAATTTTATTCCTAAGAATGTTTTTTCATCTAATAGCTCTTTGTCATATAAGAATTGTCCAAATAATTTCAGATAATTCAAATATACGAATCCTGAAATGAATTGTTTACAATATTCCATAATATTTTTTTTATTCAACTCTTCCGGCTTATTTTCTGTTTCTTTCAAGAATCGTTTAACGCATAATGAATATTGAAATACAGAGTGATCGGAATAATGGTGCATGAAGTCAATGAACTCTAAAATAATATCATTATACTCTGAAGGTGTGCTTCTAGCTGCTAGTCGATTGACCATTTTTACATCTCATCCTTATCAAAAGTGATTACCTCTGTAAGCTCATCTTTCGAATGAAGTGCTGATTTTAAAAGGGCTTTAATTTCGTTCATATCTTCTCTAAGTGCTTGTAGCTCATCCATCACATAGTTTTCGTTTTCTCTTATCCCAACTCTTTCTTCTTTTAATTTTATTCTCCAATCCTCACCATTATTTGAGAAAGAATTAAGCTCATTAAATAGTTGTGGATCTCTTTCTGCTGCTTCTAACAGAAAATCAAATAATCCGGAGGTTATGGTTATCCCAAACTGTTTTTTTAGTCTATTAATCCTCTCTTCCCTATCGGGATTAAGCCTTAAGCGATAAGATTTTCCTTTTTCTTTTGCCATAATGTTTTACTTCTGTGGTCTTTATAGTGTCCACAATTTCACATATTATTGAAGTAATATAGAGATTAAAATTCTAAATTAACAAAAGTAAGGTATGAAAAACTGTGACCATTGTGGAAAGCAATTCTTTGAATCAATCAATTATAACAACCATTTAAAATCTTATGACCATTTTCTCAATGAAATTAATACCAAATTTGAACATTTGAAGCTTTATACTCAAAAATTGTATATTGAGACGTTATAGGAAAAAAAGAGAAAAATTAATTATATAATGTTATTTAACGGAAAAAATTAAATAATTTATTTTAGAGATCTCTTCTATTGGGAAGATCGATTAGAAATTACTTGAGTAGAATTCCTAAAGAAATTGTGATACTTTTTTATTGTCTTATCTAAATTGGTTGTTGCTAGTTTTAATTTTTTATTTGCACTATTAAGCATATTTTTTCTATCAACCTCAAAATCAGATCTGATTTTTTTATTAGTTAAATCTGTTTCTTTTTCTTTCTTTTCTATTTCAAGATCAACTTCCTTAGCTTTCCTAGTAACGGTTGTTTCCTTTTCAACCTCAAATGATTTGATAATTCTTAGTTGTTCGGCTCTTAAATCAGCTATCGACGTAGTGCGTTCCTCTTTTAGTTTAGAAAATTTGCTAGATTCATTCGATTTTAGTTCTTCTACCTGGATTGTTTTGCTGTTTGTCACACCTATTAAGTTCTTTTGTGATTTTTCTCGTTCTAGTTTAGCCCAATTTTCTTTTTCTTCAATAGTTTGATTCGATTCATTTTCGAGGTTCTTTCTTTGTTCATTTAGTTTTTGTTCTCTTGGTTCGATTTCTTTTCTCTTTTCTGTAATTTGTTCATCTAAAAACAAAATATCTGCTTCTATCGGAGCAATTCTTTCTTCATCATTTCTATTTTTCAATTTTTCTATTTCATTCCTCTTTTTTTCAACAGTTTTTTCCATATCACTTAATTCTTTAAGAAATAAGTTGTGATTTTTCTCAAACCCATTGATCGTGTTATTTTTCGAAGATAGAGATTGTTTTTTGACATCATTGAGTTCTTTATCGATTTCTTTCAAACGTTTATTGTTAAGTTTTTCTGCTTCTTTTGTTGCTTTTGCTTGTTCTTTTTCCGCTTGATTCAAGTTTTTTTTGAATTCTTTTTCTTTTCTTGAAATAGTACTTTTACTATCAGCCTCTTCTTTTTTATATTTACCATCAGCTTCATTTTGTGTGTTCTTAAGCTTAGTATTATATTCAATCTTTATTTCTTCTAATTCCTTAAACTTTTCTTTTTTAAACTTTTCTAATTCACTTTGTTGATTTTTCAATTCCTTTTCTTGCTCATTTTCTTTTCTAATAATGTCTCCATAAACTTGTTCAAGATTCTTTAATTCATCCAGCAAATTTTGTTGCGAAGATTGAATTTCCATATTATATTCATCAATAGAAGAACTTTCTCTAGTTAATTCGTAAGATGTTGTTTGTACAGCTGTTTCTCCTATATGACGTATAATTTCTGCTTCTTTAATAGCTTTTGATAGGGTAGATTCTTGAAAAGAAACTTTTTTTAATAATTCTGCATCATTCAAATAAAATACACCTCTTTTCGTTTATAAATTGATCATAAATATTATCCTTACATATTTGTTAAAAAAAAGGATTAATATTTCTCTTCTAAAGGAGAATCTAAGTAAATATTTGCCCTTTTTAAAAACAATGTTTTTACTCAACCAAATATTCAAAACATTAACTCATTATTTGTAAAAAAAAGTCATTAATTCTCTTCTAATGGTTGAAATTGTTCAAGGATTTTAAAAGAATAAATTTTTCTACTGTCCCTTAATAAAACAAAATTTTGAGGTTACGAAAACGGCAATAACTTACGGATTAATTTCTGATGTTCATGCAAATCATATTTCCTTGAAAATTGCATTGGAAGAACTTGAAAGCCTCGGAGTTGACTACATTCTTGCAGCTGGAGACATAGTAGGTTATGGTGGAGCACCAAATGAATGCATTTCATTGTTGAGGAAGTATAAAGTGCAATCAGTCCTAGGAAATCATGATTTTCTTTACATGCTAGAAATGAAACAAAAAAATCTTGAAACAGATTGGCCAATAGTAGAAGAATTAGAAAAAACAGTTGAAATGATGAATTATCGCCCAATAGCAAGGGAAATGATTGATTGGCAACTAAAGAGATTAACAGCACAAAATAGACATTGGGTCGGGAGTTTACCAATAACTTTTACCACTAAAGATAAGCAAGTGGCTATGATTCATGGAGCTCCACCTTTAAGCATGAGAAACAATTCAAAAATAGAATTTCATGATTATTCATATAGCTTAGGAAAATATTTATTCCCATGGAAAGCACAAGAGCTATCAATAGCCTGCTCTCTGCAACCAACACCAATCCTGGTAATAGGACACAGTCACATGCAATTTGCACATCAAGCAAACTCGTTTAACGAACCAGCAATAAAAATGTCACATCCTTGTATAATGAAATATGAAGACTTTCCAGTAATAACAGAATTTCCACATAAAGCACCATTACTGATAAATCCAGGATCAATTGCTCAGAGTCGAGATGAAATACTTGCACCTGGATTTGCTACATTTACCCGTAAAGGGAAAAGGAAAAAGATAGTTTCCTGGTATCGTTATAGATATTCATATGAGGAGTATGAGGAGTATCTAAAGAAAAATAAAGCTCCAGAAAATGTTATCGACCGGAATTTCTGGAAAATAAATCACCATTTAGAATAATTTAAATATAGACTAGTTTTATTTTCGGTTATCTGTCCATCCGGAAAATTTTTAAAAGCCAGATGATTCGTTGATTCGAATGCAAATGGAAGAATTAACGATAGGGAGTAAAGGTGAGTTATTTTTACCTAAGCACTTACGAGACAGTTTAAAGCTTAAACCAGGTGACAAGGTATTTTTTGAGATAGGATCAGACCTCATTAAAATTTATAAATCACCAGATCTTCTAGAGTTACTTGATCTTCCCCCATTAACGAAACCGATATCTCCTAAAGAAATTGAAAGTGAGTTAGAAAAATTTCAAGAAGAGCAAATAAATTATTCTATAAAGGAAACAGATTAATGGGTTTTCTTCTAGATACAACCTATATTCTTCCTTTTTTCGGTATTCCGGTTAAGATAGATAATTTGGAAAAGATCTTAAAAAAAATTTTGCGAAATAATCTAATAGAAGTTTCTATTTCTTCTTGTTCTCTTATCGAAGCTAAATGGAAAGCAATCAGACTCTATACGAAAGAAGGTCAACCCGATTATTTAGAGAGGGCTAATAAAGCTCTATTAGCGTTTGGAAAAGGTTCATATTTTTCTGTTCATAATTCATGGTCTATCCCCAATGCTTCATATTGGGCAGATGTGTTACTCAAAGCTGGTCATAAAGATTATATGGATTGTTGGATTGCTGGAACCGCTAAAGTTTTAAATCTTAGTTTTGTTACAGAAGATCAACCTCTAGTAGATACAATTAATAAGATTCCAGAATGGGATGATGAAACAATCTTCTCATTCGAAGATTTAGTTGAATATAAAAAATTAAAGGAATAACACTTTAATTTTCATGATTAGATAAAATTTGAAGAACACCAGAAATTAGAAAATTATCTTTTTTCATCTTATTGGCCATTCGAGAATTCAATTGCTTTAATAATTTATTGAGAAAAGTCTTCTCTTTTACAATCCATAGTATACATCACAAATGTGCAACATATTTACATAATGATGCCATTAGTGGGAATAATATCTGGAATATTTCTTATTTTGACAATTCATTCCTAAAAAAAAATTGATGCAAAATTATTGGCTAAATATTTTAAAGAACTAAAATCTCAAAGTAGTTTTATCATATTCAAAATTAAAATAGGTTAAATTAATATGTATGAAAATAAAGTAGATGATCAAATTAGTGATTATTCGTTTACAGAGTCATTTAAAAATTCTAGATTAGCGAAAAAATTTATAATAATGATCTTTTTACCATTCATTCCAATTTATTCAATCAGTAAATATTTTCAAATGAGAGGAAGAAGGAAAGGAAAAAATCCAAAGATAATTTTATATATGATCTTTTTATTTCTTCTCTACTTAATTTCTGTCTATCCTCTAGGAATTAGTCTGCTTTGGATTATCAACCAAGTCTACTTATTTCCAATATCCTTTTTGATTGCTTATTACTTTCATAAATACTATTTCAAACAGCAAGAAGTACGGGAAAGAGTTTTACAAGAAGAAATGGGTGATCCATTTTTGTTTGAGGTCAAAGGGTTTGCTATTAAAAGTAAATCATTTTTTTTTGTTTTAATTCTGTCCTTACTTTTCAGTGTGCTAGGTTTATTGTTCATATTTTGTTTTATCGCTCTTATTTTCATTTTAATTCCTAAGATTTATAAAAAACTTTCTTTTCTTCCTAAATTTTTACTAATATTGTCTTATCCAATTTTTGGATTCTTAAGTTACCTACCAGGAGTCAATATGAAAGGAAAATGGTTTATTGAACAAGGATCAGAAAGAAAACGTTTAGAAACTATACCAGAGGTAATTAAATTTATTTTTGTTAATTGGCAACCGTTTTTTTTAGTTAATATTGGAGTAGTCACTTTAAGTGTTAGAGCAATACTTTGGATACAAGGAGATCCTCCTATAGGTTCATTATTATCTACTGAAGTCTTAACTGGTTCAGGATTTTTTTTCATGTTCGCAATTGTTCCGGTTTTTATGGCTCTTTATTTTATCGTTGTTTGGGTTTGGGAAGATGCAGAGTTAAAGGTAGCATATATTAAAACAAGTACTAAAGGATTAGACGAATCTAGTAAGGGTATTGAAGAAACAACTCAATTAATACCTGCATCGGACTCTATTAGATCAATTTTTACACTTGCATTTGGATTACCTGCTGTTTTTTGGTTTGTTGATGAATCAGGAAGACGAAGTGTTGATTTTGCAACTGGAACGATAGGTGTGATAGCAATAATATTAATATTCTTTATTTTTATTGGTGGAGTTGTAATATTAATGGGCGTAATGTATTATAGATCAGGAGCACACGAACATTTAGTTAATGAACTTAGAAACCACATACGGGCTAGATATGAAAAGAAAGAAGATGAAAATGTTCAGATATGCTATTCTTCGGTTCGTCCTATTACTTTAGAGAATATTTAAGTGCGAATTAAGTTCATTTTTATTTTATTCTCTACCCAATTAAATAAAATTAATAAAAAATAAAATAATTTCAGTTAGGAAAGAAATATATTCATAGTAACTAACAAAAATTCTCTTTATCCAAGAATTTCAATTCTAACGATTCCTACTCTTTTCCTTTAATAAGCACTAAAGTGACCAAAATTACCCTTCATGGGGATCACCAGGACATAAAAAGCTTTAGATATTCTTGAAACATTAATAACTTGGTGATACTTATGAAACTTGTGACAATTATAGGTGTGAGTTTATTGATTGTTTCAATAACAGCTGGAACAACCTTAGTTTTCTCTAATGATATTGATATAAATTTTTCTAATATTTTTAGATAAGAAGTTTCGAAAATTGTTCATACTGGGTAAATGATACATGGACTAATAATGGAAAAGGAACAATTCCGGTTGCTCTTTATGGAAACATCACTGATGAAAAGCATAGAGAAGTTTCAAGATCTGCAGCAGAGCGATATGCCAAGACCTTATCTGAACAGACAAAACACCCTGGATTTTCCATCAATTATTATGAAGGATCATTTGCTGAAGGGGATCAGATAGAAGACGTGTTGAACTATCTGGGAAAAGCGTATTTTGCTTATCTCGAAAAGCAAAGGAGAAGATAAATTTTAAGAATTTAATATTTTTTTTAAATATTTCATCTATGATTTGGGGTAATAATGACAAATAATTATTATTTCAGAAATTTAAAAAAAAGAAAAGTATCATTATCATTAAAGGTTTTTTTTCCCACAATTAAAGCAGTATTTTTCTGTTTTTTCTATTATAGATTCACATTCGACGCATGTTTGAAAAGAGTTAAAAAATTGTTCAATATCTCTCCTATTGTCATAATCCTTTTCCATCTCAGAATTTAAGAAAGAATTATCACTTAAAGTCAACCATTCTAAACAAGGTAAATCTAATATTTCTCCGGGAAACACTTTGAAATGATTATCATTTAAAAATAAATTTTCAAGTGAATTTAACAATGAGAAACTTGGAGGTAACAAAGATAGTTCATTATAAGATAAATCAATAGATTTAAGATTTAAGAGGTTATCAAAGTTATCAGGAAGAGAATTTATCTTATTCTCTTGCAAATACAAGAATTTCAATTTTTTTAATTCAAATATCGGTTCTGGAAATGTGAAAAAATTATTATCACTCAAAGTAAGCTCTTCTAATTTAATCAAATTTGAAAATTCTTTTGGAACAGACTGGAAGCTATTTTCAAGCAAGTCTAACGTCCTTAATTCTGATAATTGACAAATTTCTTCTGGAATAGTATCTAGATTTGCATTAACTAAATATAATCCGGATACTTTATTATTTTCTGGTATGTAACCAAATTCATCAGAATCAAACGGAATAGAGGAACCAATAATCTTTTCTAATGATTTTATTATTAAAGAATCTTCTTTATCTAAACCTGTTTTGTTATTATGTTTTGATTTACTCATAAGAATATTGGGGTAAAATTTATTTCCATTTAAATAAATAACTGAAAATTTCAATTTATAGGTATCATACAAAGAAGAGAAATACAAATCCTAACTGAAAAATTAAAGCTAAAAATTTCATAACTAGATATTTTTTCAGTTTTTTAACTTGTGATATTTCTCATTTGTAGTTCAATCACAACCTTTTTGAAAGGGTTACGACTGTTGGACAGTAGAATCATAAGTTAAATTGAATAAAATTTATCCCTAATAATCAAATCATTAAATCAGTATTTATTTAGTATCGGCTTGTAAGTTATATTTCAAAAATAATTTCGAGGTCTAACTCTATATTAGCCAGTTCTGGGATATTAGTTTGTATATTCTCACCTAAATTTTTGTAAGTTTTTTCTTTAAAATCTGAATTGATCAAGGTATTTACATATACTTGTTTTTTTTCTATATCTATTATCCAATATTCTTTTACTTTATATTTATTATATATCTTCTTTTTTTCAACTAAATCTCTTGTTCTATTCGTTGAAAGTATTTCTATTATTAGATCAGGGGTACCATTAATATTTTTTTTACTAATTATACCTTTATTTTTGTTTGATATGAATAACAAATCTGGAATAACGACATTTTCTTCTGATAATATTACATCTATTGGTGAATAGAATATCTCACCCCCCTTATTCTTTATTAGATATTCATTAAGTAAATTATAAATATTTTTTGAAATACGTTGATGATCTATAGTAGGTGATGGTACCACAAATAATTCTCCCATTAAAATTTCTAGTAATTCAGAATCAGGCCACTCTGGTAAATTTTCTACATCAGAATACGTAAAATAGACTTTACCAGATTCTGATCTCCTTTTAATGTTCTTAGACTTTAAAATAATTGAGGTCATTGAATCACAAGATTTTTCTAGTTATATTTTTTTAAGTTCTTTATTATATTATTGAAATATTTTCAAAGTATTTGAGTTGATTATTTACAGAATATATAGCTATATTCTCTTTATAAAGATATATATTTTTTCTTTATAAAAGTATAACTTAATTTTTTTAATCATTAATTTTATTCTAAATCTCATTTTAATCATTGATCTATTAAATTACGACTTAGGGTTTCACTTAACCCTTTTAATTATGATTTTTAATTAAAATTAACATAAACTTTTTCGAACCTACAACACCAGTAAATAGAGCAGAATTTTCATTATAGGGTAATTAAGCCATTATTTAATTCTCAGAATCACTAAAAAATGATCCTATAAAAGGATTGAAATTGAAAATGATGTTTGATTCACTTTATTTCACTTGATTAAAAGATTAGCATAAAAAACTGGTCTTTCTTTGTTCTTCTTCCAAAATGTTTGTTGTTTAACAATGATTCTTCTATAATATGGGATTATTCAGTAATTCTATGATTGCTAGTCCACAACTAATAATTTTCTCCTCTAACTCATTCCAAGCATCTTCTTTAAGAATCTCTTTTGATTCATGATTATCAACTACAGTAAATAATGTACCAGCTTTATGGCCAAACAGTGATGCTACTGTAAACAGAGTAGAGCTTTCCATCAAAGGATAGACCACTGACTTCAGCAGCTTTACCAATTGATATTTTTTCATCTAAATAAAGCTCAATAAACAACACCAATTGATTTAATTTTTCTAATTCCTCCTTAGATAAACCTGATAAAACCTGAATATCTTTAGGATGTTTAATTTCAATAGATTCTGACATACTAATTCCTTTTAGAAATGGTGAGTAAATTAAGTAATTAAGTGATTTAAACTTTTCTAATACAAATCAAAATATTTGTTAAATGAAAAAATCTGTTTAATTAAACACACAAAGAGAAAATATTTTCCCTTTTATTAATTACAAAATATTAATGTTTTTTAGATAATTTAATTAATTTATAACATACTGTTAATAACATGAAAGAACTTCGAATAAAATAGAAAATACTCATCAAGACGATATGAATGAAAAAAATTCCAATAAATTCTATACGAATATATAAACGGTGAAAAAGTCACAAATAAATGTAACGCTAGGAATAGCTTTGAAGACATTAAATATGGTGTTAAATGAAAATTTACTAGAATTACAATAAATCATAGTCAATGTTTAGAGGGGGAAGCGCAAATATTTTATATCTCCAGCTGGATCTTCAAAATTCCACCTTATGAGTCTGAATTCCTTTAAATTTCGATATAGGGGTATCAGTTGTAAAAATTTTCCCTTTCAATAATTGAGCAGCCACGATTACAGTTGCATCGACCAGAGATAAGAAAAGATGAGAAACTTTGATATTTCCAATACGTACATACTGTTCAGAGTTAAGAGAAAATTCTTTAATATTAGTTTTTTTCAAAGAAGATAGTCTAATATGAGCAATTTCTTTTCCAAATTCTCTAACAGTCAAATAGTAAAATTCAATCCAAACAAGGCTTGGGACATAACATTCACGATTTCTAAGGGTTATCTCGATAAATAAGTCTTTCATCAACTGATGATCAGCGAAATAAAGAAGTAATGGACCGGTATCAAATACAAAAGGTGTTTGGGATGGAATATCTAGTCACCATAAATCTATTCATTTACTGCACTAAACCTTCTCTCTTCTTCTAATTCATTGATTAATTTAACAGTTTTTTTCATATTTTTTTGGTCAATTAGATGTTCTATTGGTACTATAGGGACAATTACTATCCCTTCTTCAGTGTCTATGAATTCAACTTCGTTTCCAGGAATTAAATTATATTTCTTTCTTAATTTGCTTGGTATTACTATAGTTCCTTTACTAGAAATCTTACCAATTGCCATACTTTTTTACTATTTTTCTTCACTTTTATATATTTGTATAACAATTACAAAAAAATACTGCCAAAAATAAATTTAAATTATGTCAAGGGAATTAAGATATGTCTGGATTTTATCATCAAAATTTGCAAAGAAAAAAATTAATAAAACAAGAAGGAGTAAAGAGTTACATAAAGAAATCATTTTATTATATACCAATATTGCATATTTTACACCTTAATATAGTTGGAATTGTATATATTTCCTCCATTGATGGCAGGCCAAGATGCAAGGACAGATTTCCATTTCATGCACTTTTTCACGTTTTATACAATGGTATGGGCGACATTAGGATTAATAATATTCGTGATACTATTAATAATAAGTGAAGGGTATGTGAAAAGATGGTTTGAAGAAGAAGTGGTAGCGAAAGTGAAAAGAAAGGAAGAAAAAGAGGAAAGAGAATAAGAAAAAGAAGAAGAGATTATGAAGAAACAATTGATCCGAAGGAACAAGAATCGGAGTTCTCGGATGATGAATTGACAGAAAAGGCTGAAGAGTTAGTTCAGGAGGAGATGGAAAGGAAAATTGATGAGAAAATAGAGAAAAAAGCTGAAGAATTAGTTCAGGAGGAGATGGAGAAAGATAAGGAAGATGAGTAACAAAATGAAAACGATTTATTTACCATTTAATCCATGGTATCAATGGAATGAAGACGTTAGAATAATTGAGTAAATAAAAGTATGTTTACATAAAGAATAGGAAAAATACTATATTTTTAGAATTTGAGAGATGTGTAATTGCAAAAGAATAATTTTTGACTCAAATTCTTAATCATTTTCATTTAAATTCCGTGAAGAGCGGATTAAACTTTCTTTATTTTTAAAAATGGAGGTATTTCTCTCAGCAATATTTTTTTCAGTTAATTCTAATGTGTAATCATCGAGAATCTCAGGAGTTAATGGTTCTCGATGATCTTCTTGAATGAATTGCATTCCTTCTATAAACGAAATTGTTGCTAAATTACAAAATTTTTTGAATCCTATCCTGCTTGCAAAGAATTCGTCTAACAAAAAACTTGTTTTCCACTCTCTAAAAGCTTGAAGGGTTTTGTCCCTATACAATGTTGCTTTTGGTATAGCAAATCGATTGCTATACCATTCCAGAAAATCTAACTCTTCTTTGGGCAATTTAATACCTAATTGCTTCATAATTATTTTTAATTTCCAAAGACTTATAAATTTATTGAAATTAATAATTTCAATGATTGGAATTGATACATTTTCATGGTATAAAATTCTTCTTCTTCGTAAAGAAAACAAATGGAGAGGAGTAATGGAAGATTTAATTAAAGGATTAGATTGTTTTATTACTGTTGAAGGGAAAAAAGAATTTGAATATCGATTTCCTAATGAATTAAACTTGTTGGATTACATTACAATACTCCCTGTGATTGAAAGTGAGAAATATAAATATTTTCTTCAATTTTTTGATCCGACAGATGCTTCATTACTGGAGTATGTAGATAAACGTAACTATCGTATTATAACTGAAGATAGACCTATGATAGCTGAAGGAGTAACAACTAAAAGGAATATCGTTTTTCTAATTGACTTCTTTTATGAAATGTATAAAACTAATAGTTTTTTTTCAACTAATGAAATTTATAAATTAGTAAAATTATTTCGAAAATGGAAAAATATTTCTAAGAAGAAAGAAAAACAAATTCTTGAGAGGTTAAAAATATGATCAACTATTTTGATTTCATTCAATGAATGAGCTTATTTTTATATTTCGTTAATTTGGGTGTAAATTATTTATAATAATCTTCAATTTACCATGGATGATAAACTTTAAATACAGTATATTTAGGCCAAATCAACTGGTAATCATGGTACATATTACTATATCTTATAGCGTAGAAGATTATGATAAATGGAATTCAACCTTCAATTTTCATAGCGAAACAAGGAAAAAAGCAGGTTGTTTATCAGCAACAGTTTACGTGAACCCCGATGATCGTAATAGTTTGAATATTTTATTTGAATGGGATTCCAAGGAAAATTTTAACAAATTTTTGAGCAATCCAGAACTCAAAGAGGGGATGGCAAAAAGTGGATTAACTAGTCAACCAACGATAAAATTCTGGGACCTACATAAGGAGTAAGCTACTTAATTTAAAAAATGATTTAGTAATGTCAGATTTATTCTTTATATTAATCCTCAGTATTTTTTCTAACAGTTCCCCCAATTACAATTGCAGCACTGATCAATACTACATTTTTAATGATATACTGTCCTTCTAAAGTAGGTACAATAAGAAATACTTGCCAAGTGACTTCAGGTAACAAAAATAACGGCAAAAGAGTTAACGGCATTTGAATAAGTAATAAAAAAATAGCTAATCTTAAAGTTCTGTTAAATAAGAAAAAGACACCGATTAATATCTCAATTATTGCAATCATGCTATAGAGATATTCATTACCAGGAATCCACCATGCCCCTACTTCTACGAGTTGATTTGCTAACCCTTCAGCTGAACTTAGACCAAAAGGTTTCAAAATACCAAACCAAATAAAAACAATCCCTAAAGAAATTCTTAACAAAACAA
>MDVS01000076.1 GCA_001940645.1 Candidatus Heimdallarchaeota archaeon LC_3
TCATGAGATCTATGCATTACTTATTCTTGTCCAAAAAGCCTTTCCAAATTTGTTTATAACTTCCAATCGAGCTGAACAATTTAATAGCGTCCACGATCGTGAAATCAATTATAAAGGTTATAGATCTCCTGATAATGCAAATAGACACCTTAAATCGTGGATATTATTTAAATATCACAGCAAAGGTGTTGAACAATTTCTTTTAAGACAAAAAATGATATTTCCTATGTCTATTATTCAAAATAGCTTTCATTTATCATTAAAAAAAGTTATATTTAAATAAGGGTAAATTTATTATCAAAATGACCTTACAACAATTTTCGGGATATCTCAAAATATCCTATTAACTAAAATTTTTCTAAAGAAATATATTTGATATCTAAAAAAAAAATTAGTTGTCTAAATTAATAACATGATCTATTTTATTATCAAATTCTTATAAATTTATATAGAAATTATCTTTTTTTTCTAATATGAACTTAATTTAATTGATTAAAATGAAAATAAAAGAAATTAAGACATTGTGGCGCTCTAAATGGCTATCTATTAAGCAAGCTGTTTATGAAGATAAGAATAATATTGAAAGAACTTGGGATTATGTTGAACGAAATAATAATGCTAAAGTCGTTACAATAATCTGTGAATCGGAATCAGGGAAATTTCTTCTTATAAAGCAATCAAGAATTTCGATCAATGCATTTGAGATTTCCTTTCCAGCCGGTCTTATTGATCCTGGTGAAGATGTTGAGCAAGCTGCTTTAAGAGAATTAAAAGAAGAAACCGGATACGGTGCAGAGATTGTTAAATATAGTGATTTTACACCAAAATCTTCAGGATTAACAAATGAATCAACAGTTGTTGTTTTTTGTAAAACATTAGAAAACGATAAAGGAGAACAAAATCTTGATCCAACTGAAGAAATCGAATGCTTTTGGATTTCACCAGATGAATTTTTTAGATATATAAAGAAGTTAGATACAAAAAAGATAAAGATTTCGAATGATCTCTACGCTTTTATGAGTGGGTTAAATTATTCAAACAGAAATAGTAGATAAGAAAAAATTACATGTTGATTTTATCTCACAATCATTACACTTTGGTTTAGTTTTCAGACAATAATTTCTTCCAATATAAATAAAATAAGCATGTAGGAATTTATAGTTATCAACAATAGAATTAGAATCTGGTACATTACTTTCTAAATAATTTTTCCATTTCATATAATTATTAGTAAGATTTTTTGTGTCTATATTTTCAGCTCTATGTAAAATCCTCTTCGTATAAGTATCAATAACAAAAGAAGCTTCATCAAAAGCATAGACTAGTATCGAGTCAGCAGATTCATTACCAATGCCCTTAATGTTTAGTAGTATTTTCCTTCGTTCAATTAAATTTTTTGCTTTCTCTATTCGATCCCAATTTTTTATTAATTCTTTTATATAAACTGATTTTTGGTTATGGAATCCTGAAGGCCTTATCAGCTCTTTTAATGTTTCTATATCTATTTCTCTCCACCAGTCTTTGTCCCAAAACCCGCTTTTTACAATGTTATTTTTTCTAAATTCTTCAATTTTTCTTTTAGTAGCTTCAACGGTTCCCCAATTGGTATTTTGAACTAAAATACATTCAATAGCAATTCTTAGGGATTCCTGAGAATTTTTATTGGATGAAATCCAGAAGAGCCATTTATCTCCTAAATCAGTTGCTTCTCTTTTTTTTAACATGAATTGGAGAATATTTGATAAGTTTTTCAATGTTGATCATTTAATTAGGATTTTTTTATCAAAATTTCTTTTAATTTACTACTTACTTCTTCTGAGTGATCTCTAAACCAAATTAAGGCTTCTTTATAGAAATTCATTGATAAATCATCAACTTTGTTTGGTCTGTTATTAATTAACCAGTAGACATAATTATAATCTTCTATTAAACCTTCCAAAATGAAGTCGACCAATAAATCAAATTCAACATCGATAGTGCTATTAAATTTTATATAATTTGTTAATAAAATGTTATAATACTCGAAATTTGGCTTAAATGAGTTTTTTATTCTGCAACAGCTTGTTAAACATACAGATAAACCTTTTAATAATGGATCATAGTGCGATTTTACATTTTCAAAGTCAATTAATCCTACAATCGACTTTTTTTCCATAGTAAATTTTCTGGATTGATATCTCTGTGAATTCGGTAGTAATCCAGTTTTTTCATCATTTTATGATTAATAGAGTAGTAAATATCAATTAAATCATCTGAAAATTTTAAATACTCCTTATCGATAATTGATTGGTCATTTTTTTCTTTTATGTCATCTGTGTGTGTTTTTATATCTTCTAAATAAAATGTATAAGGATAATTTTTATTCGAAATTCTTCCTATTAGAAAATGTGATCTCTTTATTATCTTATGATAAATTCCTATTAATTTTCCAATTTCTCTAATATGATGAGGATTGAAATCAGCAATAAAAAAACCTGGTATGAGTTTGTAAATCCAATAGATTTTCTGTTCTTCTTCAACAAATCACCTATTTGTATTTGTTTGTATTGGTCGGGGGATACAATACGGAATTTTTTTTTCTGATAAATAATTTAAATACTCGAATTCCAATAAATTATTATTTTCATCGTCTAAATTACTTTTTTTTAAAACAAAAGAATCATTTTTAGTATCTATTAGAAAAATTGTATTAACTTTACCTTGAGGGATAATTTTAATACTTAAAATTGCCCTTAAATCCCAATTTTTTAGAACTTGAGGTATAGTTTTCATTTTAATTGATATAAATCAAGAGAATAGAAAAGAGAAAATTTATATTTCTTTTCCTATAAAGGTCTATTTCTAGCTATTTTGGTGCTACAGGTGTGTGCTCTAAACTGATGAATACAAAGTCGTGTAGAACATTTACTACACCTTAAGTCAGGAACACAATCACATGGTTGGCTTTTGTCGATTGAACTATCTCTTTCCATAAGGGCCATGATAACACCACATTTCATTAATTTGAATTTCTTTTTGATTTTAGACTAATTTTAATTTTAATTTTTCATTTTAATTTCTTTTACAGAATTAAAGAATGTAAATATCACTTTAAATAGATTTTCTCGATTGAAGAATTTGTATATAAAAAAAGAAATATTTCCTCGTTATAAAAATATCGATTTCTAAAAAAAATCTCTTACTACATACCAATTTTTTGGAAAAATCAAATCTAATTTATCAAGAAATTCTTGTTTTCCTTTAATGAAATTCTGCTCTACTAATTCTTTTGTGTTCCTATGACCAGCAATAAGCTGTGCTAGTCCTTTAATATCTAAGGTTATATCTGCTATGCTTTCATCACTTTTAACAACAATTCCTTTAGTATTTTGAATTTTAAGGGACCACATTCCAGAATTCCATTTACAAAAACCATCTTTTATATTTATAAACAACGTTTCAGAAATATTTGGATAAATTAACTTGTTTAATGTTTTTTCAATATTTACAATGCGTAACATGGAATTAGAATATATTTCAGTTTTTTTTATCCTTGGTTCTTTTAAATAAGGATAGGTTTGAATCTCATGAGGTAAATAATCTGGTATTTTAAAATATTTTCGATGGCCTTCATGTAGTTGAATGAAGTTCCAGAAATTTTTCCTTGTATTTACATCCGGAGCAATAATTTCTCTTATTCCTAGTGTATCGTCCTCAATAAACCAGGTAACCATATAACCTGTATCATTCCCAGATTTATCTTTACTAAAAAAAAAGTATCCTTTGTCAAGACGTTTATTAAAAGAATTCTCTGTCTTATTTCGATAGATTAAACCATTAGTTGAGTTATAATATTTTTCATAAAGAGCTTCAATTCTTTTTAATGCTTTATCCCTGTCTTTTTCTTCTTCGACGGAATAATTATTAATTACTTGTTTTTTTAGATCATGTAGCCAACCTGTCAGAAAAATAAGAGAATCAACCCAAATATAATCAAATTTCTCATAATAAGAATACTTAAAAGGATATAAAGTCGAAATAGGCATTCCTTTCTCTTCACAGAATTGAAAAGCTTTCTCGAACAGTGTTCTAACTAACCCCTTTCTTCGATATTCTGGTTTAGTTGCAACACCAGCAATACCGGCCATAGGAAAAGTAGTTCCGCGTATTTTTTGATAAAAATGAATGATTATCAATGTTGAAGCTAGAACATCCCCATCAAAAAGTCCAAAAAAAGTTGAAGGTTTATAATAGGTGTCAAAAGTTTCTAAATTTTCATAATTGCCACTTTTAGGCTCAAAAGCATATCTCATAAGCTCTTTTAGCTGACTCATGTCTTTTTCGTTTAATATTCTAAAATCCATAATAAAAAATGAATCAACAATTATTTAAAAAAATTATTTAGCGATTGGTCCTTTTTCATTTTACTATTTTTAAAAGTCCATCAAATTCTTTATCGAATGTTAATAAATAATCGATTCCCATTTTTTCTATTAAAGCGATAATTGTAGCATCTGTGAAACTTAATGGGTGTTTAGGATATTCAGCATATTTTTGCCATTTTTCCCATGCTAATCCGATGCTGTTTTGTGGAAATTTCGTAAAAATAACAAATTCTGGTTTATTAACAATTAAATCATACCCTTTTACAACTAGCTTTTTCTTCTTTGTAAATTTCCACAATCCAGTAATAACTTCATCTAACACATAATCTGAAACATACCTATTTCCATACTTTGTACCTTTTAATTTTTTTAATACGTTTTTAGCTAAATTATGGTTATTGTCCCTAGTATTTAATAAAGCAATAAAAAAATTTGAATCAAGAAAAATACTCATAAAATTCTTTCCTTACTCTTTTTCATAGAGAATTTCATCCAACTTACTTGAGAAATCTTCAGAACCTACTCCAAAATCTTCACTTAAAGATAAAATTTCCTCAATCAATGTATCATCAATTTTTTGTTGACGGTTATCTACGCGCTTAAGAATCTCCTCGTATTGCTCCAAACCTATTTTGAAAATTAATTCTAAGATTTCCTTCTTGGTTAATTTAATTTTTTTTTCCAAATAAACTCTTGCTTGGATTTCATCAAGTTCATCCTGCAGATCAAATTTGACTGTAGACACCTTAACACCAAGTTACTGAGTGTTATCGAGTTTAAAAAATTATTGTTAACGATGAAGGGTAAGTTTTGTCGATGATTTATGAAAAAAATAAATTGGGGAGCTTGTAATATCTTTTTTTTTCTTATTTTTTAATGATTTAAAGGCCAATCTCCTAAAAACTTTCTTAATGAAACTATTTGACCTAAATGATAGGAAGTATGTTGTAATAAAACGATAGTCAATTTAATTATTGATAATTCTTTAGGCCCAATGGAGATTTCTTTCTCATTAAGTAGATCAACATTCTTAATTAATTCTTTAGATTCATTTATTCCTGAATAAAATGTTTCTACCAACTCAGAAAAATTTTCATCATTTTTTAGGATTTCTTCATTTGGCCAGTTATCCTCTTGTTCTATTTTATTCCAGTCGATTTCTTGCCCTTTAATATTTTTTAACAACGTTTTCTGCCAAGTGACAATATGATAAAGAAGTTCCCAACAGGAATGATCAAATCCTTTAGGTTTTTTCCTAGCATTCTCGGATGTTAATCCCTTTAATGCTCGTTTAGGATCAATATGAGTCCATTCACCATGGAAACTTTTCGACAAAGCATCAACTAGTTTATCATTCATAATATCTTCACCTAAATTTCTAATCATTTTCTATAATTGCGACTTGATTTTATCATGAAGTATATTAAGATTATTTTTAAATTCATCTAAATTGTTATATGGTCTTGGTGCTATAACTATCATCTTAACACCAAGGTCTGAAGCTTTTCTGAGTTTATCCACTAATATTTCTGGCGTACCAATAAACGCGTTTTCTTTAATTTCTTCAACGGATTTTTTCGAACCTTTAGATGCTTTTTTAGCTAAATTATTATATTCCTCGTGATTTTTAGCAATTTGAAACCCACTGAAACCAGAAATAAAATAATCATCTTTTGTTTTTCCATATTTCTTTGCACTAGAATCCAATAAATCAATTTTTTTGCTTAGCGAATCTAATCCTCCACCAGTATTTAAACCATCAGCCAGTTTCGCAGTCAGACCAATCATACGAGGTTTATCTGCACCTACTGTTATTCTCATTGATTTTTGAATAGGTAGAGGAACATTATAGGCATTCTTCAATATCCAATATTTTCCTTCAAAAGAAAATTCTTCCTTTGTTAACATACCACGAAGGATGTGAAGAGCCTCTTCAAATCTTTCTACACGTTCTCCAGCATCAGGCATTCCACGGCCCTGCTCCATCAAATCATACCCTTCATATTCTGGTGAATTCCATCCAGCACCAATCAATAATTCATAACGACCATTAGTCATATTATCAAGGGCAGAAATTGATTTTGCTAGAAAAGCTGGATTTCTTAAACTGTTAAATAGAACAATATGACCAATTCTAATTTTGCTAGTCTTTACACCAATACCAGTCATTGCTGTCCAAGCTTCAAGATAGGATTCCTTACCATTATCTGCAAAACCATGAACATGATCATTCAGAAACACACCAAAGTATCCAAGTTTTTCAGCATGCAAAGTAAGATCAAGCATACCTTTAAACGTTACTCCAGAACGAATATAAATACCTAGTTCCATAAACTATCATTTCCAATTAAATAAAGGATAAAAATATATAAAAAGATGAGTAGTAAATAATTAAATTGAAAATTCTAAAATAAAGAAAATTAAATAATATGTTGCTTCCTTTAGGATCAGGAACCATCTTGAAGAATCATTCAAGTAATTGTTATCCAGCAATAATTCCAATAAAAATTGCTAGAAAAGCTATTATCATAAACATTGAAGCAAATTTGAATATTTTAAATGTTCTATCGCTTGTAGGGCTAATTAGATTTGTTACTGACAAAAATATCAAAAAAATACTAAGTAATATTAGAGGTATTTGGCTAATCAGAGTTAATTGTAGTTCAAAGCTCAGCATTATAATTATTAGTGCTGAAAATACAGCACTCAATGCTATAACACGATTATTTTGTTCTAGAGGAGACACGACTGGCCACATTGGCACATTTGCTTTTCTATAGCCTACAATATTTTTAGGAAGGGCTGCTAGAGTAAGAATATGAACTGGAACCCATGTAACGACAAACAGTGCAAGAAGAATTGCTATTGGATCAATAGCATTAATAACAGCTACTCTACCAGCCATTGCGGGTAATCCTCCTGCAATTCCTCCAAATATTATTGAATATTTAGTTTTTCGTTTTAAAAGCATTGAGTATACGATTACATTAATGAATACTCCCAAGAACACTACTGTCATTGTCAAAAAGTTAATAAAACTGACTAAATAACTTCCAATAATGCTAAACGCTAATCCATACGTCAATACCATTCTTGGTTGGACTTGTTTTGTAGGTAAAGGGCGTTTCATAGTTCTTTCCATGACAGCATCAATGTCTTGATCGATGAACATATTTAACAGTGTTGCACCTGAAATAGCAAAGAAAATACCAAAAAAAAGTAAAGTAAAACTAATCCAATTAAAATTTGAACCCCAACTACTTATGAAGAAAGAAAAAATTGATGTATATACTAACAGAAGTGTCTGTTTAGCTTTAATAAGATTCAGAAAAAGATCCATAGGAATGTGAAATCTAAAAGGTAGTATTTGTCTTTGAATCGATGGCTCAACAGAAATTTTTTTTTCTAATTCAATCATAAAATGTCACAATAGGTGGTTTAAGTTTTTATTGTCTAAATAGTTTTGAATTAACACTAGACCAACTATTTAAGCTAATATATCCAAAATTAGTAGAATACTGACCTGTATTATATCTTCTAACATATAATCATCAAAATATTAATGAGTCACAATTGAGTGTCAAATTAATCCTTATCTGGTTTTGTACGCAATTATTAACTCAAATAGGTGTTCCTATTTAAATTAAAACCTTAAAAAAAGTTACTACCAATTTCCGCAGTAAGTGAGAATAAAGTAACAAAAAATTTTCTATCTCATTTATCTGGTGTATTTTGTTCTAGAAGATATTTTAATATTTGATATGATTTATCATTTAGAGAAGAATTATTATCCAAACAATCTCTGATATAATATTGAACTGATTTTATGATGATTTTGACAAAAAAACTTAAAATAGGATTAATATTAATAATTGTTGTTATACCCTTATTAAGTTTTACCATTATTTCTGAAGCGAATCCTAGAATCAAACTATCAGATAATTATAAGTTATTAATAATTACTAATGATGATTCTGATATTAAAACAGTTGATTATCTATTATCATTAAGAACTGACATTGATAGTTCAATTTTACTCTACTTAGAGGTTTCGGATCATCAAGAAATTGATGATATTAACTCAAATAATGTTCTGAATCAACAAATCATTGAGTTTTGGTTTATTGTTTCTGATCTTGAGGATGATTTCTACAATCCTCTAGAAATTTTACTCTCAAAATTAATCTTAAGGAATATTCCTGGAGTAATCTTAACCACAGAATATAACGATATTCCTTCTAATCTTTTAAATGAATTTTCAATAATTTCTTGTCAAGAAGAGTTGATCCAAACTGAAGATGATATTTCTCTCACAATAACATATCCCAATGCTAATAATTTATCCAAATTTGGTCTTTCGATTTCTCCAACTGAGAATGTGTTTCTGAAAATGGAAATAGTTGATTGCCAAATAACTAGTAATATCTATGAGATTGCGGTGCTTGATGATATTCAAGATGAGATTTTGATTTCAAAACCAACTCTAATTTATAAACCTGAAGATAATTCAAGTTTGACAATAGGAACATTTATTATAGAAAAGTTTGAAGAAAATTCCATTTTAAAACTTAAATTCCAAGAAATAAATCAAATCGAAATTTCTTTGTTGACAATTGTTTCTCAAATATCAAAATACGATTTAGAGTTTTTTCTAGAAGCTGAAGGAATTAACACCGAAACAAATCCACAATCAACCAATCCGGGTATACAACTTAACACAATTGATTTTTCGGGTTTTTTTCGAACTTTTGCAACCTGGGTTATTCCTATTAGTGCAATAACAGGATTTATTGGAGTTATTTTATTCTTAATTCGAAAATATTGGATGATCATTTTTGGTTTGTTTATTTCAATAGGTACAGCTCTATATATTCCCAATAGAAAACTTGATGCAGTTCAAGTCGTTCATCATAGTTCTAGGCAAAGAATTATGGATATGCTCCTTGAAGCTGGGGAGAAAGGTAGAACTTTTAGAAAATTATCAAATAATCTTCTAATACCAACACCCACCTTACTTTGGCACCTGAATATCTTAGAGGATTTTGATTTAATTAAAAGAATTAAAATAAGACGTGAAGTTGTTATTATTGCAGAAGAGTATTTTAACGATTTTGATCCTATCGTTAAAGAACTTGAATTAAGTTTTAAAAGTGATCAAGGTATTATTTTTAGAAATTTTTTAATTTCACTAAATATGGATAAGTATTTTTCCTTAGAAACGGTAATAAAATTAACTAAATGGAACAGAAAAACAGCCTTAAGACATCTAAATAGATTATTAGACCTAAAAATACTTAAAAAAGATCCTTCTTCAAAAGTTTACGTTATAAATCCAAAGTATTTCGTTTCTGTAAAGGAATTATCTACTATAGAGTTTAACTAAACCCTAAGTACTTGTATTTGCTTTTTCTTAAACCCTGTTCTGTTTTTTTTTGATTTGCGGTAACTTTTACTAGAAGGAACTAGATAATTCTAGACTGGGACTATTTAATTCTAGAATATATTATATTCTTAGGTACCACTAACATAATTAGGTTAGATTATTAGTAATCTACTCAACTAAATTTGGAGAAAAAAACATGAAAAAGATGAAACAAATATTTGTTTTAATAACAATGTTTATGCTTTTATTCGGATCTGTCCAGCTATTAAATGTACAAGCACAGGATTCTGATCCCGAAACTACTGAAACAGAGTCTGAAGAAACTTCTGGAATAGAAACCACAACTGAATCTGAGGATGATGATGATGATGATGAAAAGACAGATGATGACGATGATGGAATAGATGACGAAGTTGAAAAGAAAGAAGAACGTGAAATTGAATACGAACTTAATACCGAAGATAATGAACTTAAACTTAAATCTGAATTAAAATTTGGCGATAATAAGAATAAAATTGAAGTTGAATTAAAAGCTAAAGAAGATTTTGAGATAGATTTTAGATATAAATCAAAAACAGAAACTCTTGAAACTGATTTACGGATCTATATCGAATTTAAAAGTTTCATTGAATTTGTTGACAACACAAGTAATGTTGACAATATTTTAGGTGGATTCGACAATTCTGACGATTTTATTAAAGAAATTGAATTCAAGGATATTCCTTGGACAATGGAATTAACAGTCAATGAAGAATTAGCTCAAATTTATTATTCAATCAATGTTACTGGGGTTTATGAAGGTGCAACAATCACTTTCATGTTTTATTTTGCAACTAACTTCGTAGTATTAGATGATACCACTGTATTACAACCAACAGCGGCTAAATTCGATGTAATTATAAATAATTTTCCTTATGATAGCTCAGATTCCCAATTAGCTCTCTTTACAAAATTAAAGAGTAAATTGAAAACTGAAGTTGAAGTTGATGAAACTGAAGATGAAAAGGATGGAATATCAAAATTTCAGGAAAAAGGTCTTGATTTTGGAACTACTGATTTCTCTGGATTTTTCACATGGGTTAATACCGTTAATGTTGATGGAGTAACAGAAAATATAGTTTCCTCACCAGTTCTAAATGATGATGAGGAAATTAGCGGTAGTAAAGTCTATTTCACTTTTCCTCATGGAGATAGCATAGTTTGGGATCCAAAAATTGGTGTTTCTCGGGAAACAACTGGTACTCTTCTCGTAATAGATTCCCTAAATGGGTCATCCCAAGTTCCAGGATTTGAAGCCATTACTTTAGTATTTCTTCCTCTAATTGGACTTATTACATTGTTTTTACGCCGAAGAAATTAAATTCCCAAATTATAACCATTTTTTTGATCTTAATTATCTTTTTTTCTTTAAATAATAATCAAAATACTCTTTTAACATTTTTTCCTCCTTTACATTGACAAAATTAAATACTTTACACAAAAACTTAGTGTGTTGCAAAAGATGTAATTTTATAAGTACATTTAATTTCGTAACTTAATTATATATTATTATCAAGTTGGGTGACTGATATGAATTCCCATGAAAAGGAACATGCTGAATCTGAATCCTTTGAAAGATACACTTTTACATTACCTCCCTCTTTAATTGAGAAAATTGATAATACTGCCTTAAAAAAAGAAATGAACAGATCACAAATAGTACGAGAAGCATTGAATACTTGGTTATCTGAAGAAATAAAAGAAAATGATTTCAATAGAAACATTCCCAGTGTTTCTATTATATCATATATATATGATCATCACGATACGCGTGTTGTTCAAGACATTTTACATTCACAGCATGAATTTGATCAAATAATATTATCTAGCACACATATACATTTATCTCATACTGAATGTTTCGAAATTATTGTTGTAAAGGGTACCATTACTAAGATAAATAAATTATCGGACTCTATTAGATCAGTTAAAGGGTTAAATAACTTTAGAATTTATATTACTCAAAGGTAATATTATAAAAAATAATTAAAAAAAAGAAATTATCCCAATTCTCTTTTAATATCCGGGGGATTCAAAATTAATTCAGAAAGATTTCTAAATACTGTTTCAATATTTTTTCCAGAAACTGAACTTGTTTGAAAATAATCGGAAATAACATATTTATCACAAAATGTTTTAACAGCATCATGATCAATATTGGAGTCTAAATCGTGTTTTGTTGATATGAGTATTAAAGGCATGTTATCAAGATTAAGATGTTTTCCAATTACTGTTATCCAATCGTGTAATGAATCTAAAGTTTTCATGCTTGTGCTGTCAAAAGTTAATATTATTCCTTTGATTCCTGTCACATAATATGGTAATAATTCACGAAAACGTGATTCTCCAGCAATATCCCAGATTTGTAAAGTAATTTCTGTTTGTACGTCATTAGTATCATCTAAATTGAATACTAAATGCTTTAACGAAAAATCCACCCCTATAGTTGATCGTGTATCGGAAACAAATCTTCCACTAACAAACCTTGCTAAAGCAGTTGTCTTTCCAACTGCGATTTCACCTATAATTGCAACTTTATATATTAGTTCTTCCATATTGATTCTAAAGAAAATCAATAATTTAAAATTATTTTTATCAAAGATATTTACGTAGTACTTTGGGTAACGTTTTTCTAAGCATTTCTTTAAAATAATAGCAATCATATTTGGTTAAAGTTAAATTTTTACTAGTTAATTCTCAGAATTTGTTCTGTACAGATTTAAAAAAATTGGTTAATTTATTTTTTCATGTATTGACGTAATATAAGGTAGAACTTCTTTTGCATGGTCAATATCGACAAATGGAACAGTATTATGAACACAAGAAAAAGTGCTACAGACCTTTTGTTGCACACCTCCCCACTTAATACCCCAACCTTTTAGAATAGCAAAAATAAGCTCAAAATCCTTACCTTTTTCCGTTAATGAATATGAAACCCTTACTGGTGTCGTATCCACTTTTACCTGTCTATTAATAATTCTTTGATCTTCTAAATTGCTCAAACAATCTGTTAAAACCCGTGCTGAAATATTTTCTCCATATTTTCCTTTTATTTGTGCTTGTAATTCTGAGAAATACAATTCTTTCTGTGTTAATAATTCACTCAAAACAAAAATTGTCCATTTTTTTCCCAAAACTTTAGTTGCAGTAATGATAGAGCAATCTTCAATTACAATACGATCCAATGGATATTTTCTCCTATCTTATAGTATGATTAAACTTAAAATAATGGAAATTATAATATTTAACTTCTTATTTAATCAAGTTAAAAAATTACCATTAAATTCTATTTCAAAGAATATTTCTTAAAAGGAATTATTCTCTTGTTTTTAATATTGAAAATGAAAATTTACCTTATAACATTTTCGTAAGTCGTAGTTCGTTCCTTGACAGGTCTGCCTACATCTTTAGCTATAGAAATAAGTGAATCTAAATTCAATACTTCTTGTTTAATTTGTCTTGCAGCATTAGTAATATTTTCTTCCATCAGAGTACCTCCCAAATCATTTGCTCCTGCTTGGAGAATTCTTCTCGTCTTTAATATTCCCATTTTAGTGTAACTAGCTTGAATATTATTGATGATTCTATTAAAAAATAATCTAGCTACTGCATGAATTTTAATATCCCATTCAACCTGATTACGGTAGTCAAAAGGATCTAAGGAAAGTAATGGATTCAAATTTTTTAAATTAATTTGTATATCATTCCATTCATTTATATATCTAAGTGGTACAAATTCAGTAATTCCTTTGTAACCAAGTTTAATATTCTTTATTTGAATTTCTCTTATAATATTCATATGCTCTGTAATAAGTTCTGGTGTTTCAACATGACCATACATCATAGTTGAAGTTGTAGATATCCCCAATTTATGGGCAGTAGAAACAATATGCTTCCATTCTTTAACATTAATTCTCCCAGGTGAAATTTCTTCTCTAACATCATCATTTAATATCTCTGCTGCAGTACCAGGCATTGTATCAAGACCTTCCTTTTTTAAAATGGTTAACACCTCTTCAGCAGATAACTTAGATGTATACATTGCTCTTTTTATCTCTTCAGGAGAAAAGGCGTGAATGTGCACATTTCTACCTGATATTTTTTTATGTTCATCTTTAACAACATGTAAAATATTGGAATACCATTCTAAATTTGATTCTGGATGGATACCACCTTGAATACAGTATTCCGTTACTCCAAATTTTGCTGCTTCACGTACTCTTTCTCTTATCTCGTCATCAGTGCGTATATACCCTGTTTCTGGTGCTTTTAGAGTGGCGGAAAAATAACAAAACCTACATCCCTTAATACAAAAGGAAGTGAAATTAATATTCCTATTCAATACATATGTTACTTGTTCTCCTACTAACTTCTTTCTTAATCCGTCAGCTGCATGTACAAGAATGGATATCTTTTCATCTGGTATATTCAATAGTATTTCAGCTTCTTGCGGAGTGATGAGTTGATTATTAAACGGTTTACTAACTATTCTTTTAATTTCTTCATTATCAACAGCTTGTGTAAACATTTTTGCCATATTCACCGTATTAAGACTTTCTAAATCCTTGATTGTCTGCTAAATTATGAATATCAATTGTTTTTCTAATTTTGTTACTTAACCATGCATTGTCTTTTGCTTTAATGTACTTTGGATAAATTGGTAATCTTTCTCGAAAGATCAATTTTTCCTTTTCCACTACTTTTCTAAGAAATTCTATCTTTGGCCAAGCATTTTTTGGATTGACATAGTCAATAGTGATTGGAGATACTCCACCAAAATCTCTACAACCAGATTGTAAAAATAAAGTTTGATTAAATCGTAGATTTGGTGGAACTTGAAGAGGAATATCAGGAACTAATATGGAAGCCAATAATATTGTGTTAATTAATTCATCATGATCATATGGATCAAAATTAGACCATAATGTATTTTCATGGGGAGTAAATGGTTGAAGTATTATTTCTTGAATATGTGAGTATTTTTCATGAAGATTCTTTATTGTTAATAAAGCTTCTGTTATATCCTGTTTAGTTTCACCGATTCCTAAGAGTAAACCAGTTGTAAATGGATGTTTTAAAATTCCTGCGAGTTCTATTGTTTTCAATCTCTCTTCTGGACTCTTAGAAGGAGCATAATAATGAGGGCCTCCAGGACTTGTATATAATAATTCATTAGTGGTTTCAAGCATGAGCCCCATACTTGCATTGTACGGTTTTAGAATTGAAAACTCCCTTTCTGTCATAACACCTGGATTACTATGGGGTAGAATTCCGATTTCAAGAGCTAACTCACATAGATGCTTAATGTAATCAATAGTTGATAGAAAACCCTCTTTTTCTAACCATTTCAATGCTATTTCATATTTTTCCTCTGGTGATTGTCCCAAAGTAAATAAAACTTCTGTACACCTTAATTCTTTAGCAGAAATAAGTAATTGTTTTACCTGATCTTCAGTAATATAAGGTTCATGCTTATTTGGTAATTTTTCTTCAGAAATTCGAAATGCACAATAGGTGCAAAAATCTCTGCACAATCTAGTAACAGGAATAAAAAGATTTTTAGAATAAGATACAGTATGATAATCTTCATGAAAATATGAATCATTTATAAGAAGATTTTTTCTTAATAAGGTTAAATCTTTTGTTGAGAGATAATCGTTTCTTAAATAAGTGGTAATAGCCTGTTTTGAAATATCTTCACTTATTAAAGACATTACACTAGACCAGAAAGTTGTTATTAAACTAAGTAGATTAAATTTTGCTAAGATACTTTTTTATATAATTTTTTTCAAAGTACAATAAGATGGTTTACATTAAACTTTTAATAATACTTTTCCTTTATTCAACCTTTTTTCTAATCTATCCTGAGCATCTTTTGCCTTTTCCAAAGAAAAGACAGAATCAATTGTCAATTTGATTTTATTTGATTTAATCCATTCAAATACTGCATCTGCTCTGGATTGTAATTCTTCAGGATCTAAAATATAGTGTGCAAGTGATGGTCTAGTAAGAAATAATGACCCTTTCTGGACTAAAGTACTTGGATTAATAGAATCGACCATACCTGAACTTTGGCCATACAGAACCATATATCCTCTTGGTTTTAAGAGATCAAGTCCTCTGGTAAAAGTTGTTTTACCTACAGAATCATAAACAACATCTACTTTACCAACATTTGATAGAATTTTTTTATCAAAATCGTTGTATGAATAAATATAATCAGCTCCCATATTTTTAATAAGGTTCATTTTTTCTTCAGTTGAACTTACAGCAACAACTATGGCTCCCATCATTTTTGCAACTTGAACTAATAATAATCCTACTCCACCACTGGCCGCTTGAATAACGACCTTAGTTCCTTTTTTGATTTGAAAAGTTGAATGAGTCAAATAATGTGTTGTAAGACCTTGAAGCATAGCTGAAGCAGCCTGCTTAAAATCAAGGCCATCAGGAATTTTTTTTATTTTATTCTGGTCAACACAATTAAATTCTGCATAGGACCCTCCTACCATACAATAAGCTACTCTATCTCCTACAGAAAATCGCTTTACTTTTTCACCAATTTCGATAACATTTCCAACTCCTTCTTCACCTGGAATAAATGGTAAATCTAATTTATAAATACCTTTTCTTTTATAAATGTCAATGAAATTTATTCCTGCATATATTATTTTTATTTTTACTTCATTTGGCTTAGTTTTAGGTTCCGATACAGTATCAAGTATTAATTTGTCAGTAGTTCCTATTTCGTTAACAATTATCGCTTTCATAAATTACCCTTCAATTCTTTATTAGAATTATAATTGCTTATAAAATTTTTTTTAACCCTTAAAAATTATGTCAAAAATTTGTATGATTATTCCTTAGAATAAATTTTTTCATCTCTTGTATCTTTCAATATTATAATTTAGTAATATAATGAATTTCATCTAGGTTTGTTCCTTATACAAAATATTTAAATGAAATTTTATTAATTCAAGTATTCCGTATTTCGGCTTTCCGAAATTATATTTCGGTATACTGAAATCATACTTACAAAAACAACTTTTATGAAAAAAAAATAAATAGGTTTACCTACAAGATATTATAAAATGGCGTCAAGGGTTAAAAATTATGATAGAATTATACAGTACGCTGATTTTCGCATTCGTAACTTCATTGAGAGAAGTATTAGAAGCAGCATTAATTATTGGTATTGTAATAGGCTATTTAACAAAAATCAATAGAAAAGATATGATAAAAGATGTAATCATAGGAGTTTTGTCTGCTAGCGTTCTTTCTGTTATATTGGCATTAATATTCTTAGAGATATTTAAAGGAGTTGAGGGATATCAAGAATTATTTGAAGGAATAATAATGTTATTAGCTGCTGGTGTTTTGACTTGGATGATTTTCTGGATGAGAAGACATTCAAGGGGTATTAAAGGAGAATTAGAAGAAAAGATAGATAGGGTCTTATCAGAAGGAGAACGGTTAGGTATTGTTTCTCTTGTTTTCTTTGCAGTGTTCAGAGAAGGAGCTGAATTAATTTTATTATTATATGCAAAATACACTGGGATATACTTGGAATTAGGTGAAGTTCTAGCAATTTCAGCAATTAGTATAGGATTTGCATTAGGATTAGTGATATCAATAGGTTTAGCCCTCCTTTTATTCAAATCAACTGTCGGACTAAATCTAAAAAAATTCTTTAATATTACCAGCATTATTCTAATAATTTTTGCTGCAGGTCTTATTGCTCACGGAATTCATGAAATTTATGAGTATTTAGAAATAAATGCACCAAATTTAGCTAATTTACCAATTTTTACTGAAGTTTATAATATTAATAACACATTTCTAGGTGAATTCCTAGAATCAATATTTGGATGGACATACGATCCAGCTAAGCCAGGAAGATTTGAAAAAAGTGTCATTGGAGGAATATTAACAGGTTTAATTGGCTGGAACGATAATCCGGCATTTATTGAGCTTGTTGCTTTTATCGGATATTATTTATTACTTGGAATATATCTATTCAAAACGAGAAATGAATCAATTCCTAACAAGGAAACAGTTCAAGCCTAAAAAATCCCAAATATTTTATTTTGGGTCCAAGTTATGGATTTTGGGGAAATTCATTGCATATTATTAAAAAACATTATTAATTAGGCTTCTTTAAGAAAATACTTGATCTTTTTTCAATTCCAAGAAAATTTGCTTTTGATTAACTGTTTCAATTTCATATTATACTTTGATGTTCGTTTAATAAGGGGGATTACATTTTTATCAATAGAAAATATATACACTAATAGTACTAATACAATCAAAGTATAATAACTAATGTTATACAGACTCATATTTAAATTATCACCTGTTATTATAATTTTGTCTTGTTCAATTGTACTATTGGTATTCAAATTATATATCATTGGTCTTTCCGGAAAAGAAAAGTTTATTACTAATTTGAATGGGAAAATAATTATTTCAAATTATTTGTTCTTAAACGGATATTTTTCCTAAAAAGCTAAAAGAATATTAAAATATGAGTTTTTTTTCTCTTTTCTCCTTTTTTCATTCTTGTTCAAAACAATTACTAAGGAAATCTTAGATAATCTTCATTTTGAGTTGAAAATTAGGTGGTATTTTCTTATGACAAAACCTTTATATATTACTTTCTATTATATATAACTAAGAGTTATAATATGAAACAGTAAAATGTGATTATAATGGTAGACAAAATAGATTTAAAAGAGTTCCAAGAACTTATACAAAATGATTCAACTCCCTTAGTAGTTGATTGTTATGCTGACTGGTGTCAACCTTGCAAATACTCCTCTCCGCTATTTGAAAAGATGAGCAAAGAATTTCCACTGGCCAAGTTTGTAAAAGTAAATGTAGATGAACAACCACAATTAGCTGGTGCTTTTCAAGTAAGAGGAGTTCCTAGTTTTTTCGTTCTAAGAGGGAAAAATGTAGTAGGATCTGTAGTTGGTGCAGATATTAAAAAGTTGGAAAAGCTTGTACGAAAAGAGATTGAAGCACCAACTATTTTAGCACAATAAGATAGATAAATTTTGAATATAATTTTTCTCCTTTAACATGGATTATTTGTAAAAATAGGATTCTCATTGCCTCTTTTTACTCTTACCATAATAATGAAATCAATAATTTGAATCTAAGATTTTTTAATGTGATTTTGTACAAAATTTTCATGATATTGTGAAAAATCCCCCTTAATCTCATATTTAAAGGAAAATCTTTTTTCGTATAAAATTTATATAATTTTGTGTATAATATAAATTGATATGTTAACAAAGGAATTCCAGATTAAAGAATCAGATAAAAAACGGATTGAAGATAAAATAATAGTAATACGAAACAACTCTTATTCATATTTGGGAAAAGGTTTAGGCTTAGATAATCTTAGTAATAATCAAATAGAAGATTTCGTAAAAAATATTGGTAATTTGCTATAAATTTATGGAATTAAAGGAAAATTGAAAATAAATAATTGTTGATATTATCTATTTTTTGTTGTTACTCCGAGGGCTGCAGCAAAAGAGGGACCTAAAGCTAGAGTTAAATTAAAAGCAAAGGTATCTATAAGCAAATCTAAATCTAAGATAATAGAAGAACCTTTGAATAATATCCAAACAATCTCACCAATTACTAAACCTATAACTGCTCCTAACCAAATTAGTAAGAAGAACAATGAAATTGGTCCAACGTTTTCTCCTTCATCAACGACCATTCTAACTCCATAAAAGACAATAATACAAAGAAGTAACCAGATTAATCCTGAAAGTAAACCTGGAGTCGTTATTAAATCAAAAAATTCTTTTATAATACCTTCATTTTGTGAACTAGCTTGATCTGTGATAATATCTTGAATAAGATTGGATATTATCAAACCAACAGCTGCAAACAGTAAAGTTGCTATCATTACGATAATTTTATTATTTTTTGCCATAATCATCCACCAATTAAGTAATAAGTTTACCAAATTGTAAAATAAATTCGTATAGCGTTTCAATTAGAACATTTATTAAACTTTTTCCTAATATTGTTTAAAAGAAATCAAAATAGAAAAAGAAAACTTAGAAACTATCGCTCGTTAATGAATCTCTTTTTCCTTTGTACCTGAAAAATAATAACCCGGCTAAAAATAATAGAAACAATCCAATTCCTAACTCAGCTAATAATAATCCAGGAGCGATACTACTTAAATCTAAGTTAGGTAGTGATGTTGTAAGATAATTAACTATTTGATCATTAGGATCTATACCAAAAATCATATCAAGGATTGTAGGTAAAGCAGCAAAGGTTAAACCAAAAACAGAAACTATTTTCGAGATTCGTTGATCAGCTACCTTGTATTTAAGATCCATTTTGAAAATAGTTTTTTCATCCTGAACTAATATAATTGTGCCCTTCATACTTCCTTTTGCTAAAGGGGTAACGAAAAAAGTAATGACTGTTTTATCATCGAATGTCGATATTTTTTGGTTTAAAGGTGTTGTGAGACATCCCGGAAAACTAACATCGACAGTAACTGGTGATTCTGAAACTAATTCAAATTTTTCCCTTAATTGTTCTCTTGTTTCACCTGTCAAAACATCGGTAACTCTCTTCTTTACCTGCAGCTCTTTTTTTGAAATGGTTATATGAAATGCATAAACACTATTAGGATTCATTTGTTTGAAATAATCAACAAGCAGGAAACGATTTAATTGAACCTTTTCTTTCACATCGGTTACTTCGTCATTCATAGAATCTAATTCCTCGTGTGTTTCCTTTGCAAATTCTTCAGATTTTACTGATCGTGATTTTCCTTTGCTAAGATCAGCCCTTTTTTTCTTCTTTTTTGGAGTTTTATCACTTATACTGGGCTTTGATGGCTTTTCATCAATAGATTCACTTTTAGGTAAAGATTCTTCTAGAATAATAGGCGGGGGTTGAGGAATTGTTGTTATTTCTGGTTCAGCTCGCTCAGCTATATCCATACTAGGTTTAGGACTTGGAGGGTGTTCTGTTTCATTTTTCCTAGATGGATCTATATTAGGTTCAGAACTTGGTTCAACTTTCTCAGATGGAGTTATACTAGGTTCAGGAGTTGGAAGGTTTTCTGATTTGAAAACATCTTCTTGAGAACCAAATTTATCTGAATCATCCTTTCCTTCTACATATTTTTCTTCTTGAGGACTTTTTTCTAAAGATTTAATATTCATAAATTTATTATCTAGTAATTTAGTTAATTCTTTTATTTCTGCTAAATCGTTTTCAAAATCTTTTAGTAATTTGATAAGAATTTTGCGCTCATCCATTAAGAATGAGTCTAAGATTTCTAATAAAACTTCAATAGCACTAAATCCATACTTTGAATAATTATAAAGAAGTAGATTTTTTATCTCGTTAATTATCTGAAATGATTTATCCTCAAATTCCTTATTATCTAAAAAACTCTGAAATTTTTGTTGAAGAAGGATTTTTTCTTGAAATAATGACTCTTCGGGTAGTGACATGTAATCATCTTTTTATCGTATGATTTTTCTTAACTATCCTTTTCCAAAAATGAAATATTATTAAAGTTGTTTTATTGAATTTATATTTAAATATTAATAAATTTGATTTATTATTAATAATAATTTCGTCTGTTAAGGTTTTATTTTTATATATTACTAACTGTGAGGAAGTATCGATTTTGAAGCTAAAATATTGCGGGAACTGTGGTACTGAGACTGAAGAAGGTAGTAATTTTTGTTATCAATGCGGTTCAAAAATTGATGAAATAAATCCTCAAATATCCTCTTTTACTACTGCTAATACTAACATCCCAGATTTTTATAAAGATAATACTATCCATGTCCAATCTCCAGACCAAGGATATAGTAATACTCAATATAGTAAAATAAGATCACAAAAAAAAAGCACTGGAACACTAATTATTGTTTTAATTCTTAATTATTTATCAGTAATGTTATTAGGACTTGGGGGATTCATTTATTTATTAGTTATTCCAATTATTGGCATAATTATCCTGTTTATTGCTATTTTATATGGAAAACTTACATTAGAAGTCCAAAGACATAGCAATACGGCAAGATTGATTCTTATAACTCTTATTTTAATTGGTTTTTTTATCGGATTAACAGATTTAGATATAATTTCCCTCTCAATAACCGTTTTTCAACTCTATGCACTTCTTTTCCACAAAGATACTGTTGCACTTTTTCAGTGACTAATAACCTTAAGACGGCAATATTACTGCAATCCCTTGTTGAAACATCAACTCTTTATTTTTCACACAATGCGATATGATTTGAGGTTCGTGTTGTACAGCAAGTCCTAAGGAGAATTGCCGTTCCATCTCAAATAGTATCACTTTATTCAAGGGATTTCTTGCAATAAGTTTTAATTTTTTAGCTTCTCTTTCAGTTCTTCCTTCTATCACGAGATCTCCATCGGTAATAAGAACGTAAACTCGTTTTAATCCATCGTTATAGATTTCTAAATTTAAGTTTTCATAATCATAACCATTTCCGGGATTGAACAAGATTTTTAAAATAGAAGGATCACCCTCAAGAAATTCTTGCAATGTGCGTAACGGAGAATTTATTTGAATCTCGGAAAAGCTATGAAAGCGGACATAACAGGTTTTATTTTGCTTTTTGGCTTCTTCAAATAACGCTGTAATAAAGCCATATAGCACGCTAATACTATTATCATACCTGGAACCATCATTCCAGCCCCGATAATCTACATCTTCTTCAAAAAACATAGAGCCTGTTTTGTCTAGATATAATTCTAATACATCCGGAGCATCAAATTTTTCTCCGGAACGAATTTTATATCTGATATTACGACTTTTTTTATATTTCAACTCATACTCATTTAATAAAAATGTTTCATCTTCTAAAGGGATTAACATGGGAATTCCATAGGATTTTTGGAATGAATTTATTTTACCTAAGTCAATATGTTTAGCACTAGATATGTTAATTATATCCGTCTTTTTCAGTTTAATAAAATGGTTCTCGGAGTGATAAATAGCTTTATTTATTCCTAATTCCCCTTTAATTTCTATTATCGGGTTGTTTCTGAGATAAAATTCGTGTAAGATACGTAATTCCAGACTCACACTATTAATTTCGGTTTCATTATTTACAATAGTCTGTTTACTATCCAGTATCTCATGGACTAAGGATGATTGTTCTCCAGGACTAAACTGATCAAAGATATCAGTGATGACTTCAGTAAATGAGACACTGGAATGTGTAGAGATCGTTTCCAATGACTTATTGATTGAAGGGCTAAGAATAGTAACTAGAGTCTTGATACTATCATATCGACTGTCTCCTTGAAATACTCTGCGGAGTTCCTTAATAAATTGCAAACGATTTGTTGTTATTAGCTGGGGAACAAGTCCACCATCTTTTTTTTTCTTGCTTGATATCAGGATCGACTTGTTTGAGGAAAATAGTTTTGCCAAGACTTCATCAGCGTTTTCTGCAACATCAGACAAAAATTTTTTTTCCAAGAATCGAATCATTGCTTCAGAACCATACAAAGCAGTATTGATATAACTAATAATAAGGAAGAAATTTATCTCAGGTAATTTATATTGTAATAAGTAATTATAATAGGGAACAAGCAGGACCTCTTTGGTGAACCAACCAAACTCAAAATTCTCTAAATACAGTCGATTATCTATAATGAAATCTTTAACGATAGAATGACATAAAAAAACCTTTTCTAGAATCTCGTATTTTGTTAAATCAGGTTCTGCAGTAACAATACCATCCCAAATCGCCTTATGAATTAATTTATTATCATTAAATTCTCCAGTATCACTAAATGGGGCCTCAATAATATGAAAGAAATAATGAAAGAGCAAATATTGGAAGAGTTCTTCAAAAAGGCTAATCTTCTGCTGTGAGATGAATTTGAAGCTTTTTCGAAGTTCCTTTTGAATTTTACCTTTATTCATCTGGAGATGAAAGGTCAATTTATTAGATTTAGTATCAATAGCCCACAAAGATGCAATGCTTTTTTCCAACTTCCATTCAAGTGGAATTTTCCAATATAAGGGGTAGACTTGTCTTAAATTCTTTCGCCATTGTATTTCAATCTTATGGAGAAACTCATCCAAATCTGTATCAATTTTAAGTTTAATGGTATGTATCTCCAAAACATGATTTCTTTTTCAGTAATGACTACCGTGAGTATTTTTCTTTATTCAGATGCTAAAAGTCTCAACCAGCCAGTGCAATCGATTGACATAAATAGATGCCAGACTTGCTAACTTGTTTGTATAGATCTCACTTAGAGAAGTTCTAGGAGAAGGTGAATTTAAAGCTGTGATACACTCATTTTTATAATCTCTGCTAAATTGTTCTAATATCATGAAATCAGTAACAATTTTTGCATTGAAAACACTCATTGAGGGGTTGGGATAGTGATTAGAGCCGTTTTTTTCCGCCAAACTTCGAAGAGTATTTTGAAAAACCTCTAAATTTTTACCTGAATTCATATAATTATTTATGGCTTTACCCAAAACCATCTCCCGAATACTACGATTGCCCTTGACTTTGTAATTAGTGAGTAATCGTTTATAGGATTGCAGGGCGTCATTGACATAGTCAAACATACTTGTTTCAATAATCTCGATTTTCCGTCCTTCCAGAAGCACCCCGAAGCTGGATACAATATCTGCAAGATCAATTACTGGATTATAACTTTTTTGCTTAATAGACCGTATTAATGCTACTAATTTGGAAAAATTAACAATTTTGTTTAAATCACGTCGCACAATGGGATATTTGAGAGAAATTTGGACATCCACGATTTTTTGAAGCATTTCATCTTCTCGTAAGTGAAATTTCAAGTCTAAAGACGGGTTCACCTGATTAATTATAGATTGATGTCGATCAACTTCTGTTTTCGGATTACTTTTAATATAGGACAACATTAAATCAATAAATTCACGGTGAGTAAAGGATAAATCAAAGGAAAATGACTTTAGGTCCGTTGCTTCAACATATAATTCATGCCATGATTGGGATATTGGTTCCTTAACTTCCTCTTTGTCTATTTTCTTCTCGATTCTAGCTTTGTATTCCTGCCAAAAGTCCTCATGTAGGCTAGTAGTATGTGAAAACTGGAGCTGACCTGAACCGGATTCTGCAACAGCATTGGGAAAGGGTATTTTTAAAAAGCGATTATCTTCTGCAATATCATTTTCTTGTGCTGATCCAGGAGCTGTGGATTCCACAGGATTTTGAGATCCAATGATAATTATTTTTTTAAGGAGCATAACTTTCGAATCTGCTTTTTGCATCATGATTCCAAGATCTGTACGTTTGCCATGTAATACGAGTTTCTTGTCTAATAACGATAACAAATCATTGATTTCACGACGATTGACCTCCTCGACAAACACAGCACCAATACTTTTAGCTTGGGCCTCATTGATGTATTGCTTAGGTATATTTTTCTCTAATATCGTGGTTAAGAATGGAGTTAGCACCGATGATTCAACAAATGGATTAACATTTGCCCGATCAATGTAAAAACTCTTTTCACTAAATAGAGTTTGAAAAAACAGATCAGTTACATAGCTTTTTCCCACTCCAGTAATACCTTCAAACAAAATATTAATGTCCTCCAAGAACAAGGATGCAACAAGAATATCAAAAGCCGTGATTTCAAGTCTAGAGTTTGTTGCAAGATTACTTTTTCCGTTTAGAAATGTAACTTCAACATATTCTTCTGCCTGATTTACTTCATAGATTGGGGTCGGCGAATATAACGGTCTAAGAAGATCGTACATTGTTTCAACAAAAATGATGGTTTTAACTGGCAGTTGTGAGGATTTCATAGTTAAAAAATAAAAAAGAATTATTATTTAAAAATGATAAATAAGCTCTAATGTAGTTAGATTAATCATGAACCGAATCAAAATTTCTTCAAGATCACCTTGACACGAAAGAAATCAATATTCTGATAGAGAAAGAAAATCAGGTCAATTCAGCCTACACATTATAATATCAGGAAAAAATGTATCTGGAAGGGAGTTGGGGGTAACTTTCAGAGGAACATTATAAGAACATTAAGACTATTTAATATTGGCAACTGTATTTGGGTTTTTTATTGTATAAATGAAATTCCTTTAGACCTATAAGATAGAAATTATATTCAAACAATTATTTTAGGGAGAAGAAATCAAAAATGATGAAAAAAAGGTTGAAGCTTGTGGATTTAATAATAATAAGGAATCTTGATTTAAATAGGTTCTTAGTAGGTGTAGCACTTTTAGATTAAAAATATAAATTCCTAATCATCATTTTTATGGATTGATTATTTCGAAAGTATAAGAAAAGTGATCATAATACCTCTAAATTTACCACCTGAAGCTCAAATAGCATGGGGCAAATATACTGAGGCTAAAACTAATGAAAATAAAGTAAAATTAATGGAGAATTACTTGAAACTCGTTCCTCATCATAAAGGTATGGGTAAACACCTTGCACAATGCAAAACCAAACTTGCAAAACTTAAATCAGATCTACAAGCTGAGAAACTTGCAGCCAAATCACGAATTACTGGGGAACGTTGGATGGTTCCTAAAGAAGGGGACGCTCAAATAGCCTTAATTGGAATTCCTGGATGTGGAAAATCAGCTTTATTAAATTATATTTGTGAACGAGAAGTAACAGAAGAAGGTGAATTTCCTTTCACTACGCTTAAGCCTACTGTTGGAGCTGCATATGCAAATGGATCCTTATTGCAAATAATTGAATTACCCGGAATTATTGAAAAAGCTTCAGAAGGAGCCAATAATGGCCCTAGAATATTTGCACAGGCACCTTATGCAGATCTCATCGTATTTGTGTTAGATTTACATGAAAAACCTGTAAATCAATTAGAATTACTTATCGATGAGCTTCAAAAAGCAAAAATTAAATTAAATGAAGGACATAACAATTTTATTTTTAACAGAACCGGAAAAGGGGGTCATATCATAGTTGGAGCAGAAAAATACTTTGAATCGGGATTAAGTGGAGTTAAAAGTGTTTTACATCATATAAACTAGTTAATTGTTTAGTTCATTTTTACGAACCTACCACAATTGAAGAATTGGCTTCTTATATTTCCATGAAATTAACTGTTAAAAAAGGTATAATTATAGCAACGAAGGGAGATCTTTCATGATCAAAGGGCAATTACAAAATCTTGTTTCAATATGGGCTAAATAAATTAAAAAATATGTTTGAAATTATTCCAGTTTCTTCAAAAATTCAAGTAAAAAAACCATCAGATCTAACAGAGAATTTTTTTAATCAATTAGATCTAATAAGAGTATTTACAAAGAATGATAATGGAATAGTAGCTGAAAAAGAATCTAAACAAATCACTGTAGTGTCCGGCATTTTAGGAGAAACAATTTTATTACTGTCACTCGTTTATTTTTATATCAATTATTCTGAAATTGGAAACTCAAGGAAATCTCAATTACTACCACCAGAATACCAAACATTTGCAATTTCTTCGTTTACATATGGATTTATTGTCCTTTTTATTGGCTTTCTCTTAATTGGTCTATATATTGTATTCCTTTTTACAAGTAAAAAGAGAATTAAGCAAAACAAACCTGTTTCATCCATTCTATCAAATGAAGGATCTAATCTTAATCAAGAAAAATATTATGAACCAATTCCATCAAAAAAATTTGTTCTATCTCAAGGAGAGACAAATACTTCCAAAATTGCATATTGTATTGAATGTGGGTATAAATTTGATGTTTTTCGTAATTTTTGTCCCAATTGTGGCGCTAATATTAGTAAATAGTTCCAAAATCTAATTTTATTTCTAAATACATTTTGAAATAGATTTTCAGACTCTTTTTTCAAAGAAGAAAATTCATAATTTTATTTAATTTAGTTATTTTTTAGAATGAATTGGGAAATACTTGTTTTAACAAAAGATGAGATCCATTTCGGGATTTTAAGAGAATATTTAGTTAGCCAAAAATCACGCATGATAATTGGAAGCTTGTTAATGTCAATTGGAGGTATAACGACTTTGACACTAACATTTCTAGGTTTGATAACTGGTTTTGTAATATTTTTATCTGGTATTATTCTTTTTAGAAATGGGTACAGACGTTTTTCAAATAGCTTAAGTTTGGCAATTTCATTTAATAATAAATCAAAAAAAATAAAAGTAAACATAGGATTATCCTCAAAAAGTAAACGATTCTCTGACGTTGAGAGAATATTAGTAATGGAAGAGGAAAAACGATTAGATCCATTAAGAACAAGGGCATCTAAAAGTTTAAATAAGATAAAAAAGTATTTCCTTAGAATAAAATTTATTGATGGTGAATACTTAACCTTAAATGAAACAACAGATATTTTGGAGGTACCTAGCTTAGTTTTCAAAGCTAAAGTCTTAAATGAGTTCTTTAAAATTGAAACTGGAAATAATTTCAAAATTTTTCAAAATAATTTCCAAATTCCAACTTCAATTCCTTCATACACGCAAATAATTGGTCATTTATTTAAAAGAAACACCCCAAACATATATAGTGGAGTAATAAGAAAGCAATCTGAAAATAAATATTTGCTTGATCATAATTTTCAAGTTTTAAAGGGATCCCTATGGATCTTGGGAAGTATATCATCTTTTTTTGTTTTTATATTAATAGCGGTATTTTATAATCCTTGGAATGGAATTTTAATAAATAATTACAACACCAGTCTCCTTCTCACATTGGGTTCTGTGATCATGGCTTTTACAAGTCTATTAATCATACCCGTAATTATTTATAAAAAACCAAAAGGAACAATATTTGATTTTAAGTCGGGTTTCATGAAATATAAAGAACTCGATAGCAATTCAACAAAACTGAGATTTTCAGATTTCGAATACGGGAATTTACAAATTTTCAGTAAATTTTCTTTATTAGAATTAGCTACAAATTCATTTTACTTAAGAAAACCGCTAAGAACGACACCAATTATTGAAGAGTTCAAGAATCTTTTAATAGAGCACAAAATAATCAAAGATTTAAGAGGATTTAAGGTCTGAAATAACTATCTAACTTCGTAGGCTCGATTCCCATATCCTTTGTTAATTCTAAAGGCTTAGTCATAATTGGTGAAAATTCTTTAAAAAATTGTTCTAGTTCTTGGAATATCTGTTGCTCATTTTCAATCCTTAAACCATCTCTTGCACCAATATATCTCATTTTACAATAGATATAAACGGTTCCAGTTCCTTCTATCATTGATGTTTTTCGTTCTATTGTTAGTTTATACACTCTACTTGTACTTTTAGAAATAACAAGAAATCCATAGCTTCTAAAGAAAGAATCTCCCTCAATTTCAATAGCAGGGTGTAAAATATCACTTAATTCATCATTAGAATCTATTTCAACTACTCTCACTGGATGTTCCAATTCTTCTGTAATGTAAAATTCTTCTCCATGAACTAGTTTTATGGGATAACTTTTTGTTGGCAATTTATAAGATATTAATGGTCCTTCAATATTAATCACTAAAGAAGGAGTCGGTACACCTAAATAAGCTGTAACATAGTTCTCTGTTTTTACTAGGACTTTTGGTTCAGGTTCATATAAATCAAATGTTGGAGATAGTTCAATTAATTGATAAAATCTCTTTGAAATTTGACGGTAATTAAACCACGAATCGTCCACATAAAAATAACCTGAGATATTCTTACATGTAATTTCCTTCCATAATGCTTGTTTAGCTATGTATCTCTCAGAAACCAAGGTTGCTCCCGTCCATTTTTTAGAAATATAAGCCATGCATCTATATTTTCCTAAAATATCACTAATATGATCAGTTAATGTTGTTTCAGCTTTTAATTTTAAAGGATCAAGTTTAAATTCTAATCGGCAAAATTTTTCTCTTTTGATAAATTCAACAACAGATCTAGGGTTTTTTAAGAATTCAATGTGATTCTTTACAATAATATCATAATATTCTACTCCAGGATCAATTGTTATTCTTATAACATCTTGAAGTTTCTTAACCTCTGGAACAAGATGTATTCTTTCATATTGAGTCATTATAAAGGGAAATAATGAACTTTGATATTTTGGTCTAATTGATTTTTCCAAAAGAGACTTCAATTCAGGTGATAATTTTTCATCTAAATCGCTTTTTTTGGAAAGAAGAGTAATTATATCAGAAAATTTAAGATGAGCATGTGTTTGATCGGGGTTTAAATCAGTTTTTTTTAATCTACTTTTTGTTTTAAACGTAGAATCTCTTAAAACTCCATCTTCAGAAGCTTTCAGAATCCTGAAAACTTTATCTCTCGATTTTTTCTTAGAAAGTGAGTCTATTAAATGGGATGGCGTTCTAAGGCTAATCTCTTGAAGACCCATAAGTGTTGCTTCTTGTTGACTTACTGTTGATTTAATCTCTAATACATCAAATGAAGTCGTGCTATCAAGATTCATTACATTGTTTGCAGGAGTAGTTGTGTATATTCTAGCTTTTATTGATAATCCCGGTTCCAATCCCATTAGTGATGAAAAATAAATTGTTTGAGTTATTGGAGATTCTTTATACTCAGTTTTATTGAATCCTAGAGATAAAAATTCCTTTGTTAATTCATCTTGATCATGCATATAAAAAATATACCGGAGTTCTGAACGTTCTAAATCAATATTTGGGCTATAGGAAGAAGGATTAGATTTGGTAACCAATATAAACCCCATTGTTTTTGTTTAACTGAATTAATATAATGATTTATTTATAACTTAAAATCATCTTCGAACTGTCGTACTACAATTCCTTTTAATAATTTGGGTTCAAACCATGTACTTTTTGGTGGAACGACTTCTTTCTTAAGTGCTATCTTTTTAATATCAGCTTTCATCATGGGATACAGAATGAAGGCCATACCATTATTTGCATCAGTAATTTCCTCAATTTCTTCTATTGAAATAATACCAGGAGCATATATTATGCGTTTATTGCTTGCAGGATTTTCTATTTTAAATATAGGTTCGAAAATGTATCTTTGTAAAATATATGCATCCAATGTCTTAATTACTGATCTTTTTTTCAGAATTTTTTTGTTTGCTTTTAAAAAATACCATTTTTTATTATAATATATGCCGAAACATCCTCTATTTGTCGGTTTTTTACTTGAATAAGCACTTTCTAAAATGAAATTTTTCTTTATTTTGGTTTTAAAATCTTCGAATTGTTTCTCGCTTACGTCCTCAACTATTCTATTAAATTCAATTACTTGAAGTTGACTCACTGGGAAAAGAGTTGATAAAAAATAGTTGTAGTCTTCTTTTCCATTATGATTTTTGTTTCTTTTCTTTTTCAATTCAGCAAATTTTTGAGCGCTTGCAACTCGATGATGTCCATCAGCGACAAATAGGTGCTTTACTTCTTTGAAAATTTCAATAAACTTATCAATATAATTAGAGTCGCTTACTTTCCATATTGTATGTTGGATTCCAGTAGTGGCTTGAAAATTTATTACTGGAAGTGTGTTAACAACTTTTTGAACAATTTCGTTAATTTTTTGATTGTCTTCATACATTAAATAAACAGGACTAGGACTTCCATCGTATTTTAATATTCTATTAACAAATTTGTGAATAGGTTTTTCAAAAATACTCTCATGTCCTAATATTCGTCCTTTCTTCATGTCTTTAACTGATGTTAAACATAGAATTCCTAATTGGGTATGATAGGTGTCTAAATGTGGGCGATGCATACGGTAAATATAAATTGATTTTTCCTCATCTTGTTTAAATAGCCCTAAACTTATGTAATGAGGCCAATATTTTTTTGCCATTTCAATTAATCTAGAAGAGTCATGAGAAAGCATTTCAGAGAATATTTCATTTAAGCTGGTAGTGGGATTATTTTTTGGAATAAAAACTCCTGAATTTTTTTGATCCATTGTTAAATTAATATCCACCGTTTCTTCTGAAGGATTTATATATAAATCGAATTGGGATTCAGTATGAGGCCTGAATCCACGAAACGGTTTAATAACTACCATATTAATCATATTTTATAATTCAATATTAAAAAAATTAGGATTGGTTAATTAATTATCAAAAAGATTAATTAATTGAAATTTGTCTACATCTACCAATCCTTTATCGGTGAGTTTAAGTTTAGGTATTACAGGTAAGGCCATAAATGATAAAGCCATAAAAGGTTCGGAGATACCTTCACATAGTTCACTGGATATTGTTTTCATTTTAGTCAATTTATTAGCAATAACTTTCGGAGGATCAGTTGACATCAATCCTGCATATGGTAAGGAAAGTGATTCAATTACAGTATTAGAAGAATGACCACTTTCTTTTACGATTACTAACCCTCCTTTATTACTTAAAACGGTATTTAAAGCCAATTTCATACTTTTTGGACTATTACCAAGAAGAAGTAATTGATGTGAATCATGGCATACTGTAGATGCGATCGCTCCTTGTTGAGTGAATTTAAAACCCCGTGCTAATGCTTTAGAGAAGTGATCTGTTTTTCCATAACGTTCAAGAAGGAAAAAGTAATTTAAATCATTTTTCTCTGCTAAAACCACTTGATTGTTTTCAATAGGAACTTTTTCAATTATGTGATCAGTTACCACAGAATATTCAAGTGTACCAATTATATGAGTTTGTAGTTTATCTTCCTCTATATCCGCTGGAGCTGTAATATTCATATGTGATTCTTCAGGAATAAATTTAGGAGTAATAGTATCCAATGCCCAATCAGGATAGTTAAATTCACCAGATTGGTGTATAAGTAGTTCATTATTATGAGCGACATGTTTACCTTTACTAATTACATCCATTGCATAAAATTCTTTCAAATTGTTTATTCTTACTATATTTGCAGTTTTACCTGGTCCAACTATACCGAGATCTTTTCGTCTAATATGATTAGCGGGATTTATCGTACAAACTTGAAGCGCTTTAATTGGATCTAAACCAACTTCATTTACTAATAAGCGTAAGGAATGATCAAGATGACCATCATTTAGTAGATCATCAGCATGACGATCATCGGATGCAATTATTATATTTCTCCAAGGACTATTAGCATTCTTTAATTCTTTTTTAATTCCTTTCCCAAGATGAATTAAGTTTTTTGTATATGAACCTTCTCTTAATTGTATATAACATCCAAGTCTTAATTTTTCGACAACTTCAGGTACTTCCACACTTTCGTGACAAGATGAAATACCAGCAGTAAGATATGCTTGTAATTCTTTTCCTGCTAATCCTGGTGAATGTCCTTCACAAAATTTTTCTGCTTCTTCAGCGAATGAAATCTTTTTTAATACATCTCTATCTCTATAAATGACACCAGGAAAATTCATCATTTCAGCAAGAGCAAAATAGTTTGGATCATTTAATAAGGGTTTTAAATCTTCACTCATTAAAGTATTCGTACTTGTTTCGAGTCCTGGAGCACTTGGAACACAACTAGGTACTTCCACTAGAAACTCCAAGTTTGTTATTTTTGTTTCTTCCGTATAGAGTTTGATTCCTTTGATACCTAATGCATTTCCAATTTCATGAGGATCTACAACAACAGTAGTAGTACCATGAGGGAGAACAACAGAAGCAAAATGGCGAGGGGGAAGGAATGTCGATTCTGTATGTAAATGAGTGTCGATTAATCCTGGAATTAAAAAAGAATTCTCACAGTTAATAATTTTTGAGGAAGAAGAATATTTTGAAATAAGATCAGTACAATCACCTACTCTAACAATTCTGTCTTCCTTAATCGCAACATCAGCTTTATAAATTTCTCCAGTAACTACATTCACTAATTCGCCGTTAGTTAGAAGTATATCTGGTGGAATTTCACCCATTGCAGAAGCTATTTGCCTATCCAAATCCTCAACAGTTCTCATTATAATAATTACTCCTTAAAACAAGTCATGAAAGGAATAGAATTTAACTTTTTTTCTAGATAAAAAGATACAAGATAGTATGGAAAACAATAATAACTTGTCGGTTACGGTTTGTTAAAGAGTTACTTTATCAATTTTTTACTCATTTGGTTTCTGTACTAGTAATATCCTCTGGCTGATACATTACTCAACCCATTTTCACATAAAGGTTTTCCACCTTCCAATAATCACTCCAAGGAAAAAAATCAATAAACTGAAAGATAAATTTTCATAGATTTTTCTTCTTCTCTAAAATATCCAGGTTCTTAGACTTCGTAGTTAACAATACATGTTCTTTTGATATCAGAATTCCAGATATTGTTCAAATATTTGATAAAAATTGAAGAGTGGAATTGATTTTTATTTCATAATAATGAAAAGTAATAATATTTTGGTGAAAAATACTAGAAATCAATCCACTACTTCAGACTAAAACATTGATATTTTCCCTTTATTAAGAGATATCTCTACCGAATACTCGGTGAATTACCCAATATTCTTTTTTAGATAAATAATGTGATTTATGAGAGTATAATAATCATTAATAGAATTTTAAATATGGGAAAGAAAAATACAATAGAATTCAAAAATTTAATAACCAAGATTGTTGGGTAATTGTAGAACTATTTTTAGAATTCATAAAAATTCAAACTCTTCTTCGTTTAATCCTAGATAAAATAGGGATGCTTAGTAGAGTTAATAAAAATATTTCTAACGGGAATGAACTCGCTACAGGGTCCTTACTAACCCAATTTAACTTAAAAAGAATTAAATCTCTTCTTCCACCTAAATCACAAGAATAACAATCAGATGTTGTAGGAAAATCATCTGAAAGAGTGTCTCCAATCACAATAATTGTTCCTTCATTATCAATATATATTTGATTTAGAAACTCTACTGATGATCCACCAATGGTAACTGAACTTAGGAGCTCGTTCTCAGCGGAATAAATACTAATAAAACCATTTTCACCTAAAAAATTGTCTACTAAATCCTGTGTCGTTGGAAAATTATTTGAGCCTGTGTAACCAGTAATATAAATATTATTTGAAGGATCCAGAGCCAATGACCATGCTTCATCATCTGAAGATCCACCTATATAGGTTGAAAAAAGATATGTTGATCCATTTGCAGAGAGTTTTAAGAGGAAAGCATCATAATCAGTATTAGAACTGTATTTTGTCGAACTTTCAGTTACAAAAAAATCAATTGAATTAGTTACACCAGTTATTACAATGTTATTGGAACTATCAAGTTTCATATCGTGAGATTTATCATCACTACCACCTCCTATATAGGTTGAGTAGAGCAAAGTTTTTCCATCGGGAGAGAATTTACTTACAAAAATATCTTGAATACATCCCTTTCTCCAAGAATTATTCTAGATGAAGATAATAATATTGTTGTTGTGGGGCATATTGAAGAATCCAATAAATTTGATTTTCCTATAACTGAAAATGCTTTAAATTCATCACACAATGGTAATCAGGACATATTTATTATAAAATTGTCTAACGATGGGAAA
>MDVS01000077.1 GCA_001940645.1 Candidatus Heimdallarchaeota archaeon LC_3
CTCTTTCTTTGTTTATATGGATAAGGTCGATGAAAAAGTTCCTCATAGCGCTGTCTTCCTTCCTTTGTTCGACAATCGATCACCTCCAAGCTAGAAGTTCCTATAAAATCCAAAAGTTTATATTGAATAATTATCTTGGTTTTAGTAATAATCTTGTATGGCAATTGTACAAACCTGAATCCTTTGTATCCGTTGTAATAGTTAAATGTTAATATTCTTGATAAATAGCTATTACTATTAGACTTTAAAAAGTCTTCGGGGTATAAATTTATGCCATAGCAAAAACAAGATAGTAAGAAGAAATATAAAAGAGAATACCGTTCAAATTATAACTTTAGGTTAAAAAAAAGAAAAATTAATGATTATGAAAAATCCTCTAAAATAATCTATTAATTTGTAAATTTTTCTATGCTAGTTGGACTAATACTTCTTAAAAAGAAATTAAGGATAGAAAAAGTAAGATCATCATAAAATAGTTGTTGTTTAAGCTCCCTACTTTCATTTTCCAACAGATCCTACGCACATAACAAAAGAACAGGGTAAAGAGTTAGTCAAATTTGCTGAATTTTTTTTTCTAAAATAGAATATGATATTTCTCTTTTTCTTAGAATCCTAAAATATGCATTAGGAATTAATAAAATGATGAAAATCTCATATTTGAATTTAAGGATGTAATATTAATGAGGTATCATGATTGGTTTATTTCAGGTAAGAGACCAAAATATTTAGAAGAATATTTAAAAGAGATGTATATTACTGTGAATAACGCTAAAGCCTATGCAACAGAAGAAAATATTCAATTTCTTGTATTTTCGTTCATTCGTCGTATATCTTTAGATGAAATTGAGGATAGAGGTGAAGGTGAAGGTCAAAAAATTTCGGAAATTCAAGAATGGATAACATTGGAAAAAATGATGAGAATATCCTTGTCGTGTGATGAAAAAGGAGATTTTTATTTGTGGAATAAATATATTCCTATTCTTTCAAGGGAATTAAACTCTCAAAATTGGAATAATCCTCCAAAATTACATATTACAGATGGTGTTAATCGTATTGATCTTGTAAGAAGGAATAATTATAAATATATTTTAGCAGAAGTAGAAGAATCTTTTAAAATTAGCAAAGATGAAATGAAAGAGTTAGGAGACAGTTCTTTAAATAAAAACAGAAACATAGATCAAGAAAATTATAATGAACTAATAAACAATATTTGTAATAAATTAAATGAATTTAAAAATCATAAATACACATTGGAGAATTTAACAAAGGAAAAATTAGATTATATCGTTAAATTTAGATCATATCTATATTCCAACACAAAATTGGCAGCCGATTAATTTTATACATTAAAATTTGTAAATAAAGACGGTTAGCGACTACTTTTTATTAAAATTAACGTAATTATAAATCAAAATTAATTTCTTTTTTTCATGATTCAATGTAAATTTTGCAAATATGCTTTTTTCATAAATATTTACACGTGGAAGTGTAGTAAATATAATAAATCAATTGGATTAAACGATATTAAGCCTTGTTTAGAATTAGATGATAGAATTTATCACATTGAGCATATTAAACTCATTATAGGTTAGTTATAAATAAAAGGGATTCAATTTGTTCTAAGTCTTGAATATTGGTGGAAGTTCTATTGCTGAAGAATTTAAGCAGTCGATTAGAAAAAAAACAATGACCTTAGTTACTAAGTAATCAAATTACCAAATGGAAATCGTCAACCTATTCTTCTTGAGATAATAGCGTATTCGATAGAAAAAGTATAGGGAGAAGTATCAAATTACCAAATAAATAATTCTACGGAGGGGAAAGAACCCGTAGATAAAAAAATATCATCAGTTATATAACTAACGATTGGGGGAGACAGATAACTTTATACATCTACGGGTTACAATAAATTTAGTTAATCCACTTTAAAAATGTTTTCAACTCAGAGTTAAGTTATTAATTTTTAAAGGAATATTAATTTCGGATTTTTTTTCCTAAGTCCAATTTTCAAGAAAATTTTTTTAAGACAAAAAACTACTTAATTAGCGCTGAAAAGATTATTTCCTCCCTTAATAAATTAAATATTTTATTTGTCGGTATTAGAATAATGATTGCAGCATGAGATAAACATTATTATTCTAATGACGTGGGATCTGATTATTAATTCTTCACTTTCAATGAAGTATATGAAGTAAATCAAATCTGAAGGTGAAGAAAAAGATGCAAATAAAGAAAGTAACAGTAGGAATATCAAGAAAAATTAACTTAGGTAATTATGAGACAAAAGATTTCCAAATAACTGCAGAAGTTGAACTGGAAGAAGGAGAAAATCTATTTGATGTCAGTAACAAGGTAAGACAATCAATAGAACATCAATTAGAAGGATGGGAGATGGATACAAAAGGAATAACACCGAAAATAGCAAATGCAGCGGAATTACTACATCCAAAAGTAGTGGAGGAAACGATAACAAAACAATCGGAGTATGTCTGTCCATTATGTAAAGATACTATGCAGAAAAAAGAAGGGAAAGAATATTATATGTGTAAAAAGCATTGGGGTTATCCAGATATGATTGAGAAAGGAGAAGTAAGAGAAAGGTATCCAAATCAGACGAAATGAGAATAAAAAAGAATATAAATCAAGAGAGTGGTGAAAAAGAATAGTCATTCAAAATCAAGGATGAATAAATGAAGACATCCATTAGGATTTAGGAGAGATTCGCGGATACTGTGGATTGAAGAATTAGCAAAATCAATAGATAGGTTGGCAAGAGTACTACCTGGACGATTTCATCCATGTAGATCACCAGAAGAATCATTAGAAGTCATTCACAACCCGAAAAATAAAAGAGAATTGTTTTTAAAACTAAAACTAAAGACCATTATGCAAAAAATTAAAATAGAATGCACGACATTAGAATTAGCTGAAAAAATATCTCTTAGATTAAAATAGATTTCTAAGTTATTGTTTAAAAGTGCAAGACCAATGTGTGATATACCAACCTGAGAAATTATTTTTAAATAGCAAAGGAGTCACTGGTTTGGAATGTAAAAATAATGGGTGTAGAACTAATATGTTCATTACTGGAATAGAATATCCAATAACGTGGTGGAAATGCCCAAAATGTGGTGAAATATTTATGAAATTGAATGGTAATTCATTTTTTAATCCGGAGAATGGATCTTATAAAGAGATATTGAAAGTATTCTATTTATGTAAAAAGAGACGGAGAACTTAAAAAACCATAGGCTACTGGCTCAACTTTGAAGATGAATTTATATGAAATTTAGTAAAAATAAGTGAAAATTGTTCCTTGGAGATATTTTCCTAATTAGTATATTCCTAATGATAAATTGTTAACCATTAATCAAGATTAATTGTTAATTCAATTGTTTTACTATTTTGATTCATAGTACATTACTTATATTAGTGTTCTGTTGTTTTTTAAATAGAGTCGAAGGGCAGTTCTTCCGAAGGTGATTTTTTACACAGAATCAATTTCTCATTTTGGAAATAGAAAATCTGGATGATTCTTAACGACCTTTGGAGTTGTCAATACTTTCCTCTGTTCATCAATTAATTTTCATATTTAAGAAACAATTTTAATCAACAGATTTTCAAGAGTATTAAAGACATTTTTAAATTACAATAAACAAAAAAAGTGATTTCCTTTGAAAATAAGATGAAAATACCCCCAATGAAGGACTCATTATGGAACGGAAAGATTTAAATGTTTTTCATTAATTTTTGTAAGTCTTAATGAAAAATTTCCTTTATCATTTATTTTAAAAATATCATTTTCATCAATATAAACCAAAATCAATTTTTAATAGATGTGAATAAAACGAGCAACAGTAAAAATACAATTTTTATATTAGTTTTATTCCTATTCAATTTTTTACTTGTGATTAACCTAATTACAGGATCTACACAAGATCCACATGAAAATACCAACCCTATAGTATCTATTCTTGAGAAGACGGGGTATGATGTTCCAGCGAATGAAACAGAAAGTGAGAAAGTTAAGGTTACCACTACTGAAAATTATGACATTATCGTTGTATCAATGGAATGTGAAAGTTGCACAGTTACATTATATATAGCTAGCGATTTTTATCAAAATGACATTGATTCTGGAATGAAAAAAGCTTATAATGTGGCAGAAATCTATCTCGAGGAACAAACATCTATCAATAATGTTTCTTATCAAGTACCGACCAAAGGAGATTGGTGGGTTGTTCTAGAAAATTTTTATCCCAAATTTTCATACCAATATGTTCTTGAAATACAGGTTACATCAAGTTCAGGAAATATTTTTGATAAAATTAATATTTCCGGTGATATAACTAATACCAATACATCTTCCATATCATTAGTTAATTTGAAGAATCTTGAGACAGGAATAATTTTAATTTTAACGATAGGAATTGTGACAATTGGATTCTTTGGAATTAAAACTCTTAGAAATAAGAATTTAACCAAAAAAAATAATAAAATCTTTTTTAAAACTAAAAAAACAATTATTAAACAATTAAAACATGATTCAAAAATTAAAAATCCTTGGTTAATATATATCCTTGGACCTATAATTACTATAATTACAATAATTGTTTATTCAACAAGATATAAGAATATAACAGTTTTTGAAGCAAAAGAGAATCCCACGCGAAAAAAATTGATATCTATTCTTGAAGAATTGGAGTTTGATCATTTTAATTCATTACAAAAAAGACTTAATTGTGGAGTATCAGTCCTGAAATGGCATTTAAATGTTCTCGAAAATTTTGATATAATTTCATTTGATAAAATTGGGCAATACAATGTCATATATTTAAAAAGGGTTCTTCCTTCTTTAAAGAAGATTTCCCTTTACTATTCCATACAATCATCACAAGCTTATAAAATAATTAAATTGTTTTCAATAAAAACAACTTGGAAAATAAAAGATATTCAATTCTTTCTTAATTTCAAGGTTAAAACCATTAAAAAATATATTATTAGACTTGAAGAACTACAAATAGTCAAAAGAAAGAATGATGAATATTTCTTGATCCCAGACCAGGGTGATTTAATTAGGTGGTATATCAAACGTAAAAAATCCGATAAATTTTGAATTTTTCGCTTTTTTTTAAGTTTAAGAATATTTAGATTTAATCATAACCTTTTTCACTTGTTTCAAGTGTTAAATGAACATTAATTCCATCTCCTAAGGAAGCTCCATTAACATCGAGTATGTTTAAAGTAATCATTTATCCCATTAAGCGAATAAGCTAAAACAATTTTTCATTAACTACTTGACTTCATATAATGTTCCTTTTTCATGTTTGGGAGCTATTTATCGTGTTTCCATACAAACATTAATCAATTTTCCATTTATCATTTTTATAAAAAAGTCATTTCATCCCAAAGTGCTCCTATAAGAGATTTATACAATTTTTTTATTGACCTACATAATAAATTTGAGTTAAGGAATTCAAATATATAATGATTTTAAGCGTTTCATCGTATGTAGGCAAACCTTATAAATCACTTAATAGGTTTTAATTTTTTTTTGGTGAGGGATATGCTAAAGTAATAAGTAAGATGTGAAAAATATGAATTTTCGACCTTTTAAAAAATGGATTTTTATTTTAATTTTTTTATCAATAACAAATATTACTATTCCGCAAGTTAGAAGTCAAACAACTTCATTTGGCGTGAATGTGGGAGATCAAGCCAGTTTTTTTGTAAAACAATATTTTGTAAACGCAACTGATTTGCCTCCACTATATGGAGGCACAGGGACTCTTAATACCATGGATCAATTTAAAATTGCCGGATCATATAATTTAACAGCAGGAACCCCTGAGGCTTTTTTTTTCATCACAATCTTAGATATAACACAGGATGAACAAAGTGGATTAACAGCAATATACAAAATTAGTAAGGGTTCTTATGCAATTAATGTCTCAGAATCTGGTTTTTCAATGCTCCCCGTAATACTGATTTCTCCAGCTTTAGTCTTTGCTTCCGGGTTAAATAAAACTAGTTTTGGGTTTTCGATAAGTACTTTTGGAAATTATGATTTAGGTGTAACTCCATTGTTTCAGGGTTCAACGATATTTTTTCCGTCTATGCCTTACCTTTTACCATTGAAATCTATAAATTCTAGTTCTCAAACTGAAATAGATAATTGGGAAGCAATTTCTCTTATATACAATCAAGCCAGTGTGGATGAAACACTAACAAAACAAGTTTATGGTAATAATTTAACAATCAAAGTTAATACGACAAGTACTTCAGATAATATTACTTTTTTTTCAAAAATAAATGGAACACTGTCAAATCAATCCACAGGTGACTACTTAACTATTAATAGTTCAACAACTTTTACTTTTGAAAAATCAACTGGAATTTTAAAACTGTTTAAAGATTTTCAAGACATTGAAGGAGTAATCACGGGTAATTATACAGTAGCAAAACGTAATATAGAAATTGAGAGAACAAGTTATACTCCTCTACTTTCAAGTTCAAGCTCAAGCTCAAGCTCAAGCTCAAGTTCAAGTTCAAGTTCAAGCGCAAGTTCAAGCGCAAGTTCAGTACCAATAACTTCTTCTCTAGGATTTACTCCTACTTTAACATTCTTATTTCTTTCCTTAATGGGAGGAATAATTTATCGAAGAAGGAAAAAGAAGAGCTAAGATCAGTTTCCAAGTTAATATAAATCCTAGCAATATTGTATACTAATTATTAAAACTAAATTGAAAAATATCAATCATCATGAAGATGAAAAGAATGCAAGATTTAGATATTCAAACAATAGCACCGTTGGCGTTGATAGTTTTAAGCGCCTTATCTCTATTGTGGTATATTAAAAGTACTCGAGAAATAAGGGATAGTGAAACATGGCCTGTTGTTGAAGGAACGATTACAAAATCAGAAGTTAGAGCAACACTTCGGATGGGTGATGTAAATGAAGAAGAGGGTCCAGTAAGATACGAACTCATTCTCTGGTATCTCTATGTAGTAGATAATAAAGAATATAAATCACATCGAGTCAAAATTGGAGGTGTGCAAGCCCGGGAAACAACCTTTCGATGGGGTAGACTTTGGGGATCAACCACAACATATGATGATGTGGTTGCCAAATATCCAGAGGGTAAAACCATCGATGTGCACTACAACTCAAATAAACCTCAGCAATCTGTTCTCGAACTAGGAGGTAATGTCTTAATATTACTGATTGTCGCTCTATTTTTCTTTGGCATGGCTTTTCTGATTTTCTTTTTCCTTTCTCCTCAATAGTTACTTATATTCTTTATTTGAATTTAAATGTGATATCTAAGATGAGTTTGAATAATTATAAAAACTAAGTATTAAATAAAGCTCCCGGTAATATTATGATCCTTAATAAATGGATAAATAACCTAGGATTAATTTTCCTGTGTTTAATTTTAATTATAGCATCAATTCAGATATTAAATATAAATCTAATTAAGTCAGGGAGCTCCGAACAAAAAGTTAATGAAAGAGAAATACCCGAATTTCAAGGATTAGCTTCTCAAGTTCCAAATATTGAAATTGCAAAAATTATTGATTTGTTAATATTCTCTGATTATACTTTTATTATGACTGTCTGCGACATAGGTGGAAATTGTGTCAGCGATATGGTAGTAATGACAGTTGTGGATGATACAGCTCCGGATTTAAACTCACCAGCTGACATTACATATAATGATGGTAACACCGGTAATATCATTACCTGGGTTGCTGGAGATAGAAACCCCGCTTACTACCATGTGAGTCGGGATGATAGAGTCTATATTTTTGACACTAGCTGGAGTAATGGGAGTCTGATTATTGATATCGATGGATTAGTTGGGGGGATCCATACTTTTATTATAACTGTCTGTAACATAGGAGGAAATTGTGTCAGTGACACGGTTATAGTTACAGTTGTGGATGATACGGCTCCGGATTTAAATTCACCATATGATATTATGTATAATGTTAGTAGCACCGGTAATATCATCATCTGGGTTGCTGGAGATAGAAACCCAACTTACTTCCATGTACTTCGGGACGATGCAGTCTATGTTACGGATACTAACTGGAGAAACGGGAGTCTAATCATCTATATTGATGGGTTACTTGAGGGGACCTATTCTTTTAGTATGACAGTCTGTGATGGGGGACAGTGTACTAGTGATACGGTCATAGTGACAGTAGTAGATGCAACAGATTCATCGACACCATCTTCATCTTTAACAATAGCAACTGGTGAAACAGGCACATTTGAGATGGTGATATTACTTCTAGTTTTTGTAGGAATAGGTTCAATAATAAATAGACGGAAAAGAAAAGTTAATTAAATTGCTGAGAAATTTCCAATAAAAAAGTTTAAATTTTCTACCATTTTTCTTCCTAAACTAACTGAATATAGGAAAATTATTAAAGAAGATAATTTCTTAAATTGACTTTTATTGAACAATAAGATTTTAATTTTATGATCAAATTAATTAATGAAATGATAAAATTTGTTCTAACATGACAACATTAAAAAATCACAAGAAAATACTAAAAGAAACTGAACAAGAATTCCTTGATTCAGGTGGTCATCTGAAATTAACTCTTCAAGAATTTGAATTCAAATTTAATTTACCTTTTAAAGATGCTAAATTCTTTTTTGACGAATTAAAATCTAAATCATATTTTTATGATGTAAAAGACTATGAAAATGGTATACCAGATCCGATTCATAGATTAACTATGAATAATTTTTATGCATTTATAAAAAATTCTTTAATTTCTGAAGAGCAAGATTCTCTATTTAGTTTATCAGAGAACTTAGGGATTCAATTGACCTCGAGTGCTGTTCAAGTCGAAGAGGGTCAAGTTGTTGGACTTGAATTAGTGGCAACTGGATTAGGAAAAAGAGAGTTCCCAATTGATATTTTAAAATTCTCTCGACTTCGGTATTTGTGTCTCAAGGCAAATGGGTTAAAAAATGTACCAGAAATTATTTCTAAATTATCTAATATTACTAAATTAGATTTATCTAACAACCAAATACAGAAGTTACCTGAATTTTTTCGTCATTTTATAAATTTGAAAGAATTAGATATATCTCGAAATGATATTCAGAATCCTGAACAATTGATTAAAGATTTCAATTTTATTGAAACAATACATTTTCCCGAATTAGAGATATATAGGAGATTACAAGAAAGAAAAGAAAAAGAAAAAGCAATCAGAAAGCCAGTGGAAGATCAAATTGAGCAAATAATACAGAAATTAATTAAAAACGATGAATTCAGTAGGAAACTACGAAAATCACACATTTACGTAAAAGAATACGAAAACTTTCTTAGAGATACAAGTCGATTCATCTTGAGAAAAAATCAGATAGGGGACAAAAATATTTATGTCTTAGCTTGTGCTATCGTAGCCATGGCTGATGTCAAAATGGCAGAGAATTTAGGGAAAAAGACAGGAATAGCAACACTAACATTAATAGCAAAACTGGGGGATCTACAAGAGCAAAGTGTAAGAAATTATTTTGATTCCATTAAGTATATTTATTTAAGGTTATTTGACTCACATAATTTCAAAAAAAGGAAATTAAAAATGGTTGAATAGGTGGAATTCCAAGTAACCACCGAATGTGAAGACCATTGAAGAATATATAAATCTAGTCAAAAAAAGCATGGGAAATTATAAAGAGAATGAAAATGATATAATTGAATATCAAAGTCATTTTCTAAATTCATCCGGATCATTTGTTATAACATATATTTGCGGTGTTATTTGAGAATCAGGTCGTGCTAACCGTCCTTGGTATTGGATATAATATTGGATAAACTCAACTTAAATACTTGTATTCGATAAGAATTTGTTTTAGATCTTCCATTAACTGCTCCCCTTGAAGAGATATTTGATAATAAGCTGTTTGTGGATGTTCTACAATATATTGTTCGAAGATCATTTCTCTATCAAGGAGTTTTTTAACATCGCGATACAAAGTTGCTACAGGAATTTTGATCAGTTCATGAATCTTACGAATATTAAATAATGTTGGTTTCTGCATTAATAAGAACAAAAGGAATAAAATTCCATCAATACCGATTTCCCGTAATTTTTCTACTAAATTAGGATCTAGTTCTGGAATAATTTGAACTATTTTTTGTGATTCTGTCAAAGATAGTTCTTCTATTGGCGTAATTACTGCTGAATCTTCAATAACTATCGATTCTACAACATTTCGAAGATTTTGCCATTCAAGTTGTTCATGGTAAATTATTTTTGTGGTATAATACCTAATTACTAATCCAAGGGATAGAATAAAAATTATAAAGAAGGTTAAAGGATAAATCACTATAATAAATGAAAATAAACCAAAAATAATCAATAAAAAGTAGAGTACAATAAAAGGAATATCCGGTATAATAGATTTGTATTCAATCATATATCCACCTCAACTGTATGCTCATATTAAGTGAAAAAAGTAAGTTATCTATATCAAGAGGATTGATTGATTGGTCAATTAGTGTACTGCTTTTACTAGAATTGAAGAAAGAATTTTCAGCAAATGCTTTTACAGATTCTATACGACTACTGCCATGATATAATTTATAATATGTAGTAGCATAGGGAAATTGTGATAAATCCTTAGATTTATAGGTGTTTAAACCAACTAAATAGAAATAGGAAGGTTCATGATCAAAAGACCAGCGAGTAGTTGTTACTGGAAAAGCTGTAAATTGATAGCAAATACAACCACTAACAGAAGAACTAGTATTAGTTATTAAGATACCGACAAATAAATAGGGAAGAGCAGCATGTAAGGTTCCGAAACCAGGAGCTCTAATAGTAAGATTTTTGCCAGATTCGACAATTTCAGCATGGGCAAATTTAGATGATGCATTATGAATAAGAAAAGTAAAAATTCTGTTTGATAAATGGTCTCCTGGATATAAAAAAGATGAGTTGGAAAACTCTTCATTGAAAGAATTCAAAAGAATTCCAGGATAGAAGGTCAAATTTTCAAAAGTTTCTATATCAGAGACATTTAACCAAAATGAATCAATAACTAAAGTGATTTTATCATTTTTTTCAAAAAAAAGGTATGATTCATCAGGAATGAATGTAAATTGACGAAACAAAACAAATGAACTTACAATAAGACCAAAGAAAAGAATACTTAATTCAAGTTTTCGAAAAATATCTGATCTACTCATAAT
>MDVS01000078.1 GCA_001940645.1 Candidatus Heimdallarchaeota archaeon LC_3
CAACGAAAATTACGCTCAACAAAATAAAAAGGTTATATTGAATATATTTTAATCAAATATGTTATCGCAATCAACAAGACTATTAGAATATTTAATAAACAATAAAATATACCTTTATAAGTAATATAAATATCATTAATCATTATTTATTAGGATAACACTATGTCACATCTAGTATCAGAATTAGAACTTTCTGCAAGATTAGGACACAAAATACTTATTGCTGGATTAGCTGAAGCTGGAAAAACTGCTACGAAAAGGATTTTTTTCCTTAAACAAAGAGCAAAGGATGTAGACAAACTTGCAGCTACTGTAAACTATGAGCGTATGTCTGTAGTTATCAATAATGTCCCAATTACAATTGTTGATTTAGGAGGACAAAAAGTGTTTTTAAAGCGGTTTCTAACCGTTTTTAGTCCTTTCATCTTCAGTAATGTCAAAGCGTTAATATTTTTGTGTGATGTTTCTAATAAGACAACAAGAAACAGTTCAGTTGAGTATTTCGAAAATTGTATTGAAAAACTTCAGATGTACTCTCCTAACGCAAAATATTATGTTATGCTTCACAAAAATGATCTGGTTGCACACCTACCAAATTATGAAAGCGTTCATGAGCAATTCAAAGAACAATTTCAGCGGACATCCCCACAAAAATTGTCTTTTTTCCGCTCAACAATATATAAACCTGAAACAGTAATAGATAGCTTTGGACGAATAATTGAATTAACATTACCAGAACTATCGCGAAGTGATTTTGTAGAAGGAAGGGAAATTGGTCAGATTGAAGAATACCCTGAAAAATTTGTAGCACTTAAACAAGAACAAGACCCAATTAAAGTCACTCCAACTGAACCAACTCAAACTGTGCCTGCTGATCAATCAGTAACAGCGTCATCAAACCAAGATCCCTCATTAAGTAATCTACAAAATTTAATGAAAGGAAGCATGAAAGGAAATTCATCTAATGTTGCTGTTAGTCCACAAACCCAACAACCTGCTCAATCATTGGCACAAGATAGTGGTAAAGTTTCCAATCTTCAGGGTTTATTAAAATCAAGCATAAAAACTGGATCTGATACTGTGGCAGATCAACATTATATACCTTCATCTACTGAAGCAATATCTAAGAAACAAGAACAAACTATTCATCCGAAAACAGCTTTAACCAAAAATGAAGTAATAGATTTACGCCAAAAACATATGGTCGAATTTTATGGTATTCAGATTGATGAAGCTAAAGAAATAGTTAATTTAGAATTTGATGATGTGTTTGGTTTAGCAGTAACCTCGGGAATACCTATTAAATTAGTTTTGAAAGTGTTTTTAAATTTTATTCCACTAATAAGATCACAACCTAACATTAACATTGAAAATTTAGATAAAAACAAATTTATATCAATTTTCACATCATTTTCAAATAATGTGATCAAGGAAGAAGAATTATTTGATTATTTAATATATTCTATAGAAAATCCAAATGATTCTATAGCTGATATCCAAAACAGAATTCTTTTGCAAGTATCAAGTAGATATGAAAAGATTGTCGGAAAACTTCAATCTGCTGTTCCAAGTAAATATGTTGATGCTAGTAAAGAAAAAGAAGCTAAAATTTCAGATGATCAGGAAAAAATAAACAAATTATTGTTTAAATACAGTAATTTACAACTTGAACATGCTCAAAAGCTAGTGAAAGCGAATTATCACGAAACTTTTGATATAGCACTCACATCTGGCGTATCATTTGAAGAAACACTTGATTTACTTTTGAGCAAAATGCCTTTACTTAGAGAAAAAGGACTTAATACGGATAGCTTGAATAATAAACGTCTTCTCGGGTTAATGACATATTATGCAAAGAAAGAACTAAATACCCAAGATTTTTATGATTCTTTAATCATCGCAATAATAAAACCTAAGATAAGTGTAGATAAAATTGTTTCAATATACCTAGCAAAATTAAAAAAAGCAAAAGAAGCTGATACCAAAACCCAAGAACCAATTGAGGATCTCGAAGAAGAATTCGTATCACCTGAAAATGAACAGCAATATAGAATAAATCATCTTTTACAAATAACTAATAATCTCCAGCTAGATGATGCGATCAAATTAGTTGAAATAGGATATGATAACCTTTTTACTACCGCAATTTCTCAAGGATATCCATTAGATGTATTAATCCATATTTTAGTCAAGGAAATTCCTAAAATTAAAGAAGAAGGATTTAATGTATCAACACTGACTAAAGAACGTCTATTAGAAATTTTTGAAGCACATAAACAGGGAATATTCGAAGTTGATGATATCTACAATGCATTAACTGTTTCAATTATTCGACCACGAGAATCCATTAACGACATAGCTAAACATTATAGAAGCAAATCACAGGTTAGAGCAGTAAAAATGGCTGAAATTGAAAAAATGGAAAAAGAAATAGAGCCATTACAAAAACTTGAAGGATATGGATTCAAAGTTGAAATTGAAAATGATAATTGTAAACTAACATTTTATAAAAGCGGTCAATCAGTTGATACAACAACAGTTCCACCCTCTATTGCTTTGGAAGAGCTAATTTATTTATTAACCTATGAAATAAATATCCCATTTGAACCAAGATCATTAGCAATCAATTTTACTGCTAGACAAATTCAGGCTGCAATTAAAAGTGCTCTTTCTTAAATTAAATACCATTTTGAGAAACAATAGGTGATTCTTTTTCCACAGTAAATTAAAACTAATTCCCAATTATATGACAATTTAAAATATCTCAGTATGAAGTCTACAAAAAATAGTAATAGTTTTAAAAGATCTGTTTTAATATGTCAACAATGTGGTAAATACTCTATAAATAATCTTGAAAATCTTCAAATTTGCTCTTGTAAGACTATATTGAAAATTGGAGTAGAAAAATTAGATTATATTGATGAAATAGTCGATTGTAAGATTTGTTCATTAATTGCAAATAAAAATTAAATGAGGAGTTACTCTTCACTTTCTTCAGTTACGAGTTCCGTAGTTCCATAAATATCCACATAAGAAAGAACTAATCGTGATATTAATAATCGAAGTTCTAAAATTTCTTTTTGTACTTTATTTTGAGCATTGGGATCAATATCTAAAGTTTTATGAATTTTTTGAATGATATCATTGAATTGTGGTATAAATTGACTCACTAGGGGATATACATCTTTTAGGACCAAAATGTTAAGAGTCATGTTTTCAGCACCACCACGAGCATTAGGACGGTTAAGAGCAAAAGCAAATGATATCGAACTAACTCTTGTCCTTTCATCAACAGTAAAATCAAAACTAGCTTGAATCTCATCCTCAAAATTATCTACAAAACGTACCGCACTAAATGATAAATCAGATAATTCAACTAGTTTCTCAAAATTATCTCTTAAAATATCAGGTTCTTGCATAACAGGTATTGGTCCATGACGTTGATCAAAGAAAGAGACAACAACTCCCAGTGTATGGGAATCCAATGACCGTTTAATTTCTTCATCCTTCAATTTCATTTTATGGATATTTTCCATGACTGCTTCGATATCTAAACCAACTAACTCTGTACCACTGAATTTTTTAATAGCAATGAAGGAAAAAATGACGATCACAAGGATAAAAGCGATAATATATGGTACAAACTCCTCAATATTAAATCCAGGACTTTTCCACACTGCACCGGGCCTATTAGGATCAGTTCCTTTTTCGAAAAATGCTTTCGGATCAGCATTATTTGCTAAATCAACCAGATCAAAATAGTATAACACAACAGTATCACCTTGGAACTGGACAGGAACGGTTATAGAATAGGTATAAAATTGCGAAGTCTGGTTTAATAAAGTCATATTAATGAATTCATAATCACCATTAGCCTGTAGCTGTCGTAGACGCAGGGTAGGGGTAGAAGTCTGGTTATCACCAGTAGCAGAAGCAAATGAATAAAATAACGTTACATGATCCAGACCCAAGCCATATTCCTCTATATCAATATAAAAAGTAATATCTTGAGGATTATTATCATCATCAAAATCATAAGAAGGTTCACCAATTATTCTGGGTGCAACAGTATCCTGTAAACTAACTTCAAAGGAATTAGAAGTTGTAATAATAATGCCGCCTGCTTCTTTGGTTTCAACCAATATTTCTATGACAATAGAGGAATTAAGTAAGGCTTTGAAATCATTGCTCTCCATTAAATAATCAGTAAGCCACTCATTGGATCCTGTACCATTAGGATCAGTTGAAAAAGTTCCAATACTAACATTATTAATAAGAATACGGTATTTGATATCCAAATTATCAAAATTCCTTACATCCGTAACATTAGACCAAATAATGAAATGACCTTCCGTATTATTTTGATACACAATACCAAAAGAGTTTATTTTAGGAATACTTTCAATAGTTCTGTTCAAAGACCATGCAGACAAACCAATATCAAAACTATCTGAGGGAATAACAATATACCACCAATATTCTCCAGGAATGGTATCAGATGCAGGAATTGTTGTCAAATTGTCAAACAATGGTAAATGAATACCGTTTCGATACCATTGAATAGCAGAATAATCAGTATCAACGTTATCTATGTCAGCAAATTGATAATCCACAACCAAATCTTCAATTTCTAAAATAAAGAAAGTATTTTCAACTCCTCCAAAAACCAACGATGAAACTGAAGGTGCTGAATTGCTTATTACAAATGAAAGAGAAGTTTGGTTTGAGGACCAATCCCATCCATCGTATACGCGAATAACATAATACCAAACATCCGATTTCACTGTTTTTCCAGATATGCTTAATGAAGATTGATTGTCAAATGAGGAACCTGATTGATAGATTCCATTACGATACCAGAAAATAATTGCTTCTTGAGTGATTTCCAAATCCCCATCGTTATCACTGAACGTATAATCAACAAACAAAATTGAATCTGCATAAGCAATGCTCTGGTTTATTTGATTAGAAACAACAATAACATCAGTAATATCAGCAGGAGAGTTTAAGATGGTAATTGTATTAGATTGTACTGGAATACCCCAAGATTCACCATCATAAAGTTGGATTTCAACAAACCATTGTTGACCTCTTGAAGTGGAGCTTGCAGGAAGAGTTGTAAAGTTATTCAATCCAATTTGCTCTACACCATTTAGATACCATACAAAAGTTGTATTGACTGATACTTCAAGATCATTATCTGCATCAGTATAATTCCAATAAACAGAAACATCTGTCGAAGTAAAGATCAAACTTGATATTGGTGATAAAACAACATTAGAAGCTACAGGTGCAGAATTAATAATTGTGTAATTGATTGTTGAATATAAAATCGAATAGTTTTCACCATCATAAACTTGAAGCGTTACATACCATTGATCATATTTAGAAGTATTCGTATAAGGAACTGTTGTAGAGTCATTGAATAATGGTTGAATCGTACCATTCATATACCAGAAGATGAGATAATTAAGAACTTCAGTATCATTATCTATATCTGAATATGTCCAGTTGAGTACTAAATCATCAAAGACTGTTAAGTTAGAAATTATATTGATACTAGAGGCTGTAGGAGCAGAGTTTCCTATTGTAATATTACTCGAGAAGTAAACAATAGAATAATCACTTCCATCATAAACACTAACAGAGAAGCTCCAAAGATCAAGTTTAGTAGTTGCACTTGAAGGAAGAGTAACACTATTGTCATAAAGTGGTTGGTGTGTACCATTCAAATACCAAAAAATTATTTGAAGAGGAATTTCAGTGTCATTATCAATATCTGAATAATTCCAAGTCGCTAAAAGCGAATCTGAAGTAGTAGGATTATTAGGAAGCCCAAGATTTATAGCTGTAGGAGCAGTATTAAGAATATCAGCTGAAAATGACTGATAGATTGTTGAATAATCCCCACCATCATAGACCTGTATGGTAAAATACCAAGATTCCCCTTTACTAGTATTTCCAGATAAAATAGAACTTAAATTATTTAATGTGGGAATAAGGATAGTGTCTTTATACCAATGGATAATTACGGAATTATTATCTTCTAAATCATTATCAGCATCAAAGAATGTCCAATTAGCGATCAAAATTGTTGATGTAGTAAGATTGATAGGAGAAATATTTGGAACAACAGGTATTGATGGCGCAGAATTAACAATGGTTATTGTATTACTAGTATAATTATTCCCAAAGTGCTCTCCATCAAAAGGTTGAATTATTAAATAAACTACATCACCTTTTTGGAACAAAAAAGAGGAAAGTGTCGTGCTATTTCTTGCTGAAAGTAATTCAGTCCCATTCGAATAAAACCACCAAATAATACTTTTGTTTATCCCACTGGTTTGCTGAGTATCGCCGTCTTCATCAAAATAAACAGGGAGGGAAATGAGATCGGTTTGAGTTGTTGGAGTTACAGTATTCCAGTTAAATCCTGTTACCATGGGAGCAGTATTGATTATAGTAACAATAGTGGAATTAACCCAGGATCCAAATAATCCGGATTTATCTCTTGGATGCACACTAAACATCCAGTCATCACCTTTGGTGAGTAAGCTACTGGAGACCGTTTGCCCAGTGATTTCTATTTGTAAGACAAAAACACCACCAGTACTGACAGAACGCTTATACCAACGATATTCAGCTTGCGAAGCATAATCAGCATCTAACGCATAAACACCAGCAGGAAAATCATCACCATCACGATCGTAAGCAGTGAAATTAACCTGTAACGTTGAATTGGTTTGAAAATTACTATTACTACTACTATCAAGAATATTAGGTTGACCAGTTATTTGTGGAGCTGTATTGCCAACAATGATTTCCCCATTTTCTAAGGTCAGAGTAAAAATGGATTCACCCACATCTTCACCATCGGAAGCTTGAATACTAATGAAAACGGAGTTACCAGCAAAAATAACATCGAACCCAAGCATTGTGCCAGCAGCAGGATAGACTCCACCACCAGTACCAACGACAAACCAGGTAATAGAAGTTGCAGATTCGGGATCACCATCAATATCAAAATAATCATAAGTCAAAGTAATATTTTCAATAGTAGTAGATCCACCCGATAAGGAGATATTTCCAATTATCGGTTTAGTATTAATAATATTAATTGATGGTCCCGAAACAACAGATGACCAGACCTCACCATCAAATACAGTCAAATTGTAATACCATGTCTGACCTTTCCCTGTAAAATTTGATTGGACTGAAGTCTGATTATTTAAAGAAGGAATAGAGACTGAATTATTATACCAGATAATCGAATATACTGATAACTGATCATTGTCGACATCAGTAAATGTAAAAGAAGCTACTAAGTCCACATCTGTTGTAGTTGATCCTGTAGGAGAAATACCTGTTGTGTCAACCTCAGGAGCAGTATTACCAATAGTAACAGATAAAAATATCAATACACCAAAATCTATACCATCAGAGGGGGTAACAGTAACATTCCAGACATCATCCTTAAAAATCAGGCTGCCTGGAACAATTTTCACATCATTAAGACTAGCAATTAACTCTCCATTTCGATACCAACGCACTTCAGTACCAATTTCAATATCATTAGCGTCTTGGTCGATATCAGACCAGGAATAATTGATTTCCAATGTTGTTCCGAATTTCAATTCACCTATGAATCCATTGATCGTTGCTGAAGGAGCTGTATTGCCAATTTCAATAATAGGAGAAGTATAAATATCGGAATACTCTTCACTATCGTAAACTCTTACTGTAAAATACCAGAACTCACCTTTCTTCGTGTTCGATGATGCAATGGATATCGAATCGTTAAACGAAACTTGCAAAACACCGTTACGATACCAACGGATAACAGCCGTATCTTCAGGATCATTATCAGGATCAATATAACCCCATGAAACAGTTAAGGTAGAAGAAGTAACTGGAGATAAGGGAGTGATTGTTGCTGAACCACTGATAAAAGGAACAGAATTAAGAATCGTGGTAGATGTAGAATTATAGATTAATGAAAAGTTAGAACCATCGTATAATTGAACTGTATAGTTCCAGACATCATGTTTAAACGTGTTAGTGGCTGTTATAGTTGTTAAATTATCAAGAGAAGAAATTAATAATCCATTACGATACCAATGTATGATAAGCTCCAAGGAATCGCTATCAGCATCAAAGGATAATGTTGTAGCAACTAGATTAGTATTGTTATCGGGATTACTTGTGATATCTAAATTGGTAATAGTAGGAATGGTATTGATAATGGTTATTGTTGAAGACGTATTAGCAGATCCTACACCACCGAATACATCTTTAGGAATCACTGTGAAATACCAGAGCTGACCTTTGATAGTATTCACTGAGAAAATTATTAAACTATTATTAAATTGACCTTGTAGCTGGAAACCGCTGCCATTATTCATGTACCAGAGAACTTCTGATTCAGATTCAGGGTGACTATCCGCATCATAATAATCATAGAATGCAATTAAGTTTTGAGTAGTATTAGGATTAAATGTAAGGGTTAAATTGCCAGCGAAAGGATTGTTATTAGCTGGAGATCCAATACCTACTGTGATAGAAGTGTAATTACCACTCCATACAGTACCATCATAAACTTGGATAATATACCACCAAAAATCCCCAATAGTAGTATTTTCTTTGTAAATGGTGGAAAGATTATTATAATTACTGTCATACACACCATTACGATACCAGAGAATGTTTTGAGTAACATTATTGTCACCATCCTCGTCGTAGAAAGGAACCATGATGTTAAAATCGTCATCATCACCTATAGGACTAGTGTCAAATGAAGGTTGTGAAGTAAGGATAGGTGCGGAATTGGTAATTGTAGCATTTGATGAACTAATTATTATTGATAACCCTTCTCCATCAGATGCTTGTACAGTAAAATGCCATTGATCACCACGGGAGGTAGCAGTGAAAAGTAGAGTAGACATATTATCAAACGATGATTGCAGGCTACCATTCCTGTACCAGCGAATATAAGCAGAAGAAACATTCTCAGTATCAGCATCTATGTCAGAATAATCCCATGAAGATACTAAATTTTCGCTGGAGGTTGGAGATCCAGGTGTGATTTGTGCACTAGAAGCAACAGGATTAGTGTTTAGAATCGTTGTTGTAGGAGAAGTGAAAATTATTGAAAATTCAAATGAATCATAGACTTGAATTGTGAAATACCAGTCTTCACCCTTAGATGTATTTCCGGGATTTATTGAGAGTAAATCATCTAAACTATTATCGACAATTCCATCACGATACCAACGAATACGAGGAGTACTATTGGTATCACTATCTGCATCCCAATAATCCCATGATATTGATAATGTTGATAAAGTCGTAGGGGAGTTAGAAATAGTGAGATTCCCAGCAATAGGTGCACTATTAATAATTAATTTACTTGGGGAGGTTTTATTAGTAGAATAAGCATCACCATCAAATACTCGTATAATAAAATACCATGATTCACCTTTAGTGGTCAAATCTGAGGTAATTGAAATCTGGTTAGTGAGTGAAGGTTGGTATACACTATCTTTATACCACCAGATAATAGGGCTACCCTGAACATCAGCATCAGCATCTAAATAAGTCCAGTTAGCAAGTAAATCATCCAAAGTCTTAGGGTTAGTATTATTAATAACAGCAGTAGGCACAGTAGGTGCAGAATTTGCTATAATTTTAGTAGGCGAAGTGTAAACTATGGATTGCTTATAAGAATCAGTTAGTATTAATTCGAAATACCAAGATTGACCTTCTAAAGTATTTGATGAAGGAACAGTAATTAAATCATTAAGGGGTATTTGTAATACACTGTCTTTGTACCAGCGAATAGAGGAAACTGTAATGGTATCTCCATCCTCATCAAAATCATCCCATGAACCGGTTAAAGCATCAACGGTGACTGGTGTAGAGGGATTGATTACATAATTAGAAGCTGTTGGGGCACTATTATCGATAGTAATAGTTGAAGAAGTAACAGGTAACCCATAAACTGCACCATCTCGTGGAGTAATTGTCACATTCCATTGTTCACCACGATTGATAGCGGTAAATGGAACAGTAGTTTGATCATTATAGGAAGACTGTAAAATATTGTCTTTATACCATCGAATGGTTGTACCGCTCTGTGAATCACCTTCAGGATCAGAATAAGCATAACTTACACTCAAAGATGAATTACTGGGATAAGGTGCAGAAGTTAACTGAATATTTGATACTGTTGGAGCTTTATTTAATACTGTCCCCTGCTGTTCTGAAGATTGATCCATATTCCCAACTGTATCGTTAACACTAATTTGATAAAAGACTGTTCCTCTAAAGAGGAAAATGGAATCATTGATATGTTGGTCTCCGCCAATGGGTTGCAATACCGCTGTTGACGGTGAATAACATGGCGAACAGGGACCATTACTTGGAGAAAGACTATTGATTGTCAGTATTACAGTATCAATAATACCCCAAGTATCAGTGACATTAACATAAAAAGTTCCATTACTAAAAGCCGAACCAGAATAACTAATGCTACCAGGTACTATCGATGGAGTAGTCGTATCATAGTTAAATGTAACATTTTTAGTTTGTGAAGCAGTGGATAAGTATTGTCCTAAATTATTTGTAGCATTCACGATCTGATATGTATGAAAACTGTTGAACACTACACTTGCTGGTGAATAAACCCAATACCCTGAAACATTCAAACTCATTGATTGATTCGTTGAATCAATGTTTATTGTAACAGAATCGATAGTTCCTTGCCACCCTGATGTTACATTAGCCCAATATTGTGGATTACCTATTCCAGAATCAATTACTCCAAAATCTTGAACAACAGGAAAATTAAATTCTTCCGTTCCTAGAGAATACATTAATTGGGGATTATTCATTGAATCATAAGAGGTTTTTATCCAATCATTGGTTTGTATACCATCGATGATTCGAATTTCGTCAATTGCTCCATCGAACCAATTTGTTGATATCCCACCCTGTCCGTCATCATAGTTTCCTCCACCAATTCCCCATTCTGTAACATAATTCAAATCTAATGTACTTGATTGATAACTCGAACCTGCTGTGTCATCAACTCCGTTTATATATACCTTATTATTTGGTGAATTATCTGCGTCAACTATAGCTGTGAAATAATACCACGTTCCTGCCGTCCAAGTCGTTGTAGTCGTCCAAAACCATGCATCTGAACCTCCAACTTCCAATTTTAATACTAGAGATCCATCGGTAACAGCAGCTGTTCGATAATCAGTTCCAACTAGCGCTATAGCAAAATTTTCAAGACTACCTACGTAATTCCGTAGGATTAGTTTTGTAGTGGAGGATGAGCTGGTATGTGTTACATCTGTCTTAAACCAACCAGATATTGTAACATCTCCAGGTGGTTGCAGTCCTGATGATGAACTAATTGTGATTTGATCGTTCGACCCATCAAAATTTTGTGCATTATCTATTTTTCCCATTACATCATTATTTCCACTTTGAGTACCATCGTACCCATTTGCTGAGTCTTTATGAACAGTAGAGCTTTGTCCTGCTGTTGCATTTTCATCCAAATGGTATATTGCTTGATAAACTCCTTCTCCTACTCCAATTGATGCTGGTTGATTCTGAAAGTCATTGTTACCATAATACATGTAGATATATGTGTTTTCTGATGGATTTATTGAATTAACTCTTAACCAAACTCGTAAATTAGCATGAGAGCCATTAAATAGTGGATCATATTCAATTAATTCATATTGAAGCTTCGTTCCATTAATATCAGCAAAATATATATCTGAACCATCCGTTTGAGCTCTAGCTTTCAATTCAGAATCATAAATATCAAGATATAAAGGAAAATTAGTTAACGTCTCTGAACCACTGATTTTATTTTGATCAATTACTAAAGGCTTTCTATAATCAAACAAATTAATAAAATTCTCTTCTTCATCTAAAGAAAGATTAACTTCAGGATTTAATTGATTATTATATTCAGTAGAAATCCAATCCGCTGATCTAGCAATACTTGATATTCTCGGTTCATCGATAATTCCATCAAAATAATTTGTTCCAGAAGTGGTGGGTCTGTAACCAACAGCCATTCTTGATGAATAAGAACCAATAGTTCTGCTCAAAGGTGTTTTTTCGTCACCATTTAAAAAAACGCTAATATAAGTCCCGTTATAAGTTACTGTCCCATAATACCATGAACCAGTAGAAAAGGAAGCCTCATTTGAAAATTCAATATCACCTCCGTCATGGAAATATAAATGACCATCTTTTATACCAAACCGTCTACTTGAACTAATAGTGACTAAATCATTTCTTCCAGAAGTCGCATCAGCTTTGAACCATGTACTAAATGTAAAATCAGATATCGTTGTTCCAGAAGTGGTTGCATTTAACCCGTCAGTATTATCAAAATCCAATCCAGTCCCAATAAAGCCGGATACCCAACTACTACTACTCATTTGTCCAGAAATTCGTTTAAGAACTAAACCATTTTCTGAACTATCTAGAACACTATTTGGCATTTTACAACAATCTTCGAAGTGAAAAACACCTTCATATCCCTCATCCCAGACTCCAGTGGGATTTTGTAGAGATTCTATTTGCTCATTTCCATAATACATAATAAATTGAGTGACAGGAGAAGCTGATAATTTCGGAATCTTTACCCAAGCCCGAAGATAAACATGTGTTGAGTTAAAATTTCGATCGAATTCCTCTATTTCATGTGCAAATGGGACACCATTAAAATCAGTAAATAAAATATCATTACCATTTGTCTGAACTCTGTTCTTCATATCAGAATCATATAATTCAAGTAAATATGGAAAATTATACAAATCACTAGACCCACTAACTACAGAACTATCAATAGTTATATTTTTTCTAAAAGATAGCTCAGGTACTGGCCATTTGTTTTGTGTGTGCTTTTTTCCCAAGGTAATAAAACTTTCAGGGTCATTGAGATTGTTAAAAGTTGTTTTAACGTAATCTCCACTTCGGACTACATCAGATAATCGTAATTCATCTATTGTACCTTGAAAATATCTCGAATTGATTCGTTTACCAATTAGTAAAGCACCGGTTGTTGTTAAAATGTTTCCATCAGCAAGGCTCTCTGAAATTAATTCTCCATTTATATATGCAGAAAATTCAGTACCAGATGTCTTTGATTCATCATATATGGCAACAAGATATGCCCATTCTTGTTGATAAATTTCTCCTGAATCATATCTGTATTCACCTGGGAATATAGTATCGGTAGTAAGTCGGTGGTTTAATAGAGTAGGATTGCTTCCTCCATCTACACCTAGCATATAACGTTCTTGATTTCCTGTATCTGCTTTCATCATTATAGGCGTATCATCAACTACGGGTAAAGAAGAAAAAAATACCCATCCTTCCATAGTAATTGTTGTTCCGGTAATATCTAAGCTTGTACTGTGTGGAACTGTGAAATAATCATTTGCTCCGTCAAAAATAAGAGCATTCCCTGTGATCCCTGAGACCAAATCATCGGATAACATTGCTCCAACAGATGTTCCATCGTTACTATTTGCGGTTGAATCAAGTAATTGAGGAGAAGAAGCACTAGGATCTTGATTCATATGCCATATTGCTTTGAAATCTGAATCCCAAACCCCTGAAGGATTTTCTTCAATTCCTGCTGATGGATTATTAAAATACATAAATATTGTTGTACTTTCCGTTGCTGAAAGTATTGGTATCTGTACCCAAGCAATTAATTGTGCTTCTGTTGCACTATAATTCTGATTAAAAAATTCAATTTCGTGATTTAATTTTGTACCACTTGAATCTGTGAAAACGATGTCATTTCCAGAGGATAAAGTATAATCATGTAAATCTTCATCTAAAATATTTATTAGCAAGGGAAAATCTGTAATAGAAGTTGTACCATTAACTTTTGAACTATCTATTCTTATTGCTTTTCTATATTTATAATTATTTTGACTCCACGGTTCTCCTTCATATGTTATTAAGAAATTTGGATTATTTCTTGAATTGATGGCGTTTATTTGGTTTGTGTTTGAATTAAATTTCCCATTTTCATCCGTATTTTTATCCTGTAAACTTTTATCAATTATTACATTATTTTTGTTAAGATTTTGAGTGGATAATGTCTCTTGAGCATCGAAAAATAAATTTTCATTTGTGAAATATGATCTTTCTTTTTCGTCTATTTTGTCCGTCCCTAATGGAATATTCCCCCCAATTATTATTCCTGCAACTAAGAAATTTATTAGAAGGGTTGAAAGTAACACAAAATTATAAATTATCCTTTTATTATTCAAAATAAAACAACCAAACGTATCTATACTGATTCTTAATTTATTTTCTTTCTGAAAAGTGAAACTAGAGGTAAATTCTTGATTTAATCAATATTCAGCACATTAATTGAATCATAACAATTACTATTATCATATAATAAAATGCTTTTCATTTTACCTTCATTATATTATATCACTATTAAAAACAGATTAAATCAAAAACAACTAAAAATATGTGTCGGGTAAGTAAGAGTTTGAAATAATCGTAAAAAAAGATTTTAAAGGAAATGATTTTGTTTTATAGTTCTTTTAGTATTATACCTGGTGATTTGAAAAAAAGGAGTTTTCCTGAATCTTCACCAATTACTACTCCATTGTCTGTTACTGTAATGGCTCTTATTTTTGTGTCTCCCACATCTACTTTTGCAGAAAGACTTGTATCTTGGAGATGTTGCCATGCTAAATGGTTCATATGATCATAAATGAGCCATTCGCCTTTATAAATAGCGATTGCAGAAGAAGGATCTTCATGTAATCCTTTATAATGTTCTACTATCTTACCATTTACTGGATCAATCTTAAAAATAGTTCCTGATGTGTTAGTGATCCATAATGAACTGTTTGCATAAGTTAGTCCCACAATTGACGAATTTACAGATAAATAACTTCTCCACCTTAAATATCCATCTTTTGAAATTCGAAATAATCCCCCTTTCTCAAATGCTGCAACAATATCACCATCTACCCAAGCTAAGTATCGAATTGGATCACCATCATAAGGATATGTATGGATTAATTTTCCTGTGAGTAATTCTCGAAATTGAACAGTTCCATCTTTATGACCAGTAAATAAGAAATTACCGAGTTCTTTCTTTGACACTGCCATTCCTTGTGTCATTTCAGGAACAAGAGTTGTCCAATTCAATTCAGGATCAGAATCCCAATTTGTTTGATAACAATTTACTTGATACATTTTTGAAATCAAAAATAATTGAGCACTAAAATCATACATACCATGAGTAACTTTTTCAGATTTGATGATTTTGTCATGGATTAATTTTCCATTACTGGTTTTAAATAAACCAGCTTCGTATGATCCTGCATAATAACCAAGGCCATTTTCAAACCCTAAGCTATGAATAAAAAGAGCTTTTGTTCTGACTTCGTTAACAAATTCTAGCAAACTTATTTCTAGTTCATACTGGCGTCCATCAATAATTAGTTTATATTTAGTTCCTCTACCAAAATCTGGTTCCACAGAAGAACAGACACCCGGTAAGGCTTTACTTGAAATCAAATCTTTCGTTTCTAAACTAAATATTAAAACATTACTCGATGATACTTGGAGAAGCATTTTATAAGGAGAAATTTCTTTTTCAAATAAAACTTCATCTGAATCAACAAAAGCTTTAGTTGGTGAATCTCCTTCTCTCTGAGAAATATCAAAAGAACTCGTTTCGAAATCTAAAGCTTTAACATAATTTTCATTTTTTCTAACGGTTCTCACAACATTTTGCAGTGTAAATGTCCTAAAAACTTCAATGATTTTTTCGATTCGATATCGTTTCCTTGTTTCGGGATTTTCAATTCCTAACCGTTTGATTGAATCCATCTGTCTTTTTACGTTTAATTTTTCAAGTTTCGGGAGATCGGGAGGGAAATATGAAATACCGACCTTTTCCTTGTCTAATAGCAATAATTGAGGCACATCATCACCTAACAAGCTAGGAGTTATTTGAAACTTAGTACCAATCCATTTCAGGAATAAAATTTGTTCAGATTCTGACATTAATGAACGATCCTTTATACAATAACATATTGATTTGTAAAATTGGGATTAGAGAAATATGTACGGTTTAATTTTATGTAAAAGCTTTTTATTTGATATTTAAAATTTATCATAGTAATCTAATAAATCACTTTGGAAATTTTTATTGAGGAATTTTATTGAAAATACCTGTCCAAAAAAGTCATTATGGTTTTAAGCAACAAAATTCATATGAACATCCAGACCTCTATGAAGAATCAGTAATAACCCTTGATAGTCCTTTAGCTTCAATAATTGCATCAGATACGCACATTATAACTATATTACTTCTCGGAAATCGTAATAGTGGAAAATCGACCTTTATTCATAGTTTCACCAATAAAACGGATAAGAATTTTTTTGAGTTGCTTTCTGAGATACCAATAATTAATAGCACCTTTATTAATACTAGATTTATTGAAGATGGTCTACCGTATATCGATGAACCACCGTTTATTGATACTGATATTGGAAGAGGTACGATCCTTCTTAATAGAGAAGATTTTGAATTTTTACTTAGTGAATACAACGTTACACATCCAAATTTTACTAATAAAACACGTTACGTATTAATTCATTTTATTGAAATAGGAGGAGATCATCTCGATAGACTAATTAATAACAATGAAGATTCAAAAGATATCAAAGAAATATTATCACAAACTAAAGCAATATTAAAAACCACAAAACAATTGATGTATTTTATTAACTTTAATGAGCTATTTCTTAATAATTTCAACAAATTAAACTTTGAAGAATTCAAAAAAATAACCTCTCGGATCCAATATTTAATCCAAAATTTTCAATTGATAGAGGAAATAACATTTGTATTATCTAGATATGATGAAAAAACAGCTTCAAGAATGCGTTTAAATCAAATTCATGATCAATTAAAAGAAATAATCGAAAATTCCAAAAATAAATTTGATAATAAATCGATAAAAGATTTGATTTATGATTATTTATCTTTTTTAAAAATTAAAAAGTTTAAGAATACTGAAATTGATTTAATATTAGGTGAGCACCTTTCGCCAGATCAATCTTTAAATGTAAGGGGAATAATGCAAACGTTAATGAATATTTTCAAAAAAGAAATGATTCTGAGTGAAAAATTAAGTAAATCTCATGTCATATATTATCTATTAAAATATTATAATTTGAATAAAGCAAAATTTAGCGAAGATGCTTTTTGGATTACTCCTAAAAATTTTGAGACTTATATAGCGAATTTAGAATTTAAAGAAATTCCAGAATCAATAATCCTACAAGATTTTTTGTCCATAAAACCTTCTTTATTAAAAAATGGACTGATAGTTAGTAAAACAAACAATTTCGGATCTAATTTTGATATAATAATTGAAACAGTAAACTCTTTAAAAATGAATAAAAAATTTAACCTTTTAAATAATAAATCTGAATTAGATGGAACAGATGAAATTAGATTTCCTCAAAATGATAATATATTTAGAATATTTTATCAATTCATTGATAATGATGTTCCCGTTGATTTTTGGTTCAAAGATGACAAAATTGTGATATCTGAAAGCGTTATAGAGAATGAAAAATCAATATTATTTGAGTTAGAAGAAGAAATATTGGAAGAAACAATAAATTATCTGAATAAAGGAAATAATTATATCCCTTTGATAACAAAAATTGAAGATTTCTATATGGGACACAAAATATTAAAAAAAAAGGAAGGATTTTTAGAGAAGAGATTAAAAAATTCATTACAGATGAAAGAAAAAGATTTTTACGAGCAATTCAATATAATATTTGAAGAATCTAAGATAAATAACCAAAAAGACTGTATAATCATTCCAATTGTACTTACATTATAACAAACTACCACTTTACTCTTTCTAAGAATTTAGGCTCCCAATCGGATCGAAGACAAAGCCCCCAGAATCTCTTTGCAATTCCTAAAGAAGTAAAAAAATCTTTAAACTGTAAGAAAAGAAGATTACTAAATTCATTAATCGAGTTTTCATTAATTATTTGATAATTATTTTTAATATAGGATTTAATTCGAGCAGATTTATTTTCAAAGTCATGATAATCAGTGATGTGAGGGAATATTTTAGAAAGGGAGAACTCTATTTTACTTAAAATTTGATTTATATTCAATCCTTCAGGTTTAATGTTGTGATCATTTCTATATGACTCAATAAAGCGTAGTCCTGTTGAATTCTTTGAATTACTTATTCTGAGTATTAACCTGTACCAATAGCTAGCTCGTTTTTGATTATAAAAATTCATCCAATTATTATATTCATCTAAATTATTATATCCACGGTAGAGACTATCTAGCTCCACCGGTATTTTTTTTACTCCAATCAATTTTCCGGATAAGTTATGTTCTTTAAATAATTTTTCTAAAGTCATTAATATACTTGGTCGATTATTAGATCCAAAAGAACTTAAAATAAATTGTGCTACTCCATTTTCTATTAACAAATTAGGAACTATTGGTAAAAATGATCCTATAATTTCTAACCCATCTTCCCCACCATCTACATGAATTTTATTTAGTGCTCTGGTATTCAATGTCTCCGGTGTTGGTATTATTGGTGGATTGCCAATTATGTAATCAAATTTATTCAAAAATTTATTTTTCAAATCTCTTTGGCCATCGGAATTCGATATATCTAAAGTATCAAACTCCATCCATGGAGTACTGTTTACTTTTCTATTTAATTCTGCAACCATGATAGAATTAGGATTTATGTCAAAGCCAATTAGTGAAGTTTTCGATGATTGCCAAGGTAAAGTAAAGAGTTGATATCCTGATCCAGTAGCAATATCCAAAACGTTTTTAGGAATTGTTTTTGAATCAAATTGCAATAATCTATTAAAAGAGAGAGAATCTGCTCCAATATACACAGGTGGGTCTATATGGACCCGATAAGGAAGTAATAAAAAAAATTGGTAATTAACCGGTATAATTTGAAAATAAGAGAATATTTTATCATTTTCTTGTAGTAAAATAGATTTATCAATTAATTCATTAAAAAAGTCTTTAGGAAAAGTTTTTTTTGATTCTTCGAAGGAAATTTTTTTCTGTACTGCAAATAAATTTAATAAATTCTGAGCAGGATGAGTTGAAGTTTGTAAGAAGGTGCGTAAAACATGAATAAGTCCGTATCCATTCGTTAAACTCTGAATATACATTAGTCTATATTCATTTTCAGATAAGAATTCAAAAAGAGATTTGAATACATCAACTACTTTCGTGTCTATATAAGAATTAATTATTATCATTACTTTGAAGAAAATAAATTCTAATAAAGAATTTCCCGACTAGGCGTACCTAAGTATAGAAAAGGACATTTTAATTTTCTTTCTTAACCATCCAATAAGGTGAGCATTTGGTTAAACCAATAATTTCTGTTAGAGATATTACAAAAGTATATGAAACAAAAACTGGTGGCCTTTTCAAAAAGAAAACCAACCGAAAAGTAAGAGCTCTCCATAATCTTAGTTTTGATGTTCAAGACGGAGAAATGATTGGCCTGTTGGGACCGAATGGAGCAGGAAAAACTACCTTAATAAAAATATTAACATTACTTCTTTTGCCATCGGGCGGAACATTTGTGATTAATAATATTCCTGGCGATTTGAAATTTGAATCTAAAATTAAAGCTTCCATTGGCGCTATGTTAATGGGTGAAAGAGGTTTATACTGGAAATTAACTGGTAGAGAAAATTTAGAATATTTTTGCTCTTTATATCACATTCCACGCTCTACTGTAAAAGATAGAACAAAATATTTGATTGATTTATTAGATCTTAGTTCAATAGCTGATAGACATGTTGAAACATATAGTTCAGGTCAAAAAATGAAGTTTGCTTTTCTTAGATCCCTGGTCTCAGATCCACCAATTTTAATATTGGATGAACCCACAATTGCTATGGACGTTCAGGGAGCAAGAGATTTAAGACAAATTATTAAAAAATTGCATGAAGAGAACTCGAAAACTATTTTGTACAGCACCCATATTATGACTGAAGTTGAAGAGCTAGCAAATAGAGCAGTTATTATTGATAGCGGGGAATTAGTCGCTTATGATACAGTGGAAAATTTAAAACAGTCGCTTGAGCAAGATGAGAGTATTACTGTTGAGGGTATCTTTCCTGATAAATCCTTTTTACCTAAACTAGAAGCATTACCGGAAATTAAACATGTAGCATATACTCAATCATCAGAAATTGGTGGTAACGATAAAATCACTGCAATTGTAACAGATTCACGGAAAAGTATGAGCAACATTTTGAAAGTTCTCCAGCAAACTGACTCTCGAATTTCATATATTTATCCAAAAGAAATAACTTTAGAAGATGTATTCATTGCGAGAACAGGACATAGTTTATCAGCAGAATCAGAGCAGGTAACTACCTTATAGGAGAGGAGATTGTATAACTAATATTAAACCAACTTATCCTATTCAGGAAGCAACTCTTCGAAGTAATCTATTTGCAACTTATTCAATTTTTATGACCAGATTAAGAACGTATAGCAGATATAAAGGTCAGGTGATAATGAGTGTATTCACACCTATTTTCATTGCGACTATTCCAATTTTAATGGGAACAGCGTTTGCTGGTAAGAATGCAGCTGTAGTATTTGAAGAAAATACAGGAGTTTCTGGATCTTATCAAGGATATATGTTAGTAGGAGCGTTATTATTTCAGCTTGTATCTAATACTTTATGGAATTTTTCCTTTTGGTTAAGAAGGGAACAAATGACAGGAACACTAGAATCTGGTGTTTATCTAGTTCCTACCTCGAAATTTTGGCTTATTCTTGGTTCAAGTTTGTATGTACTAGTAAGAAATAGTGTTTCATTCATTTTAGCATTATTTTTAGGAATATTTATTTTTTCAATTCAATTGACCGAATTTTTGTCAGTAACAATATTTATCGCAATATTTTCTTTAATTCTTGGCTTACCTCCGCTTATTGGGCTTGCATTGCTGGTAGGTTCCTTTATCTTAAAGTTTAAAGAAGTTGGAAGTTTTATCAATTTATTAAATTGGATAATTTCATTTTTAATGGGTGTTTTCTTCCCAATTACATTATTTCCAGCCGGATTAAAAATAATAGCCTACTTATTCCCACCAACGTGGACTACAAATGAAATAAGAAACGCCTTATACGGTGTTGAGGGCTTCATTGGTTTATGGGAAGATTTTATCGTCTCATTTGGATTTGCTTTAATTGTTCCTCTTATTGCATTCTATCTATTCTATAGAACAGAGAATAGTATTTTATCGAATCAAGGAGTAGGACAATACTAATGACTAGAAAACTAGCATCTAAATCGAATTTACCAACTCCTAATTCATTTTGGTCACAATACATCAATATTACAAAAAAGGAAATTAAAATTCAAATAAGATACCCTATTGCCTTTATATCTTCATTTATACAAATATTCATGATTATTTTAGTATTCACGTTTGCTGCTCAAGTTTTTATCCGCCAAGGAAATCAAGACGGATTAGTTACTTCTGATTCGTTATCTACATACATGATTCTTGGATTAATGGGATATTTATTTTTTGGAGACGCATTAAATACTCTAGGATTGAGTTTACGAAATGAACAAACAACAGGAACCTTAGAAACGTTATTTCTATATCCGGTGAATCATATTGCGAATTTATTAGCAAAAACCACATGGGCTACATTTTTAAATATATTTTTAACAATATTTGGTTTCATTGTCCTTGAATCTCTAACCGGAACCATTCAAATTAAATTTCCTGAAATTATATATGGTTTAGGAATTTTTTTATTATATTTAGTTCAAATTTATGGTTTTGCGTTCTTTTTATCTGGTTTAAATCTTCGTTTAAAAGAATCAGTATTACCTCTTATTAATTTTCTTCAATTTTTTATGTTAATTGTAGCAGCATTCTTTTTTCCATATTCTGCGTTAGGCCCCCTAGTCATTGTATCCTTTTTAATACCATTTTCATATACTATCGATTTGATGAGGACAATAATATTTGGAACGCAACCCGAACTAGCAACGATTATTATGGACAACTTTGGATTAGGAATTGAAGTAATTATCCTGCAATGGTTTATAGTAATTGTTTTTACATTCTTATTACCGATTTTGGGTTATAAATATTTTATAAAAACAATTAACGATGGGAGAGCATCAGGATCCCTAAGTGATTATTAGCATTTTTACGGAATTTCTTTATTCCAAATTTATTGACCAAGGATATTTTTCTTGGATAGCTTTATATAATCTTTTTACTTTCGCTTCCTCACTCGTATCTTTGTAATACATACAAATAACTTCTCCTCCCCTGGTTCGTTTAAACCTCTGGTACATAGTTTTTGTAGTATTAACAGTATCATAAACAATGATTTTTTTCGACTCAGGTATATCTAAATCTCGCTCTCCAACTGAGGTCATAATTAGAACTGAAGGGCCTGAATCAGAACTTCTAAACTCGTTAACAACTTTTGATTTATCATAAACCTTTCCTGAAATAAAAAACGTTTTAAATCCAGATTTTGTTAAATATGTTTGAATAATCTCACCAGTATAAACATAACTTACCATGACTATTGTTTTTTGACTATTTCCTATAATAGGAATAAGATTTTGTATTTTTTTTGATTTATTTGAAATTTCATTTATTTCTTCTTTAGAAAATTCTGGAAACCGGTGTAAAAACGGTTTAAATTTGACGGGAAGCATTCCAGTTATATATTTTCTCATCATCAATAATGAATCATATTTACCCTTAATTTCTGAATCCACAGGTAATTGACCAGCTATTAAAGCTAAGTTTTTGGTATCTTTAGTAATTAATCCTTCTTTTCTAGCTTCATCAAGGATTTTTTTTCGATATTCTTTTACTAGGTCATCTAATTTAGTAAATAAAGCATAAATAACAGGATCCTCAATACTATGGCCCTTTAGAGAGGTATACTCTACATAATCGTTTAAATCTGAATCACCGGACATAATCTCATCCATGGTAATTATTCTAACATCAAGAAGGTTTTCTGCTAAAGTTTGTAATTCTGGTTTTAACCTTACAGTGTCAGTTATTATAACATGAGAATCTCTTAAAGTTCCACTTAAACCAATTATCCAAGAACCAAAATAAGATAAAATTGTGGGATAAGGGTATATCAAAGTTCTTCTTGTTGCAGTTCTTCTTATAATTTTATCTACTTCGTTGATTAATATCAGATCAAAATTTATTATTTCAGTTGATTTTTTAATAGTATTTGAAAGAGTTTGGGGTGTAGCTAACACCACACGATAGTTCTTTAAAATAGAAATTCTTTTATACGGTGGTGTAGAGGATCCTAAATATCCTACTTCCATTTTATATTTATTACAGAAAAAATCTACCGTTTCACTAAGAGATGATGTAGCTTGTAATAATATTAATGTTCTTAAATTTGGAAAATATCGTGAAACGATGAGATAACTTAGAATTCGCTTTCCTAGTCCACAATCCAGTTCCACGAGAACAGGGGAATTGGTCTGTTCATGGTAAACGTTCTTCAGGATTGTTAATATCTTTTTTTGATACTTTCTTTCCTGAATGAAAGTAATTTGTTCTGAAATATCGAACACCATGTCCAAAATGTATTGAAAATTATTTTTGTATTATTAAAGAAAGCCAATGTAAAATCTAGGTAACAAACCAAATATTAGTAAATTTATTTATAGAAGATTGAGACAGTAGATTAATTGTAAATACATTTATAATTTAATTTAAATTGTAATATAAATACAAATTTCTTAAGTAATTCGTTTTTAACAATTGAATATTACAACTGATACAGATTTAAAGTACATGGATTTCGATTAGTTTGTTAGAGAATTTTTTAAGAGAATCACGAAAATTTTCGAACGTTATACTTTTAGATTTTGGAACATTATTTGCAAAATGTTCTGTAATGGTTAACGGTGTAGTTTCTGATGAAATAATTATTGTTAGAAATGAATTATACCTCTTATCTGAAGAAAGAGTTCAATATCTATCTCAATTACTTTCAGGTGCTATTTCAATTAAACCAGGGTATTATACCTATAAGGAAATATCTAATAAATCATTATTATTTCAAGTAGAAGAAAAATATGTTCAATCAGATGCAATGCCTTTTTCAGTTGAATTGTTAACTAAATCTTACCAAAATATTTGTGAACAAATTGAAGATCATTTTGATTTGCCATTCAATATTATAAATAATTATAGTAATTGGGCTATTGTTATTGCTATAGCAGCATTTGAAACAGCGGAAACACGTATGACTGTTGAAGATTTTCACACTAAAGCTTGTATAAACCTAGGTTTTCCAGGGATGTATATTAACAACCAACTTCTATTTGATTATTTTTCACAGTTAAGTTATCTAAAAACCATAGGAACAATCGAAGGTTATTGTACACTTGTTAATATCGGTGGAGGGGATACAGAAGTCGCAGTTGTGTCAGGATTACCACAAGCATCCACATATCGCAGATTTCCTATCGCGGGACAATATGTTTTCAAATATATTCATAATGCACTTCGTGAAAAATATAGATTAACTGGGGTTGTTGGAGAACAGATTGAAGAATGGTTGGCTGAAGGTGGAAATGTCTTGGGGGATGCTCCTGTTACTATTAAGAAATGGAAACGAATGGATATCAATATTCAAGATTATTTAAATTGTCCAGAAATGCTTTTTGACTGGAACCGCTTTTGGGGAGTTAAGCGTATTCATAATAGTGTTACTGATGTTATAATTGCTTCAATTGATTCGTTAATTACTCAAACAGAAGTTGATATCGGTTTAATTCTCTCTGCTATTGTTTTGGTCGGTGGTGCTGCAAGATTTAGAGGTATGACTGAAAGAATAACCAAAGAGTTAAGTGAATATTATTCAGAATTTGCTGATAGAATTAATGTAATTCAAGGAGAAGAACCACAGCATTCTGGAATTAATGGTATTCGTTCACTGATAAAATTAAAATACAAAGATGAGGGATTAATGTTTACCATATTACCAAGGAGAAATGAATCCGAAGATGGTATAGATTTAAATTATGATGATGTTCATACTTATTATGATATAGATAAACAAAAGTAATTGAAAAGATTAAGATCCAATGGTATTGTAAATATCCTGAATATTTACTTTAGAAATTATTTTATTAATTTTTTGTATATTCCAGAGGAATATAATCCAAACTATAATTAATATAGGGATATTAAGATAAACTAACCAATCAATTAACTCAAATTCGTTAATTAGCAGGCTAAATGGCGTCTGGAAGTTGTGAGTCTTAAAAAAAGCCCAGATAACCATAGAACTGAATACATAAACTAAACAAACTGTACCTGAAGTCATAATCTTTTTTACAGAATTTATAAATAAAATATGGTTTTCATCAGACAAATGCTTTCTACTTTGAAGTAGTTCTTTAACAAGTATTGATTGAAGGAGTAACGTTAATATAAAAGCTACTACATATATCATTAATTCCCATACTGTTAAGGAATATATCGGTTCTTCTTTAAAAAATTCTAAAACTTTTAGACTACTTATCACTACAGCAGCTCCTTGGATAGCAGGGAAATATAACCTAGCTGAAGGCAAAACTTTGTTAGGATTGACAAACGTTGTTATATAGAATATCCCAAGTTCCATAATAATAAACCAAAAGGAGAAGTTAGCTATTCCAAACAAAGTATATTGAAATCTTATATCATCTGGAATTAAAACACCTATTGCAATAGAAAAGAATAATAATCCACAAAATAGAAAAATTATCGTTAAGTGAAATAATGATTCTTCTCCGGTATTTGCTTGAAGTTTCGAAGCGAGAAATGCTTGTACTAGTGTTAACAAAACAAGAATAAACAATGGAATTACTATAATTAACAATTCTGTTATTTCAATCATCTAATTACCTCCAAAAAGTTGAGTATTGTCACCTTTTACTCCATAACGCTCTGCAATTTTTTCAACATAATTTTTTACCCAATCATCTGAACTATCCTTCAAAATTAAGCTTGCAAGCAATGAAACTTTCATTTCTAGTTGTTCAGCATGTTTTTCAAGCATATTTCTTGTTTCATTGTCTATCCTAATTGACAAGACACTTGTTTTTGGCGTCATATTTAACTCTCAATTTTTATATTCATTAAGAACATGAATTCATAAATATAATGAAAAACATTTTAATTTTTGAATCCATTGGTTTCTCCTGAAACTCTTATAAAAATTTTGTTGACGAGAGGTATCAATCTATTGTAATATTCAATTTAAATTTTTATTGTTGTTTCTTATTTAAAATTAAAATTATATTCAAAAAGAGGAAATAATTGATGAATATAGATATTAGACAAATATCTGAATTAAATGATATCAAACAAATCGCTGATCTAATGCAACTTATTTGGAATTTATCCGATCGTGAAGTTGTATCTACTTTAGAAATGCGAGCTGTTTCTCGATTTGGAATTCTTTTAGGGGCTTTTAATGATAGTGAAGCTATAGTAGGGTTTATTTATGCTCTCCCAGTAAATAATTCCCGACATTATTCACATATGATGGGAGTTGATCCTGCTTATCAAGGAAAAGGAATAGGTTGGGAAATGAAAAAGAGACATAGAATCTTAGCAATTGATATGGGAGTTAAGGTTATCGAATGGACTGTCGATCCTCTTCTTCCTAACAATTCCAGATTAAATTTTGGGAAATTAGGTTGCAAATGTAACAAGTACTTTGAAAATTATTATGGTTCTACGGACAACAATGTAGGAATATATTCCGGAATTCCTACAGATCGTTTTCTTGTTGAATGGTACTTACATGATAAGAATGTAATAAGTAAAATGGATAAAGAATTCGAACAGAAATTTAATTTAAAGGAGAATCTGTTTGCTGAATATCCATTACTTAATAAAAAATTAATAAATGATAATTTAAAAATTCTAAATCATCTTGATAACTATTCTAAATTTACGGTTGAAGTTCCTAATGATTTTCAAAAATTAAAACATACGAATATAGAATTAGCTAAGAAATGGAGAGTATTATTTAGGAAAATCTCTAGATCTTTGTTTTCAAATGGTTTTACTGCAATCGACTTTGTTATTTTTAATAAGAATGAAAAAAATCAATCTAATTATTTTTTATTTGAAAAATAGTTGCTATTGATAAAGAGCGAATTAAAAAAATACTAAGAATCCGAAATATCCTAATCCTATAATAAAAGCACCAACATATATCCAAAGAAATTGATCTTTATCTTTTATCTTCAAAAATAAAATCATTGGAAAAGCATATAGGAAATACCAAATCATCATTCTTTTAATTAATATCAAAGAAAACGAAATAAGGACCAAAGGTAAAAAATTTAGCTCTTTTTTAACAATTAATCTATAAGCTGTATAAACAAATATTGCAAGCATAACTAACGCTGCTGGATTTAAATTTCCCTGTATCAGAGCCCAAATTGATAGTGCATCATCATTCCATCCCGCTTGGTCATAGAGTCTATAAACTGCTTGCTCTGCTATTGGAATTTCAGAGGGAATGTCTTGATTATTTAAATATCCGTTATTAAACTGCCATTCTATGAATTTCAAGATATATTGAGAAAAAAATAATGGTAACATACCAATACTAGTGATAATTACTATACTGTAATTGAATATACTATCCTTTACATGTAAGGTGTTTTTATTGTTATAGTCATTAATGATATAGTAAACCAACAACACAACCGAAACGTACTTCCAAAAGATTCCAAATATTGCTAATAAGTAAGCTGCCCTTTTATCACCATTATTGTATCTCCTTGCTGAATATAAAATTAATAATAATGTTATTCCATCTACTAACCCATATAATGTGAAAATAATTTGAAACAATGAAATAAAAATTGCCCATTTCAATCCTAGATCTTTTTTTACCTCATAAAATATTAGAATATCTATAAAAGCTAGAAAAACTTTGAGAATGAACACAGAATAGGGTAAAATAGCAAAAAAAGCAAAGAATAATAGATGAAACACTGGATAAGAGAAAGTCTGAGTTAAATAAACGTTAGATGGATTACCTGGATCAATGTCATTTGGATATAAATTATAAACATTAAAGAAACCATGAGACCAAAAAGCTTCTCCATATTGTAGATTACGAACCATATCAGTATTAAAATCTGGAAAGTTTATTAAAATAAGAAATAATTTCATTACAAATATGGCAACAATTGCTAAGAACTCTTTACTTCTGAGTAATTGGTGTGTTTCAGTCGTTTCGTATTGGAATAGATCAGTAACTTGCCACATTAAAGAATTACCCTAAAAAAGAGTCTACAATTTATAGTGAGAGGATATAATTGAACCGATATAGTTTATATAATTAGTTTTATATTAGAAACTAACAAGAAAATTTTTTTTCTTCATTATTGTTAAATTATTGAGAAAAATGAAAATTCTTATACCCAATTGAATTTTCATACTTAATAGATTTTGTGTAAAAAAATAAAATTTCAATCTAAAAGAAATTATATCTAAAATCCCAATTTAAATTATTATTTGAATTTACTTTCCATAATTAAACATAAATAAGGTGAGATTTTTAGATTATGGCTTCATTGAAAGAAATTGAACTTCATCATGTTAGAATTCCTCTAATTAGACCTTTCCAAACTTCTTTTGGAACCCAAGTTAACAAAGAAGGAATTTTATTAAAGCTATCGACGACTTCTGGTGAAATTGGGTGGGGTGAAATACCCTTAACTTCAGTTCCTGGTTATTGCTATGAGACTATTTTTACTTCATGGTACATTCTTAAAGATTTTATTATTCCTGTTATTCGCCGGAAAAACGTTGAAAATAGTCTTCATAGCATAGATGATTGGATTAACAATTTAAAATCTATGTTAACGGACATCAGAGGTCATAATTTTGCTAAATCAGGTTTTGATTTTTGTTTCTGGAACTTAAAATCCAGAATTGAAGGAAAATCCTTACCAGAAATATTAGGAGCAACCAAAAAAAATATTCCGACAGGAATTTCTATAGGAATTCAAAAAAGTCATAAAAATTTATTAAATATTGTTCGTAGTGCACTTGAGCAAAAATACAAACGAATTAAGATAAAAATAGAGCCTAATCAAGATATAGAACTAATAAAATATTTACGAAAAGAATTGGGAGACTTTCCATTAATGGTAGATGCCAATAGTGCTTACACCTTATCAGATAAAGACTTGCTTTTAAAAATGGACAAATATGATCTTTTAATGATTGAACAACCTCTTTCTCATGATGATATTGTCGATCATGCTACTTTACAAAAAGAGCTAACAACACCCATATGCTTAGACGAGTCAATTCATAACGTGGATGATGCTAGAAAAGCAATTACTAGTAATTCGTGTAAAATTATTAATATTAAGGCTGCGCGTGTAGGAGGATTAACAGAATCTATGAAAATTGCAAGATACTGCTATGAAAACAATATCGGAGTATGGTGTGGAGGAATGCTAGAATCTGGTATCGGAAGAATAATTAATATCGCTTTACAAGCAAATTTTATGTTTAATTATCCAGGAGACACCTCTGCATCTAAAAGATATTTCGAAAAAGATGTAATTACTCCAGAAGTGTTATTAGATGAAACCGGTTCTATTAATGTAGAAACAAAATATGAAATTAATGAAAAAATAATAAATAAATATTCAGAAAAAGAAGAAATTTTTAATTTAACATAATAAGTGATAATTTTTAAAAAATTGTTAAAATCTTAAATCTGTCCAATTATTGGAAAAGTATTAATTTATACCTTCAGTTGGAAGTAAGTGGCTTAGTATATGGCTGATACAGGCGTAGACGCTAACAAAAGAAAATCAAGAGTTGAAACGTATAAACAACGTTTTCAATTAATAAGAGAAAGACTATTTTATCAAACTCAATCGTCATCATTAATAATAATCTTGGTAATTGGTATTGCAATTGTTATCCAATCGGGATTAATCTTTGTTTTATCAGAATCAACTCCATTACTGGGAAGGAATTTTCAGTTAATAGTTCCGGATCGATTACTTAATAATCAAGTTGTAGCAGAGACCTTCCTTGTGGCTATAATAGTAGGCGTAGGGACACTTGGATTGTGGCTAATAAAAAGAGCTCCTGTTTATGTTGATGATGCTGATCGGGCAGCATTTACACAAACTATGGGAATAATATTGATTATTTCTGGAATTGTGATTCTATATCTTGTAATGGTTTTCAAAATGTTTGGTAATTTTGATAACCTAAATATATTCTGATCTGATTTTCTTTGTAAAAAATTATTTCAGGAGGATTTATCGCTAATTTAAATTTTAAGTATTTACAACAACTTTTTATATATTGAAATATATTCATTTGCAGATTTTTTCCAAGAAAAATCTTCTTGCATGATTCTTCTTCGTATCTTATTTATATTGTCTGAAGAGCTATTAATATACCATTGTAATGCTCTTATAATGGTTTTTTCTAATTCTTTTTCTGTGTAGTATTTGAATGAAAATCCATTACCTAATTGGGGATTTAAAGAAAGATCTAATACTGTATCTTTTAATCCACCAGTTTCCCTAACAATTGGAATTGTTCCATATTTCATACTAAACATTTGATTAAGACCACAAGGTTCGTACTTTGAAGGCATGAGAAAAAAATCTGAACCTGCTTCAACCCAATGAGCCATTTTATTATTATATTCTATGTTAATTGAGACTTTACTAGGATAGATAGATTCCAGATCCTTTAATAACTTTTCAAATTCTTGATTTCCCGAACCAAATAAAATAAAAGAAAAATCCAATTTTTTAAATAATCTTTTCAGCACTGGGATAATAAGATCAAAACCTTTCTGATGAGCTAAT
>MDVS01000079.1 GCA_001940645.1 Candidatus Heimdallarchaeota archaeon LC_3
AAGATATTTTCAAGAATAGAGAAAGAAAACCAGAAAACATTGAGGAAATCCTAAATGAAATGGAAAAAGAAGGCTGGAAATTAAAACATGCATATTTATTTTCCGAATTTTCAACAGGGGTATCATCTTATAACCATGCTTTGATATTTCAGAAATAATGACTACGATTAAGGGTCTAAATGAGAAGCTTTCTTGTGGGATTCTAAGCTCGATCTTGAAAAAGAAAATATCTTAAATTATCTAGATTCTCTTATTGACAAGTGATAGTTTGCTTGGTAATAGGTTATTTAGGAGTCAAGGATTTAACAACATTCTCAGAAGTTATTTTAGACTGGGGTAATAGTAAAAATGAGTTAGAACTAAAAGATGTACTATCTGTTATTGTTTCAGATCAATTTTGTTGGATTCGAAATTATGACATCTTTAATTTCGAAAAAAAATTCTTAGGAGTCACTGATTCAGATCCAATACCATTGAGGTTGTTTATTTTGCATTTCTTGACAATCTTACACAAGACAATACCACCTAATAAGGCGCGCGAAGAGATAGACCAGCTTAAGGAACAGAAAGAAGAAATCTTAGACAACTTTCAGAATTTGTCTAAAAATAGTAAAGAATCGTCAAATGTAAAAGCAATAATTGCAGAATTGAATAAAGCAAATGAAATTGATCAGAATTTGTAAGATAATTTTTCTATGTAATTATGTTTATTACTCAATTTCCTATTTAATTAACTAATTAAACTGAAAGATGTATTAACGAAATAATTATCATGTCAGACAGTAATCAAAAATGTACTTATCACCCAGTTAAAGATATGGTTACATACTGTACTCGTTGTAGAAGATCAATATGTTATTCTGATTTGAGAAAGTATGATAAGTTAAATGCTAGAGGTGAAATTCTTACTGAAACGAACCCAAAAGACTATTGTTTAATTTGTTTTTCAATAAAATTATCATTGGATCTGGAAAAGTATTCCCAAAGCTACATTCGGTGGAGTATCGTAGTAGTAATAACATTTGTTATAATCTCCTTGATTTATTCTCCGCTTTTCTTCATTGTTCTATTAATAGTAATGTCAATATTTTACTGGGAATATAAACAAATTCCATCAAAAAAAGACAAACCACTTGAAGAAGCTCATTATCTTATTAATTCCTTAGAAAATAATCAGATTCTAATTCTTTCCAAAGAGGATTCTCTTGAATGCTTTGAATGCAAGACTAAAATTGAAAAGAATGATAAATTTTGCCCTAATTGTGGGGATTCAACGATTGAAGAATTTCTCTTCATCGACCCTTGAATTAGTACTCTACGCAAAATAACTATAAATTTAGGATAATACTAATAAGTTAAATCCCAGTGAAGTAATAGCTAAAAGTATTATCAAAAGAATAAAGATTTCAGCTTCTTTTCCTCATTAAGTGCCATGATGTCCTTGTAATTTTAAATTGTTTTTCTGGATGGCCCCTCGTAGTCTTAATTTCTATGTAATTTTTTGAGTCCCCCTATCTGCAGTTCCATATCACAACCAGCTGCTTTTGATACCAGATTTAACCACTTTAATTCAACTATAATTATTGAATTTTTAATTATTTTCAGTCCATCTTCATCCTCTGCGAATCGACCTTTTTCATATTTATTCTTCAATTTTGCTTTCAAAGCCTTAACCATTTGTCTCTACATCAAAACTTTCATAATCAGAAAGCAAGATCCTGAATATGTTGAGATTACCAAATCCCTCGAAGACCAGACTAAAAAACTAATGGAAAGTGTTGAGGTCAAACAATTGACATCCTTTATGAAAAACCAATATAAACAGTTCCAGAAAGGATTATGAAAATGATTTTTATTTGGAGGAACAAAATGATCAATATTATCAGGAGGGAAAGGAAGACAAGAATAGTTATCAAAACGATACGAATCAAGAAAACACTGATTTAACAGAATTTGATGATGATTCAACTGATAAGTATCGGGTATGATAAGAAAGGCGAGATTATAATATGTTGTTACTTTTATTGTCTACTATTCAATGCAATATAAGAAGATTTTCGCATATCAGTTAGTAGAGGAAATTTTTCAACTAGATTTAATTTCTTCAAGGTTTTTAACGCAGTTCTTATTGTTCGATCAGAAAAATTTATTTTTTGACTTATTTCACTAAAGGTCAACTGATGATTTGAAAGAAGATAATAAACTCGTAAACATGAAGGTGGTAAAAGTAAAATAATCTCTTCTCCAGAAAGATCACTAAGAATTTCACCTGTCATTATTACTCTTTCTTTTTCTTAAGGAGATTGAGGAGAATTAAACAAGTTTAGATCCTCTTTTTATTTATTTATTCTGTCGTAAATATAAAGATTTATGCTTACGTCATCAATTTTACTATATTAATTAGATGATATAATTGTATGTTTTAATTTCATTAATTCTTATTTTTTCTATGTATAACATGAATAATAACAATTTAATTTTAAGTTATTTAAATAATTGATCAATATTTTAACTTTCTATTAAAATTAGGAATTAAAGTGATTAATGACAGTAATTTGTAGAATAAATGGGGATTGTCATATTTTACTCCATAGTAATTATTGGTCTCATAAACATCGTTGGCAAAAAAAAATTCTCTAATTTAATTAAGAGCATAACTATAAAGGGTCTATTATAGCATTTTTTAGTAAATTTATTAATTATTTTTCCCAAAGTTCTCAGATTAGCTTGAATTCTCTGATCTTCAAGATTTTTACGTAATTTTATTAGCCTATAAATTATATAATGATAAGTATAGTAGTAATGATTATGATCAGAGAAGATACTTTTAAGATAATGTTTGTTGGTGAACTTGATGTCGGAAAAACATCAGCAATTAAACGTTTTGTAGACGGGACCTTTATGGCAAACTTGAAATCAACAATAGGAGTGGATTTCTCTTTCAAAAGAATTTCGGTTGAAGTAAACCATCCTGAACAGGAACAAAAGACTGCTGCGTTACAAATTTGGGATGTAGCAGGGGAGAAACGCTTTCGCGATATTCTTCCCTTTTATATTAGCGGGATGAAAGGAGTGATCTTGACCTTTGATAGCACTTCCCTCTTAACATTAGTATCGCTTCATGACTGGCTCGATCTAATAGGAAAGTACATAAATCTCAAGACCATTCCTTTAATTTTAATATCTACTAAACATGATCTTAAACTGAATATAAGTGATAAAGAAATATATCAATTTATGAAGAAATATAATATTGGTTATTATTACCAGACAAGCTCAGTGACAGGGAAAAATATTGAAGCTGTATTTGAGAAAGTAACTCAATTAATGATACATGGGACTCCTCAAATACCATCAGATGAATACAAATTACTGGAAAATTCATGAGATTGATTTCCGCTATCTTGATAAATCATTTGAAATAGTAAATCTTCTTGGATAATTTCTCCTGAATATATTTCAATACTTATTGGAATGATTTTCTTCAGCCGTAAGTTATTAACTATTTTATTTAGAGAATCAAATATGTTATGCAATGATACAACGTCTTGATCAAATTTTTGATAATATAATGTCGAATAACCTTGATTATCCTGAATTAAAAATGAAATTGACTTGATTGGCTTCTTATCTTTCATCTCTCATCTTTCCATTACTCTATATCAAGTATAGAAAACAAATGGTTGTTTCAATATTAAACCCCCAAAATTTAGTGTTTAATCTTTTAAAAATGAATGTGAAAGAAAAATTACTATGAATCTATATAAACAGTAACTTAACATATATCATAGGATTTTTGGTAAATAAATTGTCTTCCCCTGGATAGTCTGATTATTTTTTCTTCTAAAGGAAAAAAACTGAGAAAAAAACCGTATTCTTCTTATTGCAAAGACTACTAAATCAAGAAAATATAAATATTACAAATAATCTTTTGCAAGATGCTAGTGTAAATATTATTTTGTGATTGTTTCTAAATAACTACACAATTTACATACTCTAATATAGGTAGTCCCCCAGTGAGAGACTTTCACTTCGTTCCAAAAATGATTGCAATTCAATCTATCAGTCATTTTTTCACCTCATAATTTCTTTAATTATTAGCTTTTCAGTTTTAAATTCAGTTTCAAGCAAATTTACCCATTTTTTCACCCTTTTCTCTGTTAAATCGGGTTGATTATCTTCATCCAGAGCTAATCCAACAAATTTATTATCACGAACTGCTAATGAATCTGAGAAAGAATACCCTTCAGTAGGCCAAAATCCTATAATTGTTGCACCCTTCTCAATTAACTTATCATATAAAATACCCATAGCATCTAGATAGGTATCTGAATAATTTTTTTGATCACCCAAGCCAAATAGGGCAACTTTTTTTCCTGTGAAATCAATTTCATCAAGATTAGGAAAAAACTCTTCCCGAGTAAATTCTAACTCTCCAATATTCCAAGTAGAAATTCCAAAAATAATGTTATCAAAGTTTCTTATTGTTTCCAGGTGATCAACATCAATTACTCCAACAAATAATGCTTTATCAAATAATTCATTAATGATTTCAGCGACACGTTCAGTATTCCTAGTCGTACTACCAAAAAATATTCCAATGTTTTCCATCTTTGTCACCACAATCTAAAATTTGTTTTCTTCCAAATTGTAATAGGATTTAAATGGTTAAATATATTAGGTCTGGTAAAAAGCTAATAACTGAGAAAAAAGTAAGTTACTAATCTTGACTTATTTGGGAGAATAGCATTTTTAACCGAATTTTAAATTACAATTTTGATAAAAATGGTCGAATCTGGATTAAAAATGCCAATGATCGAATGTATTTTAGCAAAAGGGATAAAAATTTTGTCAAAAAAATGGACTCCACATATTTTTTGTCACCTATTAGACCATGAAGTCTTAACTTTTACTGAATTGCAAAATTCTATTAAAAAACAATTTAAAGAAGGAATTACAGGATCTGTACTTTCTGAAACACTAAAATTATTAGAAAAACATCGATTGATAAAAAAAAGAGTCATAACAGATTATATCCCTGCAAAAACTGAGTACAATTTAACAAAGAAAGGTAAAGAACTTCGAATTATATACGGTTTCATAAAGAAGTGGGCTTTGAAATGGATCAATGAGGAGCAGCTGGAAGGTCTGGAAGCAACATATGTTGCACTCTTGAGATAATGCCGGAAATTCAACAAAAAATTGAATTATTTGATGTATAACATTTTATTAGCAAAAAATCAGAAAAGTGTGTTTTAAATAAAAAGAAATAAAATGAATCTTAACATTTTATTAAGGGAATTCGCTTAGAAAAATCTGTTTCTGTTTCTTTGAAAATTATTAAACTATTAACATCCTTAAAGAAGGAAGAGAATCATTAGATCGCAAAATATTTTTAATAAACTTGGGTTTTCTACGTTGGTAAGAACATTCAAAAGAAGGATGAACTAGGACAAGTTGAAGATTAATTGTACTTGTTTAAAGAATAATAGAAATTGTAGAAGTAATAAATTAATTCATTTAGATGCTGCTTAGAGAATTCGGAATCTAAACCATTATTTAATCTAACTTTCCCAAATAACAGCGAGTTCATTTGAGTTTTTTGTTTTTCGATTTCAAATAATTTAGTATAATTTGGTAAACTAAGATCTTTTGATTTACTAATAAAATCATTTAAAATTGTAAGAGAATCTTGAAATAGACCACTGATTAAGAAATGTTTTATTTTTAATAAGTTTATTTTAAAAATGGTAGATATCGAAGAATATTTTTCTGCCAATTTTTCCATTAATAGCAGTTTATCAAATAGTTCATCAAAAACTTCTTTTGACATTTCGATTTGTAATCTCTTAAGAATTTTTTCAATAAATAACTCATTCATAATAAAAATGTATTTAATTTCAACATTTTGGTAATTTTTAGATTCTAAAAAGTTTTTTAGAATCATTTCTTGGTTTTTATAATCATTAAACCAGATAGCATTAATAATATTATAAAAGACGTCATTTTCTCGTAATGTTCTTTCATAATTCTGGTATTTTATTTGAAAATATTCATCTACTCTTAATTGATCTTGAAAATGAAGTACCAATCCGATATCGATTAAATTTTTACAGATATAATAATAATTCTTGACCTTTTCACTAAAATTCAAACTTATTTTAAATGTTTCAATACTAACTTCAGATTTATTCATGGCCTGATGTACAGATCCGATTTGATTTATAATAACTGGTAGATAATTGGAGAATTCAGAATCTTGTGCAATGCTCAGAGCTTCATTATAAGTCTCCATACAAAGGCTGTATCTACCTTGTTCCATATAAATACCCCCGATTAATAGAAGAATTCGTAATTTAGTTTTTTCTAAAAAATCTTGATAATCATTACTCACTATATCTTGATAATAATTTAATCCATCCTCGTAGTTTCCATTTAGAAAGTAACAGTGGTATTTTTCAATATAAAACAAGTGGAGTAAATGTTTTAAATTTAATGTCTTAACTGATTGTTGTAACAGTTCAGAAATTCCTCTCTCAATGAGATTTAATGCATTAGCTATGTTTTTTTGAATAATTTCTTTTCTTGATAGATAATATAAAACAAAGAGTCTTATCTCCGTGTTGTTATAAAATTTCTTTTGTAAATATAACAAAATTTCTGATAATAATGCAAAATCTCTCTTGAGTAATAAATTCTCAATCATTTCTAAAAGCTGATGAGGAGGGTAAATATCATTTTGTACATTTTGAATATCAAGTTGAGTGGTGAAATCGGAGTGATCACTATCTGTTTGTGGCATATCTGTATAAGATCCTTGAGACAGCAATAATTTGCCATTCATTCGCAATAAATTAAGAATTAAGATATCGAATAGTGTTTTGATTTTTCAATTAATTAAAAAAACTTCCTTTCATTATAACTGTTTCTTTATTTTTGTAAAGAATTATATCATTAATGATCTTTAAAGCCTAATATGATTAACATCGAACTTTTGAAACCAAATATTATCGATCAAGTTTTTAATTTAACATGATCTCACTTTCAATTTTATTAATCAGGTATTTCATATCTTGTTTTTCAAAAATCTGCTTATCTCTTTGGGTAAATGTCATATCATTTAAATTTTTTCTTCCTTTAACAGGTCTAACAATTCTTTCGATTATTTGATTTTTATTAATACAATAAAATTTCCCTATTGTATAATAATGAATAATTACCCAAGGATTGTTTGCTTGGTATACCCATGTTGGCTTAATTCCTAATATTCGATCTTTTGTGGCCATTTTACCGTTTGAGGACTTTATTTGTATTTCATAGAACACAGGATTATTGTTTTTATAGGATTTTATAAGTAAATCAGTACCGACGTCCACGACTGGTCTATATATTTCTAAACCTGCTTCAAGAAATTTTTTTTCTACAGTTAATTCACTTCTTTTACCACGCATTATATTTTTTATCCTTCTTTTAAGACCAGGTTGGACTACATTAAACGACTGCTTTAAATCATCAATTTCATCTTCCTTTGATTCTAATTCTCTTATTTTGACTTCAAAATTATCTAATATGTATATAAATTGGTCTTGATCTATTATCTGATCAATCGGAACTTCAGTTTCTTCTAAATTCCATTTTTCGAGTTCTGTAGAAGATAGAATAAACATGAACTCAAAAGGGGAATAAGAGACGTTAATTTTTTCACGAGATGTTGTTTTAATCAAAGACATTGCTTTTCTTACTTGAACTTCAATAAATTCATAATATTCAATGACTTTTTCATATTTTGAATTGAAATAATCTCTAAAGCTCTCTAAATTAATCTTTTTTTCTTCTAATAGACTTAGAAATTCATTTTCTTCATGATAGATGAATATCTCATCTGTGTCGATATTATACTTTATCTGAAGATAGTTAAACTTTTGGTCAATTAATTTTTGATATAAATCGTGGATGTTCATAATTCTTCATTTATCTTCCTTATTAATTGTTTAAAAAGCAATAATTACTAAGTGATATAATTATTCACATTCTTCATTTAGATGTAAGAAGAAATAAGGATGAATTAGCAATAATTAATTTGAATTTTAAATAAGTGATCGATGATTTGAACTTTTTCACAAGAATCAGATTCAATAACCTCACTCCTGATTGGGATAAAATTTGAGTGATTACGGTAATCAAAAGAAATAATTAATTAGAAGATAATTTGATTTTATTATTTAAAATATGCATACAAGAACAATATTACAGTAAATTATATAAAAATGTTCAATTATTTGAACAAAAAGAATAATTTAATAGGAACTAATTCGATAAAAAAATTAGGAAAAACATCATTACAAATAATTAAATTTGATTTAACTGGTGAGCTTACAAATAAATTTAAAGTCGAGCATGATTTAGATAATTAATATTTTCATATTTAATTTTTACTTTATTTACTTAACATTTTACTATGTAATGGCAAAAGACGATTTATATGATATTAGAATTTCAGATATACAGCTTGTTCGAAGAAAAGTTATTTGAAAAAAATTTCCACACGGTTATATCTCCTGATCAAACTATGATTATCAATAATACTATTCCTTCCTTAATCAGAATTATAAAGAATCTCTTCAATATCAAAAGCATAAATTCGAAAGTATTTTCTATTGCGGGTATAAATATACACTTTAAGATTTTTAATGAAAGCATATATGTAATAATAACATCTATAGGGTCAACTGCTTCTATTTTTGACGATTTTATTAAAAAAATAGACGCTACTATCAAAGATATTCTTGGTTTGGCACCAATTTTTGATTTAAAATCTAACCGATATTTTCTAAGAAAATTAGAATCTCTAAAAATTCTTGCCGAGGAGAATATTCAAGAGAAGAAACACTCACAAATAGGAGAAAAGAGTCAAGAAATTTCTGTTATGAGACAATCACTTGTTAATCAAGGTAAAAACAAGTATTTAATTATGGGAGCGGCATCAGCAGGTAAGAGTTCAATAATAACTCAATTTTTTGAAAGTTGGAATCAGGAGCAATTATTAAACATTAAACCAACGGTATTATCTGCGATTAAACATTTCGATGATAGTTACACTAAAGAATCATTTTTAATTAGGGATTTAGCAGGACAAGCAGTTTATAGGAAGAAACATTTAGAGGATCCAAAGAATTTTGAAAATGTTAACAGTTTAATATTTGTGATCGATATCCAAGATACGAAAAACAATAGCATTGTTCAAGCATATTTCATTGATATTTTAAATAAACTAAAGACTCAAAAACAAAATCCATTAGTATCAATCTTCTTACACAAGTACGATCCGTCAATCAGAGAGAAAATATCTAATCAATTGTTATTTTGGATAGTATGGTTAGAAGAGATTTTTAGTAAAGAGGAATATCGATCCTTACATTTAAATTTTCATCTCTCATCTATACTAGATAGTACAGCTAAAGAAGCTTTAGCACGGACATTATTATTTACTCTTCCTCATTGGTTCTTGGGTCAAACTATTCAAAATGAGCTAATCATTAAATCAGCTAATAGTCTATATCCAGTGTTTGGACAATTTCACAAAGTTCTAAC
>MDVS01000080.1 GCA_001940645.1 Candidatus Heimdallarchaeota archaeon LC_3
ATCGTGCCACAATCGGCGGTATCCCGTCATTGTACAAGCACAATTACTTAAGGTGAAAAAAGGCAGAAAGCCAGAAAGGGTTTATCTTGACTTCTATGTGTACACGACCAATATTCGAGGTTCAGCAGATTACATTGAGAAAATTTATAGATCTCGTTGGGGAATTGAAACCCAATATCGCGTTGTACATCAGTTTCAAGCTCGAACGACCTCACTAAACTCTATTTTGCGACTTCTTCTCATTGGAATTGGTTTTATCCTTGAAGCTATTTGGCTCCGTATTAATGCATTTTTGCATATAGTAACTCATGTTTTAAAGGTTACTTGCAATTATGAGCTTCCTATTAAAATTTATAAAATAAGTACATTAATTTTGACAGTTTCAAGATTCAAACGTCTACTTCAAGCACTTTGGAGACCAAATGAACGGAGTTGATCTAGACTTGCGGAAGTACTGAAGTATTAAGAACTTGTTCAGGTTTTATGTGAGATAATTCAATAGCCACATGAGAAAATTGGATAATTCCTTCTAGATTTATCCTTATAACTCCAACAGGAAGGTTGATAACTAAATTGCGGTAAAGTTCCTCACTTTCTTTCAATTCATGTTCTATTTTCTCTTTCTCTGTTATATCACGGACAATTGTAACTAATAATTTCTTATTCTTATATTTATAGATGCTGGATTTAAATTCGACAATGAATATTGTTCCATCTTTTTTTCTATTTTTTCGAGAAGGAACTAGGAAAGTTTCACCCTCTTTAACCTCATTTAGGACTTGAGAAGTTTTTTCTAGTTCAACAGTGAGGTCATTAACGTATAATTTCAAAAATTCCTCACGAGTATAACCATATATTCGCTCAGCTGCTGGGTTTACATCAAAAAACTGCTTGGTTTCTAAATCCAATAATAGAATAGCGTCATTTTCATTCTCAAATATTAACCGATATCTCTCGTCACTTTCTTTTAATAATAATTCAATTCGATTTTGATAAGCAATCATACTAATTACATGAATTAACTCACGATATTGGCTTTTAATATCAGTACCTTTGGTAATGTAATAATTAGCACCTAAATTAAGAGCTTTAATTGCAACTTCTTCTCTTCCGCGACCCGTAAAAATAATAACCGGAAACTTACTAGTGCTAGGATTTTTGCGAATTTCTTCTAAAACCTCCAATCCATTTTTTTCAGGCATTTCATAATCAGAAATAAGTAGATCGTAATTATTTTCTTTTATTAAATCGAAAACTTTAGTAGAATCTGACAATATATCAATTTTTATCCGTTCTTGACCTTCCCGTTTTAAATATCTCTTGGTCAAGTTTAAAAAATATTCATCATCGTCTAAAAGCAAAATTCGGATGACTTCACCGTTTGTAGTGGTCAAGATTGAACCCTTTGTAATCGTCAAAATTTAAAACAAATTTGATAAACCCATTGAATGGGAACTTGCCGATGTAATTATGCATTTACACTTTTAATGTAAAAACCTAAATTACTGTTCTATAGTTTTCTTTTTTTCTTGAAATTAACTAGAAATCAAGCTTATCTTGATTTATTGTTGTACTCCACTAAAAGTCAAAGATTATCTTAAGTCAATATTCAAAATAAAACCTAGTCAGGTAATTTTATTTTCTATCGAAGTAGGTAAACCTTAGAAGGAAAAAAATTGATATTTGAAGAGTAAAATTGATTTTTAATGTGAATTCAGATAGTAGAAGAAAAAAAGAACAAAAAAAAGATTTTTATTTCACATTAATTTCTTAATTGGATTTATTCGAGAATTCTTTATAAAAGATAGTATTAATAGTATGTAGGAATTTAATTGTGTTTAATAATGTAAAAAGTGAATATTATAGTCCTATATTTTTTACAAAAAGTTGAAACCCAAGGAAATTAAACTTGCATACTTTTGGGGTAATTTACGGAATTAATTATTATGAATAAAACAACTCTAGCAATTGCAATTCTTAAAATAAAGAAGTAACCAACTTCTTTTCTAAATTTTCATAAACTCAAAAAATGAAATTCACCTATCACTTTGAATTTTGGTGAGGAAAAAGTAAGACAGTAACTAAATTATAAGTTGATAAATTTTTCGGGGATAATTTGAAATTATTTTAAATAATTATTTTAAAAAAGAAGTTTTTGTTAAATTCTTAAAATATTTTTCTAAACAATGTATTTTATAATTGGTTTTGGAAAAGAAAACTTTATTTGTTTTTTTTTCAAAAAGTATATAGTTAATTCGTAGGTACACCTATAAACTCTTTTTAATTTTGATTCATGGAATTTTTCTTACTCATTAATTTTATTTTTTCGTAAAAAATCAATGGAAAACCAGTATTAGGAATTTTAATTTTGATAAATTAAGTTCTAAGCAAAAAGAGTTGAAGAAAAAAAATGAAAATAAGTACTAAATTGTATGGATCATTCGGTTTAATGATCGTTATAGTCTTCACATTAGGTATTAGTGGATTATTGTTGATTTTTTCAGTTGAGGAGAATTTAAATTACATTTCCAATGATGTTATTGAAGGTGCAGATGAAATAAGCCACATCGAGTTCAATGTTATAGAGATGATGATCCATACTAATGAATATCTTACTGGAGTGTCAATCGGCAGTGATGGTATTCCAATTAAAGATTCCTATAATAATCATAAACAAGGTTACATATCAGCTTATAATGCGGTCATGGAATTAAATTTACCAGGAATTGAAACAGATTTGGAGCAAATTAATGGTCTAGTAACTCAAATTACAGGTTTAATTGATTCACCTAATACAGGGATATTTGATCAATTTGACGTTATGGATGAGAAATTAAACCAGACAGAAACTGCATTTGTATCTCTTTTAGATATGATGGAAACTTTTGAGGCTGGAGAAGGGGATAATGTTGCTATGGAAGCTATTGATATGGGTTTATTCGATTTGCAAACAATGTTACACCAAATGCATCATTATATTGAAGGAATAACCACAGGTACAAAAGCATTATATGTACCAGCATATAATTCCTTAATGACAAGAATTGGAATCATGACCACAAACACTTCTCAGGGTGGAGCAGTTACTACACTCTTGAGTGATATTAACAATGAAATATCGACAATGCATTCCCACATTTACTTATCAAATGGAATTTTTTCCTTGTATGATAGTCAGGTTTCCAGTTTTGAAATTGTACAATCAAATTTTGAAACGTTAAAAGAAGTCAATTTAGCATCAATAGATGATAATTTTGACGTAATAGTATCGAACTCAAAAGCAAATGCTGAAAATACTGTAACTTTCGCTTTAGGTGGTTTGTCAATTCTAGTTGTCATTGGAGCAATTTTCTCATTTTTGGTGGGTTTTACATTATCGAGAGGCATAAATAAATCTATATCCTCCATTAACAAAGGAATTACTTACACTGTGGACCAAAAAGATCTGACAACAAGGATAGAGGTATACACGGATGATGAATTAGGTAATGTTACAGTGTACCTGAATAATCTACTGGATTTCGCTCAGGAGCTAGTATCTAGAGTACAAGAAGCATCCAGCTCAGTTACTGCTGCCTCAGAAGAATTAGCTTCATCAACCGAAGAACTTAACGCTACCAGCGAAGAAATATCTTCAATAACTCAACAGATATCTAAAGGTTCTATCAGTCAAAGCGAACAGATTTCATTTGCTGCAAAAGCGACCGACACTCTAAAAGAGGATTATCAGGAAAAAATCAAAGGATTGAACTTATCAACTGAGCTAATAGAAAATATAACTAGCCAAGTTAACATGTTAGCTCTCAATGCGTCCATTGAAGCTGCTCGTGCAGGAGAATATGGAAGAGGATTCGCAGTAGTAGCAGAAAACATTCGCCAATTAGCAGAAGAAACCAAAATTTCTCTTGCAGAAGTTACTGGTGTTGTTATTGATCTCCAAAAGACTTTAGAACGAAATATAATTTCTGTGAATTCCTCCATACAGGGAGTAGCATCTATTGCCGAGGAAACAGCAGCAGGATCTGAAGAAGCCAGCTCAGCTACTGAAGAACAGGCTGCTACATCTCAAGAGATGTCAGCAGCAGCACAGGAATTAGCAGATCTCGCTACTTCACTCTCTACGTTCATAGGCGGCTATAAAGCTGATCTGATGAAAGGAAAATGATATTCAAAAAATATTCCTACTAAAAAATACTCCCCCATTTTTTCCTATATCTTTAAACCAATAATTGAATTTAAGAAGGAAAGATATTTGATCAGTCTTATTGAACTATTTCCAAGTTTCTTAGTATTAATTTTCTCTTCAATTGCTGTAATTGAGCTATTTCTTCTTAGTAAAAAATCAAGCAAAAATGTAGGAAGAAAAATATTTTTGATTAGTATTGGAATCTTATTTAGTGTCACAGTTCATTCTATTGTTGAATTATTGGCAGTTTTGAATTTTTTTTCAACGGAATTTACATTTCTTGTAATGAATTTCTTATTAATTCTTGGTTCTTCATTTTTTCTTTTGGCAGGATTATTAGCAGTCCCAAAATTCATTCTGCTTTCTCCTGCTCAATCCATCTCAATTTTACACATTGACGACAATGAGACTGTATTGGAAACCACAAAGACCTATTGTGAACGTAATAGAAATGACTTTTCTTTTACATCTATTAGTGATCCTATCGAAGCATTAGAATTGTTATCCTTTCAAAAATTTGATGTGGTAATTTGCGATTATGAAATGCCAGGATTAAATGGGCTTCAAGTTTTAGAAAAACTCCGTGATAATGGAAACGATATTCCCTTCATAATGTTTACTGGAAAGGGTCGGGAAGAAGTAGCCATGAAAGCACTTAATCTTGGAGCCAATTATTATCTGATGAAAGGTCTTCAATCCATTAAGACTCAATATGGAGAGTTAATTCATATGATTCTCCAGATCACGACCCACCAACGGACAGAAGAAGCTCTTAAAAAGACTAATATTCTTTATTCTCCTCTAGCTCCCTTGATTTCTAAAAAATATTCCGAAAAGAAATGGATCCAATATAGGGATTTTTTTACAGGTTTTTCTGTAGTTTTTCTTATCATTATATTAGATATCATTGCTGATTATTTTCTTTACTTCTCTGGATCATTTCTCGATTACTTATTACAATATAACTTCTTAGAACATTTCATTTTTATATTTCTTGGTAGCTTGTTAAGTTTCTTTTGGTGGAAAAAGGGAACATCCTTGAATTTAATAAAAAACAATTTCGACAAGATTTACACTGAAAATGAAAAGCTAAAAGCTCAGAATCAAGTATTAAACGATTTTACTATCCAAATGGGTCATGATTTGAAAGGGAGTTTAAATATCATAAATGGGTATTCATCATTATGTCACGATAATGAAGCAAAAATGGATTGTTCAATTATAATTCAAAAAAATATAAAAAAGATCAACGATTTAGTTACAAGATCATTAGAATTAGCTCATTCAGGTATAGCAGTAAGAAAAGATAGTCATGTAAAACTGAAGGAAATAATTGAAGAAACAGGGTCGCTTTTATCTAAGAATATTACAATTATTGCACAAGAACTACCCAGTGTGACCTGTGATCGATTGAAAGTTGCGCAAATTTTTCAAAACTTATTTGAAAATGCAATTATTCACGGGAATGCGACCGTTATATCCATAACCAATGAGTATGAAGACTTTACGCACAAGATACAAATAACAAATAATGGAAAAATTATACCCCAAAACGTCCGCAATAAACTCTTGAAACAAAAACCTATATCTAAAAAGATGAGTTTTAGCTTCGGTTTATTTATAGTCAAAAGACTAGTTGAAGCACACGGATGGAAAATTTTTCTGTCTTCTCAAGATCAAACGACTTTTGTAATTACTATTCCAGAAGAAAGAGATGGTTAACTTGTTAGTTTAAGTTATTCTAGTGAATAGAAGACACAATTTAGTTTATAAGTTATGTAGTTGAGGAAATCTAAGATGAATAAAGCAATTTTAAACATTTCTTTTGCAAGTTTATGATTAATTTTACACCCTATTTTTAAAATTATCTTTTTTTGCTTCATGAATATTATGATTAGACGGATATATGGTGGTTTAAGAAATTCAAGTTTGATCCAATCGATAGTTTGGCAAAATCCATAACTATCATTAGATTCCATTGGTTCCATAATCAATTTCTTCTCTTTTTTATTGTAAGCTCCAAGAAAGGTAATTTTTCAATTACTTTTCTGTCTAAAGCCTCGTTGTGATGATAAAAAGCTCCAAGAATGTCCTGAATAGCGTAATGCGTGCACTGGACCTTTTTCATTTAAGTAAAGAAGTTGAAAGTTCGGAGGAAGATATCGCTCTAAATATTTTGACCATGCCCGTTTCACGTCATAATCTGGTGATTTCCAAATAAATGTATCTTTAATTGAGTAATATTTTAACCCAAGTATTCTGATATCCCACCAGAAGGTTGTAGGACTTATAAGATAGTCTAGAAAATCCTTGAAAAATTCATTCAACTTTTTAATAGATCTGGAGGTAAATTTTAAATTAAGACTTTTAGGACATGTCTCAATCAATAATGTCATTTCAAAAAAACGACAAAAATCATAAATGGGTTAAAAGTCCCGACAAAAATATCAGGACTATATTTAATTGGTAATTTATGACACCAATAATTAAACCCCCAAGTAAAGAAGAATATACCTTCCTTCAAAAAGTTTATGAAAATGATTCAAGGAAAAAAGTACGTAAACGAGCAAATATCATTTTACATTATATAAATGGTCTTTTTTTCATCGATATAGCCCAAAAACTTTATTGTTCGATTAAAACTGTTTATTGGTTGATTAATAACTGGAATAAAAGAGGAATTGGAAGTATAGTAAAATGGTATCAGACAACCAGCTGGTTTAAACAAGTTAAAAGAAGAAAGCTCTTGAAAAACTTATTACTGTTTCCCCCAAAAGTCTAAGCTTTCCTTTCAACAGTTGGTCACTTGTAAAACTAAGTAAATTCTTTTCTAAACTTCTTGATTACCCAGTAAGTTCTGCAACTTACGAGAACTATGATTTTTGAAATTTTTGGTTTTATGCGAAAAGTGTTTATGTATTCGTTATGGATTATCAAAAAGCAATTAAAATTTATATAATAATAAAAAATTATGTTAAAAAGTTAGGAGTCCCTAATATGAAATGATAATTCACTAAGACTGCGGGAGAATATGATTAAATGACAGAAGATGTATCACAAATTACTTTAAGACTTAAGGGGGAAATTAGGAAGTTTTTTTTGAAATTTCAAAAAGATTTAGGTTTTCAAACTGATTCTCAAACAATTGTTTTTATTGTCGGGCAATACATGCGATTTATTGGTGATGAAATGAGAATCGTTGATTTAAAAGATGCTCGTGAAGCGCTAGAAATGAAAAATAAATTAGAAAGAATATTGCTCGAAATTGAATCAAAAAAATTTAATTATTACAATACAAAGATTAAAGACGATTTAATAATAGAATTAAAAGAAGAATCCTTAGACTTACAAAGACGGTTAAAAGAGTTAGAGAAATAACATAATTTCAATTCTCATTATATGAAAAATCTTAAATCCCCCAATAAACCATTTCAATTTCTTGTTTTATTTATTTTTGATTTATATAAATGACAACAATTTTCATTCAGATAATGCAAAAATCAGTTAATTTTTTTTAAAATAGCTTACCTAACAATTTTTATCTGTCCCGTTATCACAATAAACCTCTAAATTTTATTTGATTCAATAAAAAGAAGATTATTTCATTTCTTAATGCGTGTAAGCCTAATTCAAATTGTAATTTTACTTTCTCACATGTAATGGAATAAAAAGGAAATTATCAGTAGGTTTAATTCGAAAAAAGAAAAAAGAATATAGTAATTTTGCTCCGTGTTTAACATCCACATTTGGAACATCTCTAGTATCAAAATCAAACAGCATTTCTAACACTGCAAAATAGTTATACATAGTTGAGATAGGAAAGCGCTGATTTTCTAATGTTTTAAGTAGAATTTTAGTTTATGCCTAATAAAAAATCTTTTCAATAAGAAAACATAAACTAATTAACTAAATATATCCTCAATTGGTTCTAAATAGTTCTCGTTATTTCATTTCTTTGAAAATCGGCTTTAATACCTAATTATTTAGAGTAATTCTTCAAGAATCATTTTTCCTTCCTCTATTTGATGTCCTTTATAAAATTAACATTCAAAACAGTCATACGTATCTCGTAACTGTCCTATTAAATAACAATCAATTTTTCATCTATAATTTTCCTATTATAAATAATTTTTCAGAGCAACCCCGATGGGTTATTAATCAGCCCTATTTTTTGGGGAATTCATCAAAAATAAGTAAATTTGATCAAATTTTGAAAAATCTTGTTTTTAATTTCCTATGGAGACCTTTTTTCACGATCATCTATTTTTTTTTGTAATTCTATTAATTGTTTTTTAAGGTTCTTTATTGAATCTAATTTATATTAACTCGAGTTACATTAATTGCGAAATATATCAAAAAATAGAGAAGCTGACAAATTTTGTTATTTGAAAAACAATGGCAAATTTATACCAGCAACTCCATGAAAAATTTAAAATTACTCTTCAAAAATATTTTCATTTCACAAGAAAAGAGATTTCTGCACTTTGGGCTATCTGTGTCACAATCATTGGAAGTTCCTCATTTAGTTTTTCAGCTGTTTCTCGTAACTTTGGACAGAAAGTAGGTAGAAATTTTTTGTCTAAAGTCCTCAAAAAGTATTATAAATCCCAAAATAAGCTCTTAAAGATTTATTTAGACAAAATATGTTCAAAGCTTGAATCTAACCAGAAAATTTTTATCATTATAAATGATACATTAGTGAAAAACGAAGAAAACGAATTTTTGCGTCTTTCAGGTTGTTTGACCATAGCTGTGATCGTCAAATTCAAACTATCTGCATTGTAACCCTTGTTGTTGTAGAGGATGATCAAGCAGTTTTGATAATGCCCTGGTTTAATTCCTACTGCACCAAAAAAAAGTAAATCCAGAAGTAAAAAAAGAAAGAGCAAGATACCAAAACAAAAGGGGCAATGAAGATGATTTCTAAAGTGGTTCAATGGTTAGAAGAAATAAAATTCCTTCTCGACGTATCGTGGTTGAAACAGATTCCTGGTTCAATTCCAAAACGATGTTAGATTTTTTACGCCAAATCAAGGTAGCTTATCGGATTGATGGAAAGAATAACTATGGAGTGCAGATACCCGTTAGAGACGCCATTAGCAAAGCTCAAATCCAAAAAAAAGGAAGAAAACGAAAACATTTTGTGAAATATATCACTCTTAAGGAGTTTTTTGGTTCACCCGAAAAATGGAGTAAGAACACGATTAAGGCAACTGTAGAAATAATTTACTCTCGTACTGCCACAGGGACACTCAAGACTGGAGGTCGAGTCTGAGTGTACGCAATTAAGCGAAAAAAAAGCCAAAAATCTCAAATTCTTCTTAACAAATGCTAACAAAATCGTCCTCCCACGGCCTTGCTAGTTTACCGCGAATATGCATATAGGTGGAGAATTGAAGAAGCGCACTGTGATTTAAAACAACAATTTGATTTGGAAAAATGCCAGAATCGAATAACAAAGGTGGGAAAGTTGTTTTAAATAAATTAGTTATTTTTATGAAATGACAATATGTGAAAGAAAAGATACTTTTTACTAAATAAAAATTTTTTTGGGAAAAAATAATTTCTCATTGGATTTAAGATTATTATTAGGAAATAGAACAATTTAAAGACATAAAGTCTAAAAAGTGCTAAAATTCTGATGAAAAAGAAAATAAATTTACTATTTGTTGAGTGCCCTCTTGAAAAGAAAATTATAAATTCATCTATTTGCATTGAATGCGTACATTACATGGGACATCAAATAAAAGAGGGAGAAATTATAAGAGTAGATTGTAATTATTTAAAAAAATAATTCTTTCCCTCTTCTATTTAGTGACCTATAATAAAGTGTATTCCTCTAATGAGATCGTCTAGTTGATTTAAGACCATTATCAACCAGAGCAAGTTGTTCCTATTAAAACCTTGTGTAAACTAATTTATTAATTCTAAATGTCTGATGTCTTATGATTGATTAATGATATTTAAAATAAGCTGATTCATAAATTTCTAATTGGTTATACCAATGGATTGGAGATTCTTCAAATTTCATCTGGTTTTTGAAATTTTCATAATTAGATTCGTTAAATTGAGTGATATCTTTGTTATTAAAAAAAACCACTATTGGTGTATTCAGATATGGAACACCTAGATAACTACCAAATTTATAATATTTTGATATTTCTTTTCTTAAAACTTCCCCATCTGAACTGGTATCTATAATATAAATTATTTCATCGAATTGAGATGAATAAAATCTTTCGTCGGTATAAACATACTCTTCAAAATTATAATTCCAATCATTTTGAATTAAATTCATATAAGTGAGAAGATTGTTAATCAATAACGTCCGACCTGAATTTTTTTCACCAAATACTATAATTCTAACCATATTAACCAATTCTTGATTGAAACAAATTGAAAATAATCATTTATTTTGCAATTTTCTTAATTTTTTTATTTCTGAATTTCTTATTTCCACAAATAATAATCTCTTTTCTTTAGAGGATCTATGACAAATCATCACTCTTTCTTTGTAATAAGCAATCTCTCCTTATAAAATGTTATAAATTCTTATTTTCCTTACTTCTTTTGTCTTTGATATATAACATAATTCTATTAAAGAGGATGGAGAATATTTTTCCCTCAGTACCACTGAATGCAAAAATTGACAACTTATTCTTTTTAAGAGTTTCTTGATTTCATCAATGGAACAGTTACTATAAAACGCATTGATAATAAAATTTTTATTTGCTTCATAATAGTCAGACCATTTAATTTTCATTAATTTATCAATCAAATCGGTAAGAAACTTTTTAATTTCTTCTTTTTTCAGCTATATTGATATTTATTCTAACTTTTTAACCAATATTATCGTTTATTTATAATTAAAATCTTTTTTTTTGGAATAATTCTTAGAACTAAAATTAGAATATATTGATGAAATTTTATGAAAAAAATTTATTTGGTAAAAAAGGCATAAACATTTTTTTGTGAAAAAAATTTCCCAATGCAATTTTATCCATATAATTTTCTTAATGTCTACTTTGATTTAATAAAATTAAAACCTAATAACAAAAAGTAAAAAAAAATTGATGGAATGATTCATAAATGAGTATACAAGTCTCACTTTGGAGAAATCTAAAGTTATAATGGAAAATAATTATTCCAATGCTAGTTCTGGGTTTGACTCCTCTACTAGCTGTCGGATTACTAACTGTTTCTCAAAATAATGCATCTTTGGAATTGGCTAGTGATGCTCTTCAAGAAGAATTTAGGAATAAACTGAAGACTCTTGCTACTGCAAAGTCAGAGGAGATTAATAATTGGTTTCTCGAACGCCAATGAGATGTTATTTTATTATCTGGATAGTGGATACAAGAGAACATTTGAGTGTTTTGACTAATGATGTAGCTGGATCTAAAGAAGATAGTTTATCATATATTAATACTCGACTTGCATTTTTTGAATTTATGAAAAGGTAGAAAAACTTAGGGAAACACACAAATGTGTGTCTCTTTCGGCAAATAGTTCTTATTTTTCTCATCTCATCCCTTCACCCTATAGATAACGATCTTTCGATTTATTAATTGTCATTTTTGTAAGAATTGGATTAATTACAATTCAATCGAAGATTTTTGCGGTAAATCAAGTTCTCACATACCAAGATGTCCAACTTGGGCAAAAATGTTTCATGAACAATATATCAAAAGTCATTGATGTCAGATTTTCGAAATCAAGGAGAAATAAGAAATGTAAAAAACACAAAAATTCAAGAGTTTAAAAAATGCAACACGAATTGATACTAATTTTGCTATTATATTAACAAATTACGATGCTTACTTTAGAATCTATTTTATTGTTCTTGTTCTTGTTCTTTAAATCTCTTATTAAAAATAGTAAATTTTACACCCTATTTTTGAAATTATCTTTTTATGTTTCAAGGATGTTCTGTCCAATTAAGCTTTAGTTTCCTCTTTCAATGCATTAGCACATTCTAAAATACTCTAACCACATCTAAAATATTATTGGATAAGTAAAAGAGATCAAATTTTGGATATCACCACTATTTTTTCTTTTAATTGTTGTTCTTGTTAATTAGAAAAATGCTCTATTTGAGAAAATTTTTTACGAAAATGTTTTCTGGCATTCTATTTACTATGATGAAGATATTTACATCTGGAACTGCTTCCTATAAAGAAAAAATCTACCTCACAAAGATATAATATATTGTAACTATTAGCAAATATTTTTTCCTAATTTAATAATACTTCTTGAAATATTAGCTTGATACTTTTCAATGCCTTTAGTTTTGGATTCTTTCTTATCTTGAGCTTTTAATCTTGCTAGTGCAGCACTATACTTATTGGGATATTTGCTTATTAGTTTTAAGGTATTTATATCCGTTTTTGAAAGTTTATTTATTCTTAGCATTTGTTAATCCAGTTAATTCAGTTAGATAAAAGCAATGATTCAAATTGATAAATAGAAAGAAAAAAAATTGGTGGTGGTATATATACGTTCAATTTTTGAGCAACTTTCGGAATGCATTCTGAATGGCATGAATGAAACTATATGTAAATTAAATGGTGTTTAGAAATCGTAAAGAAAAAAAAGTAAGTCAGAAATCAAAAGAAAAAAAACAAAAACCAAAGTTTGAAAGCAAATTCGATAAACAATTTTCATTCAGATCCAAGACTTTAGGTAATGCTGATTGGAAAACTGGGTTTTTTGGTAAGGAATCTGAAGATTTTATTATCAAAAATGCTCATTCAGATTTTCTTCCATCAACAATTGCTGATGAAGATGAAAATCCGTTGAATGATAGAGAATTCCAAGCTAATTATTATGAATTATGGTATCCCAAATCTAAAAGAAAATTTTTTACCTTCCTTGTTAAAAAAGTTGTAACTATTTAGGAAAGTTGTAACTTATCCTATCAAATAGCCTTTATTCTACCCTAAAAACTTCATAGCTTAGACAAAAAGTTTATCAATCTTATGGTGTCTAAATAAATTCTGTTAAGAAATAGAAATCGTAAATGTAGAGAAATAAAAACTGGTGTGTTAAAGAAACAGACTATCACATTAGACAAAACATCTTGAAATTTTTGTTATGGTTATACTATTCGGTTCTTCACTTGAACCCATCGCTATTATCTCAGCATTTTTTTTCTAATATTGTTTTTTGGCTGGTAAAATAATAAAAAACTCTATTCGATCCGAAAAAATGGATGTGAACACAAAATGAGTAAAGAAGCAGATAAACTGCCTTTAGGAGTGATTTTTTCTGAAATTATTAAAGGAATAATTGTTTTCCAAGATGCTGTTAGAGCTGCAAGACTAAAAAGCGTTATGGTTGATTTAATTGAACAAGGATATAATTATAGAGAAATCAAAGAAATTCTTAAATTATCACCGGAAGAAATTTTTGAAATTTCTAAAGAAATTGACGTTTCGTATGATGCTGTTTATTCAAGAATATTTGATCCAAAAAAGCAAAATTATCCAGATAAAAGTGATATTGTTTTTTTAATTGATCACGGATGCACTTATAGAGAAATGCAAGAAAGACTTAATATATCAGCGGGAACTATGTATAGAGCTTTGAATTACC
>MDVS01000081.1 GCA_001940645.1 Candidatus Heimdallarchaeota archaeon LC_3
AAAAAAACGAAAATTACTCGATGCTCTTGGAATATCAACAGTCCTAGCTAAAGATACAGGTTTACCATTATCAATTGATTCTGCTGAAGCAAACTTTTCGAGATCCCGTTCTATGAATTCTGATATTTTCAATAATATTTTCGATCTTTCTAGAGCAGGTGTAACTGACCATTCTTGGAATGCTTTCTCAGCTGCTTGAACAGCTTGATTAACATCATTTATATGTGAATCAGGGATTAAAGAATAAATTTCACCAGTTGCGGGATTAAAATTATCAAGATAATTATTATCTATTGGTGCTCCTAGTTTACCGTCAATGTAATTTTCGATTTTTTGCATTGTTCCACCCGATTAAAGAATTATAATACTTTAAGTCTACCACCATCAATAGGCAGATTTATCCCCGAAATATAACTTGCACTTTCCGATGCTAAAAAAGCAACTGCATAAGCTATTTCTTCAGCTTCTCCAAATCGACCGGCTGGAATGTCTTTTAACATATCATTTGTAACTTCTTCTATTGATTTATTTTGTTTTTTTGCCCGACTTTTCAGAATTGAATCTAATCGCTGAGTTTTAGTTGATCCTGGAAGAATATTGTTAACTGTTATTCCAAATTTTCCTACTTCACTAGCTAGGGTTTTTGACCAATTAGCTACTGCTCCACGAATTGTATTAGATACCCCTAATCCTATAATTGGTTGTTTAACTGAGGTAGATATAATATTTATGATTCTCCCAAATTTTTTTTCTTTCATGCTAGGCAAAACAGCCTGTGTTAAGATTTGGTTCATAATAAGATGCTGATTGAATGCCAACAAGAAATCTTCTACTTTAGATTCTGTTACTGGTCCAGCTGGAGGACCACCAGTATTATTGATTAAAATATCAATAGATTTGTTATTAGAAATGTAATTTGCTATTAGTTCCTTTATAAAAGTAGGTTTGCTAAAATCAGCGGTAACAAATTTATGAATTTGATTATCAGGTCTGGGAAGTTTATCTTTAATTTCTGATAGTTTTTCTTGATTTCTAGCAATTAATGTTACCGTCGCTCCTTGTTGTGCTAATTCTAGTGCAACTGCTAAACCAATTCCTTGGGTACTACCCGCCACAAGAGCATGTTTACCATTCAATGATAATTCCATACGATTCACCCATATAACTTTAATGTTGGAAAAAAAAATCTTTCATTAAATTTGTTCCAATTCATCTTATTAATCTCGAGTTGGGTAAAAAAAATTGCGTAACTCAAGTATTTTATCCTAACATGTATTTGAGATATGAAGTTATAGCTCTTTCAACTCAAAAAATAACTACCTAATTCATCTTTGTTAGTTCTGATCAATTTAAGAAAGAGTTTTAGGACAAATTAAACTTCTTTTGACGTTTAACAACGAAAAATAAATGAGGAAACCAAATGAATAAAAAACCATTAATGATGATATTTTCATTAGTCTTTTTAGTTTCAGTATTTGCTGTGGGCATGCAATCAGGTGTTACAGCGACAACAGAAACAGTTTATCAGACTATTGAAATGCCCCTATCTAACAATCCACTGTATTCAACTAATTCACTTGAAAATAGTGGTGGGTCAAGTTGCACAGCAAGTTCAACCTATCCGAGTTTTTCGTTAAATCCCAATCCTCCAGATCAATTCGAATTACAAGCTTCTATTGGATACATGGCCTTTGATGGGTTTATAAACGAATCTGACAGCACTTTTGTGCCTTTTATCCGAGATCCATCGAACTTATCAATAATTTTTCCTCAAGAAGATGGAGAATTTGGTCAATCCCCCAATATGGTTGAATCATCAGGCGTTTTTCAAGACCGTCCACCAAATTGGGTAAATGTTACAGCTGTTTATCCTCAGGGAACACCTAATCCCTTAACTACTCCTGTAGCTCCTAACTATCTACAAGAATTTTTTCAATTTGAGAAGATAATAGATCTAACCAGTCAATTAGATTACCCCTTGGTCGTAGCTGAACTTCATTGGATGGATTGTAATGCAATTTTTGATTCAAACTTAGTAATAGACGGATTTTTCAATGAAACAAACCAGTTTAACCCAATAAAAGTAAATGATACTACTTCAAAGTATATAGACTTCTCAGATACTGATGGACGACCAGCACTATTATTCCCAACTGAAAATTGGTATGATATGCCACAATTGAACTTTAATGTAACTGGAGTTTGGAATCTTTCCGATTATGATGTATTAAAGACACTTGACGAAAATGTTCTTGATCCATCAAATATGCTTCTTTCATGGACACTAGCTCCTGACGGTAGATCACCAGAATTAGTTGAACTAAAACAAATAATATCTAATTCAACAGATTTAGTCGCTTCTGTTTCTATAACATTCAAAAATGATTGTTCCTGTGAACGATGGTATTACGTAGAAGAAAATCATGGTGATTCATTTTTTACCACACAAATTGCTAGTGAAGGAGCAATTAATTTCACAGAATATGATTTTGGTTTCTATGAAGACTATGGTTATACCATCGGATCCAATCATCCATGGAAACGCTGGTTAAAAGCCGTTTATCTTGTCAGTGATGTCAATCAAAACATTCCCCCCCAGGATCCTCAAACAGTTAAAAATTACTTTAATTGGTATGACCAATTTGAAAACATAGCCTATCTGCTCCCAAGGGTTAATGGAACACATTTAACCTCAGGGACTCAGATCGTATTAGTTGTTGTAGAAGAATTCTGTCCCCCAGCTCCTGAAGGATGTTGGTTTCCTTACGTTTTAGAAACCTTCAAAGATACTGCTGGATTGGAAAACCAAATATATCCTGTATTTGAACTTGGACAACCTTTAATTCGCTTAAATGATTATGGCTGGTATATGCCTTTTAACCATGAAGTGCTCGGAGTCTATAACTATTCAGAATTTGATTTCTCTAAAGATCCAATTGAAGATCAATTTGCCTATAACTATTTAGATTGGTTTGATGGAGCAGATAATAAAATCTGGTTATGGAATGATAACGGAATTTGGGAACAAACTAGATTAGTAATAGTAATGGTGGATCGTAATTGTCCATGTGAAGAAGGTAGAGTTATTGCTGGATTAGATGGATTGTTTGATACTTTAAACAATAAAATTGAGATACACGCATCAGGAGATGTTCTTGATCTTAATTTCTTGTTCAACAGTGGTGAAGATAACAATCCCTCTTTCTTGTTTGAAGAATTTTTTCCAGGTGAAGTACCCCAATGGGATCTAGGTGGTCCAAGAGAAATAATTTGGCTTGGAGTATATGTTAATAGCACCTACAATTTCAATATCCTTTCGAATGATCAAACAGCAACTAACTATTATCAATCATTTGATCAATCCACGAATAAGATGCAATTAAATGGAATTCCTGGTGATTCGAATGCTTTACTTCTAGTAGCAGAACTAGTTTGGAAATGTGGTTGCTTCCCGGGTGAATCAGAAATGGGAGTTTCAGTTTTCTTTAACGAAATGACTAATACAGAAATGTTTGTCTATGCTAGTGGTAGTGTAGTAAACTTACCAAATGGTAGACCAGAAAAAATACACTTCTTTTATGGTATGGGCCCCGGTGGTGATCGAGAACCTGATAACGCAGATATCTTAGGAGTATTTGTTAATGCAACCTATAATTTTGATGTAGATTGGTTTTCTCAAGGAGATAATTTAAATTTATTACAATCCTATGATGAAACTAGTCACCAAATCATTTTGACAAACGCTCCAGGAGATAATGTTGAATTATTGATTGTTATGAAGCTTTTCTGGTACTGTGAAGATGCTTGCGTTAATAATAAAGCTCCATTATTAGTCAGTCATTCTGCTGATCAGGTGGTTTATACTCCAGTTGATGATACCTATGTCCTTAGATTGAAATTCGAGGACGATGCAAATAACAATCATAGTAATTGGAAAGTCTGGATGGGTGACAAATTCCTTGAGGGAACTTGGACAGGATACAGTGTCGTAATCGAAATTAAATTTAGTGACTACTTTGATATTGTTGAAGGATTAGATGTTACAGTTGAAGTTGATGTATTGGATGATTGTGGAGCAAAAGGTGGGTATAATCTCTATGTAAAATTCACGGATAACCCAACAACGACAACAACAACAGACGATGATTCAAGTAGCAAACCCATTACTACTTCTCCAGGATTCGAATTATTTGCTATTCTCTTAGGATTAGCAGTAATCGGCATCATAGTTAGAAGAAGAAACTAAATCTTTTTCTACCTACTTTTTTTCTTTAAAATAATCTTATAATTTTACTAATTCTTTTTTTAGAAATATTTTTTCCTAAGCATCATTAACTTTAATTTATGATTTATACTCCTCTAACTATCTTCGCTATACTTATTGCGTGGTCAGGTTTTTTTTTTAAAACGCAATTTCCCTTTTATAGAACAAAAAGTACGTTTATAGTTTTTATCAAGCAAAATAGCTTTTATTTAATAGTCATTGCGTGGATCATATTTATAATTGACCTTTTAATAAATCAAAATATTTTATCAGTCGAAACATTTAGTCTAATTCTTCTACCAACTATTAGTGCAATTTTTTTCAGATTTTTCATTTTTTATAACAGATATTATGCTAATTTAATTCCCTTGGCACTAATAACCAAAGAAATGGAAAAATTAACCTCAGATGAACCTGAAATGGTTTTAATCAAATTCGAAACAGAAAATCACATTTATCCGATAGCATACTTACGAATTAATGATATAATATACAAGAAAAAGCAGGGAAAAATCCCTGATTATTCGTTAACATTTTGTGTCCTATGTAATACGGCACATGCCTATGAATTACCACTTATAGGAGAAAAGCAAATAGAAATTAGCTCAAATAATGGAACAATTTTGAATGGGAACAAAATACTGGCTGATAGACAAGGTAAATACATTTGGCAACAATTTACAGGTAAAGGGTTAAATCAAAAAACAAAAAATCATCCATTAAAAGAAATCATTATAAATAGAGGAATATGGGAAAAATTTAGAAAAGAATATCCAGCAGGATTAATTTACAAAGGAAAAAGACCTCTTCTAAGTAGATTCTTCTTTAATCAGCTTGCTAATATTATGAAGAACAACGAAGCGTTCTCATTTTCGAGTGGAAGGAAAGATAAACGATTGAAAAGAAAAGAATTAGTTGTAGGAATTGAAATTAATGGGAAAAGTAAGGCTTATCCAATAAAAATATTTGAAAGTGAAAAAACAGAGTTAATTCAGGATAAAATAAGTGGAATACCAATAACACTGATCCATAGAAGTGAATCAACATACGTATATGAGGGAGATGGGTTTAGATTACAAGATACCGAGATAACAAAAGGAGATAAGAAATGGAATATAACAGGAAAAGCACTAGGGAATCATGACAATTTAACTAGTATTAACATTATCGACATAGCATACTGGTATATGTGGGCGAAATTTAATCCCGAAACAGAAATTTATGAAACTAAAAGAATCTCAATGGACAATTAATCATTTGAATAACCATTCATCTAACAAATATTGATTGTGCAATGAAAAAACTTCTACTAACTTCTGATATAAAAGATTAGTAACTGGTAATCCTTTTTTTGGTATTGTTTTGAGACGCTCCAGTATAATTTCGTCCTGAATCTTTATAAAAGATTGGGAATTTATACCATCTATCATTTCTTTTTCATTGAACCTTAACAATTCACGAACATATTCATTAATTATTTTCTGTGAATTTCTCACCCAATTAATAATTTCTTTATCAGGTTTCTTCTTCAAATTACCCTGATAACTTCCGTAAACACTCATCGTAAATGATCTTAATATTTGATAACTTTTTCTTGATAAATGATCAATATTAGGAAATTCAGACATTGGGCCTCACTGATATTTTTGATTTGTAAAATGGCTGTTCAAGTCGATTGGGATTTAATTTTAATCTAATAAATCAAGCTCACAAGATTTTTATTTCTAGGACGCTGTTATTGACAGAATAATTGAAATAACTTTTTACTAAGGTATTCTATTTAATGTTTAAATATTATTCAGAATTGCTAGGTTAGTATATTTATTTGTAAGAATATTAATCAAATTCTTCTTTTGTTATGGTTGCACCTAATTGTGTTAAAGTTTCCTTAATCATGGTAGTTATCATCTTTTTATTTACTCCCTTATTTGATTTTATATCAAATTCTATATTTACATTAATTAGATCTTCATCAGAGAGAAAACTAAGCTGAAAGCTATCAGTAATAGATCGTAAATCTTTAATATTAATATTTTCTGCACGTATTGAATAATTAAAAAGTAGTTTTTCTTTAATGGGCTTCTTTTTAATATTCTGAGATTTTGTTGTCATGTTTTTAGTAATTTTTTGAATATAATCTGGATTTATTAAAAATTCTTTATCTGAAAACGTGATAGATTTTAAATTTATGTTTTCTTTAATTTTCAAACTAGAACTCAGAAGTGAACCATCTTTAAAATTACCTAAACCGAATAAACCCTCTTTAATGCCAAATTGAATTGTTTTTTTTAATATAGAGTTCGATTCAATCATGAACAGATCGGATGATTTTAATAAATAATTTAAAATCTCTTTGGTTTGAATTTTGTCATGATTCTCAAGAAACTTAACGAGAATTACCCTGGGGTGGATATTGTTAAGAATTATTTCTTTTTCGATAAGAGATTGTCTGCACCATTCTGATAAAGTTACTTCCGAATTGCTAGGGTAACCCAAATCAATTCTTTTTTCACCAATGATTACAGTATTGTACATAGATAATATTTTATATTTAATATCTTTTTTGACTGTATCTAAACGAGTTTCTAACGTGTCAAAATTTGTTTCATCTTTCATGATGAAATATTGATAATAATTGTTCTTTATATCAGTAATTGCAAGCAAATTCTGAACGAGGTCAAGACATTTATTGTAATCAGTCAAGTTAGGAGAATTCAGAATAATTGTATTTTTATATAATCTAAATGAACTATTAATCTTTTCAATCCATCTTTTTGCTTTCTCTAAGGTTATATTTGGATGTAAAAGAACAAGTTTTAATCGAGTATTATCGGGAATTTCGTTTGAATTTTGAGGCCAAATAATACTTAAAAGACTATTATCCACTCTTTCTGATATTAAATCTTTTAATACAGAAAAAGATTCTTTTTTATAACCATCTTTTATATCTGAAATTATTTTTGTAATGTTAGGTTTATTAGAGAAAAAATTAAGATTGTTAGATCTATTAGAATACCACAAAAAACTATGTAGTTGATCTATTGCTTCATTTATCAGTTTTGAATGAATTTCATCTGTTAACAAAAGATTTACGATGTTTTCATTACTGATACCATTAAATGGATTAGAAGAAAATGAATGAAAAAAAATTGTTTTCGATATTTTCTCATATAAACTCAAATATGTCTCTTTGAGGTCATCCAGTTTGATTATTTTATTACGAATATTTTCAATATCAGAGTAAATAATTTTGTCATATTCTTGACCAATATGTTTTAAAAACTCTTCTCTAATCAATGTATTACTGTAATTAATATCAGAGGGTAAAATAATCTCAGTATCAATATTATTGTTATTTAAATCAGAAAGAAGATAATAAATGAATCTTAAAACCCCACGTATTCCTTGAAATGTATTGAAAGATCCCCATTGGTTTATTAAAGTTGTTATTAGAAAAGGATGAAATGGATAAGATAATTCAAATAACGATTCCAAATTTATTCCTTGAAATTCATCAAGATACTTATTTGGATATTTATTTGTACCAAAATTTCTCATTATTATAGATTTTTTGATTCTTTTCTTTTCCACTAACCGAAAAAATCTTTTTTGAATTATTGAGAAAATATCTAATTTAGAGACTGGTGTTTCAATTGTTTCTATTCTACCAAGTACTTTTGTGAATTTTTTTAATAATTTCCAGCTTTCCGAAGAAAAAATTTCTTCTTCGAGATCAGGGACTGCTAAGAAAACTAATCCTTGGGATAATGATGATACTATTTCCATTAATTCTTGCAAAAAAGATAATGTTTGAGCACCTAAATCAGAATTAATGACAGGAACTCCTTGGGCTTTGGTAATATACTCAAGAATCTCATCAAACAATAAAGTGAAAGGTTGTTGTTTTTCTAAAAATGTTTTTAAAAGAATTTTTCCGGGAGAAATTTGATTTCGATCATTCTCCTCAAAAATCTTAAAACCTTCCTCGCCACTCAATTGAAATGCTATTTCTCCCCAAAGAGTTTTTATTTGATTATTACTCCTCTCATGTCCTGTTAAAGGATTAATATGAGTTCCAACAATTGATCCTATTTTGATTTTTTCAGGTTTTTTTATGCTAGATATTCTCTTATCAGAAAAATTAGTTTCTTTTATGAAATGATAAATTGTAATTAAAGTATGGGTTTTTCCTCCTCCAAATGGAGTTTTAATTGAATAAATTGAGCTTCCTTCCCCACTCCTTAACTTTTTACCAATACTTACTAACAACGAATATAATTTTGATGTTAAATAAGTTCTTTGGAAAAATTTATTTGAATTACTATAATTCTCAGGACCTTTACCCGAGATGACATCTTCTAGATCAAGAACAAATTCAGATTCATCAAAATTATTATTTATTACATTCTGATCAAGAATAACGACTTTTGACCAACTAGACAACAACTATGCACCACTATAATTAATTATTTGATTTCCTATGAAGAAAAAATACCCTTTCAGTAAAAAACAAATAGTGAACAGTGATTTTTTCTAAATATTACATAAATTCTCTACTGAATTTGACTAATATTCTAAAATCTTTTTTTTAGATAATAAAAATCCTTCCAATAATTTTTTTTCACTCATTTTTGGTTCTAATGTTTCAATTAAGGCCTGACATAGAAGCCAAAATTCTTCTTGTAAATTAGTGAATTTGTCAATAATTAATTTAATTTCATCAAATTGATTATTTTCCCAATGTTTTATAGATTTATGTATGGCATCTATTAGATGATCTGTTTCGTAATGTTCAATTCTGTCATTAGAATCCAACATTCGAATTCTTGATCCCTTTTTAATTATAAAGGATCCACGTTTATTCCAATATTCTTCTAAATTTAATCCTGTACTTAAAGCTATTTTTCTTGCTTCTTCATATTCTATATCATGATTTAGAAACATCCATCTGTATAATAAATAAAATAAGGAAGGTTTATCAATCATCTCTACTGAAGTATTTTTTAATAACTTACCTAGCACATAATTTGTACAAGATTGCCGAATAAATTGGAGTAATTGTTTAGATGAAATCTTTTCTCCATTATAGTTTTCTATATGTTTGTATTGTAAGAATATTTCTAACGCAGGACCAATTGATGATATAAAGAGATCTCCGCCATTTACTTCTTCATCCCAGAAAAAATTCAATTTTTCAAAAATTTTCTCTCTTGCTAAAATAGATAATTCACTGAAAAATCCAATATCCTTCCGTAATCGTTTCCTACAGATCATATAAATAGATGATGCAAGTGCTGCAGAAGATCGCGCTTGTAATCTATTTTTCATTTCAGTATGAAAAGGCCATGAAGCTGTTACAACTAAACCTGATCTGTTTAGTGAGTCAATCATTGTTTCCCACCCTTCATTAGTTTTATGAGCGTAAACAATAATAGCAATTCCTGTTGGTTTAAGTATCCTGAAAATTTCCTTAAATGATTTAGTTAATAAATTATTAAACCCATTTTTGTCCTTTATACCTAATTTTTTGTAATCTGAAGAGTTTATAGAAGATTTCCTTCTTAATAATTTCTCATTTGCAATACATTCATCCAGTTTAGGAGTGAGAGGAGTAGAAAATAATTCTGGAAATTTGTTGCCTATTGTGCGTTTAAATAATACATAAAAAAAATCAGATAGATCAGCATATGGTACATTATCGTAATAGGGGGGATCTGTTATCACAGCATCGAAAAAATTATCTTTAAAGGGTAATTCAGTTGCAGAATAATTAGAAACAAGAGGTTGAGTTTCGTTATCCCAGTTATTTCTTTTTAAAATTTCAATAATCCATGTTACTTGAGTTTTCCATCCAAAAGAGTCAGCAAATGGATTTACTTCAGGATAATCGTAAACCATAGCTAAACCAGTACGACTAAAGCAGTTGGCAATAGATTCACCACCTAAAACCCAGCGATTTAAGTTGTTATTATAAGACATAAATCGGTTAAAAATAATCGATAAGTAGCCTAATGTTATTGTTGTTAACTCTTCTGCATTTAAAAGTCCTAAATTTTCACATTCTGTTAATATATCATTAGAAATGGATTTGAAATTTTGTAAAAATGTTAAAAGTGCTAATTTTTGTCTATTATTAAATAAATCTCCCCAAGTATTAATACCGTAATTAACAATTTGTAGATGTACATAAAATGGATCAGATATAGTATTCAAAGGCCTTCCAGTGGGGGTACGTATATTTTCTGTAGGAATAGGATCAATCTCATAAGGCCAAGTTTTAATCTTTTCATTAAAGAAACTTTGAGCAGAATTAAAAGTTGTAATATCCTCCTGAGTTGGTTTAAAATATTTTTTACCAGAAGTGGTTTGTATTATTATAGCAACAAGCTTTTCCTTTAATCCTTTTTTGAAAGATGCTTTTCTTAACTCATTAGATGAAAAAACTTGATTACAAATTATACAATTGAATTTTCCACGGCTTATAGTTCCTTGGGAAGCATCAAAATCAATTTTATCTCCCGCTACTATATCAAATGATACTTTCTTATGGGCAAATATTGGTTTTATAACAACTTTCTTATTAGGTTTATTAGATAGATAAAAATTTCTGAGAAGTGGTATTTCTGTGTTACACAGATGATTAGGACATTTAAAATATTTTATCCAATAATAAGCCAGGGGATTTTTACCTTCTAGTTGCCTATATTGATAAAATTTGTTTATTTCTTGAAAAGATTTTTTTTCTATTATATCAGCATATTTTAATATCAATTTGATAAGTAAATCCTTTTGATTAGAACATTTTGCATTATTTTTATCCAAGAATTTAAGACTTTGACATTTTGCAGGCCATTCTAACAAAGCTTTTAGTATAATAACAGCTACAGGATTTAAATCATTGGCAAAAGTTTTGCAACCTAATTTGTTAGCTTCGAAAGGAATTGACCCACCTCCTGAGAAAGGATCAAGAATTTTTGGTTTTTCTAATTTCCAAGTATCCGAAAATATTTCAAATGCTTCCAAATGGAGCCTTTTGTCAGATTTTGATAAATTTTTAATAATAGAATTAATTTCATTTTGTTTGTCTGTATTATTAGGTAAATCAATTAATGAAGCAAATATAGTAGATCTAGAAATAGCCAACGGTCTTCTTGCCCACCAAGTATGTAGAGTTGATATATGCCCTTTTTTAGCTTCCTTTGATGCGTTAGCTGAAATAAAATTAATAGGCATATTCCATTCAATAACCCTTTTTGTCATGATTTTCACGAAGGACCTAAATTTGAAAAATAAATTTATTTCATAGAAATTATTGTATAGCAAATAGATGTCTCGCTAAATAAATTGCTTATTTTAAATGTATTGCCTTGAAGGTAAATACTTTTCGTAGCATTATCAAGAAATTAAAAGAACCCTAAAAAAATAGTTAAGTGATTTTATATTCCCCCCTGTGCCTGCTTAGATCGAGATTACCATCATTACTAACAATAAGTGTGGTTCAGGAATCTGTGAGAAAAGCAGGCAAGTTAAATAAGAAGTATTACATAAATAGTTTCGGGTAAGATATTTATCTTCCATTTATAAAATCAGTATTTTAAATCCAGATTAATCAAATTTTTTGGGGTCTCCCCTTTTGAAACAAGTATAATATTATTTATGATATCTTTAGAAGTTTCCACACCTACGTCTTTGACTTTAAATGCAGAATGAGGACTCATGATTACATTTTCTAGTTCCTGAAATGGATAGTTTTGAAATATGGGTTCATGGTTTTTATCAACTTTTGAGAAATCGACCCAATTTTCAGGATAATTATACCAAACATCCAATGCTAGAGTAATATTACTCTTTTTAAGATGTTGATAGAGAGCTTTCTCATCAATAATAGGCCCTCGGGCAATATTAACTATAATTGCATCATTCTTCATCATTTCAAGTTGATCTTTACCAATTAACCCCTTAGTTTCATTTGTTAATGGCAAACTAATTATTATATAATCAGATTCAGTTAGAATATAAGATAAATCTTCAGGACCACCAAGAAAATCACAAATGCTTGAATTTCGAATGGTTTCAGGGTTCCTTTTTAAACCAAGAATTTTCATATCGAAACCATGTTTTAAAATATGGGCTACTTTTTCACCAATTGCTCCGTATCCTATTACCCCTAAGGTTTTTCCCGTAACCCAAGAGGAATACATTCTTGATTCATATCTTGGAGACCAGTCACCTTTGCGCATATAAGAATCTCGATAAGGTATTTTCTTTGCTGCGCTCATTAGTAGAGCAACTGCATGTTCTGCTATCGTTAATGAATTAGAATGAGAGTTAGAAACAGTAATATTTGAATATTTCTTTAAAAGAGCAAAATCTAATTTTTCTGATCCTGTCCAAGGAATTTGGATATGTTTAAGATTTTTAGCTTTTTCTAAGAACTCTTTTGTAATTTTATAGTCAATAAATATATCTATTTCTGGTGCTAATTTATTAAAAGTTTCATTTCCAAAATCAGAAGGAATAATTAACTCAATGTTTTCTGGTAGTTTCTCACGATAATATTCAATGAGCTTTGAACTGAATTTAACTCCGAAAAGTACTTTCATTATAAAAAAAAAGTGCAATGAATATAGATTTAATTTTTCTGCATATGTATTATGGAAAGATTTCAAGAAGATTTTTAGGATTATTAGAGTAAACTGTTTACTTGCTCAGTTAATTGCTCCATTTTTAATAAAACAAATTGCAAAGGGGCAACTTTTCTAGCAACACCAGTTAACAATAATTTTTCTTTTAATTGTTGGAAAACAAATACAAAATCATCAGTTTCAAGTGTAGATTTGAGCTGTTGACTTGTACTAAATTCTTCTTTCAATCTTTCAGATGTACTTAACCATAGATTAGCTGGAATAATTATTTTATCAACCATTTCTCCCTCTTCAAATACTGGCAAACCTTCTTGGGTCAATATAGTTACACCAGATATTTCTTTGGTGGATCCAATAAAATTCAAAAGTAATTTACTTACTGTAGAAGCTGTATGAGTAGTAGCTAACAAAGTTTTCATTATTTCACCGAAAACTTTGAAGATAGATTGATCAAAAATTGATGTAGCATGATATTCAATTTTAATGCCCTCTGGCACATCAAAATACTCCTTAATTGATGTTAAAACATCATCAACCATATGAGGTAAGATTAAATCAGCTTTATGGAGAATACAGTAAATTAACGCATCTGGAGAATATTCCAGGATTTTTTGCATCGCTTTATTAAAGTAGAAATTACTTAAAGATATATTTTCAACATTATTTACATCAATAACCCATACTAAAGATTTCACATCACTAAATATAAAGGGAGCTTTTTCCCCAGTGAAATCTTTAAGAAAATTCTCTTGTCCTCCTAAATCAAAAACCTGAAATTCTGTCCCTACAAACTGCTTTATGTCTCGATGATAGTTTATTGTTGCTTTATAAGCTGATTTCAAGAAATCTTGAGGATTTTTTCCTTCAAAAACCACTGATTTTACAGTAGATTTACCACTCTGATATAAACCCATGAGTAAAATTTTATTGGAAGGAGGTAAAGACAATATGAATTCCCCGTAATACTTTATTCTTTTATCTTATATAAGTTATCGTACAAGATACCTAAATTTAATGAGTTATTAATCAAACATGTTACTTATAGAATAATATCACCTACATTAAATAAAAATAACTCAGAAAATTTATATATTTAAAGAGAGTAATCACAAATGAACACATATATTTGGGAATATAAGGTAAAGAAAGATCAAATATCGAAATTTACAGATATTTATGGATCTAATGGACTATGGGAACAATTATTTAGATTCAATAAGGGGTATATCAAGACAGAATTACATCGTGATCTATCTAATCGAAACAGATTTATATCCATTGATTATTGGGAATCAAAACTAGAATATGATGAATTTCGATCTAATTATAAAAATGAATTTGAAATCCTCGATGAAGAATGTGAAAATTTGACGGAAAAAGAAGATTTTATTGGCTCTTTTGAGAAATTAATAAAAAAATGAGGGTAATAACCAATAACATTGGATCTAATTTAGTAATATTTCTTTAGTTCTTCAAATAATCTTCTTATTTCCCTAATTCCACTAAGCCAAAATTCTTCTGAGTTAAGATCTAAGCCAATTTTTTTTGCAATAGCTTCAGGAGATTCTGATCCTCCGGCTTTTAAGAATTCTTTATATTTTGGAACAAAAGATTCTCCTTCTTCTCTATATTTATTGTACAATCCTAATACAATAAGTTCAGCGAATACATAAGGATAATTATAAAATCTAAATTTTGGCATGTAATAATGTGGTTTCCAACACCAATGATAGGCTTGTTCAGGGTGCCAGTCAATTGTATCTCCATAATATTTGTTTCTAGCTTCCCAATACAAAGAATCAATTTTATCAGGAGATAAGAACTCATCATCCTTTATTGATTTGTACAAGGATTCTTCAAATCTAAATCTAGAACCAACCTCATAAATAACTCGCATTAAATCTTGAACGGATTGAAATAACAAATTCTTTTTATCATTCTCATTCTGTGATTGTTCCAAATATTTTTCAATAAATAACATTCGTCCAAATTCTGATGCTGTTTCAGCAAGAACCATAGTAGAATGGAAAGATAAATAATTCTGAACTGTTGAAGCCAAATGACCATGAATTGCATGACCCATCTCATGAGCTAAAGTACCAACACTATCAATATTGTTGTTAAAAGATTGGAAAATAAAAGCTGATTGTTCTCTAAAAAAGTAAGAGCAAAATGCTCCAGCCCGTTTAGATTCTCTTGATAAAGAATCTATTCGGTTACGAGAGTACATATCCTTAACAAATGAACCAATATCTTCATCAAACTCTGTGTAACATTGTAATACAATTTTTTGAGCTTTATCCCAATCGATGGAACTAGATTGCCCACTAATAGGTGGTGCCTCAAAATCTTCGCCTCGTAGCTTTTCCGTACCATTTATTTTTGCATTCAGTAAAATAAATTCCTGGATTAAATCAACATTTTTTTCAATTGCTGAAAACATTTTCATCAGCATTCCTTCAGTTATATCATTCTGATGTAAAGAATGTTCTAATGGTGATGAATATTTTCTTTTTTCGGATTCACTGACATGATTATTACAGATGGAACGCAGCGCAAAAGCGTATAGTTCCTTATCCTTTCCTAATCCTCCTAACATATTTTTTATTGCTTGAAGTCTAGATTCTCTCTCTGTAGACGAAAAATTCCCATAACCCATACTCCATGAGACTTCCTGATCCTTTCCACTGATTTTTAAAGTAAATTTCCTTGTACTTAACCAATTTCCCTGTAACTTCTGCCATTCCATTACTCCAAACTGATCTTTCTCAATAATAAGCTTTTCTTCAGTTTCAGACAATTTATGTTTATGACTTCTAGAGATTTTTTCTAAATAATGACGATAAGATGTCAATTCTGATGATTCGATAAAGGTTTGGCTTACTTTGGTCAGTAATTCACCTAATTCAAGGTCAACAAATGCTAATTCTCTTCTAAATTTTGATGAATTTTTTTGAACATGGGCTAATAACGCTATAGCTTCTTTATTTTGCTGATTAACTGATGTTTCTAATATGGCAAATTGCATTAATTCGCCTAATGGTTGTAAAATGTCTTCCATTTGTCTAAGTAATTCAAATACAAAAGAGGGAGAATTGTTCTCCAACTTAATTTTACCATAATATTTAGCTACAAAATCCGAAATTAACTTTTCTGTTGCTTCAATAATTTCATCTATTCTAGGATCCTCAGTGTTCGTTAACAAAGCTGATAAATCCCATGTACCTGAACTAGTTACTATATTCTCCATGATGTCACCAATTATGAAGTTTTTTTCATCCAATAGAGTTTTAAAAAGTATAAATTTTCTCTAAGTGATTTTAATGAATGAAAAAGATTTTTTGGTTAAATGATTAATATTCGTATGTATTAATCGAGAAAAAAATATATTCACATACTCTCATGGATTATTGCTGAAGATTTTTGTGTAGTAACTCTTTTTTTTAATTAAAAGTGTGCTTACACTACTTGTTAAGAATTAAAAACGCAAATAAAACTAGGTTAAATAATCAACAATTAATAAATTGGTCATAATAATGAAATCAAGTCTTGAAATTGCTCAAGAAGCAACAATGCAACACATTGAAAAAATTGCAGCTACAATTGGTCTAACTTCAGATGATATTGATCTATTTGGCAAAAATATCGCGAAAATTTCATTATCAGAGGAAAGAAAAATAGAAATTATGAAGCAACCGAAAGGAAAATATATACTAGTTACCGCCACCAGTCCAACACCTGCTGGAGAAGGGAAAACAACGACCTCTATTGGTTTAACACAAGGACTATCAAAATTAGGATATAAATCGATTGTGACATTGAGACAGCCCTCTTTAGGTCCAGTTTTTGGTATTAAAGGAGGAGCTGCTGGTGCAGGATACTCCCAAGTATTACCAATGGAACAAATCAACTTGGGATTTACAGGAGACTTTAACAAGATTGAATCAGCACATAACCTCCTTTCAGCTATGCTTGATAATCATATTTTTAGGAAAAATAAGCTTGATTTTGATTTAACTACCATTCAATGGAAACGAGTAATGGATATGAATGATCGAGCTTTACGAGAGATCGTAACCGGATTAGGAGATCCGGCAATCAATGGTGTAGCAAGATCTTCAGGGTTTGATATAACAGCAGCTTCAGAAATCATGGCTTTAATGGCTTTAGCGGTTGTTACAAGGATTGCCATATCTGGCCACATACCTGATTGTCTACACTTAATATTGAAAAACTTTTCAGCACCTAAATCAGATCCAAATCCAGCTTCTGTTATTAAATAATCAACCATGTGGATTCCAAGTTGATCTCCAACCACTGATGAACAACCATGGGCAATGTTTCCGAACGGTCCTATATGTATAATACAAGCTTGACCTTCAATCGTTTGAACTAGATTTGGTTTTATAACATCTTTTAATAACGCAGCCATTGAACCTGCTGTTTTTAATTGCTCAGCGGTTATTAATTTTCCATCACGGTTTCTTCCTAGGACAATTTGCCCTAATTTTTTTCGCATATCAGGTATATCTTTTGCTAAAGCCATTAAAGCCATGATTTCTGAAGCTGCTGTTATATCAAACCCTGAAGATCTTGCTACACCATTGATTGCCGGATCTCCTAATCCGGTTACGATCTCTCGTAAAGCTCGATCATTCATATCCATTACTCGTTTCCATTGAATG
>MDVS01000082.1 GCA_001940645.1 Candidatus Heimdallarchaeota archaeon LC_3
ATAATTATTATTATCAGTATTGTCGTAGCAGGTATTATCTTAGCCATATTTTTAGGAATAATTATTAAATTGTATTCTAATCATATATTTATCAATCAAAAATAATTTGAATTTCCCGTTAATTGGCCTAAATTTAATTTAATTATTAGTAAGCGTAATTGGCTATTGTAATTCTTTGAGTAAATCTGGTGTTGGAAAAAGTTCATTTCTATTGAAAATTCAATCTTTAACTGAAGATCTAGGAGAATTTTCTCCAATTATTGACATGCGGGAAATTAGAAGTCAAATTGACTTATTAAAGCTGAGCCAATATTTTGTAACGAAATTTGTAACGAAATTTGATAGAAATATTAAAGTCCCTTCAAAAATAAGTGAGAGTTATTTACAGATTTTAAAGATTGATCTTAAAATTAAGAGGAACACAATTTGTCTTTATTCCCATTCCTCTTCTATATTTTCTTTAACCAATTTAAATTTGTCCAAATTTATTCTTAGAATTTAAAACTTGATATTTTACTTAAAAATTTATTAATGTTTATCCCAATGATTCAATAATTAAAGTAATACCACCAACTAATGACTTTATTAAAACAGAAGATGATCAAATCTTCCTCAATAAGAATCAAAGAATCGATCTTTCTGTCAGCTGTACCTGTCAAGAAATTTACTCAATATTGGTAAATATTTCAAGAATCAATACAGATTCAACAATTATTGAAAATAAAGTAAATCTTTCATTTATTAATATCATCTCAGAACATAATGCGTTTGATCTAGATCCAGGTCTTTATCTAATTGAGGTAGCATTAAATTCTACAAATCCAGTCCTTTTAGAAATTTCCAGTTCATTTCCAAGTTATAGATCTATTTCTTTGAATATTTTTCTCTTTTCTTTAGCAATATTTTTCATATTAGTGAGATATTTGAGAAAGAACCTTTAATGTTCAATAGCATTGGATATTGAATAAAAAATCTCATTTTCCTACATTAAATTAAATATTTTGATTATTCATAATACAAAATAAAAATAAAAAGGATAAAGACCTTAAGTACGAAACCCAAAGGGAAAAACATCAATGAAAAGATAAATGCAAGAGATAAAATATCATATTTAACAAATTCAGATTTTAAATCATCAGTCTGAATAACATTTTTTATCCTCAAAAGCTCCATCCATTATAATAACAGATGCAGAACGAAGATCCCGTTGTTCTAAATGATCAAAAAGAACCATAGCTCCATTTGATTGATGATTATCAGCTGGAAGAACCCAAGTTGGTCGAGGAATTTCACTCCAGGTTCCGGTTACAAAATAAGCCCAATAACCATGAAAGCGTTCTTTATCCGTTTTATATCCATATCCAGCATCTGAATCTAGATTATGCTTGTTACGACCATTTGACAATACATCAGTTGCATCTAAAGCTAAATCATCCTTATCAAATATCCCAAGTGATGCTAAATGATCATCAATCATCTTAATGATTTTCAAAATTTGTTTTTCAGACAAATTTCTGAAAAATCGTGAAAAAGTATCATGAGATGGAATATTTTCTTTACTGAACTCACAAAATGTTCTAAAAGCTTCAATTTCATGTAATTTTTCTTCTAAAGTTATGTCATATTGAAAATTTTCTCTAATTTTTAATAAAAGACTTAAGAATAAACTTAATGAATTATAAGAAGGCCTTCCAAAACGTGATTTTCTCTTAGGTAACCATTTTTTAATTGGTAATTTTATAACGCAAGATTTAAGTATATCTAAATTAATACCTTTAATAGAGCGATAAGTTTGCATTTTAATAACCTGTAGATCTTTGGAATTGCATTAACTGTACGTAGTTGGCTGCAAATTCAATATAAATGCATATTCATGAGTTTATAAACTTTACGGGTTATTATCGCTCTTATTAATATTTTATTGATATAAATTAAATCGTATATGTCATTTGTTATATTATTTAGCAATGAAATTAAATAACAAGAGTATAAGTAATTCTACAAAACAAAAAAGATTAAATTTAAACAGATAGTTTTGCAATTACCTAAATTAAATCTGTTAAAACTCTTTTATAAACATCAACGTGCTTCGGTTTCGTAATGCTATCAAAAGATGTTAAAATTTTGCTAGTCGTAATATTAATAGTAATAATTGATACCACTATCTCAATTATAGACTCATTAGGAGTTTTAATTAGCGATCCATTTTCTTTTGAAAATATTGTTTCAAGTTCAATTATTATTATAACAGAAGGGATTGCTGAAATATTGCGTTTATATTTATATTGATTGCTGTTTTGGTTTTTCTTATATGTTTTCATGGTTTTCACTATGATATGTATAAAAACAATAGTATTTATCTCTCCTGAAAAATGCGAATAGTGACTTTAATGAACATAATGATTATAATGTCCAGGGACCAAAGTAATAATTGGGAATATCTATGACCAATAAAAGAGTTCCAATATCAGATATAGAAGCTTTGATTGAATCTCTAAACAAAACAATATACAATAAATATCTGGAATTTATGGATTTAAACAAGGACATTTATTGGGATGAGAAGCTGAAAAAACATAAGTTATCTCATAAATTATTTATTGAAACTTTTTTAAAATTGAAACCTTTATTAAAAAGAGATTTAGACAATATCCTTGAATTACAAGAATGTTTAGATAAAGGTGATCCAGAAACCTCCTTTTCTAAGGAAAAAATAAACCTCTATTATAGGAAAATAAAAAATATAATCGATTCAAATTCCATGCTTATATTGAAACCCAATTTAGAATTTTTCTTCTCTATGAAAAAAAGAGAAATAGAATCTTATTTTAGAAAATTAGAATCAGATTTTTCTTTACAAATAGAAAAACTATTACAGGAAAATCCACTCTATGAAAGAGAAGAAGAGATAAGAAATAGAATAACATGGAATACTGTAAACCTTATTACTCTCAAAAGGCCATATAAAATTAGTATTCAATTAAATGTGAACGAATTACCATTTTATAAAAGTTTCAAAAACCCAAAAGAAATTGGAACCTATTTGCGTAAAGTTCAAATAAAATATCAAAAATTAAGATTAGGTTCATTAGAAAGAAGTTTGAAAGAAATATATCAAAATCAAAGAATTTTTTTGCTTTTCCTCAATTATAACTTTTTAACATTTTATTTGGTAGATATTACACTATTTGGAAAGACAAAGTCGGATATCAAACGCTCAAGTTTTAGTCGCACAAATATTACATCAAAAGAAGGTATTTTAGACCTTATTTCATGGTTGAAAACAGAGAAAAATCTATTTTCCTCTCTAGATAAAAGATTAGCAATGAATTTTAAAGAAAAAAGAGATCATTTTTTATTTTATGCATTATTTCCAGAGTGATCTTCCAAAAATGTATTGACTTAGGAATTAATGAAGTTCAATTCTTATTTTTAATTACTATATACAAGAGGACTAATGCTATTAATATTCCAAAAAATACTACTGGGAAATATTCTATTAATAAAGCAAAAATCCCGACTTCTGCTGGTATATCTTGCTTAACAACCGGTTCTATTTTTTCCCCCACATTAATTTCATAACTTCCACTAGTAAACGATTCACTACAAGTATTTTTCAACAACTGTATTTTACTTGCTTTTAATACAAAATTGTTTGTTTCTTTTGTTGCAAGTTCAGCCACAGTCTGCAGATCTTCAGCTTTATACGTAATTACCACACCACTTCCCGCTGTGATGTTAATCTTTAATGTGATCTGATAAATTTCTCTTGAATTACCAGTATCAAATATTCGTAACATATCATTTCCCGTTTGAGTTGTTAAATAGAAAGTTCCTATTAATTCATTAAAATTCTGTCCTGATGAAGGTGTGCTAAATGATAATTGGATTGAACCAAAAATCAGCAATAAAGTGATAATAATAGAAAATTTCTTATTTTTCATTTTTCTCAATTCAACTACGGCTAATATTTAAAAAAAATATGGATAGTATAAAAATAAATTAATTATTTCGACAATAATTGTAGACTGTACCTCTGACAAAGAATAGATTATTATGATCCTCATCGCTATTGTAAGAAGGAGCCGTGTGTTGAATCCCTCCAGAATAGCTGTCATCACTAAAACAAAATAAAAATAGGGAATAAACCCATGGAAAAAAGAGTTAAAATATTTTCGGTAATATTGATAATAGGAGGAACAATTATTGTTAGTCCTTCTATACTTAACCTAAATCAAGATTCCGAGTTACCAGGACAACAGGAACTATATAATCCTATATATCCAGACATTACCTATGTTGATCAACCCTATAATCCGCCTGAAGTTCCAGAAAATATAGCTGCACAGGTTTCTACCCTTAAAAATGGAATTAAGCTCGACCTTGCAGTAGATGTTATCGATGCACGAATGGGTGAGGACGTATCTATTGTGGTCTGGATTTCAAAAAACACTAGCAAAATAAATTATTTTCTCAACGATATACTTGTTGAAATATTAGACAGTCAAGGAGATAGAGTTTATGCTGTTGCTATGGTTTATTCAAAAGGTGGAGGTCATATAGAAATCCCTATACACGAAAATGCGATACATTATGTCTTTCTTTGGAAGGTCGATACAAATCCATATTTTAATGCAGTGGTCAACCCCGGAGAAAGCTATTTCATTCAAGGAACAGCCAGTCTTCTCACTGAAAATGGAGATCCATTAAATTTTTCTGTAGGATCAATAGAGGTGGTGGTAACATGAGCAAAAAACCAAAATCCTCCATGTGATTCAATTGGTTTCACTCCCCAAAAATGTAACAGATTAATTAGTCGAGCTATGGATGGATTTATTCCAGGTATATATTCCTCCTCCAAATATGCATCTAATAACATTTCATTCTCCATTATCTTTTCAACTTTTAAATTTCCAATAATTCCCTTGTTAGTTATTATCATATTTTAATTTAAACATAATATTTTTCCGAATCGAAAATTCTTTAAGAAAAATAATGTTTAAACGTGATCGAGTTAAACATCATTTAGTTAAACTGAGGTTTTATTTATGAATAATTTTGAATCTATCTTGAAAAAGTATAAAAATTATCTATTACTTCCTATCTTAGTATTTGCATTTCTAATGGTTTTCAGTTTTTTTCTAACATTTCGGACAATAATTGATCCTCTCTTTGGTAGAACATCAGTCGATTTATATTTCCCTATTGGAGCTTTGTTTTTAGTTCCACTGACCTTATCCTTTTTATTGATAGATTTTAAACTTTGGTTATTATTTGACCATGTTCGCCTAACCAAAGTTCAATTCATCAGTATTATCATATTACAGTTTTTATTAGTTCTTATCACATTAATGGGACTTGTACATTTAGATCAAGAATATATAACCACTGGACAAATAATTAAATCTAACGTGTGGATAATTTTTGTTATTATTACAATTTTTATGATAATTTCAGATGGATTCATTCATTATATTAGAAGTTCTACATTAAATCGAAAATATTACCTCCATTTTTATTTCCTATACCAATTTATCGCTATCTTTATTTTAATTTTAGCCTATTCTTTAGTTCTATTTGAAAATCCAAGTTTTTCATTATTTCTTTTTGAAACTCCGGTCCATTTCATATTACGAGTTATTATTAGTTTTTATTTCTTGATAACTCAACTATCCAATGGAATAGCGAATTATATTTTCTTTGGATTTTTGATATATTATTTAACAATTATTTTTAATGAGTTTCGAATTTATATCCGTTAACTGTAACATATTATACAAATTGTCTCTTGAAAGTGAAAAATACCCTTAAATTAAGTTCTTTATGTCCAACTCTTTGTGAACTCTTTTTGAAAGAGATATAGACACATTTAACTACTTGGTCCAAGATATAATTAACTCAATTAATCAGGTTGAAAGAAACTATCATGAAATTCAAAATTAAATCATTAAAAGCCAACAAATCATTTTTAATTAGGTTTTCTTTTCCTCACTAATTATTAAATCTTCTCTATGTTGTTTTATTGTTTTATTATAAACAATAGCAATTATTGTGTAAAATATTACTATTCCGATAATGGGGAACAGAATTATTATGTATCGTAGATTTTCATCCATTTCGAATGTGTTTGATAACTGGTAGAGAAATGCTCCTAACGGAAATCCTACAAACAAAATGACTGGGAAGAACGAAAGAATGAGTAATAATACTCTCCATTCAGATTTTTTAATATGTTTATCTCTGAACTGCCAATAAGATTTTCCAGTCTTTTCATGCACGTCAATATCTTTGTAAACAAATGAATTAGTTAGTGAAATCAAAGACATACTTCCAATAATTATCGGAAGGATAGATGTGAATCGTTCCACTTGTGTATTTAGCGATGGGCTTGTTGGGTAAAGCAATACAAAGTACACACCTAAAATGAAGAATAGAACAAATAATGAATACCAGAATTTATATCGTTTTGATAAATATTCACTTTGTAAATTTTCACGCATTAATCCCCAGTTGAGAATAAGGATACTCAACCAAACTAATGATAAAGTTATGTATTCCCCCTCTATAGTTGATGTCACCCAGTAAACTAGAAGTAATTCTCCAAAACTCATTAAAATAAAAAAAGATATACCAATTCCAAGATATTTGTCGTTTCTAAAGGTGATTTTTAGATTTTTAATTATTCCCGCGCCAAACACCACTATTATTCACGTTTTCTCCTTAAATATAGTGTTAGGAGTGCCACTGAAATTATTCCGGCTCCAATTACACCAGTTAAGATTATAACTTCAATCCATGAGAATGGAGCAGTTTCATCAGGTGCTTGAAAAAGTATAAGTATTCTTTCAAATTGTTCTGTGCTATTAAACTCGTTTCGGTAGAGTTGAATTCCTGTTAATATGTCATAGTGGATTTTAATGCTTATACCAGGATCAGAAACATTATAAAATATTGTAAACGTGGTGAAGTTTGTATTTTCGACTATAAAATGCATATAGTAAGCTGACCATCCTAAATCAGTCCTATTATAGACACTTGCCCAATAATCCCAGTTATTTGAGATTGCTTGATAAGATGAAGTATTATTATACTCAATTAATTCCCCATTCAAATATTTATTTATAATATATGGTCTTGCTGAACTATTATCAATAGAGGTGATGTTAATACCAATTATATCTCCAGTTTGATTACCCCATGATTTTTTAGATAGAAAATATTGAGTACTTTTTGTTATTTGCCATGAGAATTCAGATCCTATTGTTAGGGGTGAGAAATATGAAGTAGGAATAATTTGGCTATTAGAGGAGGGAACGTTTAGGAAAAGAAGAATTATTACCCACATATATAAATTTACATCTCGTTTTTTCATCATTTTTTACATCTTTTTCCCATTTTAAATCTTTAACTGAAATTAATATTTTATGGGTCAGTATATTCTCCAACCCAAGCTAACAATAAGTCTGTGGTATCCATTAATGAATGTATCCACGGATAACAGAAGAAAGAAATTATAGTTCTTAATAAATCTGGACACGATAAGACATCAAACAAACTCCTAACAACTTCAACGATTATTAAAGCATTTTCAGTGGAAACAAGAAATATTGTTAATAACTATCATTTATATGATAAATCCGGTCAGTTATGGAATTTGACTCCTCCAATTTTCACAATTTGATTTTATTGATGTAAAAGAATTTGATTCTCCTGATAATATTTCAATTAAAATAATAGCTGAATTTGTTCTATTAGATGTTCAGATTTCTAAAGCAAATACAGCGACTGGAAAATATTTAATTGACGATCTTGGTGAAATACTGGCTTCAAAAAAGGTAGAAGATGGATTAACATTTGGAACAATAATTTTAATACTAATTCTTTCAGTAGTCTTAAGAAACAAAAAAAAATAATTTAAGCCCATTAATTTAACTGATGATTCTAATGTTGCTTTTATAGGCTCATCACTTATTATTTGGTGGATAATTTAGGAAACATTTTCGTTATTAATTCCAATTCTCCAAAAAATAGAGAAATGTCCGTTCATATGGTCTAAAATCATAAATTGATTAATTGGTAGGTGTATTATTCCTCATAACAACTTAGTAAGAGTATATCTTATTCCTCTATCCAAATTAGCCTGAACTTGAAGATTCCCGATCAGAAAACTAATTATATAACTATTTATTTTTTGAGCGGACGTCTTTTGTTTCTAATCAAGAAATAGACTATGATGAAAACATAAATTGTTCCCAGGAGAGGAATAACAGGTAAATTCAAGATAATAAATTTAAAATGAAGGATACACTAACAAGAACCATACACTTGTCATCCATTGGTGATGGATCCATAATTTCTATTATAAAAGGAGCTTTACGGATAGGAAAAATCTATTCTGGACCAACAAAAGATTGGAAAGGTGTCCGATGAAAATAACCTATACCTTCTAGGTCATTTTCATTTGTTAATACATGAACTATTGGGAAAGTAAGTAGGTTTTTTGTTATAATACAAAAATCCATTTTGTCTTCAGTTGAATATCTTATTCCGATTTTATAATCAAGGCCTAATAAGTTTAAGAGGATAGTACCGGAAAATGTCTTTGTTAACAAGCTTTTCAAGAAAAGAAATTGACCAATTCAATTCAATTTTGGGATAAAGTTCCTGTAAATTATAAACAGTCAAATTATTTAAACGGCTTATTAAAATTTGCAGTTATTAAATAGAAGAACAATATTATTTTTTGTTTAGATGTTTTGTAGGACAAAGTGATAGCTGGAGATAAGCTTTTTTGATTTAGGATTCGATTATCATAGTAAATGTTTTTTCAATATATCTAATTGTTCTAATGTGTTTGAAAATGATGTTTTTTAAAGATTCCAAATCATCAGCTTCAATACGCAATATAAGGTCGTAAATTCCATTAAGTATAAATGCTTTAGAGACATAAGGATTTTTTCTTAGTTCTTGGAGAATAAATCGCTCTTTACCAGTTTCACTATTGATTAAAATAAAAGCACTCGACATAAAGTAATTTATTTGGTAATGACTTTTAAAAATCTTTCTCAAAAAGAGAAAAGAATGGAAGATTTCTTAAAAACGATTATTTTAGTGATTCGCCACAGTGAGAAATTTCTTAAGGTGAAATTGGAACACATTCAAATTCAATCCTTCAAATTTAGCATACAAAATTAAACACACATTTACTCTCTAAGTATGCTGGAATCATAAGGTTTTTTTTGTAGGCATTACTAAAAAATCATATAGGCTTCCCTACAAAATTATTAAAGTTATTTCACAAACCTTTTTTTTCAGTGAATGAGTCCGGAATAAAAAAATTAAAACAATCAATAATTATTTTGTTGTTCAAAGACAATTGGATGTTTGATAATGTTCTATAATAAAGATTGGACAAAAGGAAAATATCTTTTATTAAAATGGGTTATCATTCTAGTAATTTTTTTCATAATCCTGACTCTTGAATATCGATGGAGGAGAATGATCCATATCATTACTGGATTCATGTGGTGGGGAATGGTTTTTTTCTTAATTACAATCCTATTGCCGAAAATTGAACAGATGAAAAAATCAACCCAATTTGAAATCATAGGTTATCTTATACCAAGAATTTTTAGAACCGTAAGTGTAGTAGCCTTTTTTGCTGTCCTACTTGGGTGGTATAACACTTTAAATGATATTAGTTATTGGAACATTGATTATTTTTTTCTAAGGATCGAAAATACTTTATTTTTGCTCGGTAATCTAATGATAACTGGATTATACCTTTTTCATCTTTTTTTAGAAAACAGAGAAATCAAATTAGCCTTTAATATTTTAAAAGAACCAGATAACGATGATGTCTCAGAAAGAGTGGAAGATCTTATTGCTAAAATTAAGATAATTCCTTATATAGGATTTACCATTCTGACAACAGGTGTTATATTAATGTTCATTCATTAAACAAGTATATTTCAAGTAAAATAAATTGCCAAATAACATTGGAAAGTATTAAAAGAGAATATATAAAAAAAATGAGAAAAAGGAAATATAAATTAAAAAGTTCTTATTCATCCGAAGATTTTTCTTATGGCAATCATTTTTGTGTTAATCAAATGTCAAACTGGATTTGAAAAAGTCGTTAAATCATCCATTGAAAAAATGGCAAGATTAGTCGATAGAATTGATATCGTCACAGGGGAATACGATCTTATTGTGCAATTAAGAGCTGAGACCAGTGGAGAGCTTCAAAGAATGGTCCTCGGAAAATTAAGAAACATCCCAAATATTATTCAAACTGTTTCACTGACTGTAATTGAGACTTAAAGACGATAAAACTAACACATTTAGATTAATCGAATAATCAATACTATAATTTTCGTACAAGAAAACCCTCCAGACCAGCACAAAAAGTGAAAGAAAATAATAACTTTACCATGAAATGATTAGTAGATATCAGAATCATTTCGTTAATTAAGAAGAATTATTACATGCAAAACCGACATTATCGATATTAGATAATTTTATACTGATAAATAATCAGTTTCAACGTTAAGGGTGAATTTTTTCTTAATCAACCATTACTGCAAGTAATTTATTATTCTTTAATTCAATCATAATCAGAAGTACAATAGTATAATCAAGGTTAATTAGGATATAGTTAAGAGAATTTATCTTGTTTCGAACATCAAACATTATTCTTTACTCGTGTGATTAAGATGAAATCAGAAGAGATACTTAAAAGTAATAACAGTTATACTATTTATGTTTTAAGGTGTAAATATTAAAAAGTTCAATTAATTGACTAATTTCTGATTAATAGAGACAATTAAATCATTTTTATTAAAACCTTATGCCAATTAATTTTAAAACCTTATGGATATTTAGATGTAGAAGAAGAATTGCTAATTTTCAAGACTAAAAAGTGGTCTAATATATAAAGACATAAATACAGATATTCTTGAATATGAATATTTTACAAAAAAATTTTCATTATAATCTATTTACACAGTACATTATAATAATATCAACTACTAATTGTCACTGAGGTTTAAATACGAACAATATTGAACTCGATAAATTAATAATACCAGAATTTAAAAATTTTTTATCTGATTCTAAACTTTTATTCTGGTTTATCGATAAAGACAACATTATCCATTTCTTAAATAAAGATAAAAGCATTCTAGATCATGAAATAATATCAGACAAAGTCCCAATAGAGAAATATCTATCTTACGTGCATCCAGATGATAGAGAAATTTTTCTAGATTCACTGGAGATTACACGCAAAAATAAAATAAAAACTGAATTTCAATACCGATTAAGACTAAATAATAATAAAATAAACGAATTTCATCTCACTCAATATGTTACTGATAACAAACAAACGAATTTATTGATATTTGGGTTGAATTTTAATATTTCTAAGGTCAGAATAAAAGAAAGAGAAGACCTGTTTACGGAAAATCGTTGGAAAATCGCATTGGAACATAGTAATATTGGTGTTTGGGATGCAAATCTTTTATCAAAGAAAATTTTCTTTTCTAAACAATGGAAAGAAATCCTGGGATACCAAGAACATGAAATAACTGATCAAGCAGATGAATGGGATCGGCGGGTTCATCCTGAAGATTACCAAAGAATTATCACTATTATTAATGAACATTTAGTTGGCCAAACTTCAGAATATATTGCTGAGTATAGAATGAGATGCAAAGATGATTCATATAAATGGGTATTAGCTCATGGAAAGGTATTGCGCAATGACAAGAATGAACCTGTTCGTTTAATTGGAACACATGCTGATATTACTGATAGAAAATTAATGGATAATAAATTGCGGTTATCCCAGGAAAATTTAGTTAAAAAAGTTGAGGAAAAAACCGAAGAAGTTCTTAAAGAAAAATATAGAATAGAAACAATGCTCGATGCTATTTCTGATAGTATATTAGTATTATCAAATAATGGCTTACTCTATTATGCAAATAACAGTTTCAAAGCCTTATTTGAGAGAGCTTGCAATCAAACCTTACCCAAAAAATTTATTATTTATGATTTATGTGGACTTAAACTTATTGATTCAATTCTGAAGATTATTACGTCGAAAGATCCTAAACCTGTTATCATTGAACCAACTGATGGTATTTATTTTCAAACATCGCTCGTCCATATTTTTCTTCCTTATTCAAATCAACCATTAGGAACTATGATTGAATTACGGGATATAACGAAATTTCAGATATTTGAAAATATGAGAAAACATTTTGTTTCAAATGTGTCTCACGAGCTTAGAACCCCGATTACATCAATAAGTCTTTCAATTAATAACTTGATTAAGTATAAAAATAAAATGTCTGCCGTTCAAATTAATGAAACTTTATCCATGATTAAAGAAAGTTCAGAACTTTTAAATTTGATGATAGAAGAGTTGTTAATTATTTCACGCATAGAATCTGGAAAAATAGAATTAAATATGTCAGTATTTTCAATAATAGAGATTATTAGTGAAGTAAAAATGTATTTTACTCCCCAACTAAAATCAAAAAACATCGATTTGATAGCTGATGTTAATCCTGATCTTCAATTCTATGGTGATAGCTCAAGAATAAATCAAATAATACGTATTCTTATTGAAAATGCTATAAAATACTCACATGAATATAAAAAAATAGAGATTAAAATTTTAAAAAATTATCTGGGAGAATATAACCCCGAAATTTTACCCGGGATTCTTATTCAAGTAATTGATGAGGGAATTGGAATTAAACAACATGAATTACCATTTGTATTTGAGCGCTTCTTTCGGTCAGAAGATGTTCGTGAAATTCAAGGAACTGGTCTTGGTCTCTCAATTGCTAAAGAAATTATCGAACTTCACAAAGGTCAAATTTATGTTAAAAGTAATTCTCAAATCGGAAGTATTTTTTCCGCTTTTTTACCAGATTTAAGGAAAGATGAAGCTCCTAAATAACTTGAATGGTGTCAAACATGGATGAACTCATTTTAGTTGTTGAAGATAATCCCAAAATTTTGAAAAATATTCAAATGATGCTTGAATTTAACGATTATATTGTAATTACCTCATCTAATGGAATTGATGCAATTGATACGTTATCTAATTCAGATAGAAAACCTGATTTAATTATAAGTGACATTATGATGCCAAAAATGGACGGATATGAATTTTTTAAAACAATATCCATAAATCCTAAATGGTTTAGCATCCCATTCATATTTTTATCAGCAAAAGCAACTCCAGAAGATATTCAATTAGGAAAATTATTAGGGATAGATGATTATATAACTAAACCATTTCAAGAAGAAGAATTGCTTAGTTCGATAAGAGGAAAATTGCATAGAAAAAAGCAGTTATCTAAATTTAATGAAAAGTTTATGAAAATGTTAGATAATAAACTTGTTGAGG
>MDVS01000083.1 GCA_001940645.1 Candidatus Heimdallarchaeota archaeon LC_3
ATTCAGGATGGTAATTTTGACGATTATGAGTTGTACCTTGAGGCCAAAGCTGTAGGAGCTTCGACACTCGAAGAATATCAGTTAGTGCTGAAATATCAGGCCCCTGACTATGAGACTGCTTTAACTCTTGAGCAAGAAAAAACCAAGAATGGATCTGGTCAAGAAAAACTCGTATAATTGTAATGAAAGAAGGCAGCTATTTTCCTGTTTGTTTTTATTTACAAAAAGCGAAAACAGTAGCTAATTGGTAATCAATGCCAATAGAAAATAAGAATTTTTCCAGCTTAGAGAAAAACACCTTCTGGTGCTAATGACCTCTCATCTAAGCTATATTTTGATTTCTAAAAATTCAAAAGGCTTATTTGAAACAAAATTTTCCTCCAAATAATCGATCGTTTCAATTTGATGATTGAATTTTAAATATTTATGAGCTTCTTCTTTAGTTATCCATTTAAAATCTTTATGTTCATTTGAGAGTATAACTTCTTGATTAGATTTAATAATAGCTAAAAAAATTGGATTAATTTGAATACAATTTTTTGAAACTTCATAAAACTGCTCTAACCTATCTGCAGAATAAAATAAGTCAGGAACCAAGTTTGTTTCTTCTTTTAACTCTCTTAATGCTGATTCCCATCCTTTTTCACTTTTTTCAATTTTCCCCGAAACCATTTGCCAAGTATTTTTTAAATAGGGGGTGTTTCGTAAGATTATGAGGTATTTTGATTTATTATTTTCTATTCGACAAACATATACTACAACTACAAAAGATTTAATTGGAATTTCTTGTTTTATCTCCATTTTTATCGACCTTCATTCTCCTCATTTATTAATAATTTACATTAGATTAGTATATATCTTAATAAGTTTGCCACCCTATGTAACTTAAGGATGCCCCGAATATTTATCGACAGCTAAACAAGTTACTCAGATATTACATAGTAAAGATGCGATCGATTTTATTGGAGATGGTTCGATGGATTAACCTTACTTCGTTGAACAAAGTAGGTAAACCTACTGAAAGTTGCATTCTATAATTGTCTCTAAGTTATTATAGATAAATAATAATAGGGCATACTGTCCTTCGACTGATGTTTTACTTGAATCTACATATTCTGAAGGTATTTCAATTGTTATAGGTTGATTGCTTTTTATTTTTAACATTTTATATTGAGAAAGCTTCAAAAATCATCCAATTCCATTATTATTTTTCAATAAAACAAACTACTTTTGAAACAATTGATTTTCATTTTTTGTTCCTAACTTGTTTGTTGAATCATAGATTAAAGGGTATTTAGATATGTAATTTTTTAGTTTTAGATTTAAAAATCCCATTTACTTTTGGTTATATTGAATTAAAAGAAATTTTTCTCTGTCTAACGATTGGAACGCGTTTAACAACTTTCTTATTAAAATACTCATCTTAAGGTGAACTCCTGTAAAAACTGCTAACTCTTGTAAATATAGAATGTTTACCAAAAGTGAATATTCATTTACTAATAAACCAAATCGTTCTTCTCTTTTCCATTCCTTCTGAGCGATTGAATTATAAATTTCATTAATTTTTTTCTCATAAAATTGTCCATAAATTTTCGATAAAACCAATGACACCATTTCTTTGGGATCTAAGCTGTCTACATTCTCTGATAAAACATTAATATTGAATTGTGATTGAAAATAATCCAGAACCGGCTGAATATCTATTTTTAAAATTTCACGAAAAAGATGATAAAATTTTGGACGATCAGAGTCCCAATACTGTAAAGGAGGCTTGCATTTAGTTAAAAATGCTGATATCACGTTAGAGGAATTTGGAATAGTTATTTTTTGGGATTTTGTCCTGTTAACTATAATATCTGGGTCTCTATAGAATTGTTGATAGACAATAAACCTCAAAAATTCAAATAGATATTCAAAATCGGTCTTCATTATTGGACACATATTTATTGAAAGCACCCGAGAAAACAATAACTAATTTCCTCAAAACTATTAGAGAAAAGTTATGAGGAGGTAAACAATAACCATCAAGACGACTAAGATTAACAATGTTTTGTAATGACGAAAGGGTAAGGTCAATATTGATCTCCGAGGACGGCCATAGGTAGGTTTGAATTTATTATCTGCTTTAAGGCTGTCGTAAGAAGGAATAAACTTTTTTGATTTAAGACCATCATAAGATGGGGTAAAATTTTCATTTGATTTAAGACCATCATAAGACGGGGTATAATTTTCATTTGATTTAAGACCATCATAAGACGGGGTATAATTTTCATTTGATTCAAGTTTGTGATAAGGAGGCTTTTCTGCTTTTAGTTTTTGATCTTTTTCCATATGAAATCCCAATTAATATGATTATTTTGAAAATGAAACATACTAACAATTTTGAATTTAAATCAGCCTTAAAAAGGTTCTGAATTTTAATAAAACGAGGAAACTTTACCTAAATTTTTGATTTATTCAAATTCGACAAAAAATTACACAATAATTATCTTATTTCTCTAAAAGGTTTTGTAGATTGCCAATTTCCGTTCTTAACTAAGATAAAATCTTCTGGAATAGGCATAATTGGGCCTAAGTAGATGTCGACAGATTTTTTCAATTCAGAAATTTCAACACTTTCTCTATGAAGATTGTATGGAGCTTCTAAAGCATCTAATTCGTAAATTAGATTTTGAGATAATGAGTATACTTCAATATATATATTAGAATAATTTTTAGAGCCAATAAGTAACGGATAGCTCCCATTGGTTATTAAAACTCCTTTAATGTTTATATAACCTTCAAATACTGGATTAACTCCCCTGAGATATTTAGTATGATTATAGTAACCATATTTCAGTGTACCATAGACAGCTAATAGGATATTATCACTTTTTATATTCATTGATCTACCTGCTTCTCTCTGATTATCAATAAATAGTCCTCTTTCGTGTGATTTGTAATTACACTTTAACTGTTATTTTCTAAATTATTATCGAAATTATCAGTATATTCATCTATTAACTCGCTTGAAAATTTTGAGATAATTTCTTCAAAGTACAATGAAAAAACGAGTATTAATCCTATAAATGACAAAAGTACTGATATTATATATAGAAAAAAAAAACTCCAGAAAATGCACCACCATGAACTATTGGTACACTTATATTCAAAATTAAAAAACAAGAAAGAGAGATAAGAGTAGTGATAAAAATAGATTTTTTGTATTTTTTGGACCAATCTAAAACATTATTCATAATGTTTGTATTTTAAAAATAGTGAATTTATATGAATTTTGAAATCGGAAATAAAAAAATATATTCAAAAGCTTAATTTTACTTCAGAACCAAGTTTGATTTTGTTCTTAATTGTTTAATTTCTCTAATTTGTCAAATTTGTCCTGTCGAGTTGAAAATAGTTAATAAAAAAAAATATCAAGTATCACTTTTTATTCAATATAATTTGTTTGTTTATTGAACGCTTTACTTAAAAATGAGTTGATTTCTTCTAAGGAGAGTTTTATCGAATCGTTCCGTAGATATTTTCTCTGATCAACAGAGAGGATTGGATGAAGAAAGTCTGAAATTCGTTTTCTAAACCTGATTAATCGAAAAAAATCATTTTCTTTTGCGTTTGTATAAAAAATATTTATCCAATCCCAGCGTTCTTCATCAGTTGGATTTGATATAGTATTTAACAAACAATCCTCAAAAATTTTTGGATTATGTATTGCAGCCCTTCCAATCATAACAGCATCACAATACTTATTATTAATAACATCATTCGCAATTTTACTGTTAAAAATATCTCCATTGCCAATTACTGGAATAAATAATTTTTCTTTCGCTTGTTTTATTAATTCCCATTGAGCTGGTACCTTATAAGAGTCATTTGCTAATCGTCCATGTATACAAATTGCTGCAGCTCCAGCTGATTCTATTTGATCAATTGTTTTGAAAAAATTCCTTGTATTCGTTACTCCAGTCCGTATTTTTACCGTTACTGGTTTGGTCGTAGCTTTAACCATTGCTTCTATTATTTTAACAACTTTTTGAGGTCGTTTGAGTAATGCTACGCCTGCTCCCTGTGATACAGCTTGAGATGTTGGGCACCCTAAATTGAAATCAAAGAGAGCAAATTGGTCTTCAAACATTTTTATAGATTTTTTGAAATATTCCTCTTGGGAACCAAAAAGTTGTAATCCAACTGGGTGCTCCTCAGGCTTAGTTTTGATCTTATTTATGACTGATTTTTTTCCTCCAGCAAGATTTTTAGCATCAATCATTTCTGTATACGTGAGACCAGGCTTATATTTCTTTACAAGTAATCGGAAAGGTAAATCTGTAACTTTAGTTAATGGGGCTAAAAAAAAGGGATTTTCGAGTTGCAGGGATCCTAGTTTGATTGTATTTGCCATATTCAATTTCACGTAAGGTTAAAGTTTGCTATTAAAAAGGATATTCTTTCATTAAGTAAAAGGTATTTTACCGCAATTTTTCATCATTAATATTTCAATTGAAAATCTGTTGAAAAGAAAAAGAATGAATTGAGGTAAATAGTCAAAAATAGAGCATTAAAAAATGTTTTTTGGTCCTCTAGGGTAATGGATTCAAACAGTTCATAGTAATTCCTAGTAATAACAAACCAATCCAAATTCTATTTAGATGATTTCAAAATTTAAATTTTAGAAAAGAAGGAGATTCCTTACTATATTTCATTTTTATACTTGCTAATTCCGTCGCTTTCTTCTAATAAGAATTAGCCCAAACAAACTAAACCCGATCAAGAGGACACTAAACCCTTCGGCAGTTCGGGTAATGGTTTCACTGATTCGACTAATTAAGGTTGAGATTGAGACCTCAGTAGTGGTGTTGATTTCTGTAGTAGTATCAGAAACTGTGGTTGTAGTCGTTGACACTGGAAGAGTAGTTGTTGATGCAGGTTCAGTAATAGTAGTTGTTTCCGTATAGAGAAATGATTAGAATAAAATAGGTTCATTAGGTCCAGTCACGATAAACACACTTGAGATTTTCTGTTCAATCAGTGTATTAGTAAAAGAAGCTAAATCACGGGTATCTATAAATTGTAATGGTCTATCTCCGTCACTTGGTGCAAGCACTTCTCCTCCAAAGCGGATTCTTACTACCCAATAGGTGAAAAAATTATTATTATCAAAAGGACCTATGACAGCTCCTGGGCGGATTATTAGAGATTTTTCCTTTCCAAAAGCTTTCAAAACAATTTGTTCACATAATACCTTGTAGTAGCCATAATTTCTTTCCCACCAAGCAACTTCTGGAACTCCAATTTTAATATTATTAAATGGTTAATATTATTAAATGTCTTTACAAACAAATTTTGAACTTATTAATAATCCAGAACTATTTAATATTACTCTTGAATTTGATTTAACACAATTTTCCTTTTAGACTTTCTATTTTGTATATACCAAATAAAGAAATATGAACTCATTAATAGAGGATAAATAGCAATTTTTAAGGTGTAAATTTGATAAAATATTTTAATTTGATTTGAAATAACCCATTCAGCCCAGAGATTGAATAAGTAAATTTCTCCAAAAATGGAAATTATAATATTTATGACTGAAAAGAGAATTAGAGCCTCTTTTAAGGGTGCAACTAGAATTCTCTTATTTAAAGCAATTAAAATCATTAAAACAGAGAAAATTATTGAACTAACAGGAACTAGGAGAATTAAATACTCATAATTCCTTACAAAGAAAGAAGTGTAAGAATTTGGATCAGACATCAAATAACTGAACAATAACCTCGAGAATACTGTAAAAATTAGAAATATACCTGAAATCATAAGGTAGATATGAGATTTACCAAAATATTGCTTTAAATAGTAAAAAAATAACATATTGATAAACGCATCAAATATAAGCAACAAAAAAACCAGCCCAAATAAAATAAAATTAATGGGACAAGTTGATGGATCAATGTCTTCTATACATGGTCGGGAGTAATAGAGACCAGAAACAAGTGCAAAAAGCTGTACAAAATTAGAAAATGCTAATAATGCAATTATTTTATGAGGAAAATTTGAAATAAATGAAACATTATCCGTTTGATTCGTGGTTTATCCTTCAAAATTTTGTTCAAATAGACCTAATCCACCTTTTTAGCTGGTGAAAAAGTTTTATGCTATAAATCCTCCAAATTCGACTTTAATATTTCGTGTTGCATTATGTGTTAACTTTAACACTTCTATATCTGCTGATACTCCAGCAAAATTCGTTTTTGCTGAATATGAATAAAAAACATTCGCAGTTATTTGATTAGACTTCAATTCAGGAAATAAAATATATATTGTTGTGTGAGAACCCATTATATCTGATCCTTCCCAGTCAGTTATTCCCAATCCACTAATAACAGTAGAGAATATTTTTCTTTCTTCACTTATCTTAGTTCTTGGTGTATATTCATTCGTTTGGCATATGGTTAGTGATTCCTTTCCTATTATTTTCATGAATGTTACATTAATTGCTCGTCCTAAAATGGTCATATTTTTTGAGACTATTTCAATTTCGTATTCATCATTCGCTATTAATTCTTTGATTGACAAAGTGGGATTAATATAATTTAGTTCAGCATAACTTTCTGTTGCATTAATAATTATTATTTCAGACCCTGCTACTGGATCAATCCCTAATATTGGTAAATATAAAATAAATTCCGTCTCCTCACTTAAATTTACTGTTATTGTAGTTGTTTCCCTATAGAAAGGTGGATTAAAACCTCCTGAAAGAAAAAAGAAAGAAAACCATGTTAATCCCCCGATTAGTGAAATAAATATTACAATTATAATTAAATAAATCAATATAGTTTTTGCTTTAGTATTCAAAGGTCTCAAGTTCATGAAATCCAATTTCGTGTATATTAATTTATTGATCCTGTAGAAAACGGTGGTGATATTATTCTTAATCTCTCAATTGATTTTTAATTTGGATCTTTTAGTTGTTGTTCTGTATAACCTTTTATTGATTGTGCTTTCTTTTCATCTAAGATCAAAGATTATTGAAAGGCCATTTTTTCTTTGTACGAAAGATTCAATTTTCGCTTACGATTTGATATTGAAATTTTAATTTTGTTATATCCAATAGAGATGGTAACCACAGCAGAGCCAACTAGTAATAGAAAACCAAATCCAAATCCAATTCCTGATTTAACACAGGTTCCAGATAATCCAAATGAATGAAAATTAGTACAGTCACCTAACAAAACCAACATTAGTAAGACTAACTCGAACAATCCTACAAGTAAAAATGAATAGGTCCTCTCATCTTTTTGAAGTACTTCTGCTCTTAAGACCTTAAACAAGCCAAGAAAGCAAAATATTAATAATAAAATTATTCCTGGGATTCCAAGAAATGTCCAACCCGTAATAGGAAAATCACCATTAGATCTGCCTAGTAGCTCATAAGAATATGGACGAAAATAAGCTACTTCATGTAAATAGGAATTAAAAATATTTATTTCTAGTATTGGAAGAAAAATTGGAGAGAGAAATGTAATTAAGCCGGATAATACCATTGTGATACTTAAATAACGACTTTGATTTAATTTCAATTAAAAAAAATCCTTAATTACTCTATTATTAATTTTCATCTTCTTAAATATTTTTGGATTCAGTAATAATTAGAACTAATATCCACGATATTCAGTAATTCTAATAGAAATTTTGTCTTAAAAACAGTATTAGGGGAACCTAATCATAATAATTACGGGATATGATAATTCAAAAGGTCACATCAGCAAACTGATTTTGAATTATTCAACCAAATATGATATTAATGAATCAAATTCTTCTTTATTTTGTCCTTCCAATCTAAAAATCTTTATAAATTCCTTTGAAGATCGGACTCGCTCTTGAACCTCTCCTAAGAACTTTGTTTCGATATACATTTCCAATGGATTTGCTTTACTTATATCAATTAGACTTATTCTTCCCTGATACTCTCCCAATTTTTCTTTTATCCATATTAATAGTGATTCCAATTTTATTGCTGATGAAAAAAATAATAACAATCCAAGAAAATTATTAAAACTACTATTACTGTCAATTTCAACCAATCTGATCTCTAATTTATTAAGATGGGTAAGTTTACTATCTCTCATTGTGTAAAGAGTGTAATTTAATTCTCGCATAGGTCTTGATTGAAATTTTTTAAGAGATTTGTCTAAAAAAGAATCTATTGGAAATCTATACAAATTTATGATTGCAAAAACTCTTTGAGAATAGATAGTTGAGTCTGTATTCATTTGCTCTATTGATAATCGTTGATGTTATATATCCTAGCAAACGTTAGTCAATCGTTTCTTAACTTAAATGAAATCAAATTTGGTTTGTAAATGAATGCATGAATTGTAAAAATTATTTTATATCTGAAAATAATTCAACGAATTTAGATTAAAAGATGTCAAAATTTATTCAATTAAAGATCAGAAACTAGACGTGTTTCCTTGAAGCACGATGATTAAGGGTTTAATTCCTGCATTAACTATTTATTATTCAATCGAGGGAACTTCGTAACAAAACAATTATAGTCTGACTTAGAATCAAGGAGTGAAGGGAATTTGAAAGAAAAAATGAAAATGTTTTCAATACCAGAATAATATCAAAATTAATTGGATAATAGAAATGAATTAAGAGAACACTCAAATTGTGATCGTATATGCAGATCATATCTACAAATTTCTTGAAAACGGACAAGGATTTAGACCCTATTTTTAAAGAACAAGAAAAATATGGAATATCGAAACTAAAATACCCTAATTATCAAGAATTTTTCAAAAAAGTTATTGAAAATGAACTCTTCATAATCCAAATTATGATAAACAGAGAATTAGTTGGATATATGATCGGGATACCCTTAAATAATTTACTTGAAATTAATCCCATTAAATTTCAAAGTAATATTGATTATAATCTATATTTAACTGAAATTCTACTGAAAATATCAAATAAATTGACATTGACAAAATTTCTCATGTTTAGATTCACTCTTGATGATAAACTATCTAATATGGTGATAGAAAAATTAGAGAATTATAGATTCTCGTGTCTTGAACGTTGGTTTATGAGAATTGATTTAAAAAACTTTAATCCGATTATAGATATTGATGAAAAATTTTGGGAATCTAATGATCCATACGAATATGGAGAAAAAGTCATCACATTAGTGAGCAATTCTGTAAAAGGTACTATAGATACATTATTCTTTCCAGAATTTCTAACTGAAAAAGGAACAAATTCCTTATTACAATTAACTGGTGAAAATATTGATGATTATAATAAAGAGACTAGTGTGATTTTGACCTATAAAAATGAATTAGTAGGAGTTATAATAACACAAATTTATAGTGAATCTGGTTATATAGCAGATATAACTGTTAACACTGATTTTCAGGGAAAGGGAATAGGAAAATATCTATTAAGTAAGGCTTTGCTTAATTTGAAATCAAAAGGATGTCACCGTGTAAAATTACACGTAACAAAAGATAATAAGAAAGCTGTAAACCTATATGAGAAATTAGGATTCACAATCGAAAAATATAGATGGGTAATTTGTAAATCTCTTAAAAGCCAGAATTTTGAATCGTTACCTAAATTATTTGATAATACTATAGGGATTAGGTAAACCAGAATTCATTAAAAATACTGGTGCTCAAAAGGAAAATAATTAATAAGGGATCAGAAAAAAATCAGAAAAAATTCGATAAAATAATAATTCTCTCTTCTCTCATTTCAAATATTTCTGTGTAGTTTTAGGCAAGTCTAGAATCATTTTTTTAGTTATGGTTCGATTTTTTTTATTATATTTCTTTACTTGTGTAATAACTCTTTTTGTTTTAACATCTTGGATCAAAATAAATAAAAATATTATCGAAATAATTGAAAAAACCACCAACAAGGTAATTCCTCCAATTTCGGGAGAAAGTTTAACAATTGAATATAATTTATAAGATTCTATCATTGTATATCCAATAAAATACCCCATTACTGGCATGATAATACTCATTATTAGCATTATAATTCCTAAACTAAAAGAAACTGACATAATATTATAATAACAATCAGTCGAACATAATCTCATTCGTGAAAGATCATTTGATACATTTTTTATTTCAAAAATTTTATTACAATGATAACAGTGTATTGATTGAAGCAATTTTCTCATTTCTATAAATCAATTCTTTAAATAAAGAGATATTCTTTCCGGAAGAAGTATAACATTGCTGAGGAAAAGATATAAAAAAAAGTAAGGAACATTCAAATTTGTATTCTGAAGATTCATTTAGGTAGATACTAAAATTTTAATTTAAGAAAGATTTTAAGAAAGGTTTTGTAATATTTTAAGTGGTCGAAATGTTTAATGAAGGGAAAATTATTTTTTTAAATGGAACGTCAAGTTCTGGGAAATCTTGTATTGCAAAAGAATTACAGAAGCATTTGGAAGAAGTTTTTTTACATATTTCAGTAGACACCTTTCTAAACCTACTTCCAGACCATGTGTTAAATGGTGACGAAATCGAAGTGATTCAAAAAGAGATTTTGAAAGTTATTTCTGGAATGCATGAAATATTAAAAACACTTGCTCAAAATGGAAATAATTTAATTGTAGATCATGTCCTTGAACTTCCATCATGGTTAACAGAATGTGTGGAGTATTTAAACAATTTTTATGTCTTTTTTGTTGCTGTACGATGTCCATTAGAGGAATTAGAAAAGAGAGAAGAAAAGAGAGACAGACAAAAAGGATTAGCAAGAAGTCAGTTTAATAGAATCTATAAGCCGAATATTTATGATTATGAGATCGATACATCGAAATATGAAGCACACGAGTGTGCAAAAAAAATTATAAACGCCTATAAAGTATGTAAAGAGCCAGAAGCATTTAAAAAATTATATAATATGAGGGAATTTCATTTGTGAGGTTCTATATCATTGTATTACATACAGTTATTTACCCGAGAGGGGATTAATTCATTTTCTCAAAAGAATAATAGATAGGAAGAGTGACCATGGAAGCACAGATAGTCCAAAATAATACAGATAAGGCGAATAGCAAACCTGATATAGCTGAAAACCAAATAATAATATTTATCAAATTTTGACTGTAAGTAATTACCAAAACCATTCCAGATGGCTGTGGCCATGGAAAAAAAGTTCCAGAACCACCAGAACTCCACACTAAAGCAAATTTTTCTAATGAGAAATGGACTCCTCTAGCTAAATCCGTAGCGAGTAGATTGTAGGTAGTAAAAATAATATTGAACAAAATCAACAATAAGCCAAAGAGAAAAGATTTATTTTTATTATTACGAATTAAATTAAAATAAGTAGAAGCTAATTGTTTCATAAATAAACTGTTTCTAATCATTTTTTATTCTTAATCGTGTTTCTCACAACACTTTCTGAAATCAATATTTAACACGGAGGATCTTGGTGGTTATTAGGATATTGCGTTTATGTACTACCTTACTAGACTTATTAAAATCTTGAAAGAATGAATTTAATGAACTATTTGGCATTTCTCACTAAGAAAATAATATCATCACAGTTCTAAAATTACAAGTTTTTTATCGATATTGAAATATCTAAAATAATTTTCCCACCTCACCGACAAATAATATATATAAAAACACTCGATATATGTTAAAAAGTTTAGATTTACAGATTATGACTAATAAACTGGTCTTTACAATTAATTCTATTATAAATGATAATTCAATTTAAAATACCATTATATTAGCGACGTTCGTTCTGAAGAAAAGTCAGATAAGCGATTTACTTGAAATTAATCATTATCATCTAGATAGTTTTCAACATAAATCATTCTTAAAATACCCTCTTTTTCGAAAATCTCTTCCCATGTATTTTTGACGAATCGCTGTCTTATCACTTGAATCTCCACACATAACTATTTTATACAAGACTTTCCCCTAAATTGTTTTAAAATATTAATTATCTATTCACTGTTTAGCTATTTCTAAACACGATTAAAATACAAATTGATAATTGATTTACGAAAGAAACAATTTTTAATTATTATCGATTTTGAGTCATTATTATGAATATTAAGGAGCTTTATATCATATCTAAGACAGGATTCAATTGGTTTCATTATAAAGCTTCTTTCTCGGATTACAGCATTGATAAAAAACTATTTGCAGGATTTATGGATGGTACACAGAATTTTGTTGATTTTAAATCTATCGTACAAAATGGATCTTGGGTAATTGCAGGCGATAGGATTCAATTGGTTTCTGTTGAAAATATAATCATAATTGCTATAATGCCAATACCTGGAGTTGAACAAATAATTATTGATCAACTCTTAACCTTTATTCGTAAAAAGTTTGTTGAAAACTATCAGAAATATCTTGATAGACCTAACTTTCAATGGGATACCATTGTGGAAGATTTTACCAAGCAAATCGAATTTATTTGGGCGGATAAAGAGGCTTACGAAGAAGAAAAGCGAGGATTGATCACAGAATTAATTGATAAAGTAATTAGGAAACAAATTTCTCTTGAAATTCTTCAGTGGAAAATTACATCGTTGTTCATTAATTCACCTCAAAATGAGATAGTAAAAACAATAGACAGAGTTAAAAAATTATATGTTATGGTTTCTCGAAATGTAACAGATCCCATATTAGAATCGGAAATAAAGGAATCCTTTAGCAAAAGTATTGATGATTTAAACAAAGCTCTTCGAAGACACTTAATACTCTACTGTGAAGATAGTATAATGTATGATATTATTTACAAGAAAGCTTTAGGAATGAACCTCTTTAGCATACCCGTTCGGAATGCTTCTGATATAGAAGGGATTGTTGCTAACTTGATTGAAGAATCTCTTTTCAATATCCTGTATTTTGCTAGTACTATTTCAGAAGAAGACTTCGAAATGATAAAAAGTCTCTCAACTCGAGATAAATGTGTTTATCTTTGTTTAAAATATATTCCAAACTATACAATAGATTATAGATTGAATGACCAAGATAAAGTTATTGTTAAACAAAATCCAGAAGCCTTGTTGAATAAAGTGCTTAGATCATGGGATATAATTGAAGAAATTCTGAAAGAGATCGAAAACGAAGATCTGGGACACTATTATGTTAGTTAATCCTATAATGAAAAATAATTTATCCAAGTTTTTTTTTTTTTCTATGGTGGTCCTGTAAATAATGGTATAATTTCTCTAGATTAAAGCAATTATTAGCAGTCCTATTCGTTAGAAAAAATGCAGCACAAATAATTTCTTGAATGTTAGCAGGTTTAATATGACAAATTTCCTCTACGATTACACCGATAGATAATAAATCATTTTCAGGAACTATGAGTTTTTCTCCAAGATGGTCAAGGAATTTCTTTGCTATATCCTGTCGTGGGAAGTTTCTAAGTTAATTACATTTTAAAATTGGAATTTGATTTTGAATAACAATGAAAACAAAGGTAATTTTTTTAGGATTTATTTCTTTAATTTTGGTCTTAGTGATCCTAATGCTACCAATAATATTAAGATTACTAGGTTTTGCATTATGGGGTCTATCAAATTCAGTTCCTGTTTACAATGAAGTAGTGTACATAGGAGTAGAATTTGAAAAATATTAGTTGAATTACCTAAAATACTAAATGATTTATTGTGAATAAAAAAATCCTGAGAAAGTAATTGATCCCAACCTAAATTATAGAGTGAAAAACTATAATTACCATCTAGTAAAGCACCTAGTGAGGATTGATTGAATACAATATCACCAAAAACAAGTTTTTTTGTAATTCCTGAAATAAAAGTTTCCGAATCAATTGCTTGTTGATTACAAGTATAAAAAATTGGAATTGTATAATTAAGAGAAGGGTATTTAATTTCCGCTGATATGTTTAAATACCAATTCGCTGGTGAACAATGATACGAGGAAGTTGCTGTTTCATTTAATGGGTTATTAAAAACAATAAGACTATGAAATCTGAAAATAGTAGCATTCTCCCAAGGGTTAGAATAAAGAATTGTTGAGTTTGTCGTAGTCCATTCAACTTTTTCAAGAGTTATTTCAATATCGTCACCATTGGGATTGAGAAACAAGGGATTTGATATAGAATTTGAGGTATTTAAAAATAAAATAACAAAAAAAGTAATGAATATAAATTCTGAGACTACTTTACAATTTTTTGTCAATGATAACCCCTTTTTAATCCTATATCACAATTTATTATAAAGTTTAAATTTGATTGTGTTCCAATTAGTAAAAAAACTAGAGCATAATCCTAAAAATTAAAATTTGCTATAGCTTCATCAATTAACAGTGTTTCTAGTAATACGACCCTCATTGGGGAATACAATAATAATTTTTGGGAAATTCATTATTGATTTTAGTTAGTATTTTAGTTGAATCTAATCTCATATTCATATTCCAGAATTTCTTTTGATTTCATTATTATTGGAATAAAAAATCCAATTAAATTAAATGTTGGAGCAAAATCTACTATCAGACCAAATGAATAGTGTTTTTTACTTGGAATTATCTCTATATTTGTCGATAAGTCTTTATTTTTAATTTTTATTGCAGTATTGGAATCTGGAGTAGCAAATATGCTTCTTGGGTCACTTGATGGAAGAATGGTAAAGATTTCTTTGTCTTTAATAAATTCGATTGTAAATTCTTCATCCGGTTTTGGAGTCAATGCTAGAAAAGCCATAAATCCCTGTGAAGATTTACATATAGAAGTCAGTTTTATTCTCAACTTCACATTTGATTTCAAAGGATTTCCAAGTATTTTTAATTCGGGAATAATTTCGGGTAATTCTTCACTTTTCTTGGGTTCACCAAGAATAAACTTTAACCCGGTTAAGTTATTTTCTCTGATTATTTCTCCCTTATATTTTAAAAAAGCCTTTCCTTGAATAATATCTTCAAATTCTTTGGCAAATAGAAAATTCAATCCTCCTTGATTTTTTGGTAAAAAGAATAGAGGAGTGTATTTTGGGAATGGGCCATTCAGGATTTCTTGATTATCCGCATTTTTTATCCAAGTAAATCCTGCACTATATTCTGGTACACTTAGAGCATTGAATTTTTGATGTTTCCAGGAAAATCCTTCCATGTTGTTAATTATTTCTTCTTGAATAAAGGGTTCTTTAATATCTGTTGAAGTAAATATATCTAATTCTGTATCGACGATGATATAGCCTGATTGGAGTTTGAATTTTACTTGAACTGGGATATAGGAAATGTCAAGAGGTGCTGTAATTGTAAAAGTGGATAGTATACTTTTTTCTTTATCAATCTCAAATTTCAGTGGAAAATCTGTAAATTCACCGTAAACAGTTTCTAAATATAGTTCTCCTTTAACTGGAGCTAAAATATTACTTTTTAGTATAATATCAATTGAATATACCGAATCACTTGTTTTCTTAATATTTTCAAAAGAAATTGCAAAGGTCTTCTCAAGTTCAGGTAGTTCGGTGTAGTGGATGGGAATTGGAGCACTTAACATTTTCCAATATTGACGGATTATTCTCCAATCACCTGTTCCTTGATATAACCAATATTTTCCAAATAATTTTGTGGATTTTTTTTTTATTTTTATAGGATAATTTATTTGAACAAATTGATTTCCATCTATTCTAACTTCAGAAGGCATTATTTCATTAGGAGACCAAATCAACCCAATCACTTGATTTTCAGAGAGAAGTTGAGAAGCGACCCAAGATTCAGAATATCGGTCTGGTGATGTACCAAGATCAACAAATGATCTTGGGAACAAAACTCCGTCTATTTCAACAATTTTTCCACCAATGGGTAAAAAATAACTCATAGAAGAAGGATTGAGAGAGCGAAAATGATTTAATCGTACTGAAAATGATTGATCCTTTTCACTCTGGTTTTCTATTACTATTTCAATTTTTATTAATGGACTACTAGGCGTGAAATACACTTTTTTTCTAAGTATTATTCCAGGTCTATCCTCACTTTTTCCAATAAGATCTATAATATTATTGTCTATTGAAAAGTCATAAATCAATCTTGAAAATTCATCAAACCCAAAAGGTGGTCCTAATTGTTGGCCTTGTCTAATAAAAGATCTATTGTTCTTTTCACCAACTCTGACCAATCCTCCACGCAAGTCAATATCAGAAGTATGTAGTCCATTATAAACACGTAAATGTTCAGTTGTCAAATGGTCGAAAAATACTAGAAAAAGGTCTTCCTGCAAAATTGGGACATTAAAAATGAAATCTTCGGTTTTTGATTTTTCTTTTTCAATCTGAGTTAGAGATTCGTATTCAATTAAAGCTTTTAGAGAAAATTTATTTGAAGATTTAACGTTTTTAATTGGAATGGTAATCATTTCTAAGTCTTTACTTGGTAAATCAATTGAGTATTCAGTTTGAGAGCATTCAACATCTTTTTCTTCAATAATTATGAATTTTCCAATAATTTGATCTTCGATATTTTTCTTTATCATGAATGAGATTGCCTTTTCTTTATAATTAGGATGATAGCTCTTGGAATCCTCAATAAGGTCTATTTCAATTGCTGATTCGATTTTCAATCCAATACTCAAATCTATTGTCTTTTCTCCCCATTTGAATTTAAAGGTCGAAATTAATCCTTTGTATCCAGATTTATATTTTGAGACACTTACTTCAGGATTAAGGATGACATTAACGGTATCGTTTTTTAAGCTGGATGGAATTTCTTTACTAAAATCTACGGAAACCCCATCTGAAAGAATGGAAGTAATAGAAAAATCGTAAAGCTCACTTGTTGAATCGATACTAATTAAAAACGGATATTTCACTCCTCTAAATCCTTTATTTGAACTTGATTGAAGACCAATGCATATTTTTTGTTCATTGATTTTGTAATCAAACGCAATAATTGTCTTTGCGTATCTATCAATCCAAACATAAAGATAATCGCTTTTACATTCAAATTTATAAACATAAGCATCTAAATCTTGATATTTCTCTTCATCTGGTGCTTGAGTTATCTCCAGTTTAAAATTGCTATACCAATCTGGGTGTTTATCCCAAAATGGTTTAAAGAGTGATTGATTGAGGATAAGAGGAATATAGCATTCCATTTGGACACTTGTATCAGGAACCCATTTCAATCCTAATTTCTTGTATAAAGGCATGGCTTTAATATTTCCTGCCCAAGTTCCTAGATCTAGTCTTTGAAATCCTTCTATGCTTGCTCTTTCCAATGATTTGAGCATTAATTTTTTTCCAATTTTCTTATCCATCACCCGAGTATGTACACCCAAAATACCGACATAACAAGCTTCAGCATCTTGATAATGAGGATGTAAGGAGCAATATCCCACTAATTCTTTATTTTCATCTTCAGCTACAAATATCGAGATTAATTTAAGACGCGTAGCTATATCAAGAGCAGTTTCCTTAGTATTTTCCCCTTCTCCCATAAAACCACCTTCCCAACTATTATTAAATTCATTAAACAATGTCGCTAAATGTTCACCATCATCTGGGATACTTATCTCCCTAATAAATATGTTATCAGTTACTTGAGACATTTTTCATCGTACTGCATAAAGTTTAGTGGATGTTTTTAGTGATTCTAAATCTGAAAGAAAGTAGTATAAATTCGACCAGAAATCCGTGAATAATGCAATAATTTCTATATTTTTGTAAATGGAATTTTTTAGGGTATTATATTTAGTTATTGTACTAGTCAAAGCCGTAATAGAATGGACTTTCAGTTGTTGGCACGAACCAAGACATCGAGGAAGGTTGAAAACAGATGATTTATAAGTGAATTTTTTCTTTTTCTCTTTTAATAACCTATAAATTAATAATTGGATAGATTACTTTGATAAAAAAGATTAATTCTCATATTATTTATGGTACTGCTTGGAAAGAGGAAAAAACTGAATTATGGACTAATACAGTTTAAGATCCCATTTATTTATTTTTACTGTTCTTGTAGCCATATATTCACTTCACTGAAAGCTCTACCGGATTTTTTGAATTCTATGGCTTGTTCTCTAGTTAATCCTTTCCTTTTTAACTCCATCCATTCTACTGGAGAAAGTCCTTTACTTATTGTTGGAAAAATTGGTATTGGATCTAAATTTCCTTCTGAAGTCAGCAAAAAATCAGCTAATATCAGGTCATTATTATCAAGATCGTGTTTGATTAAGATAAATGAGTTATTAAAGAAGAAATAGGAATAGGGAACAGGAGTTTCATTAAACCAGATATTAGTCCATAAATGATTTTCAAGTCTTCGTAAGGAGATCATATCATGAAATTTTGATTTATGACAATATTGATTTTATAGAGTGAATTATTATAAAAAACTATTAGAGGATTTGAAGGTGAGTATGATCAATTAGAATATCTAGATTCAGAAAAAAAAGCTTTGAAAAAAAAAATGGATGACTAACAGTAGGTAATATTGAACCTATAAAGAAATTTGAATAAAGTTTTGACATTTTTATCTTTTGAAAGAAAAAGCTAAAATAGATGCAATCATGAGTAAAAAAATTAGTAAATATGTCTATTTACCAGAAATAATAGATTTTGCTAATTCATCTAAAACCTGGTCAATATTTAGACCAGTTTCAACAACCGTGTCAAAATAGGGGATTTTACTATCAAATTGCAGTGTTTTAGGCAATTTTTTGCATACCTCTGAGCTTCTTCAAGAGAAATTGAATCGGGAGAAGAATCGCGTAAATCAGATTTGGTTCCTATTAAAACTACAGGAATAGGACCACCACGACAGTTTTTCAAAACCTCGTTAAATATTTTATTGCTGTTAAGAAAGGAATTCCTATTGGTGACATCAGAAAAAACGATAAAACCATAAGAACCTTGGTAATACAAACGACGTGAACTAATAAACCTTTTAGCTTGATTAAGGAACCAAAATTGGAACTTAACATCTTTATTAGCCACAATCATTTTTTTAATTGAACCCCTAAATCCTTGAACGAAAAAGTGGTGAGGTTCCATTCTTTTTTCCCCTAAAAATTTCTCAAAAATAGTCTTTATTCCGTCCTCATCATCACCAACTAAAGGAATTTTCATCAAAAACATTATTATCAACTCTGAAATATTATTTTCGTAATCGCTGAAATTGACAAAAATGTTAACATGTCGCTGAAACTCTTCTTTATAAATCACAGATTTTTGATTTTAGTATTGAGGATTGTAATATGGTGTTAGCTGAAATAAGATTTGATAAAGCTGATTATCAACCAGGTGACAGAGTAAAAGCAACTTTTTTCATTGATATGACCAAAATACCTGAGCGTGTTCAGAAACTTGTTATTTTACTATGTAGTGGTGAAACTACAAAATTTCATAAACCTTCTGATGAAACGCTCTATCGAGGAGAACACGTTTATTCCCAAAGTATAAAAGAATTCCCTTTCGATGATCTAAAACATCTTACATTGCTCGAGGAAACTCTAGAATATGAACTCCCTTCTTTCCCAATATTTCCTATAAAATATCAAGATTTGAGTGTTTTTCATCAAGCTCAAGTTAGATTTGAATCTGATTCTGGGAAAGTTTTTATGCGACGTTCACCTCCTCCGATTACTAAAAACATCCCATATCGGATTAATGAAAATATCCTTCAAAAAAAGGCAATTGAAACCGAAAAAAATGGATTAAGGATCAAATTAAGTTCAAATGTTTTTGTATCAGGTGACAATTTAGAAATAATTGTTCAGATGTTAAATCCCATTAACCATAAGGAGATCCGAATTGAATTATTGCGGAAAACGAAAATAATTTCAAGATCAAAATCAAGATCAGAAGAATTTAGGAATTTACTTTTAAAGGTCAAGAGACTTGAGGATTTTCCCAAAAAATTTATCGTACCTTCCTCACTTTTCCATTCAGACTCAGGAAATCTTTACGATTTTACTTTTATGTTAAAAATTATTATTGTGAAGAATATATTACAAAAAAAGAGTGTTGAAATTCCTATCCAATATGCCAAAGATCCCAATAGACCAATTCAGAGTTTAGATTATTGTGAAAACTGTGGAACAGAAGTAGAAAACGTAAGCTCATGTCCAAATTGTAATGCAACAATTGTTAAATCACGAAACAAGACCTCTTTTAAAGTCAGAAATAATTCATCATTATTGTTATCTGATCATGAGAGATCTAGAGGTTGGAAAGAATAAGGTCTAATAATCAGATTATTTTGCCAAATAAGTAATAATTCCAAATAAAGCAATTACAACAATAGAATGAAAAAAGATAAGGGTATTTTAAAGAAATAGTGTGAATTATTTTTCTGATTAAAAATTTGGATAATAATCCTTGGTTCTTTCATTCTCCTACTTGGTCTTCTTAATTGGACAGATATTTATTATTTTGATTACCAATTGCATTTTTTAAGCTTGTCAGGGAGCTAATTCAATAATTTTCACTTTTAAATAAGCTATTCCATTTATTTTTTCTATTTCGGGTTTAATTGTTTCCATGTAATTTTCATATTCGAAGTAATATTCTATTTTGCATAGCTTTTCATTCTCATACTTTTCTCTCCACCAACCATCGACATGAATTTCAAACAGGTAGTTAAATCCTAAATCCATAATTTTATGACTAATTTCGTGAACCCACCCCGTACCTTCGCAAATTTCATAGTCTGCTTTAATATTGACTTTGATCACTCTATTCTTCTCTGTTCGGATAATTCTTAAGTTATTATAGATAAATAATAATAGGGCATACTGTCCTTCGACTGATGTTTTACTTGAATCTACATATTCTGAAGGTATTTCAATTGTTATAGGTTGATTGCTTTTTATTTTTAACATTTTATATTGAGAAAGCTTCAAAAATCATCCAATTCCATTATTATTTTTCAATAATAAAAACTACTTTTGAAACAATTGATTTTCATTTTTTGTTCCTAAACTTGTTTGTCGAATCATAGATTAAAGGGTATTTAGATATGTAATTTTATAGTTTTAGATTTAAAAATTTCATTTACTTTTGGTTATATTGAATTAAAAGAAATTTTTCTCTGTCTAACGATTTGAATGCGTTTAACAACTTTCTTATTAAAATACTCATCTTAAGGTGAACTCCTGTAAAAACTGCTAACTCTTGTAAATATAGAATGTTTACCAAAAGTGAATATTCATTTACTATTAAACCAAATCGTTCTTCTCTTTTCCATTCCTTCTGAGCGATTGAATTATAAATTTCATTAATTTTTTTCTCATAAAATTGTCCATAAATTTTCGATAAAACCAATGACACCATTTCTTTGGGATCCAAGCTGTCTACATTCTCTGATAAAACATTAATATTGAATTGTGATTGAAAATAATCCAGAACCGGCTGAAGATCTATTTTTAAAATTTCACGAAAAAGATGAAAAAATTTTGGACGATCAGAGTCCCAATACTGTAAAGGAGGCTTGCATTTAGTTAAAAATGCTGATATCACGTTAGAGGAATTTGGAATAGTTATTTTTTGGGATTTTGTCCTGTTAACTATAATATCTGGGTCTCTATAGAATTGTTGATAGACAATAAACCTCAAAAATTCAAATAGATATTCAAAATCGGTCTTCATTATTGGACACATATTTATTGAAAGCACCCGAGAAAACGATAACTAATTTCCTCAAAACTATTAGAGAAAAGTTGTGAGGAGGTAAACAATAACCATCAAGACGACTAAGATTAACAATGTTTTGTAATGACGAAAGAGTAAGGTCAATATTGATCTCCGAGGACGGCCATAGGTAGGTTTGAATTTATTATCTGCTTTAAGGCTGTCGTAAGAAGGAATAAACTTTTTTGATTTAAGACCATCATAAGATGGGATAAAATTTTCATTTGATTTAAGACCATCATAAAACGGGGTAAAATTTTCATTTGATTTAAGACCAGTATAAGAAGGGGTATAATTTTCATTTGATTCAAGTTTGTGATAAGGAGGCTTTTCTGCTTTTAGTTTTTGATCTTTTTCCATATGAAATCCCAATTAATATGATTATTTTGAAAATGAAACGTATAAGCAATTCTGAATTTAAATCAACCTTAAAATGGGTTGTGAATTTTAATAAAACGAGGAATGTTAACATTTTGATATGGATACGTGTAGTTAAAAGTCTATGGTTTAAATTTGTTAAAATATTAGGTTGATTATTTGAATCCTAAAAGAAAAAAATTTACTAAGGGGAATATTGATCATTTATTCAATTCCATATATTAGGGATCTTGTTTCAAAACATGATTGAGTAATACTTTGTTAGTGATGTTATTAAAACTGATGCTATTTAGAAACATGGTCATTGCATTATTCGGAGATCATATCCTAAGTAAAATAAGCTTTATCGAACATTATTTAGATCAATTCATTTTTCATCAGTTAATGCATAAGCATCACAGATATTTTTTTAAGATTGAGAAAAAAATTTTTATTGTGACTACCAACGACTCAAATATTTTTTCTCAAGAGGATACAAAATTGATTCTTTCACAATTAGGGATTAATAATCAACTACTATTTACTCAAAATGTAGAACATTTCACCAATAAAGAAGGTCCCAAAAGAGACCAAATAGTCGAAAATTACTTTGGGAAAGAAGGCATGCGGATTTTAATTAGTGAAATAAATAAATCAATACAATTAAATCCCAAAAATTCTTTAATTGATTTAGGTGTCGGAACAGGTACTTTTTTGTTACCTATTCTAAAAGAATCGTCTTTAAGTGAAATATTATGCTTTGATGCGACCCCAAAAATGCTTGAATTGCTCCTAATGAAAATAACGAATGATTTAGAAAAAATTCCAAAAATTCACCTTGTTATCGGAGATATGGAACAAATAACTAGAAGTTTAGAAGTTAATAATAACATAAGAAAATTGAAAATACCAACAAAAGTTGATAGAATAATAAGTTCATTAGCACTTCATCATGTCCAATCCACTTCAAAGGTCCTGAAGGGAATAGCAGAGATCTTAGAGAAGAATGGAAAAGCGGTAATTGTAGATGCAATTCACAGTGATACCTCAGGAATGGTCCCATCGCCTGAACACGCCCATGATGGTTTTAAGTTTGAAGAGTTGGAAAATCTGGCATTAGAAATTTTCAAATCAGTTAATGTTAAAGAATTAGAAGTAAAATGTAATGATCCGACTTGTCCATCACGAGGTACGGGGTTATTTTTAATGGAGTTATCTGATCCTATTAGATAACAAAAGGTATTATTGACTGGAGAGTTTTATAAATTTCAATGTTAAATATTGCTATTTTAATGTATGAAAGAGTAAAAATATTGATATCCTGAGCACACAATCCACTGGTACTAACTAGGGTTTAAAAGGTTTAGAAGAAAATTTACCTCAATAAAAATCCAAAATATACTTGAATTCTTATAAATTGTAAAGAATTTTAGCTTTTAAACTTGTAGTCCTCAAAAACTCTCAAGCCTTCCAAATTTAAGATATTTTTTATAACAACAGGTCTTTGACGGGCATTTACAAATATGTTTTCACTTGAATAATCGATTGTTTGTCCCGAAATCTGAGATAATTGATCATTGGATACACTATACACGACCTTACCCAGTTTGGACCATATTATTGCCCTTGCACACATAGCACAAGGTTCACAACTTGTAAACAATCCATAATCTCTTAAATCAGTGACTTTATTCTTCCGACAAAACTTACTTATAAGCCCCAGTTCTGCATGACTTGTTGGATCAAAGAGACTGTGAATCTCATTTTCATTTTTCATCACAATTTCACCGTTATAAACTAAAATCGCCCCAAAAGGTTCATTATCCTTTTGTCTCGCTTTTAGAGCTAGTTCTATTGCTATTTCCATGAATTTTTCATTTTCTTTAGACATTTGTATTCAACCTGTATTAATCCTCAATTGTCCTCAAAATAAATCGACATGGTATTTGATCTACAAATATCGGATCGAATTTATCTTTGTTTACCTTTAAAAAAATATTATTTAAGAATTACTTGTAAGACTTCTGTGAAACCAATAGGACGATCAAAAGAAATTGAATCTCCAAGATAATTATTATTAAGATTCTTAGAAGAAGGGGAACCAGAAGGATAAAGAACGAGACCACCAGGGGAAAGTGTACACAAAATCTTTTATTTGTACTGTGTTGCTATTTTTGACAATAAATTTTTCCTTCTTATCTACACTTGCCATTGCTTCTGGTTTGATTTTAAGTTTTATTTTTTTCATTATTATCATTTCTTTGGTTTATGTCTTTCCTACTATTGTTAGAAGCTTCAAAAGGTATTTTCTTGTCTTAGATAACGGAGAGGAGGATTAAGATTGCTTACAATATCGAAAAGTGTTGCATTATTGATTATCAATATTTTTTAGAACATAAACGTAAAATAAGACAAAAATATCAATCATTAACAGCTCTCTTTTTATTTAACTCTGGGGATTATCCACCTTTTGTCAATGATTATGTTGTGGAAACTCTTCTTTATAAATCATAATATTATTAATATGACCAATCAAATATCGAAAGTTATCTCTGGAATTTAGGATATTTATTTAAATTTAAACGGGAATTTGCTAAATCATTGTTTATTTTTATTATAGCTTACTAAATTAAATGAACTATAAAGGTGGAAACAAAAAATGGAAAAATACGAAACTCACGTGGTCAAACTTTTTATGTTACCAATTATACAAGTTTCCTTATTAATTCTTTATTTCACTACTACAGTAGGGATATTAGGAAATCCAAAAGGACCATTAAATATCTTACCAACAAGTGAATATGCACTAGTCTTACTTATCGTAGTTAGTTCAATCAAATTTTATTATTCTAATGTAAGAAGAATAAATATTGATACGTATCTTTTAATAAACGAAAAAGAGAAATTAAAAAAGTTAGAAATTAGGATTGCAGAATTAGAAAAGAAACAGAATTCGAATAGCTATGTTTAACTGTTATAACAATCTTTTCTATATTTCATGTAATCATATCTGTTTACAGTTTTATATTTACTAGAACGGAAACCCTGGAAATTAACAGTTTTTCTAAGTATTTTAGGATTATTCAATTTTCTTAAATTCTAAAGGTTCCGATTATTCGCATAAAAATGGAAATTTTTGTTTATGGTTGAGCTCCGTCTAAGAATGGATGTCCAGTAATTTTTCCTCTCAACTTTCTTAATATTACTATATCCATAATCATCAATGACTATCTCTGATTTTTCTGAGCAAAATTTACATTTTATTGTCTTATTTCCTATGAAAAATGCTACTGATCCTATTAGTCTATTACAATGAGCACAAAATACTTTAATTTTTTTCCCCATAATTTTATATTATTTCATATTGTAATATACTTTTTGATAAAGGAAATAATGTTTTCTTTCTCTTCTTTATTATTAAAAAAACTAACTTTAAAGCCTTGTGAAACCTCGGGGGCCCGTTAATTTTGCTTTTTGAAATAAGCTTAAATGGATGGCTATTATTTTTTTCGTAGATCATCCCCTAGCGAACGTGGGAGAAAGTGAACTGAAACTAATCTTATTATAATTATTCAGCTTCTTTCCTTTTTCATGTTTGATTTCTGAATCTCTCATGATCGTGAGAAAGCAATTCTACATATATTCAATCAATTTTCAGATGATACCTTTGAATTGACTGAAAACGACCTTAAAAAGTTACAAAAGCTGATTAATGACGCTGTTGATAGAATTGAGTTTTATAAGAGATATTATTTGAAATTTTAGTTTTCGAAATTATTAATTTAAGTCCCAATTGAGAATTATTAAATTTTAGCATAATCACGGGAGAAATTCGAAGATTTGGAGAAGAAAATCGATATATCTATATTAGTGATAAAATTTTAGAATGTTTTAAGGAAATTTCTAATATCAAAAATCGGAAAGGAATTAGAGGAATATTTCAAGGGAAAATCTTATCTTTGATTTATGATAATAACCCGGAAGGTTTTATCAAACTAGAACCGAATCCTAAATACGACTTTAGATCAAAAAAAGAAATCAATATCTAAGAGAAATTATTCAACATAAAGAAATAGATCCTTATCACAATTACGGAATTGGAATAAGACCCACTGGAAAAAAATTGTTCTAACACTTTTTCAACTCCTTTTTCAAATATTTTGTAAGATTAATTGCTTAATTAAGCGATTTTTAAAAAGAATTATGGCAATTATTGTTTTTTTCTTAAATCCCTTTCATAAACTCATCTGGTTCAATTTCTAAGTCTTTTATTATTTTTCTAAGAAGGCCTCTTCCAATATCTTCTCCTGGATGGTTTGGAACAACTGTTCCTCTACCATGAGAATTCTCAAAGAAAACATGAGATCCACGTTGCCTAACAGGTTTATATCCCAGATCAACTGACCGTTTTTTATTTTTCTGAATGGTAAAGGTCTTAAAGTCATTCAAGGGTTACCTCAACCTGTTGAACTCCAATAAATTTACTTAATGCAGTAAATTCTTACCGAGTTTCCAAGTAAAGCTCAATAGCTTCCTTAACACGTCTTTCAATTTCATCTAAAGACTTTGCTTGTGTATGACATCCTGGCAGTTCTGGAACTTCAGCCACATAGTAGTTATCTTCATCTTTTTCAATTGTATAATTAAAAATCCTTATCATATTAATTCCAAATTGAGATACATTACTATAGTATGAAACAAATTGATTTAAAAAATTATGTAATCTGTTTGTTATAATTGTAAGTGCAAGGACTTGAATTATTTCTTTAATTTTTACTTAAATCCGCTTATTGCATAACTAACACACAAAGGATTTAATTTATAAATAATTATAGTGATTTTCCCATTTCATAGTGTATTAAAATAATAAAAAAGATAGAATTAAGGCCAGAAGTTACTAATTATTGTCCTCTTTGAAATTCAAACATCTTTTTGAGAAATAGACAGGTAATAAGTTGATTTATCTACCTCAAAGTATCAATTCACTTCTGTCTAATCAACATGTTAAATGGGGAATTTGACTCTCCAATCCGTAAAAATTTTATAAAAGAAGAAATGAAATCCAAAAATACTAGAAATAGTTGTACTTTTACTGAGGACATTTTATATGAGCTTTCTTGGAAATCAGGAACAATTATCCAAGGAGTAAAGACAATAACTGGAACAATAATAACTAATATGATTAAATCAATATCAGTAAATGTTTTAAAACTGTTAAAAGCTCCTGTAAGATAATTTACAAAGAGAATCCGATGATTTTTGCGTTTTTAAAAATAATGTTGGAAAATTATAAGGAAAGTAGAGTAATAAAGTGACTGATTCAACTCAGTTTGTGCTTTTAAGAACAATCGCAGGAATAATAACAGTAATAACCTTCGTTACCTTACACTTGCTATTTATTTCAAACATTTTGTTTATCCTACCTATTACATTACTTCTGGGTGCTCTCACTGGAGATTCATTAAGTTGGCCTATTTATCAATTTATACTCTAGGTTTATCTCGTCCTTCTCCTCCCCCTCCTCCAGTATTCCTTGTTCGTCTTACCGTCTAGTATTTGCTTGAATTTTTTCTTATTGGACAATCTTTTTTAATCAGAATTTATGTCTTGAAACCTTATGAATTCTCATATTATTATTGTGAAAAAATATAAAGTTCTGTCTTTCTTGATGACTACTATCGTCTTAACAGGTATTGGTCTAACAGTTCTGCTAGAGGGTGAAACAACTAATCAGGATTTAGTCGTTCAAGTGATTTCTGATTTTCAGACAAAAATTGTTTCTCTTCATAGTTTACCTTCCCATGCACCCATCACTGTTGATGGTAATGGTAATTTTGATACTTCTTCAGGGAATTGGACTGGCTCTGGGACTAGTGTTGATCCTTACATTTTCGAAAACTATTACATAAATGCTAGCGGAGGAGTGGGTATCTCAATTTTTAATACAGATATGCATTTTATTATTCGTAATGTCGTGATTAATGGTTCTCTAAATTGTTGTACCGGTGTTTTCCAGCTTAATAATGTGACTAATGGCCAATTACTCAATAATGATGCTAGTAATAACGGTGGGTACGGATTTTATCTAAACAGCGGTAGTAATTACAATAATTTGAGTAATAATATCGCAGAAAATACCCGATTTGGATTTTATATTCGTAGTAATAGTATGAATAATATCCTAAATAACAATACAGCCAATACAAATGATATTGGTCTTTATTTCCATATTAATGCTAACCAGAATATAGTTTATAACAATTCAGCCTTCAATAATACGAATTATGGGTTTTATTTATTCCAAAGTAGTAATAACAATATTTTAGACAATAATACAGCTAATAATAATAGTATTGGTTTCTATTTTAGTGCGGGACCCAGTAATAATACTATACAAAATAATTATGCTATAAATAACACCAATTTTGGATTTTATGCAGTGGGATCAGCTAATTTTAACACTTTTGCTTACAATATTGCATCAAGCAATGGTGGAACTGGATTTTCTTTATTTAATAATTATAATAACTCTTTTTATCATAATATTGCCAATGATAATACTTGGGGTTATCTTTTGTCTGGGCAAAATCATACGATTTACAATAATTCAGCATATGAAAATCAAGTTGGTTTTCGTGTTGATGCTGATGGAAATACCTTAAAAAGGAATATTGCAGAAAATAATAGTCAAAATGGCTTCGATCTGATTAATAACCATGATAATAATATCTTTATAGATAATATGGCATTTAATAATACCCAACATGGTTTTAATTTCCTTGGAGGCAATAGTTTTTACACAAAAGCAACTGGAAATAATGCAAGCAATAATTTAGGAAACGGATTTGTGGTAGGTATTATTCAGGGTCAAATGTGGGAAAACTATGCTCAAAACAACGGAATGCATGGATTTCTAATTACAGGGATAGAAAATACCTTTAACAGCAATTATGCAATTTCTAATGAAGAAAGCGGATTTTATCTCACGGAAACTAGTCAAAATAACACTTTATTCAACAATACGGCCGATTTGAATTCTGAAAATGGTTTTCTTCTAAATGGATCTATAGAAAATAATATCAATACAAATACATTATCAAATAATAAATGGGGGATATCAGTACAGGCAGACAGCACACAGAACACTATAACATCGAATACAATAATTGCTAACATAGTATCAGATGCCTTGGATGATTCCACAGGAGAAAATGTTTGGTTCCGGAATCTGTATAGTGATAATGTTCTTGGAAGTTTGTATGTGATCCCGGGATTTGCTGGAGCGATTGATCCGGATTCAATTCCATTAGATGTTAATTCACCGCAAATAAGTAGCCCAGCAGACATCAGTTATGAGGAAAATTCTATTTTCAATGTGATAAATTGGCAAGCTACAGATAAATTCCCCAATTATTATTTGATAATTGTTAATAACACTGTTATTAGCAGTTTTTCATGGGTAACTGGTGCTCCAATTATTGTTAATGTAGATGGGCTCCCACCAGGATTGTATAATTATACTATTGTCGTTTATGATCTAGTAGGATTGTTCACAACTGATACTGTATTTGTTACTGTCAATGTAGTAGAACCATCAGAGACGACTCCTGCAACAACAATCATTACAACCTCTATTGTAACGACAACAATCACCTCATCCGAGCCTATTCCCTCATCTAGTGGATTTCTGGGTATATTCTTCTTGTTAGCAATACCAATGATCCTACTAATGAGGAAAAGGAAGAAAATAAAAAAAATTAAATAAAAATTGTTGAATGTTAGTCCCTGCTCAACATAAATGTAAGACAAAGTTTGATTTTATTATCCAAGGTAAATTTATTGTAGAACCTCATGCGTCATGGAAGAATTATTTGAAAGATGAGTATCTCACTTATTACTATAATAGAAAGCAATTAGCTGACCAAGATCGAGAAGGATATTTTGATAAAGACATTTTAAGGTGGAGATAAATAGTTATTCTCTTTGTTTGATAGCATCATTGGTTTTAGTGTATAAGCTTGCACTCCATGTAGCGTAAATGGATCTGATTCGGCAATTTCTTTCGCTTCCTCTACTGAAGTAGCTTTTATTATCATCAGACCACCTTCTCGATCAAACATACGGACCCGCGAGAACTAACTGTTCCTTCGCATCAAGTGATTTTAAAAAAGCAACATGCTCCTCAATGATCATGTGTGTCATTTTTTTTCCGGGGATATTTGAATGTAGAATTAAATACCTTACAAATTCGTCGTTTTCCATAATTTTTTCTCTTTTAATTGTTTTAATTATTTTTGTTTCCCTTAAATGAGATTTTTGTACCGATTGCTATTTTAATTAAGACAAATAAATTTCGAGTCAGAAATGGAAAAAAACATGAAATGGACTTAGTACAAACATAGGTGATAGAATTATGGTCGATATTAAAATAATGCTTGCATTCTTATGGGTAGCTCTAATGTTAACTTATTTGTTGGGTGATGTCCTTCGAATATTTACTGGTGATTTTAAACCTGGAGAAATAGGAGGCAAGCAATTGACTCAGGGAATGTGGTTGGGAATGGCAATATTAATGGTTATTCCAATTGTTATGGTTTTTTTGTCCCTGATATTAGATTATCCTGTGAATCCTGGGTTAAATATCATCGTTGCCATATTCTTCTTTCTTTTTAATCTCGCAGGACTACCTACATACCCTTCCGCTTATGATAAATTTTTGATAATTGTCGGTCTTGGGTTTAATGTACTGACGGTTTGGTATGCCTGGAATTGGATCTAAACAAGAATGTTTAGATAAGAAATTTATTTAGGTGAAAAGTTTGGAAAATAAAGAAAAAATGAAAGCGATTGTATGCGCAAAATACGGATCTCCGGATGTTCTTGAGTTAAAAGAGGTAGAAAAACCTACTCCCAAAGACAATGAAGTACTCATCAAAATATTTGCAACAACAGTATCATCAGGGGACGTGAAACTTCGTAGTGCCAACTTTGGTCTCTTGTTCTGGCTCCCCATGCGATTAGTAATTGGCCTCAGAAAACCAAGAATGAAAAGAACTATGCTAGGGCATGAGCTAGCCGGGGAAGTTGAGTCAGTAGGCAAAGATGTAAAATTATTTAGGAAAGGTGACCAAGTTTTTGGATTAACTGGTGTTAAAGGTGGTACTTATGCCGAGTACATATGTCTGCCTGAAGAAAAGATGCTGACAATAAAACCGGCCGAAATGACCTATGAGGAAGCCGCTGCCGTTCCTATTGGGGGAAATACATCATTACATTTTCTTAGAAAAGGAAATATTCAGAGCGGTCAAAAAGTCCTTATCTATGGTGCTTCTGGAGCATTAGGTACAGCTGCGGTCCAGCTTGCCAAGTCTTTTGGAGCAGAAGTTACTGGTGTTTGTAGCACGAGGAATTTAGAATTAGTGAAATCTCTGGGGGCTAAAAAGGTAATTGATTACACTAAAGAGGATTTTAGCAAAAACGGTGAGAAATATGACATTATTTATGACACAGTAGGTAAGACTTCATTTTCAAATGTTAAAAGATCGCTAAAGAAAAATGGATTCTATCTTGAAGCTGTCATGAAACTGTCACATACTATTCGAGGCCTTTGGTCTTCAATAACAGTAGTAGGTGGGATGGCAAGCGAAAAGGCTGAAGATTTAATTTTTCTCAAAGGGCTTATTGAGGAAGGAAAGCTAAAAGCGGTCATAGATAGTAGTTATCCGTTGGAACAAATTACCGAAGCTCATAGCTATGTTGAAAAAGGGCACAAAAAGGGAAATCTAGTCATAACAATACAACATAACTAGCGCACGATGAGGTGATGGAATTATGGATGATGTCAAGACAACAATTTCAGCATTATGGGTAGCTCTAATGTTAACATATTTGTTGGGTGATGTCCTTCGAATTTTTACTGGTGATTTTATACCGGGAGAAATAGGAGGTAAGCAATTAACTCAGGAAATGTGGTTGGGAATGGCAATATTAATGGTTATTCCAATTGTTATGGTCTTTTTGTCCCTAACGTTAATTAATTCTGTGAATCGTTGGGCAAACATCATCGTTCCCATATTCTTTTTTCTATTTAATCTCATAGGACTACCTACATACCCTTCTGCTTATGATAAATTTTTAATAATTGTTGGTCTTGGGTTTAATGTACTGACTGTTTGGTATGCATGGAAGTGGCCTACAAAGGAAAGTGAAACCAATCCGGGTATAATTTGAATTCATTGGTCTCGTGCTTACTTTTTCTTTCTTCCCAACCATCCAAAAAACCTGTTCGGTATAATATTCAAGGATTCATCGCTTTCATTTAATATTTTTGAATACTTTGATGTAATTAATAAAAACATTTGAAATCATTATTAATTTCTTTAAAGACAATGTAAGTCAAGATGCAATATGTAAAATATATGTAATTATGCATTTAATTCCAATTCAATTCTAATCTAATAACATTTTCTTGATATTTACTCTTAAACTCATTTTAATAGTCAAGAAATTGGGTACAACATTTCTCGGAATATGAATATAGCCTATTCCTTATTTTCCTACTCATTGGTTAATACATGAGCTATTGGAAATCATATCAATCCATTTACGATTTTCAAACACTTTTTCTTGTAATTCTTCACTTTTTGGGAGAATTAATTATCATTTGCTATCAGATTTCAATAGTTCAGTAGGTTTTTACTTCAATTCCTTGAATTCTATTAAAATGATCAAAATTTTTTGTCAATATTTTATTAATTCCATTAAATAAAGCTATTCCCGCAATTAAACCATCACGAAACTCTATTGGATTTCCTGATCTATTTAAGTTTCCCAATATCTTTGCTGCTTGGATTGCTTCACCCCTCCCGAATGTTAGAACTTGAAATTTAAGTATTAACTCCTCAAGACCCTTAATTCGTTTCCTAAACAATTCTTGATTTTTTTCTAAAATTTTACTTGAATATAGACCTAAATACAACTCAAAAATGTTTATCTCTGTTGTGAAAAAAATCTCAGACGTATTTTTCTTAAGGAATTCACGAACTTCTAAATTTTTTCTCAGGGAATCAATTAAAAATGTACTGTCTGCTAAAATCATACTTATTCAACCATCTGAGGTTTAAAACCAGACCGAAAGTTTTTTATTGCTTCGTTAACCTCATTAAATTCTTCACTAGTCAAATCTTGCCAACCTATTGCTTTATCAAACCAAACGATTAAATTTTCAGAAGAAAAATTTTTGCATAATCTTTCAATTGTTTCCCCAAAGCTCTCTCTGGGTAATTTCATCCTCTTGAGAAGATTATAGACTTCTTCAGTCACAGATATTGTTTTTGATGCCATTTTTATTCACTTTTAGTTTACTAACATCTACATATATAGATGTAGACTGATTTAAAGACTTTCCCTTTGGATTATTCCTCATAGAATACAATGTAAAAATGAATTAGTGACATGCTCTCAAAGTTTTCATTATCAATTTTTAGCTATGAAACTTGTAGTTCTCAAAAACTCGCAATCCTTCCAAATTTAAGATATTTTTTATTACAACAGGTCTTTGACGGGCAATTACAAATATGTTTTCACTTGAATAATCGATTGTTTGTCCCGAAATCTGAGATAATTGATCATTGGATACACTATACACGACCTTACCCAGGTTGGACCATATTATTGCCCCTGCACACATAGCACAAGGTTCACAACTAGTATACAATCCATAATCTCTTAAATCAATGACTTTATTCTTCCGACAAAACTTACTTATAAGCCCCAGTTCTGCATGACTTGTTGGATCAAAGAGACTGTGAATCTCATTTTCATTTTTCATCACAATTTCACCGTTATAAACTAAAATCGCCCCAAAAGGTTCATTATCCTTTTGTCTCGCTTTTAGAGCTAGTCCTATTGCTATTTTCATGAACTTTTCATTTTCTTGAGACATTTGTATTCAACCTGTATTAATCCTCAATTGTTCTCAAAATAAATTGACAAGACATTTGATCTACAAATATCGGTAATTTATCTTTGTTTACCTTTAAAAAAATATTATTTAAGAATTAATTGTAAGACTTCTGTGAAACCAATAGGACGATCAGAAGAAAATGAATCTTCTCTGCCACCCGATATAATTGTCTTGCATCATTCTTTTTTATTGATATTTGTTGATAATCTGGTTCATAGAAATCATTAATATTTTCTTTGGCCTTGGTCAGCTCTGCTAGTGAAAAATAATATTCATAATAAGCAATGATTGCCTTCATAATCCCTGTGCTTCCTTTAAATATTCCTGAAGTCTTATCTCCTTAATTTTTTCTTGTATCAGTAATAAAGGATTCTTAAATTAACGAATGTTATTAATCAATTTCATTTTTTAAAATTATTTCCCTGGTTGAATTAGAAATACTCTCTTGATTTAATTTTTCTAATAATCCTCCCTTAACTAAAGCTGCCAAAGGATCTTCATCACGAAAATTAATATTAGATATTACAACCTTCTTCATATTTAATCTCCATTATTGATAGTTTCTTTTACTAGTAACTATTTCTGAATTATTGATAAATTTTTATTATATCATAAAGGAAAAAATAACGACCACAACTGGAAAAAAACAAATGGATCTTATCTCTTAGAAGATTATGGACCATTCAATAAAGGATTTATTCAAATGATCAATAAAATTTTTGGTAAAGACACCAAGTATGGAAATATTTGGAAAATGAATAGGGGATTTTGGTGGGATGACGAAGGTAACCATTCTATCCCTCATACTCCAGATGGTTTAAACTTCACCGTTCATAACGAGATTGAAAGGGAGAAGTCTTATTTAACTCTAATGGGTTGGTTGGAGAACACGAATAATTTTTTACTCGAAGTACCTATTCTTCCCTCCCCTGAAATATTTAATTTAAAAATTATAAATACAGACCAAATTAAAATTAAACCTCAAATAGGACCAGCTCCCCCATATCAAGTCCCTCCTCCTCCACATGTATTGTTTATTGATGGTAACGAGAGAATCCAATTTATGGCTGCTTTAAACTTAAATTATTACGAATATACTACGGGTGTAGAAGCAGTAATAGAATGGACTTTCAGTTATTGGCACGAACCAAGACATCGAGGACAGTTGAAAATTATTTTAGATCAAACAAAGTCTTGAATCTTATGTTAGTATATTCCGTATATATTCAACGGACTATTATTTTCTAACAGAAACATTAGAGAAGTCTTTTAAGTATATTTTCTAACAATTCCGTTTGCGTTTTGTCATAGAAAGAATACTTACCAAAGCGAAGATTAATATTCCATACTCCCATCCGGGGGTGGTGGAAATTCTATCAGAGGATGTTATATGGCTCGATGTAGAGCTACTTATGTTATTTTCTTCTTGAACAAAACTAAATTTGGAGATTTCGTTATATTCTTTATGTTCATAGTTCTCATTCGAACTTTTTAACCACCCTGTGTGTAAATCGTAGATCCGTTCTTCAGTTATATTTATATTAGTATTACTATTGAACGCCGTAAAGGTAAACTTAACTTCAAGATCCGTTATGGTGTAACCGGGATCATTTGAATTATGATCAGTCCAAGCGGATTGATCACCAGTTCTAGTTAAGAATTTACCCTTGAGTGGCTGGTAATCTTTATCAGATTGTGCCCCTGTCGAAAGATTGAATTCGATCCATTTAAAAAAGCAAGATATAAATATGTCTTCTTCAAAACAGGCTTTATCCTTTTCAAGAGCATCATATCCTGTATAATCCATCCTAACCCCATTGGCAGTAAAGGATTCGATAATTACCTTTACGGTAAATTGTTGTTCTTTTCCTTCTTCTAGTAACGTCAACGTGTATACTTTTGTATCACCAGTCTTAACGTTGAATTTAAGTCCATCATTTGCTTTTATTTTGATAGGAGCAACTATAAAACTAACCATTAACAGTAATAATGTAATATTTATAATTTTTCTAAAATTTGGCATTGCTAATACTCATTCTTAAATTAGGTTAAGTGATTTTTGATAGTGTAAAAAAAAATCAATTAATTGCTTTTAGACTTGTTCAAATAAAGACAAAGCTTATGATGAATATATTTGTCATAACATTAAAAAATTTAATTATAATAAATGACATCAATCAATATCAATTACGCCAAAAAGGCTCAATTATTGGGACCGCGATTTATTAATAGCTGGGAACATGAGAGCTAATGGTATTAAACATATTGTAACTAATAATGATAAGCATTTTAAAAATATTGACGGATTAGAACCAATAACCTATAAAATATCTTAATATTGGAACTCAATCAATTTTTTGGTGATTTAAATGAAAATAAGCAAACTCAGAATGGTTTCAAAATTTATCAACTCTTTTTTTTTAGAATCATTAAAAGAAGGTGGTATCTACCGGGTACACCAGAAATAACAGTTGATGAATTATTTGATCGCATAAATACTAATCAAACTCCTTTAATAATTGATACTCGAGACAGAAAGGAATATGATGGAGCAGATGGAGCATATAAAACTACTGGACATATACCTAATTCTAGCCAATACCCATAATGAAATTAGCAGAAAAATTAGATGATCTAGAAGAATTTAAGGAACAAGAAATAGTAACACTATGTCCGGGAGGGGGAAAGTCATTGGTAGCTGTTGAAATAATGAACAAAGCTGGATTTAAAGATGTAAAGAGCTTAAAAGGAGGAATTTGGTTATTGGAGAAAAAAGGTTATCCAACCATTAAATCTGAAGATAGTAAAATAGAAAAAAGTGAATCTAAGACATTTGAAGAAAAAAGAAACAGAAATAGCAGGAACCTACCCCTCGCATGAAGCATATAAAGATGAAATACACTTTACTGTTGATGCACGTGGGTTCAGCTGTCCTATACCAATTTTAAAATCCAAGAAAACTTTGAAGACATTGAAAATGGGTCAGGTGTTAGAAATTCTAACCACTGATCCGAGTAGTCTACGTGATATTCCTGCTTGGGCTATAGCTACTGGTCAGGAACTCTTAGTCTCCGAGGAACGCGGTTCTAACGGTTTTCGTTTTCTTGTTAAACGAATGAAATAAAAAAAAATACTAAATTTTTAACAGATTTAATTAAAGTAGTTGTATTTTCTGTACTAATAATCAAATAACCAAGAAACTTGTCTGATGAATTTAAAGAACAGAAAATCAACTTAGAAACTTAACCATTAAAAACAAAAATATTTATTAAGGTTGACCTTAAACAGGAATAACGAGGAATAATTTTCAAGTCTTAGAATTGTTTTTCAATAAACAATTGCTGAAAGAATTTTATAACTAAAAATGTTAAAACAATATTTCCAATTATGCCTTCAGGAAGAATGTAATCCCTGGAGTTTCTTTCATGGGGAATGATTAACCATGAAATTGATTGATAAAATCACAGATCCGATTGCTAAAAAAAAGATCTTAATTTTACTTCAACAATGGAAGATGGAGGAAGCTGAGGAAGAAATAGAAAAATTAGAGAGCGTTCAATTGTTAGCGGGAAAAATAATTTTAGCTGAAATGTATACCATGCTCTTCAAAGGTGTCAAAACATTAAGTTTATTGGAAAATGCTCTTTCAGAGACTATTCAAATAGGAGATTCATTTTTAGAAGGATTAGTAAGATCCAGCACTATTTGGGCATTGATCTGGCTTAATCAATCTGAACGAATTAAAAAGGAACTTTATGATTGGGATGAAGCATTTGATCGTTTGAAAAACACAGATTCCACACAAATCCAGTTATGGGAAAGCAATTTAACTTTTGCGAAAGGATTTCATCAATTACAAATAGGATATTTAGATCAAGCAATTCAAATGATTGAGTTAAGTATCGAACAAGCCAAAGAACTGGGGGGAAAATCACATATTGCTGTACGACTCGGATGGCTAAGCACGGCGTTTGTTCAGCTAGGGGATATAAATTCAGCTCAAAAAACAGCTTTAGAAGGTTTAAAAATTGCTGAATTGATTGAAACTAAAATAATGGAATCAGGGCCTTTATTCACTCTAGGAATAGTAGAAGCAAGGAAAAATAATTTTGACAATGCCTTAGAACGATTTCAACAAGGTTTAGATGCGTTTAGACATATACCAATTAATTCACAAATGACTTCTTCCCCATTACTTTGGATGGGGAAAATTTATCATAGAAAAGGAGATCTCAAGCGTGCTTATCATTATTTATCAGAATGTTTGAAATTAAGAGAAGATATTAGAGAAGGAGGAATCGAAAACCTCTCTAGGATATTATTTGAATTGATTCATCTCAGTAGTGACATGGATTCTCCAGCACAGGTTCAGAAATATTTAAACCAATTAAACAGCCTCAATGATTTGGCTACTAACCCCCTAACAACTAAACGATATCTAGTAGCGGAAGCATTTGTCATTAAACAGGAGACACGATTACATCAACGAATGAAAGCTTATGATTTATTTAGAAAAATTTTGAACGAAAATATTGAGGATTATGATTTAACTGTCTTTGCTATTTTGAATTTATGTGAATTACTTGTACTTGAAATAGACAGTACAGGGGAACAAGAACCCTTAAGAGAATTAGAAACTTTATTACAACAACTTGTGGAATTAGGTTATAAAAATCAGGCTTATGACTTGGTGATTGAGGTTTTATTACTACAATCAAAAGTCAGTTTAATTGAAAAGAATGTAGAAAAAGGTAAATCTTTCTTGGAACAAGCTATGATTATGGCCAAAGATAAAGATCTTTCCTATGTAATTTCAAAGATTACCCAAACACAGGAGAACCTCAATACTGAAGTAGAAAATTGGGTTAATTTAGCAGATAAACATCAAGTAGAGAGACAACGGCGTGAAACAGACGAGCTTAAGAAATTGATTTCCGGTACACTTCAAAATGTTCTTACACAAGAACCGAGCCAAATTTATGGAGATTTGGGATTCAAAGCAAACAAAAAATACCAACTTATCTTCAGAGATCTACGTAAAGAACAATCAGTATTTCAAAAAAACACCTGTAGGATTGGTATTGCTCAAATTGGTTTGTCTAAAGAAAGTGATATCCTGAGTGAGTTCTATGAAGAAATACACCCCGGATTGTTTGGATTTAAGAAAGAAAAGTTAGATACAGTAAGATTATTGGTAAAAAATATGGTGGATCGCGCTCATTCAGAGGGGGTAAATATCTTGCTCTTCCCAGAATTAACTGTCGATCTTAACTATAACCAATTAGTTGAGGAGATCAAACAATTATCCAAGAATTATAATATGTACATCATTCCAGGAAGTTATCACAATCGCGAAACTAAACGTAATATTAGTGTAGTAATCAATCAAGACGGAATTCTTTGGGAACAAGAGAAACATATTCCTGCTTCGATCATGTATGAAGGTCATAGGCTTACTGAAGGTATTGATATAGGATCTGTTCCCAGAAAGACGATTATTTGTGATACAGAATACGGAAGAATGGTTATTGTAATTTGTCGTGATTTCCTAGATATGGATTTAAGAGTAGAATTAAAGAATTTCGAACCCCCTATCGATCTCATCTTTAATTTAGCTTTAACTCCAGTAACTGCGGATTTCAAAGCTGCTCATTTTGATGCGCGGAGATCAATTTATGCTTATTGTTTCTTTGCTAATGTGGCCGAATTTGGAGATTCTTTTATTTACACTCCAGAAAAAGAACGTACAGAGTTATCAATTCCTTCCGGAAAGGAAGATCTGATTTACAAAGATGTTGATCTCTTCAAATTACGCTCTGAAAGAAAAAAATGGGAATTAAAACAAAAAAAAGAGAACTCGTTTATCCAAAGTACAAGGTAGGATAATCTAATTAATAAAAATTCTTTCAAAAGGAAGTAAGTTGCTTAGCATCAGAAAGCTTCGAATTAAACAACTTAAAATACAAAATAATTAAAATTATTATGAAAAATATAATAATATATTATAATCTACTATAATAATTTAAAGATGGGAGACAACGATGCTTAAATTTCTTTCAAAAATCTCTTCTTCGGATATTTCACCAAATTGTTTCGATCCATTTATAACAAAAGGGCTGAATATTTACATCCCATAAATTAGGGACTAGTTCATAAATTTCATAAAGACCTCTACTTCTCGGTACTTATGTCTTTTTTTTCCACATCCAGCCCTGAGGAAGAAATGGGCTCTCTTGAAGAACGTGAAGCTCATATAAGCGCTATTATCTCCTATCTTGGTGTTTCAACCATTGGTGAACTCATCTGGGTACAACGTGCTCTGGAGCGAAATTTTCAAGAAAAACACCTTGATTCTGCTAATAAGGATGTTAATATTTATGAGAAGAAGAAACAAGAAATTGAAAAATTACTTAACGATCATCAATCTATGATTTCTAATATAGCCAATTTACAGGATGAAAAAGAATCAGTTCAGAAACAAATGGAAGGTCTCAAAACAGATCTTTATACACTTTCATCTGAAAAAGAAGAAATCATATTTGAACGTGACTTACTTACGGAAGAATTACAGAGAATTGGAAGACTCTATGAAGGTTTAACAGGTAAACAAGCAAGTCAGGAGGATTTAAAAGGTGTTTTGAACATTTATATTACTCTAATGGAAGACGTTTTCTCTGGTAGGGCTCATTTCAAAGTTTTGTCCATTATTCATGGTGAAAAAGAAACTTGGAAGCGAAATGAACTAGTAAAAAGTTCAGGTATTTCTGAAATCAAACTCAGATCGGTCCTTGGTGATTTAGTTAGAGCAAATATGATTGTGTACGATGAAGAAAAGGCTAGTGTAAAACTGATTAAACGCCTTTCTGCATTAGATTAAAGGTAGAGGAAACTGATATTCAAATCTTCACTGATTTTTTCTTTACAAATTGGACAGGCCCCTTTTATTTTCAACCCTCTAGGAAGATTCATGAAAAAATAAAGTTTAAAATTACTCTTATTTAGGGTTGTTGAAATGAAATAGAATTTAAATCGTATTTTTTCATTTATTCTCTTTCTATTGAATAAAATTTATCCTCAATAGTACAAAAATTTCTAGATAGCTTTTTAAATGTCGACAAAATCATACATGTATAAAATTAAACCGACATAAAAAATATTTACTCAGTAATACCGTTCTACTTAACCCTGATAATAAAGTAATTATATTATCATATTGAAATCCTAATCTAAGAAAATTACTAACAAAAAATAACATTGAAAAAAGTGATTTAATTTGTTACAAATAGGCATAAAAAATCAAAATATTATCTCTAATCAAGATTATTCTGATATACATCTAAAAAAATTAGTATACAAGTTTCTAAATCAATCAAATTTTGAAATAAAAGAGAATACTACACTGGAAGGAGTTTCAGGACTTGAATATTCAGTTGATTTCTTTGTAAAAGCAAATGAGGTCGATGGATTACCAGCTAGAATGTTAGTAAAAGTATTAGATTTCAAAAAACCAGCTGGAACTGATGTAATAAATAAATTCGAAAAAACTTCTAAAGATTGTAACGCAATGGGGCTAATTGTAAGTAACAAATTTTCAGCGCAAGCTATTTCACTAGCATCAAGAACAGATTCTCTTCTTTTAATGTCCCGAACCGAATTATTAACAATTTTTTCAACGGAAAAAGAATAAACTCTTAATTCTTATTTTTTCACTATTTTTCTATCAATTTTGTCAATTTCAAGTAGAAATTAATACTAAGAAATCTTTTTTTATAAATGCCTGAAAATACCATTGATTAACAAAATGGTTTAGATGATCAATTTGGAAACGCGATATTCGATAGATGAAATAAAATCAAAATATAATCCAATAATAACAGTGTTTGGTTCTTCTACATGTAACGAAAATTCAAAATTATATGTTTTAGCTAGTAATATAGGAGAAATAATAGCAAAGAATGGATATACTACAGCAAGTGGGGGGTATACCTGTGTTATGTCAGGAATAGCCAAAGGATCAACTAAAAATGGTGGAAGGTCAATTGGAATAACTACAGATGAAATCACCTCTGTTAAACCCTCCAAATATTTAACTGAAGAATTTCGTGAATATACATTAATGTCCAGGCTAGAAATACTTATTAATATTAGTGATGCTTTTGTTGTTCTTCCTGGATCAAGTGGTACACTCACAGAGCTTGCATTAGTTTGGGATAAACAAAAATTAGGTTTAATTCCTGTAAAACCATGTTATTTAATAGGAAAAACATGGCACAAGATATTTAATATAATATTCAAAAATAATGATTCTCTTGTTAATAAAAGTCATTGGAAAAAGGATGAAGAAGTTGAAAACGCTTGTGTACTAATCAATGAACTCCATGACTTGAATAATGCATTAAAAAACTGACTAAAATAATTGTTATAACGATGTTAAATTATAGAAGTGAATTTAAAGATCATGAAGAGACTAAAATTAATAGTGAATCATTTATTAATTTATTTGGTTCCTCATCTCAAATATTTAAAACTGGAAAAGAAATCTTTTTAAAAATAATACAATATTTTAACAAAGATAGTGTTGAATACAGAAATTTAATAATTATTAATCCCAATCTCAATGAAAATATTATAGCAATTCAACTGTATTATATTTCAATTTTAAGGGGATTAATAATTGGTCTCCTTAAAATATCAAACAAATCTCTTGATGAGAAAAATTATGATTCAATAGTGAATATAAATGAAAAGAGTGAGAGTTCAAAAGAAATAATTTATCGAGATCTTATCTCTGAGATTGATCTAGTTAAACCTTTTCTTGAAAAGTGTTATAAGCAAAATAAAGATTGGAATATGTCATATTTCAATATTTTATTCCATTTCGTCAATAATAAGGCATTTCTTAAAGAAATTTTAATCAACGATCTTTTTCAGCAATTTTATTTAGATTTGTTTCCGGGATCGTTAAGAAAAAAACTAGCTGAAGTCTATACTCCTATTTGGTTGGCAAGACACATAGTAGATCAATCTTCATGGGGAACATTACTATCTGAAAGAATTTTAGATCCATCTTGTGGATCTGGCACTTTCATTAAAGAATTTATTACTAAAATAAGAGAAAAACACGAAGAAACTACTAATACTGAAAAAATATTTGATTTCATAATTGAAAGCATTTTTGGATTTGATATAAACCCTATAGCCGTTTTTACTAGTAAGTTAAATTATCTTTTACATATCTTGGATATTATTCCAGAAAATAAATCTTTTAATATTCCAGTGTTCTTAAAAGATGTTTTTAAAGCTGAACCTTCGATTGAATTGAAATTTGACCATATATTAGGAAATCCTCCTTGGATTAATTGGGAAAATTTAACAGAATACAATAAAGATTTTCTAGCTGACATTTGGAATCAATACATTAATTCAAATTACACAGGAATGAATTCTATGCTCGGTCATACGAAACAAGATATATCGGGATTATTCTTTATTAGAGTAGCTGAAAAATATCTAAATAATAATGGGAAAATCTCACTTATAATGAATAAAAGTTTGATTAATGGAAAAGCGAATAGTTCTTTTAGAGAATACTTACTGCATGGAATGGAAAAAGAAAATTTATCAAAAAATGTTAGCATTATACAAATCGAAGATTTAGGTGCGTTTCAACCGTTTAAAAATGTAATAACATCCACAATTATACTCCACGGACAACAAGGTGTTGATAAAAAAGAAAATTTTCCTTATGTTAAATGGAAAGTTAAATCTAATTTGAATTTATCCTCTGTTGAAACTCTATCGATAAATAATTTCGAATTGGAATCAATCACTGCTGATTACATAAAAATAGGACCAGATTCAAATATTATTATCCCTAATTCGAAATTAAATATTAAATTAATAAATAGATCTTCGGAAAAATCTGAAAAATATTTTGCAAAAGAAGGAGCTAATACAGAAGGATTGAACGCAGCTTATTGGATAAAGGAAATAAAGGAGACAAATGGAAATTTAATTAAATTTTCTAATTATAATCATCGTCAAAATAAGAAAATTTATTTGAAACATGAAATTCCGATAGAAACAGACTTAGTATTTCCTTTAATAAGATCAGGGAATATAAGTAAATGGCTGTATACACTAGATACTTTTATCATTTTTACAGCGAAATATTTCTTAGAAGAAATTCGAGAAGAGAAATATTTTAAAAAAAAGTATCCAAACACGTTAAAATATTTTGCCAACATTAAAAAGGACTTAATTAATAGGAAGAGCTACATTGCTAAATCAAAAAATCTTCCATATTACATTATGTATGGTAATTCTGATATGATTTCAGACTACAAAGTTTGTTGGAAAAGAATGGGAAAAAAAATCGAATCCGTTGTAATTGGAAAAGAAGATAATCTATTAATTGGTAAAAAAAGTCCAATTCCACAAGAAACAGTTGTATATATAAATACTGGAAGTAACTTTGAAGAAGCACATTATCTGTGTTCAGTTATAAATTCAGAACTGTTTAATCATGCGGTAAGTGATATTAAAATACCTGGTACTAAAAGTTTTGGAACACCAGATATTCTAAACTATATTAATATTCCTGAATTTAAAGAAAAGAATAAAAATCACATTGATTTAGCAAATAACTCGAAGTTAGCGCATAAAATTAAACTATCAGGAAAAAATACTAATAAAATTGAAGAGAAAAATAATGATTTAGTTAAAAAGATATTTTCATAACTTACTCATATTTTTGATTTGTAACAATAAATTACTTACAATAATCAAGTGATTCTTGTTGTGTATACCTAAACCATATTGGATTGATCCTGATTTATCTGATTTCGAAATTGAAATAATTAAAGTTGAAAATGGATCATTTTTCACAAAAGAAAGTTTACCGATGTTTTTAGGTGGTGGAGGTCAGCCTCCAGATGAAGCCATACTAATTTTGGATAGCAAAACTTCATTCACAGTTAAAAATCCTTTAGAATATTCTTTTAAATTAAAAGAAAAAGTACAAAAAGAAGATCAATTGTCTCTACCATTTAAAGGAAAATTAGAAATTAATTTAAATCTTAGAAGAGCCTATATGCGAGCTCATACTTCTCAGCATGTAGTATCAGCAATTATTAAGAAAAATTTTGATATTGATACTAGTAAAGCAGTTTTGGAAGATGATGAATCCAAGTTAATTCTTAATAAAAAATTATCAATTAATCAGTTAAATTTAGTTTTAACTGAATTCTACCGAATTATGAATCAAGATTTGGATATAAAAACGCGAGTTATAAAAAAAGGTCAAAATAAAGATATAAATGGTAATTCAGTTGATTTAGGCTTGATAAGAGGAGACATACCATCAAAAGAAGAATGCATTAGGTTAGTTGAGATTGATGGAGTAGATTTAAACACTTGCGGTGGAACTCATTTATTGAAAACTTCAGAAGCATTGTCCATTGTGTTTACAGAATTAAAGAAAGATATTATAACATTCAAGGTCGGTTATAAAGCAATACAGATAATGAAAGATAATCAAGAGTTTCATGTTAATTTAATTAACAAATTAACTCTTCCATACAAGAAAATAAGTGAAAGAACACTCGAAATTGTAAACTCTTACCCAAAAATCCAGAAATTAAATTTTGATTTATCAAAAACATTTCTCAAATCAATTCTCTTTTTAATAAAAGAAAATTTTTCAAAAGAAGTTTCTCCAGATTTTGAAATTAAACAGGGTTCATTCACAGATGAACCGTTGAAAAAGCAAAATCTACCAATAGAAGCAAAAATATATGGAAAAACTCTGATAATATTAATGAAATTGTCATTCATGAATAGAGCAACTTTTATTTCATCTATCATTGATTTTTCTTTTCCCACTGTATTAATAGCAGAAATAGAAAAAAAGAATTTGATTTGTCAAAGTAATAAAGAGACTATATTCTCAGCAAAAGAGTTTCTTGATAAGTTAGTTAAAAGATCTTGTGTAAAAGGCGGTGGATCTGATAAACAGATTCAATGTTCTATAAAAGAAGTTGAAAACGTCTTTGGAATAATTAAATCAATATTAGAGAATAAAAATTGATTTAGATTTTTATTAGAAGGAATAAATCAAATAATGACTGAAACTTTTAAAGAAAAATGGAAAAATGCCCAATTCTTATTTAAAGAACGTCAATATGGATTTGCAAACAAAATTTTAGAAGAAATAAAAAATTCCAATGAGTTTCGTAGACAATCAATAGATTTACAAGGTGAAATTTTACTTCTTCATGCAAAAATAAAACGAAATAGTGGTGAAAACGAGCAAGCAGGTTTAATCTTAAAAGATATATTAGAATTACTAATTTCCCAACCAATTCGAGGACAGGTACTACGATTACTTGGAGCTCTAGCATTTAGTAATGGAGAATTAGAAGCAGCAATCCATTACATATCAAAAGAATCAGAAATATGGATAAAAGAGAACAATAAATCAGAATATGCAAGTTGTATGTATTACTTGGGAGAAATTTATCGTTTCATGGGAAAATTTGATGAAAGTAAGGGGTTCCACCAAAAGGGGTTAAAATATAGAGAGAACCATAAAGAAACTGAAAATGAAAAAAAAGATCTAGTAGCTTCTTTAAATGGACTTGCACATTTACATCGATCTTTAAATCTTGATAACGATGCTGAAGAATTATATACAAAAATTCTTGATATTGACAAAGCTAACGGATTCCATCTAGAAGTTTTATTAGATTATTACAACTTAATCCTCTTATCCTTGGGAAAAAGAATTGCTGAAGACACTACTTATTGGGTTGAGGAAATCAAGTCTTATAATTCAGATCAATTTGAAGAAATTAAAGAAACGATTCTGAAAATTATTAATGGTCATATGGAAAGACTCCAACATCATTATAACCAAGCAATAAGATTATTTGATAGTTCAACAGCATTATTAGAAGATTTACCTTATATGGAATTACTTATCTCAGTCCGGTTGGGGATAATAGAATCTCTAGTATGTGCATTGGGAACTTCTGATGAGGAGAAAAGTTTTACCATAGATTATGTTAAAGAATCAGTTCTAAATGAGTTTTATAAAATACTTGAAAAATGTGGATCTAATCGTTATTGGACAATGGCATTAGAAATTTTGTTTGTACAAATCAAGTATTACCAGATTATTGATCCAGATTATCAAAGAACTCTAAAGACACTACGTGAGGGAATTAAATTAGCAAGAGATTGGGATTTACCTACCTATGAAAGTGAATATCGTGAATACTTAAATGAATTGCAGTCTAACTCAGAAACGTATAGAAATAAGCAATATGATGAGCACTTTGAGTTTACAGGTTCCGAATTAGAATTACAAAGAGTATTTAGAAATGATTTTGTACCATTAATAGATCTATTAAGACAAAAAAGAAATTTATGATTTCTTATTTAGACTGAATATAATATTCAGCAAAGGATTCACTAGATACCTTAGTAAACCTACAATAAATTGGTTTAGAAAAACCCTCTAAAAAATTATCAACTACTTCTTGTTTTGATATAATTTCTGAAGATGGTATATCATCTAAATAGATTTTTAATCTCACAAAATCTTTATCTTTCTCCATTCTATAATCAAATTTCGATTTATTATCATCAAGAGGTTTATTTTGTAAAATTGAATCTAAAAAATTCTTTCGAATCTCAACCCCATGTTTTTTTCCTAAAGAAATTAGATATTGAATGATGTCTTCTTTTTTATTCAAATCAGAGATATACCAGTTATTAGGGTCAACATCTGTTAACCCGATTTTGAGTAAAGATCCGAATGATATTTTAATTATTAGTTTGTATAATGCAATTGTACATGAGTCATCTTTTATTGATGTGAAATGTATATTTGGTTTGAATTTATTTGCTGTAAACACTTCATTTACAAAATTATAATATAGAGTTAAATTTTGATTTAAGCTGTCTCTTAATTCCGGATCGTATTTGTGAAACAAGACCCCAATTAGTGGATTCATGTTAATATCTTTAATTATACCAAGAATGTTTAAGAAATATTCTTTTACCTGTTCAATTCGTTCTTTATCATGAAGATCAATTACAAATAATATTAAATCATTTTGAGTAAAATTTTTTGTAGTAAGGTGTTTGCTTAGATAGGCTTCTTGACCACCAAGATCAACTACATAAAGCGGTTCATTAGTCCAACTTGGCTCTATATTCGTTTCTTCCCTGAAAATGGTAGGAGGTATATTATATAATTGTTCTAATGAAATATTAGTAAATACACTCTTAATAATAGAGGTTTTTCCGGCCTTGCTAAGTCCTACAACAGTAACTTTCATTAAGCCCCAACCTCCATTAATGATTTTGGTAAAAATTGAATATTACTTCTTACAATCCTTGTGATTTTCGAATGTAACGACCTTTCTTCTATGTTTGAAATAAAATCGCTGTTAGCGTTAATGGATTTTAACATACCTTTGAAAAAATCACCAACATTAAGCTCTGATTCATAATCAGCAACGATTAAGATAAGTAATATGTCTGGTTTTTCTTCTAATTTCTTGAAATATATTGATGTTGAACTCATAGTGACATTATTTAAGTCTTCCTTCATTGTCGCTGTAGCAAAACTGTGTAATGCAGATAAAAAGCCAGTTACGAGTACACGATCATCTCTCGTAAAAAATGATGAACCCTCTGAGTAGGAGTAGGCAACATTTCCTTTATTGTATATGTAGAATTCTAAATCCATTTGATAAATTCACTCGTGAAACGAATTTATTTTTGATTAATGTTATTCAGATAATTATAAAATATAGCTAATTTTCTTAATCAATTAATTAATTTAATTTTGCTATGAATATGAGTTTTCTCAACTTGTTTCTGTATAAGGTTTATAATAAGAATATCAGTTAATGGGTTTTAGAGATTATGGGAAATTAATATTGTGTGATTATGTAGGGTAAATTACTTTGTTAATCCTCCAGAGTTAACGTTAGTAATTGTTTAAATAATGTTATTATTTTATCGGTAGGTTTATTTTTTTGGCCAAATATCCGTTTTTTTTAGATTATAAAGAAGATTTTGAAAAAAAAGTCTGTTTTCATTCTAAAAAATTCAATGAAAACCAGCCTTATTACAAATATTTCACAGGAAATCAATTTGAATATTATATTGTTTGTAATAATTGTAAAGACTTGGACTTAGATGCATTAAAGTTAATAAAATTCTCACAAGAAGATTTTGAAACATTACTAATTGATTATGTAAGTAATACAGTGCATCAACCTGATTTCAACTTGAAACCTACTAGCAGTTATTCAGTAACAAAAGAAGTAATAGAATTTTCTGAATTAGAGGAAAAAAAAGTATTGTCAATTTTCAAATCAAAACATTCGAGTAAAACGACTATATTTTGTTTGGATGATGATTTTGTGCTATACAAAATTGACTTAACACTTGCTAACCAGATCAAGAAATATAAACTTCCGATTCCAGAAAAAATTGATATTAAAGAAAAATTGAGCATAAAAATATCACCAAAAGAAAAATATATAGCTTTATCTAATATTAGAGGAAGATTTGGTTTAGTTTATGATTTAGAAACAAAAATAAATATTTATGAATTTGATCGCAAAGATTACTACTTTGATGTAAGCAATTTTCCATTCGTCTTCTTTTTACATGCTGAAAAAGAGTTTTTTATTCATGGAAGTGATTGGAATAAATTAGATATTATAGATTTTGATTCACAGACAAATTTAACCGATAGAAAAGTTGAATACGATAAAATCTATGCCGACTATTTTTATGGAGAACTTTCAGTTTCCCCTAATAATAATAAGTTGGTATCTTATGGATGGGGATGGGCTCCAGTTGGTTACATAAGGTCTTGGGATTTATTGAAATGGTTAGGGTCTAATATTCATGAACCCGAAAATGGTGAATCTGTTGTAACTTTTAAACCAGGAGATGAATGGGATTTACCAACATGTTGGTTAGATAATGAGCATATTGCAAGCACTGGAAGGCTTGATAATGGGAATTTTGATTATAATTTTATAAGAATTTTTAATGTAGCTTCAGGTGATGAAGTTGGAAGATTACCTGGTCTTGGTGGTAATTTAGAATTCAACAAAGTCCTTTACTCTTATGATAAAGAGGAAGGAACTGAAATATATAATATAGAAACCAGTGAATTAATTTTTAAAGATGAAAAATTATTTCCAGATATAATTTTGGAAAAATTTCACAGGGTAATCTGTTACCATGGTAATGGAAAATTTACAGTTTACAGCTTTGAGTTTTGAAATTCAGTTTAGTAATTTTCAATTTTTATACACCAAAGAATTCAAATTATTAACGGATTCGTCTCATCTAATTATGATGCCACAGTAATGACTACATTTCCCTTTTTATGTCCTTTTTCAACATACCTGTGAGCTTCGACAATTTGTTCAAATGGATAGGTTTTATCTATGACCGCTTTTAACTTTCCGGTTTCGCAAAGTTCTTTGAGGTCGTTGAGGAGGAAAATTACGTCTTTAGTCTTTATTTTATCAGAGGACTTGTCAGTAGACAGATAGATTCCCGTTTTTTTTAGAGATTTTTTACCTTGTTTCGACGGAATCTTATCTACAGCGTCAAAGATAACATCATATTTCTCATTTTTTTGGGTAAAATCCTCTTTTGTGTAATCAATTACCTTATCGGCTCCTAGAGATTTCACCATTTCTAAATTAGTTGTACTACAAACCCCAGTAACTTCTGCACCTAAGGATTTGGCTAGTTGCACTGCAAACGTACCTACACTTCCAGAAGCACCATATATAAGAACCTTTTGTCCTCTCTGGATTTTTCCCATTCTAATAACACCCAATGTTGTAATTCCCCCTGAAGGAATAACAGCAGCATCCTCAAAAGTCATATTAGTCGGTTTTAGTGCCAGCACCCCGTCTTCAGCCATACATTTGTATTCAGCATAACCCCCAAAATCCGACCACATAGTAGATGCAAAAATTTGGTCACCTTTCTTGTACAGTTTTACATCATTGCCTACGGCTTCAATTTCCCCAGCTAGCTCCATTCCTAGAATATCTTTTTTTGGTTTTCTAAGGCCTAAAAATATCCGAGCGGGGATCCAAAGCATACGAGGAACATCAAATTTTCTAATTCTTACATCCCCTCTATGTACTGTTGTCGCATGAATTTTTATTAGTACTTCATTGTTCTTAGGAATAGGTTTTTCTATTTCTTTGAGCTTAAGAACTTCAGGAGACCCATATTTTTCACATATAATTGCTTTCATTTAGTTTATTCTTCCTTAATTTAGAAGTGCTCATTTCATCTATTTATATCTGTTTTTACTTTACAGACTTGGAAACAATTGCAGATGATTTGAATCCTTTAACTTTCAACCATCTCGCAAATATCATATCGTGTAAAATAAATTAGAAAATGTAAAAATCCAATTTAATCAATGTTAATACTGAAAAACTATATCAAATATGATACAGTGATCCTCAAAGGGTTTGTAACGTCGATAATACGAGAAAAAACAAGTAACAAGAAACAATCCGAAAGATTATGAAGATTTTTTCTAACTAATGATTGACCATGGGTAAAGATATAGAGCATCACTTTGAATTAGTACAAATAGGGACATATAGATGTGCTAACGATCAGAAAGTGTTCTATACATTAAACGAATTTTATAACCATTTACAACACCATCTAATAGAAATTTATATACAATACTTTATTTCTGAGTTCAACAGATCTGGTAAAATCTTAATTTTTCCTCCAGACGATGCACTTAAATATTCACCAATTGTATTATTAGGAGCGGTTATTCATAAGAATATAACTTATGAATTTCGTGAAAAAAATCTTATAGTTTTGGAGCATTAGCACAAAAAGAGCATGTAATATCTGACTTATCAGGCTGGCCAAGCCAAAAAAGATACTACTAAGATAATTGTAAAAAAAACACCAAGAAATAAATCAAAAACATTTTTCGTTGAATATAAACTGGAGATAGAAGCTCAAACCAATTAGGATAAAATCTAATTTGATTTCATTGAATATCGGTTACCTCAAAAGAACGAGTAAATATAAAAACAATAATAAAGATCATATTAAGTCTTAAAAAGGCATATGTTATTATTTATTAAACGATATTCA
>MDVS01000084.1 GCA_001940645.1 Candidatus Heimdallarchaeota archaeon LC_3
ATTTCTTATTCTGATGACGATGAAAATCTCGCATTATGTGATTTTATTGGTTTGGAAAGAGAAGTTAATATCCAACTATTGAAAGGGGAAGTATCAGTTGGGGATTATGTAATAGTTCATGTTGGTTATGCAATCCAAAAAATGGATATCGAAGATGCTCTTGAAACAATCAAAACTTTCAAAGATTTTGAGGATTTTCAAAAAGAATTAGAAACTGGATTTGATATCGTATAATTCTAATATTTTATCTATAATGGATTATCAAGTTTTTTGTGAATTGACAATAACAATGTAATTGTTATTGGAGAAGCTTTTCCTTACTTATATTTCAAGAATATATAGCTCTAATCCGACAAGTTCCCTCCAAACCTACCATACAGGGACCAATTGGTTTTTCTGGGGAGCAACCATTCAAAAATAAACTACATTCTTCAGGATCCATTTTACCAATCACAACATCAGGACAGGAACATCCTATTGGTGTTTCATTTGTAGGAATTGGAATTTTTTTTATATGATCCTCGTAGACTAATCGAGTATTCCATTCTGAAAATTTATCAGCAATTTCTAATCCTGATTTGGGAAAAACTCCTAATCCTCTCCAATTTGCGTCTACAACTTTAAAAGCATTATCCATAACGTCTTTAGCAATCTTATTCCCTTCTTGTGTGACTGCACGCGTATATTTATTCACTAATTTTGGTTCAGAGTAGGTAATTTGATTTAGTACAGAAGCCACTCCTGCAATCATGTCATATGGTTCAAAACCTGCTATAGCACACGGAATTTGATATTTATTGAAAAAATTATTATAATAATTCACTCCTACGATAACAGAAACATGACCAGGTAAAAGAAATCCTTTAACATTAAATCCTGGAATTCCCATCAAGACATCTAAAGCGGGGGGAACTAATCTATGAGAAGATAGCACACTAAAATTTTTAGGAAGTCCATTTTGTACTTCTAAAGCTGTAGTTGGTGCAGTAGTTTCGAAACCTGGAGAAATAAATATAATTTTCTTTTCAGGATTATTTTTTGCGATTTTGACAGCATCTAAGATAGAATAAACTGTAATTATCTTTGCTCCTTTTTGACGCGATCGTTCTAAAGATCCATTGGTTCCCGGTACTCTAATCATATCACCATAAGAAGTTATAATTGAATTTCGAACCTTCTCTGATAGGTGTACGGCGATATCTGTGTCAAAAACCGGTGAAACACAAACAGGACATCCAGGGCCAGCTACTAATTTCAGCTTAGGAAATTCTTTTTGGAGGATGTAACGCAATCCATTTTTCATCAAAGTATCTTCATGAGTACCACAAACATGCATAATAAGTATTTTATCAATTTCCTCGTCAATGTTTATATAATCTTTCTTCATCTGGTTAAATAGATGAGAAATTTGCTCCTTATTTCGTAATTCTTTATTAAGAAAAGCAACTAGATTTTTCATCGGCATACCAAAAATAAATTCCAATTAAAATTATAAATAATGATAAGTACATGTTAAGCCATCTTATTTTTTAGCAGACTCTTGGAATGAGTTCTCCTAAAGGTTTTTGTAACCTTCTTAAACCACCAACACTCGTTTTTAACAGCACTTTAGAACTTTCAGAACTAAAAACTTCACCTATTATTTGGGCATCTTTTCCTAGTGAATTGTTTCTGATAATATTCAATATTTCTTTTGATTCATCTTTTGGAACTGCGAGAATGGCTTTTCCTTCACAAGTTATTTCAAAAGGATCCAATCCAAGTAAATCGGCAGCTGATTGTACTGATGGATGAATCGGTACATTTTCCTGATCTATGTGAATTTCAACGCGTGATTTTTCTGCCCATTCATTCAATGCGGAGGCGATTCCACCTCTGGTTGGATCTTTCATAGCATGAATTGAATATTTAGAGACTAGAGGTAATAATAGATGTCTAAGGGATGCAACATCTGATTTCAAAGTCGTCTTAAATGATAGTCCTTCACGAAAAGACATTAAAGAAATACCATGGGAACCTATTGATCCAGTAACAATAATTTGGTCTGCTACTCGAACATTTGCATCAAGAATTCGTTCTTTTGAAATTCGTTTTCCAATTCCAGTTGTAACAATCATTAATTTGTCTAATTTTCCTTTAGGAATAACTTTAGTGTCACCTGCAATTATTGGAACTTGCTCTTGTTCGCAAATAGCGTTCATAGAATTTAGAATTGTTTTCAAATCCTGCCATTCAAAACCTTCTTCTATTAACAAGGAGCTTGTGATGGCAATAGGCTCAGCACCCATCATAACAAGATCATTTACCGTTCCACACATAGCTAGTTTCCCAATATCACCACCCGGAAAAAATAAAGGATCTACTGAATGCCCATCAGTTGAAATAACTAAATCCTGATTATTCATAGAAAATATTGCTCCATCATCAAAAGCATCCATTCCTATGTCAGTTTCTGATGTATTTCTTTTCGAAAATGTTGACTGTATGGATTTTAGTAATTGATCCATTTTTAACCCACCAGCTCCATGTGAAAGTTCAATATATTTATCCATAGAAACCACAATTAACTTTTAAAATAACATTCGGTTCAATTTAATTAATTTTTGAGTAAAACAGCTGTCCTAAGTAAGATTTTTTTCAAAAGAATTTTCAAATAATATGAGCCCATAATCATAAGTATGTCAAATTCAACAAAAAAGTTAATACTTAACAAAAACTCAAACAATGAATAAAATTGAATATTCTTACTGAAAAGATTAAGATAACAGGAGTTGTTCAGGGAGTAGGTTTTAGGCCATTTGTTGTAAGATATGCAAAGAAACACAATATTAATGGTTATGTGATAAACAAAGGTAGTTTTGTTGAGATAATAATTCAGGGAGAGGAGAATACAGTTAAAAGATTTAAAGCATATTTCAAAGAAAACATTCCACCTTTAGCGATAATAAATTCAATCGAAATTAGTGAATTAGCAAATGAAGAAGAAATAATTTTTCAATCCTTTACAATAAAAGAAAGTAATAAAGACTCTTCTTTAACTGTGAGTTATATTCCTCCAGATATTGCAATTTGCGAAAATTGTTTAGAAGATATGAATCGGGGAGATAGAAAAGAACGCTATAAATATCCTTTTACTTCTTGTGTTGATTGCGGACCAAGATATACAGTTATTAAATCTCTTCCTTATGATAGAGAATCAACAACTATGGATGAATTTCCACTATGCAAAAAATGTCAACTAGAATATACTAATCCTGATGATAGAAGGTTTCATGCTCAAACAACTTGCTGTGATACTTGTGGACCTATTTACTCTCTGTATGATAAAAATGGAGAAAAATTATCCTTTCAAGGAGAGGATTTAGTAAAATTTGTTGCAACAAAAATTACCGTGGGAAAAATCATTGCAATTAAAGGAATAGGGGGAACGCATATCGTATGTTCAGCAGTTTTAAATGAACCTATAAAACGCATAAGGAAAACAAAAGGAGATCGAAAAAGAAAGCCTTTTGCTTTAATGTCTTATTCTCTAGAATCAATTAAAAAGTTTGCAATCGTTCCAGAAGGAATAGATAAGTTACTTTCTTCCATAAATAGGCCTATTGTTTTGCTTTCAAAACTGAAACATTTTCCATTAAGTAAGGATATTGCCCCATCTCTTCATAATGTCGGAGTCATGTTACCATATGCTGGAATTCACTATTTATTACTGAGCCACCCAGATTGTCAAACTTTGGTTATGACCAGCGCAAATAGATCCCATGAACCAATCCAAATAGATAATCAAGAAATAATCGAAGATTTAAATGAAATTGTTGACTATTTCTTATTGCATAATAGAGTTATACATCAAAGAGCAGATGACTCAGTAATTAAAGCCTTAATTCTTACATCCAAGGTTATTAATAAAGAAATAAGATTATTTATAAGAAAATCACGTGGATTTATCCCCGAACCAATTGATTGTTATAATTGGGATAAAGATAAAGCATTGATTGGTGTGAGTAGCGAGCTTCACACAACAGGCGCGTTAGTAATTAAACAAAAGATGTTTTTAACACAGTATATAGGAAATTTAAGATATGAAAAATCTTTGAAATTTATTGAGTCTTCAATATCAAATCTTTCAACTATTTTGCAGAATCCAGAAGTTGATACAGTAGTTTCTGATCTTCATCCTTTATATATTTCCACAGAATTCGGTAAAGATCTGAGTAAAACAAACAATGCCAAATTTTTTCAAATTCAACATCACTTTGCTCATGCTTCATCATTACTTGGTGAAAATTCTCTTTATGATGAAAAAGTCGTAATATTTGTGGGTGATGGTTTGGGTTTCGGAACAGATGGAAAAATCTGGGGTGGAGAATTTCTTAAAGGAACTATAGGAAACTTTGAGAGAATTAATCATTGGGATTATATCCAACAACCCGGAGGAGATTTAGCAACAAAAAATCCTATTAGAATGATTATCAGTTACCTATTAAAAGAAAAAATGGATATTCTTGATATTAAAAAAGTAATCAAAGACATCAATATTGATGAAAAAGAATTGGGAATTATTATTGAACAATGTGAGAAAAAAATTAACACTCCATTAACAAGTTCCACTGGTCGTTTTCTAGACAGTGTAGCTGTATTATTAGGATTAACTGAAGAGGCTAGCTATGAAGGTGAACCAGCAATAATGCTCGAATCTTTAGCAATGGAGAAATTATGTGAAAATAAGATTGAGAAAAAGAATTTACTTTTAAAAAAATATCTCAATGAGTCTCTGAGTAACACCAATTTATCCTTATTATTCAAATTAGTTGTTGAATTGATGCAAGAAAATTTTGATAAATCACACCTTGCTTATCTTGTCCATGATGTTATTGGTAATTTAATAGCTATAGAGTGCATGAAAATTGCATCTGAAAGTGAAAATATTAAATATATTGGATTTACAGGTGGTGTAGCTTATAATGATATTATAAGCTCAGTTTTATTTAGTATTGTAATTAAAAAAGGATATCTACCTTTGATACATAACAAACTTCCACCCGGAGATGGAGGAATTTCAGCAGGGCAGTGTTTTTATTACATACACCATAATAGATAGAAAATTACTAATAAATTTCTTTTCACATTATCAATAGTGTATCGGGAAAAAAAGATACCCATGCGAACCACATTACATCAAAATAAAAAATCGGATCTAAAATACCTATGTCTGAAGTTCCAAGAGTTGTCCATTTATTATTCGTTTGGTCATCAACAATAGATCCATTATTGATAGAAAAAGTGTAATCTTGACCATTCACTTTACTATAATAAACCCGAGCTACATCCAAGCTTTTATCATAAAAAATAACAATACTCTGGTTGCCTAGGTCGGTATTAATTATTTTTTCTTGCCTAATTAGCTCTTTTTCAACAGCTAAATACGATTGATTTAGTTGAACTCCAATAACTACAGATTTTTCTGGTAATTGAGGATCAAAATATAAAGTTGAGAAAATAGGTCCCCCAGAATTATAAAATGAGTTTGGATTTTCATAAGATCCGTAAGGGTCGTTTCCATAAGGTCTGATATATCCAGTTTCATCAGATAAAACTAAAGTGTCGGGATATTTTGCTTTCCACAATCCCCAATTTGTCCATAATAATTGCACTTTTTCTAATGTTGTATTTGTACCTTCTCCCATAACAGCTTGCCCTATAATTTGAGGCCAATAGGAGCCGGTAAGTCGATCATACATAACTAAATTACTATTAACTAACTTTCCTGAAGTACCAAAGGTTGTTTCTCTAGAGTTTACATGAGCTACAAATCCTAACGCAGAACCAGTTAGCGGACAATATGTAATTGAAATTTTAGTTTCATTTCCTCTAGTATTTATAATTTCATGATAAACTACTATTCTTTGAGGAAAAGCGATAATTTCTCCTTCAAATACCAACCCGAAAATAATATCACTATCTTCTAAAAGTAAATCAGCTTCAATTCTATTAATGTATTGCGGATTGTTTATTGCGGGTATACCATCTTTTGGTACACCTCCTGAAAATATATTATCTGCAAGAACATCAATAAATGATCTATTTTCATAAGGATTTGGGTCAAAGGATTGATCTTCTGCAGGATTATTAGTTGAAATATCGAATATAGATGGAAAGAAAATAAAACTGATCGAGCTTAAACCCAAAATAATGACGAATAACAAAAAAAAAGCCGTTTTTTTAGTAATAAAATCACCTGACAATATTTAATTTTCTGAAAAGAGATTATAATTTATTAGTATGATTTTCATAACACTACTACTAAAAATGATGATTGTAAACTTGGTAATTTTTTATGTTTCCAATCATTAATTGAATTTTTAAAAAATGATCAAATAAATCATAGAGGATTTTTAATTTATAAGTGAATCAATTCATTTTTTCGTCAAAATTTATAAATTTAATGTCCGAAAGTCTTTTAAACACTTGATAAACGGGTAAATAGAATCTCGATTCTTTAAGAGATTTCACAAGAACTTAGATTTCTAATAAATTACGTATTCATTCAATACTAACTACTTTTTTAGTTGATTTTATTAGAAAATAAGGTGTTAAATATGGAACAAAAACAAATAGGTATAATTGCTGGTGCAGTAATTGTCGTTGGAGTTTTGCTATTAGGTATAATAGCCTTTCTCCCTTCTGGACCAGACACAGTTGATGGTCTACCCGCTGAATTAAAAGTTGGAGGAGTATTTCCTATTACTCAACGTTATGAAGCAGGTCGTGACCGAAGAGACGGGTTTTTGATAGCAATAGATGAAATTAATGCTCAAACTGGTGCTAATCGAATTCTCCCAGAAGGCGTGACACTCGTACCGATAGTTAAAGATGACCTTAATACAGCTGCCGGTGGTACACAAGCCGCTCAAGACTTGATAGCTGAAGGAGTTCACGTTGTCATTGGATCTTCAGGAAGTTCAGTGAGTGGAGCGATGCAAGACGTCCTAAAAGGAGAAGACATTGTTCAGCTGTCTTACGCATCTTCATCACCAACTTTAAGTGACAGAACAGCGTATCCATTATTTGCTCGTAATGTTGCATCAGATGCAGATCAAGGAGTTGCAATATCTGACCTTGCTCAGGCATTTGGTTTTACATCTGGAGCCACAATTAATACAGATGATACCTACGGCAAAGGATTGGTAGCAGTATTCAAAACGGATTTTGTAGCCTCTGGAGGAAGTCTAGTATCTGAACAAACATTTCAACCATCAGCTACAGAGGTTGGAAGTCAGATTCAAGCAATCAAAGATGCAAATCCTGATTTCGTTGTTTTGAATGCTATTGATACTGATGCAGCAGTAGTATTAGCAAAAGCTAAAGAATTACAGTTGTTAGATCATGCTAATGCCATTCCTTGGTTTATTACTGACGGTTCAACCACCGGTGCAACCTTTGCTGGAAGTCAAACTGTTCAGGATGCCATGCAAAATATTTTGGGAACTAGACCTGGTGTTTCAACTTCACCGCAAGCTTTGGCATTTAATACTACTTGGTTCAGTCTTCAAGAATGTGGTGGATCCTTCTGTGAAGGACCATTGTACAGCCAAGATTCCGGAGCCGCTTATAATACTTATGCTGCTTTTGCCTATGATGCAGTTTATGTCATGGCAAAAGCCCTTGCTAAAGCAAAATCAGTGGAAGGACAAACTCTATATGATGCATTATTAACAATCGAACACAGTGGTGCATCTGGTGAAATAAAATTCAATTCTCTTGGTGAACTTAATACTGAATACGAAATAGTGACACTAGAAGGAACTACTTTTAAGGTTCTAGGTTCTTGGTTTGGAACATTAACATTAACTGCCTCAACCATAACTTTCCCAGACGGATCTTCTTGTACTGTTGCAAATAATGAATGTACTTAAGTTTCTAAACTTAATTTAATTTTCTTTCTTTTTTTTCTTTTTTTTTATACAATAGTACTTAGATAATTGCAAAACTATCTGTTTAAATTTCATCTTTTTTGTTTTGTAGAGTTACAAATACTCTTGTTATTTATTTTCATTACTAGATAATATAATAAATGACATATACAATTTATTACAGACCAATAAATTATTAATAAGAGCGGTAATAACCCGTAAAGTTTATAAACTCATTATTATAAGTTTATATGGAATTTGCAGCAAACTTACAGCAGTGAATGCAATTCCAGACATTTACGGGTTATGAAAATGCAAACATATCGCTCTATTAAAGGAATAAATTTAGATATACTTAAATCTTCCGTTATGAA
>MDVS01000085.1 GCA_001940645.1 Candidatus Heimdallarchaeota archaeon LC_3
GCACTAATCTCTAATTGAGTTAATAATTGATTAATTTTTTCTTTGATAGATCTTGAATTAGATTTAGAAAAAAAAGATGGTAAAGCAATATTCTCTTCAACAGTTAATCCTGGAATAAGATTATGATCTTGAAAAATAAATCCAACCCTTTTACGTCGAAAATCAATTAATTCTTTAATTGGTGCTAAAGAAATTAACCAATTATTAATATTTATTTTTCCTGAGCTTGGACGTAAAAGTCCACCTATACAATTTAATAAAGTTGTTTTGCCTGAACCGCTGGGACCAACAATAACATTCAAAACTCCTTTTTGAAAATTAACGGTGATTCCTTCTAAAGCTGCCTCAGATTTACCTTTTCCATATATTTTAACAAGATTATTTATTTCTATAAAACTATCCACTTCAAAAACACCTTACATAGCAGAATCCAATAATGGTTCAAATCTATTTTTTCTTATAACAAGATACTGAATAAAGGAGGTCAATAATGCAATTAATCCTAAAATTACCAGAATAACTCCCCAATCATTGAGAGTAAATATAGAGAACTGAGGGATTGTTCCACGAGAAATCTCCATACGATAATTTCCAGACAAGAATTTTGTTGATTGCATAACTGAGATTAATCCATAACTTAAAAATGTTGAACTTAATAAAACCAAAAAAAACTTAATAAATTGCATTCCTACTAAAAAATTTCTAATGGAGTAATAAGAAACTCCTCGGAGAGTTAAAAGCCTTAAAAAAAATTTATTATCACTAATAATTGTTCTTAAAGTAATTATTATCACAAGAAAAAGCAAAAATAATGTGAATACTACCCCAATTAGTAATGGAAACATTTCGATCAGAAAAAATTCTTCATAGGTTTTGTACTCAGACGGAAGCCATTGCTTTTCAGTTATAATGTCTAATTCTCCAAAAACTTTATATTCAGTTTTATCATAGTGTAATCCGTACAGCTGATGAAGATTATTGACCACACTAATAATATTATTATCATTATCAATAGAAAGATAGAAATGTCGAATATTAAGATTAAAATATGAAGATTCCGACCATGTATTATTATTTAGAGCTTTTTCAAAAGATGATGAGTCCAAACCTTCTATAATTAATTGCTTTTTTACTAAACTTTCGGTAATAATTATTCCTGTATATAAAGGACGAATTCCAGCATAATAAATAGAAAGTATGGGAGCTGAAAGCGATAGTGAAAGAGTTGAAATGGTAATTGTAATGAGATCTCCACTTTTCAACCCATACTTTTCCGCAAGATCTTTGTATATTAATATCCCATCAGATTGGAGCAAAAATTTTTCCCAATCATGTTTCTGATCCAATATTCCGTCTACATATGGTCTCATGTAATAAAAAGACGTTTCATTAGTAAGTATGGTTAATCCAGTATTTATTTGTAATGAGTTTTCATTAATTATACTTTCGAATTGATAAATACCATAATAATCTTGAACGTGATCCATCATTGATAAATTCTGAAATATTTGGTTATTAATCTCTTCTGATGAAGGTGTAAAAGTAATATCTCCACTTTTTTGTAAGTTACTAAATAAATCATCACGTTTAAAACTATTAAAAGCTGTGCCTGTTTGAAACATCAATGTAAACATTAAAAAGGTTACTAAAATCAATTGTCGATTTGATTGAAGCTTCCTCAAAATATGGGAAAAGGAACTGATCCATAAGAAGGATCTTTTGATATTCAAAAACAATAAGGATAAATTTTCGATATAGAATATTCCAATAACCAATAGTTGAAAGCCTACGATCATCAATAGAATATTTTTTATTATAAAAACAGAATCTAAAGGTATTAATACCAAGAAGTCAGCTAAATAGACTAAAACTAGTAATATAAAAGTCAGTACTGATAGAAAGTAAAAATATATAGGGATTCTGATCCTGTAATTAGAAATATTTGCAAAAATAGTTTTATACTTGATCTTAGCTATCTGAAAAATGTTTTCATCTTTATGAATGATGGGTTCTTCTTCGGGATTAATATAAAATGAAGAGAAAATTTGCATTAAAATAATAAAACTAAAAACTAAAGTTAAAGAAAAAATAAATTGAGCTAAAAATAAAGTGAAAGTAATATTTGTAATTGAAAAAAACGTTACCTCTTCAGGTAGAAAATGCAAAGTGATTAAAGTAATAAGATTACCTAGCGATAATCCAAAGATAATATTAATTAAAATTCTTAGTTTAAGATCTTTAAGTGTCATTCCCCTAATTAATAGTAAAGTCAAGTGAAAAGATTGATTTTTTAAAAAAATCAGTAATACAGTGAATGTACATACAAAAATTAAGAGAAAATAAAACCATAAATATTGAAAAAATTTATCCAAAATTTTTAATGAATACCAATCATATAATAAGTCAAAAAAATATTGTTCTTGACTAATGAATTCAGAACTTTTAATATTCATTTGAACAGGAAGTAAAATATAATTAGTATTACTTATAATATCGTCATTAAGCTGATTTATATAAAAATCTAATTCGTTAATTGTCCTGAATTCACGATCAGGAGAAGAATACCAAATATATAAATTTGTGCTATGATTGAAATAAAATATTTTTGAGAGATTAACATTATCAGTATTTAAAAAAACAGTATTATCCTGATTTATTTCTGAAGAAACAACAGGAATAATTGACTCACTAAGAAAAGGAAAGTCATTTGGTGTTAATAATGATTTATTAATCATATCCAAATAATTCTTAGTAGATTCGGTAATAATAGCTTTTTCGGGATTAAATACATTTTCTCGATGATATAAATCTGGTGACTGAATAGAAAAAGATAAATTTGAATGATTATTCGGATAAAGATTAATGGTCAATTCATAATAATCTAGTAAAGGTATATTAAGAATATTTTGCAGAATATTATTTGGAATAAATATATTATTAGAGGTTTTATACTCATAATCCCATTTAATTGACATTTTTGCAATGAAAGGCTGTAAGAATCTTCCCTCAAAATTTCGAGGATCATCAATAAAAAATGCAGTGTAACTTGTTGATCTTGAAAATTCACCACCAACAATCATCCCAGAAATAAGAATCATACCTAAAAGGATCTGAAAAAGCAATGCTAAGAAAAAATATCTTTTAAACAGCTTAAAAGAAAAAAATTTTACTTTTAATAGCAAATGATTTTCTTTCCACATTTTGTTCTTCAAGATTTAGTTGGTTAATAGTCAAGATAATATTAAATAAAGCAACAATTCTATGTTTTTTGTACAACTAAAATTAAATTAGGATTATTTTAAAAAAAATTTGTAAAAATGTTTATATCTTTTTCTAATGAGATAGCAAATCTGGTTTAATTATATTCAATTTTAAAAAAGTACATGAATTTTTACCCTTAAGCATGAATAAAGTAAAGAATTTTTTCTAAAATAATAATCAAAGGGTTTTAAAATTAGAAGATCTTCACGGTTTAAATTTCTTTTATATTATATTTCTTCATTCCAATTTTTATGAATCATTTGTAATTCAAATCAGTGGATTTCTTTTTAAGTAAATTAGAATTTGAAATCTTCTGTCAAAAGGAATTATAGAAAATTCAAGTCAAAATTTATCAAATTTTTACAACGATTAACCTTAGAAAAATTATTCTTCTTTCTATTATGGAATTATTTATGAAAATGTCATTTTTTCAATTATTAAAAAAATATTATTTTGTTCATTAATAATCATTTAGTTGAGAAATTTATGGCTGATTTTGATTTTGATAAAGCAATGAGCTTTGTAAATAAACATGCTTCTATTATTGATAAAACTCGGTTCTATATTCTTTATATGGATGAAGTTTCTAAAACACACAAATCTCAACTCTCTAAAATGATTAATTCACGAGAAGAGGGTAAATTATTCTCTTTAGATTATGAGCCAGAAAATCCACCTTCGGTAATTAGCACAGTTTATTTTCTTTCTCATTTTCAAGATGCTATACTTATGATCCATGAAAATTATTTAATCAGTGACCTTATTTTAGCGTTATTACCTTATCAGAATCAGGATGGATCATGGTCGGAGTGCTCTGAAATGTTAGAATGGGATAAATTACCAGAATGGGCTGATACTAAAGAAGAAGCAAGTAAGATTTGGGTTTCAGCTTTAGCAACCACTGTTCTTTCCACACTTCCAAGTTCCTTTGTATCTATTTCAGTTATAAAAAAAGGAATAGATTATTTAAAAAAACACGTTGATGAAGAAAATGGGGGTATTAAAGACTTAATACATGCTACTTTTGTGGCATCTCCTCTGATTTATAGTAGAATGCTTGGAAATCGTGATTTTGTTGAGAAAACAAATAAATTAATAACCCAAACAATAGTTGATAATGATTTTGGAGGTACTTTAGGTTGGTACCAAGAGCAATTAAGTAATGTCACTACTCCAAAAATTAGATCTGCTTTTGTGGAGTTATTTAAGAAAATTAAATATTTACAACTTGATGACGGAAGTTTCATGTCAGAAGAGGGAGATGATGAAAAATTTAGAGCTCAAGCAACAGTACAAGCTTTAATAGGTTATTTAAAAGCGGAGGAAAGAATTAAAACCTTCCAAAAGCCAAAATTCTCATCTTCCGTGTCTCGAAAATAAAATAATCTTTGGTTTAAATTTTTATAAAACTTGTGATCTAGTTTTGAGCATATCTAAACCTACAATGCATTTCATTGATTTAAATATGTATATAATTGCTTAATAAACAAAATTTGGAGAATAAATTCTTCCTACTGAATTTTTTCACTTTTTTAACTTAAAAATTAGTTAAACCTACCATAGATAAATAATTCCTTCTAGAAAAACGTAATATTAATCGGTTAAATAACAATAAAAACTCATTTTAAAACAACTAAAGAACAGTAATTAAGAATAAAATTAAAGAACAGGTTATAAAATCATATTAAGTGTGTTATCATGAGTGTAGTAAATCAGGAATCTAATTCAGAATTGAAATTAAGCCAACCACAAGTATCACGTCCTATAGGGGTTATTATTCTTATATTGTTATTAATATTAAATCTTCTTTTGGATTTTCAAGTTGCTGAAGGTGAACCCAATGTTATATTATGGTCATTAATAATATTTAAAGTAATGGTAATTATTGGTTTGTCTACAATGGCACGATGGGGATATGGATTTGTAATAGTTTTACTACTGCTTTATGTATTATTTGGTGCATTAGATTTAACACTGTTTTTGGATGATAAAATTGCTCAGTTAGCTCAAGCATGGGGAATGAACTTAGCATCACTCAATGATAGATTTGTTATTTTATCGGGACTATTTATGGAATATATGGCAGTTTTAATTGCGGTTGGATACATTTTCTGGTATTTAAATAAAAATAAAGACAAATTCACAAATTAACTTGCTTAATCTTTTTTAATATTTTATTAGGTACAAAATGAAAATGGAGCCTCTAGTGGGATTTGGACCCACGACCTCTTCCTGAAAAGATTTAGAGATTTGTTTATCTCTTTAATTTACCAAGGAAGCGCAATAACCGAGCTAAGCTATAGAGGCATAAAAAATGTTCTAGTTTATTAGTTTTTTATTAAAATTAATGTTTTTTATTGTTTTAAAATAAATTGCTATCTTAGAATACAGTAATTTTACAAATTTTTCTCTCCCCGAATCCATTATAAAATTTTTAATGAACTTAGAGATTGGAAATTTCAATAAAGTAACAAGATAAATATAATATTATCAAAATAGAAATGCTATCTATCCCATCAATTTTTGAATTTTTGATCTGAATCATTGTTTCAAGGAATTTTATATGCCTAAAATAAAGAAAAAAACTACAACCAACGCAATTACTAAAAGTAAGCCTAAAATAATACCTGAAAAAATTATAGAAAAAAAAATAAAACCAGAAGGAAAAGCAGAGAAGAAAACTTCTAAAAAAACTACAATGAAAAAGAAATCCATAACCAAAAGAAAAAATAAAATTAAAAAATATGATGAAACCTATATTAGCAGTATTTCAGAAAAAGAAAAGCTTAAAATTCAAAAAATTACTGAAGAACTTCGCAATAAAAATTTAGGAATCTATGATTTTAAGAATATGGTTTGTAGAATTCATGAAATCCCATTACGGAAATATAAAACACTTGATGATCAAGAAAAGGAACCCTATGCCATACATTGTCCTAAATGTGTTCCTATCCCTGAAAATTGGGAATTAGTATCGTAGTTGTTGATCTATTAATTATCCATCATTTCGTTTTTAGTTTCATCTTTTCCATAAGCACGAGCAATGTCTAGAGATGAAAGTATTCCTATTAATTCTCCCAAATCATCAACTACAATTAAGTGATGAAATGCATTATCGCTCATAAGATCTATTGCTACTCTTAATTGATCATTTTGGTTAATAGTGGTTACAGGGCTTGACATTATCTTTTTAATATCAGTTTCAGGGTCTAGAAACTTCGTTTTATCTAAATCGCTGAATAACCCTAAAATGTCAGTTGTGGTAATAATCCCGACTGGTTTGTCTTCTTCAATTATAGGCAGAGAAGAGATTCTTTTTTTTAACATTATTGAAGTAACTTCAGCTAAAGATGCTGGTAAAGATATTCTAAAAACATTTTTTGTCATTGCATGACGAACAAGCATTATTATTATCCTCAGTTAACATTTTCCTTGCATCTTTTAATATTATCCAACTCATCATTAGCTTTTAAGAATAGACATATTTGGATGTAATTAGAAGTATTGGTTTAATCTTAAATATCACTATTGGTCATTAATATGCTTGGAATTGATTCAGGTGGTTCATTCCTAAAATTTGGTGTTTACAGAGAGGGTAAAAGACATTTAGATCATTTAAACTTGTTTCCATTACCTAACACTAAAGAATTTCTAACTTTTTTATTTGAAGGTCATTCTTCTATCTTAATGACAGGAGCAGGTGCAGATAGTATTACTAATCTATTATCAAAAGAAAATATTGATAAAATTGAGTTTTTACCAGAATTTTTAGCTACTGGATTAGGAGGTGCATATTTAGCTGGTGCAGACCAATGTATTGTTGTTAATATTGGTTCTGGAACCCCTATATTGTATGTAGATAGGGAGGAAAAAAAGGTTAAGCATCTTGGAGGTACTGGATTAGGCTCAGCTTCGTTAGCTGGATTATCACACTATTTAACTGGTACCAGTGATTTAGAGGAAATTGGTAATGAAGCCCTTAAAGGAAATCCTTCTAAAGTTAACTTGCTCATTTCTGATATTTACTCAAAACCTGATGAAATTGGAATCCCAGGATATATAACTGCATCAAATTTCGGAAAATATCAGAATTGGCGTCATACAAATGCCGAAAACAAACCTTCAAAGGTAGACTTCTTAGCAGGTCTTCATTCTATGGTTGGAGAAACAATTGCAATGGTAAGTACTCTTGCTAGTCGCCAATATAAAGATATAAATCCTGAATTACCTATTATTATTACTGGAGGAGGAACCTTGAATCCTGCATTAATTAATTATCTGGAATTTACATATAAATATCTTAATCAGAAATATATTATTCCACAAAATGCTGTCTTTGCTACATTACATGGTGTATTTTTAGTAAAAGATTTATTTTCTAATTAAAATTTACCTAATTAAAGAATTTAATGTTAAAAGGATTTGAAAGACGATGTCTACTGAATCTAAAAAACCAATAGAGATAAAAACATTAGTGATGCTTCATGGATTTGGGGTTAGGGGATTCTTTTGGGATCCATATAAAAGATCCAGCTTGGAGCACAAATTTCATCAAATTTTTACTCCAGATCTTGATTTTACAAATGTAGATACAGCTATTGAATCAACCAAGAAAGTAATACTTAATTATTTTGAAAAATATGGAAAACTTGGTCCAATTTTTATTTTGGGACACTCGTTAGGAGGAATTCTTGCTTCTATTGCTGCCAAAGATCTAGGAACAGAAGTAATAAAAAAAGTAATAATAATAGCAAGTCCCTATGGAGAAAACAATAGTAGTAAAAGAACCATTGGTTTGCAAAGGTGGTTTATAAAAAACGATTGGTTGTTACCAGGGTTTTTAACTAGATCCAGATTTTTTACGAAAAATTTTACACCAAAAAAAATTCAAAAGGATCTTTGGAAAAAAGCAGTTAAAGAGACAGATGAAATGATCGATAAAATAATAGCAACTAAATGGTTTCATTCTGGAATGTTTGATAAACCCTTAGCACAAGAAACTCTTATCATCGCTAGTAGAGATGATAAAGTAGTAAAAATCGAACAGGTAGAAGAATTTGCTAAAGTAATAGGAGCTAAGACCAAAATATATGAAAAAGTTGGCCATGATGATCTTATCTATGCTCCTAATGTTGCAAATAAAGTAATAAATGATATTATTGAATTTTTTTAATTTAATTATAAATAGATAAAGAACATTCACAATTAGAAATTTCTAATAAAAATCTCAGATCAAAATTAATAGCTAAATATAAGTTAATAGGAGAAAATCACAATTCCCGTAATTTTAGTTTCAAATGATGATGGAATAGATGCTATCGGATTAAAAGAATTAGCAAAAGAAATGGCAACAATAAAGGATGCTAAAGTATTAGTTGTGGCACCTACAATTCAAAGATCTGGAGAAAGTAAATCGCTGACATTCTCCAGACCACTGAGAATTTCAAAAAGTTCAAATTTTGATGAATATGATTCAATTCTTGCATTTTCAGCTGATGGTACTCCTGCTGATGCAACAGTAATTGGTAGACATCTTTGTCAAAGAGAATTTGGGAAAGGACCAGATTTAGTAGTATCTGGTATTAATTCTGGTGATAATTCATCTGTGCATGCCTTATTAACAAGTGGAACTTGTGCAGCAGCCTTCGAAGGAGCACTTGAGAATATTCCTTCAATAGCATTTTCGATGGTTGTTAGAGCTTCTGAACTCTTTTACGGAGGAAAAGTACAATCAGATTATTCAGTTGCAGCTAAAAAATCTAAGCATATTGTTGAAATTGTTCTTAATGATTCTTTACCTGAAGATATTAAATTTCTGAATGTTAATTATCCAGCAGAAGTTAAATTAGATACTCCAATTAGAGTAGTAGATTTAGCTATAAAAAAATACAGTACTGAAGTTTTAGAAGCCACTGACCCACGAAAAACCCCTATTTATTGGATCTGGGGTGAACAATTACCAAATATCCCTGAAAATACGGATAGTAAAGCGATTATTGATAATCAAATATCAATTACACCTATTAGCTTAGGTTTTGGGAGATGGTCACGTCCAATTATTGATCATTACTTCCGTTCTAAGAATATTCAAATAGTAGATCCTAAGGAAAATTCCTTTTTAGCAGAAAAAAAAGATTAAAATTAATTCCCAAATCCTGATTTCTAAACTTATGTAGATCCTCTATCAAACCTCTAGTAATTAAGAAAAATTTATCTTTAAATTCATAATCAGACAAATTTTTCACCTTTTTACCCATTAGAATTATCTTCGAAAACTATATTATTTAGATTTGTACAGAATTCAAATGAATAATAGAATAATTTGTAATACCAAAATACGTCCTATTATCCTATTATATCTAAATATTGTTACATTTTAAAAAATAGATGCATTTATAGAGTGATTATATGCTTGATTATTTAAATCTCGGCTCATTAAAATTTAAAACAGTTCTCGACGCAAATGGAAAAAAGTTAGGTCGTATAAAAAACGCAGTTATTAATAAAAGGACGCTGACTGTTCGTGGTTTTGTAATTAAAGGCAATATCTGGGAAGAAGTATTAGAAGATATAGGTTTAATCACTGATCATGATCCATTACTTCCATTGGACTTAATTGAAAAAATCACTGAAAAAAATATAGTAATTAATAAAATCAAGAATGAATTGAAGAATGCTATGGAACCCACAGCATTAACTGACGATGAAATATTTTTTTCATCTTTTAGGGAGATGCCCGTTTATGATAAAAACGGAGACGAATTTGGTTTTATTATTGATATTCATTTTAATAAAGGTACGATTTCTTATGAATTAGGGGGAAAAAAATTCGTTGAATTTCTAAAGTCAAAATACTGGACAGAAAACTTGTTATATTTAACAGCTAAAGAGGATCTTTTATATTCAAATGAAATAAACGGTTATGAACTTCAAAGTACTATTAAAGAAATGGAATCTCAAACAAAATTAAATATGACAAATTTAGTAAGAGATCTAATGGTAGAAGCAAATAAAGATGGGATTATAACTGAAGAAGAAAGAAAATTAATAGATACTGTATCTGTTGATCTGGAAACCTATTTTGATGCACTAAATCATGCTTTAGAAGATGGTATTATAACCCCTGATGAAGAGGAGAAATTAGAAGAAATTAAAGAAAATATTCTCAAAAGAACATATATTGTTGCACGTAAAGATCAAAAAATCACTGACGATGAACGAAATTTAATGAAAAAACTCGCTTCATACATGGTTGAAAGAAGAAAAGAATTATTTTGGAAAGTATTTGGAACAAGTCCCACAAAACGTACTTAAGCATAATCTTGTTTCTTAAATTAAATTTCTATATTTCATAATTTTTTCTTTATTTTTTCTTTCTATTCTTATTCTCATAACAAAGACAAGATATTAAGAAGTTAAAATGAAATTTTTTCAGCTAAAATAATTTCAAAATCGATTCAATTAAAAAATCAACTGTAAAATTAATTAATTCTTAAATATATAAAAAAATTATCTAAATATAATAGAAAAAAAATGAAATAATGAATTTATAATCTCCTTAGGATACACAGAATTATTCATTGAATCCTAAAGCTTCAGATAATTGATTCATGAGGGATTTAACTTCTAGAATAGCTTTTATATTAGTATCAACGTAAATATATAGAGCATTTCTGATTTCGGGTCTGAATTCCTCATATTTACTCTCAATATTGTGGATCACTGTTTTTACTAGATCAATTTTGTTTGCCATTTGACGTTTTTCTCGATTACTTGATTTCCAAAATACTTGAGTTAATCCAATTAAGGTATTTTTTTGTCTTGATATTACAGAAACGTCCTTTTTGAAATCTTTTTCGTAATATTTCAATTCATCATCATCAAGATCGTTAAATACTAAGTCTGATTCTACTCTTTCTGCGTGAATTTGACGCAATCGCGCTCTTTCACTATCATTAGGTACTCGTTGTAAGGATTTAATGGGATTCCACCAATTAGCTCTTTTAGCCAAAACCATCATAGCCGGAACAAGTAATTGGCGAATCAAGGTAGCATCTAGCAATATTGCAAAGAAAAATGCGAATCCCATAATTTTGAGAATATTAGATTGCGCTAAGAATAATGATCCTAGTGATGAAGCCATTATAACACCCGCAGCTAATATTATAGTCCCAGTTTTTTCTAACGCTATTATTATTGCTTCTTCATCTGTTGCTCCACGTAACGCAACTTCTTCACGCATACGAGTTACAATAAATATGTCGTAATCCATTCCTAAGCCAAATATCAGAACGAATAGCATGATTGGGATCATCCATGGAATTCCTTGGCCCAAAATATCTACAAAATAGAATTGAACCGCTCCCATAGCCATGATAATTGATAATAATATGGTAGCTTCCAATCGTATAGGTGTGAATATTGATCCTGTTATGAAAAACAAGACAATAAATATTCCGATCATAACAGCAGCCATCAGAAATGGCGTTTCTTGATTAATAATGTTTGATATTTCATAAAATTGGCTAACCGATCCGCCAACATACACATCTACTTCTTCTGAACCAAAACCGTTATAATCATCACGCCACCCGCGGATTGCTCCAACTAGCTGTAATGCCTCAGCACCAAGCGGTTCAATATCGAAACCAACTAAAACGTTAACAATTATCGTTGTGTTGCTAATTGGACCAATAAATTGCTTCATTTGAGCAATGGTTCCGACATCAAGGTTTTGATTTAAATTAAGCCTTGTTCCATAGGGTCTTGTAATAGTATCAATTTCATCAATCCATATACGGCCATCACTAGTTAAACTAAATTCAGCATAAAGATCCTCTACAAATTGATCGATAAGAACTAGTTTATCTAGGTTATAAAAGGAAGAATTCGGAGCATCGGAAATAGGATTATTAAAGTCAAGAACTACTTGTAAAGGAAACAATCGGCCTAGAGAAAAATCTCCTTGGAGTTCTTTTAATCCTTCTACAGCTTCAACACCTTGTGGTAAGAAATCTACTGAATCATAACTTATCTCAATCCGTGACACTTCATACACAAAGGGAACAGAAATAACTGCAAATCCTAAAATAATGAGGACTGGGTGTTTAACAGTAAATTTCGCCATTCGTCTTAGAAATGGTTCTTTTTTATTATTTTTCTTCATTGTTTGTATTGGAATAGGTTTACCCTGTCTGATATCAGCCTGATTTATACCTTTTTCAGCTAATTTCTTTTCATAGTCTTTTCTGAAATTTCTTGGCCAAAATAGGTTATCTCCGAATAAATAAAGTCCTATCGGGATAATGGTTAATGCTGCTAATAGAGAGAATCCAATTCCAATCATTGGGCCAAAACCCATTTGATTTAGTAAACTAAAACTGGATAATAATAAACTTCCAAAACCTATCATTACAGTAGCTCCAGAAGAAGCAACCGATTCTCCTGCATGTATAACAGACTGTCTGACAGCTGAATATTTGTTCACACCTCTTTGTCGTTCTTCTTTGTATCGCCACATAACAAAAAGACAATAATCTACACCTGCACCCATCATTGTTACAGTAAGCAGTGATATCATTATGGAAGGAATGCCAATATCTAAAATTTCTGACAAAACATAAATGGTTCCTAATGCGCTCATAATTGCCATCCCAATACCTGCTAAAGGAACAGCAGGAGCAATAACGCTAAGAAAAACAATTGTAAGAAGAATTAATACTAAAACAATAGTAACACGATCTACTGTAGATATATCTTCTTCTAATGAAGTATCAGTATCAAAACCAATTGCAATTCCTCCAGTAACCCAGATAGCATATTTTGATTCTACACCATTAGCAACTAAAAGGTTGTGTAGATCTTCTCTAACAACATCAACATAACTATTTAATTCTTCTTCATCTTTAATTCCAGGAAAAGTAACAAAAATTAAGGTTGTTTTATTGCTAGTGCTGACAAATCCTTTCAAGATAGGAGAAAAAGATTCTGAATCTTGGCCAAAACTATTTTCTATTGTAGGCACTGGAATTAATGACCTTAGTTCAGTTATTATTCTCTTAGAAGCATCGGAAGAAATCTCAGCTACGGTAATTGTGCTATTTATAACGGTTGTGTCGTATAACTGACTTATAATTAAAGAAAAATTTGCTGCATTAGTAATATTATCTAAATACGGCTCAAATAAAGAAGTAAAACTTGTTGTTCCACCAGAAACAAACAAATCTGTAATTGAAACATTAGTTTCTGAACCAAATATTATTGTGCTAATTAATTCTAGAACAGCTGGTTTTAGTAAATTTTCTGGAATTGAACTATTATATCGATATTCAACAGCTAGAGGAACAATATTAGTAGATAATAATGGGGTGATATCAGTAATATTAATTCCTGTGGTAATAAATGAAGATAATAATCCTTGTGAAAATAAGGTTGCATAAATTTCAAGATGAGATTGATTCTCTATAGTTAGTCCATATCGAGCTCCAAGTGATCCTGAAGAAGAATTTGTATCAATATTAGAGGTAAACATTTCAAAAGATGATGAAACATATGAGACAAAAGAAGTATTTGCAATTGGAAGCATTTTGTTAAGCATACTAAATTGACCAATACTTGGAACAAGTTTTAACTCGTCTGATATTTGATCAAAGATTGTAAATTTCGAGAATATATAATTCCAAGTTGAATTAAAGACTAATAAACTGAAATATTCTTCTGAAGAAAAATATCCTAAAGGGTTACCAGGATTCATAGTAGAATACTGAGAAAATAGTGATAAATTGAATAGTTCAAAAGTAATCCCGTTAATTGTGTTATCTGCTAATGAAGGTGTTGAAAAAACCTGATTATAAGTAATATTACCTAATTTAGTATTTAAAATGATAGGAATACTTGTATAATTGTATGTACCAATAAGTATCGCAGGGTCAAAGGCCCATCCTAGATTTTCTATGATTGCTTGTACTGTACCTATTTCTGGAAAACCAATGAAAGTAGTTGCGTCTTCATAGGCTGAAGTAAGATTTCCAAGATAATATATACTACGGGCTACATCTATCCATAATTGCATATATCCTAGAGGAAACAAATGAAGACTTTCAATTATGCTATTATTAACTTGAATATTCAACATAGCTTGAGTATCAAATGATCCAAAGTTTAGTGAATCACTCCCAAATCCACCTTGTGCTTGCAATGTTAATAATGAATTAAAAAATGATGGAAAAGCTGTTTGAGCTATATCTTTCAAATACGAAACTATTATTAACTGAGATAAATTAATAGAAGGCATATTATTCCCAAATGTGTCATTTCCAAGGAAATTTCCATAAACAGAAGAAGTAGGAAGTGTTTGGATATAGGAATTAAATGCCTCAACCCAGGATTGGTTTAATCCTAATAAAATTTGATATAAGGGAGATAAGAGGTATGGGGTTGTATTAAGCTGATCATCTAATTGATGAAAGTTGTATATAGAAAAATTTAACAGGTTAAAGGTTAAGCTGTTCAAAAATGCGTCTGCAAATATAGGAGAAGCTTCAATTTGAGAAATGTTATGGAAAGTTCCTACATATGATTGTAAAACCATTAATTTATTCATTGGACTGAATGTCGTATCCCAAACTTGTTCAATTTTAGCATAATCAGTGTAATTGAAATATGAATCATAAGCCTGTGTTATATTGTTTAAATAAAATGCTCCTCTAGCTAAATCATAAAAAACAAAAGCGAAAATGTCTGTAAATGAACCCATTTGCTCAATTGATGTAGCAAGGGTTGATATATTTGAGTAAATGGTTTTTAAATTAGTTAAATTATCAGCTAACGCTGTTAAAGGATCAGTAAGGCTTACTTCAATCAATTGTTCAGCTTTAGTTAAACCATCATCAAAGGCTTGTTGAACATCAGCCTCTATAGAAGCAATTGAAGAAATTTCTATTTTATCTCCAATTTCATCATTTCTTTGTAAAGTATCAGCTACATCAAGTAAAAATCCCAGAGAATCATCTGATAATATTGTATTGTTATTTTTGTCCTCAATAATAATTATCAGACTTGACTCTGATCTATCAGGAAATTCTCGTTCTAAAATTTCATTAACTTCGAGTGATTCTAGATTTCCTGATAAAAAGGAAGTTGTAGCTGAACTTGTATTTTGAAAAGCGGAGATAGCTAAAGGTATCATTAAGATAACTGTAATAAAGGCAAAAAAAGCAATTGATCGAAAATTTTTTTGATTAAATTTGGCTATCTTTTCAAAAGGATTAAACGAATTTGAATTATCCATTAAAATCACTATTGTATTACTAAATTACAATAAATATTATTAAGCTAATATGCTGTATCTAAATTCAGATTGATTTTTACGATTCATATAATGTTCTCTATTATATATTTATAGAACTATTTTAAGTTATTAATGGGGATTTATTAATTGCAATTCAAATGAAAATTTATTATATTAATTTTACTTTCAAGGAAAGAACTTTTAAAGAATAAAAATACCGTTATATGAAAAATAAACTCATTATCCAATTATTTTTGTTTAAAAATTATTTTTTTATAACTAATTGTATGGTTTGTAAATACGGTTCAGAAGTTAATAAAAAGCTAATCAGACATGTTTTAGCAAAATCTTGAATCTAATATTAATTTAAAGTATAAATAAATAAGAATTAATCATTTTATAAAATCAATTTCATTTAATGGAGTGAATATATTTTGGAAGATCACTACGATGTCATAGTAATTGGAGCAGGAATAGCAGGAGCTGTCTTAGCAAAATTCTTAGGCCAAAGAGGAATTGATGTAGCAGTCTTCGAAAAGTTTAAATTTGGGGAAATACACAAAATTTGTGGTGATGCAACCAGTGAATGGCATTTTGACAAGATTACGGAAATTGATTCCAAAAATGTTGTTGATCCACCAAAAGAAGAAGAATTTTATAATTATATAAAAGGTTTCAATTTTTATTCCCCAACCCTAGAGAAGTTTGCTATCCCAACAGATGGTGATGGTTGGATCATAGCGCGTCAAAAATTTGGAATTCGTTTAGTACGAGAAGCAAAAGATTCCGGCACTAAATTATTTGAACAAGTGACAGTTCTCAAACCAATATTAGATGAATCTGGTTATAATGTGATGGGTCTTCAAATTAAAACAGCTGAAGGTGAAACCAAAAATATCTCATCTAAAATAGTGGTTGATGCTTCTGGGATGGCTAGTATAATCAGAAGGCAAATCGATGAAGAAAAAGCTAAATGGGATAAAATCATTAGACATTATGATCTAGTAGCAGCTCACAGAGAATTAGTACAGTTTAATACACCTATAGAAGACCCACATCATATAAGATTATATTTTGACACCACAAGATGCCCTGGTGGATATTTCTGGATATTTCCCCAAAACGAATATGCAGCTAATGTCGGGTTAGGCATAGAACCAAGAAGGATAGAAGGCGGACCACGTGTAGCATATGCGGAGTGGGAAAAAAGAGAACCAGAGCTATTCAACGGTAATCATAAAAGTTTACATTCGGGTGGAGCTACCGTTCCTTTACGTCGTCCAATGGATACCTTAGTATATGGAGGATTAGTCTTAATAGGGGATGCAGGTGCGTGTGTTAAAGCAACAGATGGTGGTGGAATCGGTCTGGGAATGACTTCTTCTTCCCATGCGGCAGGTCCAATTGAGAAAGCTATTAAAACCGGGGATTATTCACGTGATGGTCCTTTATGGGAATATAATGTTAATTTTATGCGTGATCTTGGTGCTAGAGAAGCTCCCCTTGCAATAGCAAAGGTAACCTTGGTAAAAGCTACAAATAACGAATTAATTACTTTATTAGGTAAACAAGTTGTTACAGCAGAGGATTTATATGATCTAAACAATGGGGATCCATTGAAAATGGGATTTTCTTCTTTGATTAAACGAGCATGGAGAGGAAAAACGATTATACCCTTTCTATTAAGACTTAGAAGCACTATGAAACGTATGGCAGATGCTAAAAAGATGTACGAAACCTATCCTGACAATTGGGAAGATTTTCTTAAATGGAAAAAGAAAATTGTCGAATTATATCAGGACAGGAAACGAGCCATTGAATATTATACAGAAACAGATCAACCTGAAATGTTGAAGAAAATTGTAGAACCAAGCACTGCTTAACATTCCTCAATTAACTTCTTTCCCACAATCTTCTATCAGGATTGGAGGCTCTAATTCCACTTTTTCCTCCAACTATTATATCATCTTCGATTCTCACACCAAATTTGTTCAAAAGATAAATTCCAGGCTCAATAGAGTGAACATGATTGAGTTCTAGTTGAATTTTATTTCCATTCACTATGTAGGGTTCTTCATGAACCTCTAATCCTATTCCATGGCCAAGTCTATGGTTAAAATACTCGCCATATCCTTTTGATTCAATTATTTTGCGAGCAGCCTGATCTACTTCTTCACAGGGCGTACCTACTGTTGATGATTCTACACCTACTTGATTTGCTTCTTCTACTAAGTTATAAACTTCTAAAAATTCTTTAGAAGGTTTACCAAAAAAGGTAGTATTCGTAATGTCTCCATTATAACCTTGGACAGAAGTTCCAGCATCAATAAGAACAGAACTATTTTTTACCAACTTCTTTTCAGTTGGCATACCATGTGGAATAGCAGTATTTGATGAAAATTGTACAATACTGAAATGAGCAGGTTCACCAGAAAGTTTAGTTAATTCTGCTGCAACCATATTTGAAACTTCAATTTCAGTCAGTCCTTCTTTTAAATCATTGATCAAAACTTTCTCAATTGCCCTAGTTGAATATTCTGAAGCCTTCTCAAGTAATTTAATTTCTGATTCTGTTTTCACTATTCTTGCATCATTGAAAATTTTATAACCATCAGAAAATATAACCTTTGGTAGATTGCTCTGAATTTTTTTATATTCATTATAAGTTGTATTGGGTGTAAGAGCAATCTTTCCATCCAATAATCCTAATCGAGCACACTCTGATGCCAATAATTGATAGGGATTTTCGGTCTCTTCCCATGTATGTACATTTTCTTCAGATAATGGTATATCTCTTAGCATATTTTGTTTCTCAAAGGCAGGTGTTATTAAAGAAGCTGTACCTTCACTTGGAAGTACTACAGCTGTTAATCTTTCTGAAATGTGAGCATTTGATTTAAATAAATATCGAAAATTTACTTCTAGGGTTGCAATTAGTCCATCAAGATTATTTAATTTAAGTAAAGACTGAACTTTATTTATTCTTAATTTAAATTCGTCTAGAGTTAGCAAATTTGATTGAGAATTCATATTGAACATATTTCAGAAATAATTTAAATAATTATTAGTTTTAAAGATTATTTACTAATGGAATTGATTCAACGCATTAGGTCATAGATTTGGATGAGTATAGACGAATAATTGATACTAAGGATGAACCGTCGAAAGATTGGGAAAAACGAAGGGATATTATTCATCCCCTTGTTGAATTGGGAACAGATGAAGCAATTAACTTGGTTTGTGATCTTTTAATTAAAGATCCTAATTCATCAGTAAGAATCCGTGCAGCTAGTGTCTTGAAAGAAGTCAACAATCCAAGTATTTTAGCTTGTTTATTAAAAGCTTTGAAAGATTGGGATTCTGGAGTGAGATTAAGAGTGTTAAAAACTTTGGGTGATTTAAATCTATCCTTTGGTGAAGAAATCATTCCTGTTTTATTAGAAATGGAAAAAAAGGACAATAGTGAAATTATTAAACTGGAAATAAAAAAAATTCTAAAAAAACAATCTGATATGAAAAATAAGAAATAATTTAAGTCGATGATGAATAATTTCAAAATTTGTCTTTTTTATAATTCACTATGTCAGGAACCTTTATGACATATCTGAATTTATTCAGGTGTTATATCACTTTTTACGCGGTTTAGAAACCACTGAAAGGCTTCAGTTACGTTATCACCTTTCAAAGCACTGATATGATAAACACCAAATGATTTGCCAATAAATTTATTTAAATTAAGTCTTTTAACGATGTCATCTAATGGAAGTGCTTTTTTATCATCTGATTTATTTGCTAAAAAGAGCAATGGGGTATCTCCTTCATATTTACCTTGTTCAAGCCAATTAAGAACTTCAGAAAGCCAAAGAGAAGTGTCCTCCACCGAAGAAGGGTCTGTTGAATCAAAAAGAAACACAACACCATCACTTGCTCTAACATGACCTTCCCACATTTGAAAAAATGCTGGCTGGCCACCACAATCAAGAGCTAAATATTGTACTGTTCTACCATTTTTATCATTAAATTCTAATAATTCAATAGCAACGCCCATTGTTGGCGATACATTAGAATCAAAATTATCTGGATCTTTTAATCTACGAACTAAAGTTGTTTTTCCGCTATTTGCGAGACCAACGAAAACCACTTTTAAATCAATTTCTTCAGGAAAAATTACAGGCATATATTTCACCAATCATGTGCAATTTTAGTCAATAAAATCTATATAATGATTAAGTTTGGAATTAGAAGTAATACAAATTCAAATACTATTACTGCTTTATTAGTTTTCCAAATTTAAAATCTTTTTAATTGAGTAGAAATGAAAAAACGTATTATAGTAAAAAATTCAAAAAATTCAAAAAATTAGACTGAATATGAAATTTAAGTTAAAATTAAAAAGTTTAATAACTTTATACATAAAATGATTACAAATTTCTAATCTAACGCTATACGTAAGAAAATTTAATTCGTGAAACTTTATAATAATAGAAAAACCTTTTAGAGATTAAAAATTTAGTTTATTTATATATTTAAATAGGATATAATTGACAATGTCGTCTGATACTTTCAAAATACTGCAGAAACAAGTCGCGAAATTTGTTTTCGATCGGGATTGGGATAAATTTCATAATCCAAAGAACCTTGCAATGTCTATTGCTATTGAAGCATCTGAAATAATGGAATTATTTCAATGGAAGAGCCTTGAAGAATCACTTAATAGCATAAATGATCCTAAATTTAAACAAGAATTAACTTTTGAATTAGCAGATGTCTTGATATATATATTAAGTTTGAGTTACAGAACAAATATAGATTTGAAAGATGCTGTTACGAGAAAATTAGAAATAAATAATTCTAGGTTCCCAGAAAAGGTAGTACATGGAATTCTTCCTCCTGAAAAATAATAGAAACTTTAACCAACAGTTTTTAATAAAAACTAATAAAAACACTAAACAAGAAACTTCATAAACCCCCCACCTATATTTTTCTTATAGGGTCATTTTACATCCAATTAGTCTTCCTTTAAGGAAGATTAAGAAAGAAAACGCAACAATAACAATATTACAGCTTTTATCCCATCTATTATTCAATTACTAGCTGTATTTCTCTCCTTAATTAACATAGGATATTATGTTCCTGAGAGCGAAGTTAAGGTTAAAATGAACCTAAAATAAAAATAGGACAATATTAAAATGCAAGAATTATATACTGAGGGTATTAACGATCTTTCGAAAGAATTAAATGAATTTTCTAACGACTCAAAGGTCGTTATTATAGCAGCGGGCAATGGTACACGATTACAGCCGTTATCTAATAACAGACCTAAGTGTTTAATTAATATTCTTGGGTTATCTATTATTGAGAGAATATTAAATTCTGTTAAAGAAATAGGATTAACAAATATTATTATTGTAACAGGGTACAAGAGAAAAATAATCAAAAGTGAAATCGGAGACGGTAAAAAATACGGTGTTTCTATACAATATATTTATAATTCCGAATGGGAAAAGGGAAATGCTACATCAGTTTATTCTGTCAGAAATATAGTTGGGGATGATTTTATTTTATTAATGGCAGATCATTTATTTGATTCTCAAAATTTGAAAAAAGTAATTGACTTTCCTTTAATTAAAAATACCTGTCTTTTAGCAATTGATTCCAATATAGATCACATATATGATGTACAAGAAGCTACGAAAGTTGATTTGGATAATTCTATAATTACTAATATCGGGAAGGAATTACTAAATTATAATGCAATTGACACTGGAATGTTTCGATTTAGAAGATCTATTTTTGATGCGCTTGAAAAATCCTTTGCAGAGAATAAGTATAATATACAAGATGGAATCAAATATTTAATACAAAACGGATTAATGTATGGAACCGATATCGGAGATAAATTTTGGCAGGATATTGACACACAAGTGGATCTCCAGCATGTGGAAACGCAACTTCTAGAGCTACAAAATAAAGCTTATGGTAGTTATGGTTTATAACGTTTCAATCAAAAACATACTCAATTTATCTTCAAAATTTAATTGAACTAACTGGTGTATGTATATAATGAAAATTGTAACTGGTTCTAAGACTGGAGATGGTTGGGTCTCAAGATATCTGAATCGTCCAGTTTCAGGTTATATCACCCGTTTTATTCTTTGGTTACGACCTAGTGTCAGTCCAAATACGATATCTATTCTTGTTTTTCTAATTACAGCAATTGGAGGTTTATCTTTTGCATTAAATCTGCCTTTAATCGCAGGCATACTAATTCATGCCTCTAGTGTTCTCGATGGATGTGATGGAGAAATTGCTCGTGTAACTTCAAAACAAAGCAAGTTTGGAGATTTTCTAGACTCAGTTCTTGATCGGTACGGAGATATGCTGATTCTTACTGGGGCAATGATCTTTATCTGGTATAATAATACAAATAATTACCTAATTGTAATCCTTTTAGTATTTGTTCTTTCTTTGGGAGGAAGCTTTCAAATAAGTTATACAGCAGCTAAATTCTCTCTTGCTGGTAAAAGCGTTTCGAGAACCATTGAAGGTCGTGATTCTAGAATGTTTATCTTAGCAATTTCGGCAATCCTCGCAGAATGGTTTCCAATTGCAGTTTTTGGAGGATTGATCTTGATTGGAATAATTAGCAATTTTTTTATCATTTATCGTATCTATAAAGCCCATAATACGTTTTAAATAATGAGGATTGGTGCTTCCCAAGACAATTTAATTTCTCCTTTTTGTCATAATTCGTATTAATTCATATTCATCTTAATTCATATTGAAAATTAGCTATTTTCTTGAGATTTGCAGTTGTTTTGTTTACCAACATTAATTATTTTAAGAGAACAACAACACACTGATTAGTCGAACATTCTTAGATATTTGTTAGATATTTCTTTTAAAATCAAATCATATAATTTTTCATCACTAGATGCTAAAATTCCATATCCCTTTGTAAAGTCGCTTAATATTACTTTATTATTGGGAATTATTTCATTCTTATCAAAAAATGTTACACGTCCTCCCAGTAAATTTATCAAACGTGCTCCGACAGCAAAATCATAGGTTTTCAATGAAAGACGAATATCAACAAAACCATCAAGAGCACCGGTAGCTACCAATGAAAGCTCAAGTGCTGATGCTCCTAAGGTTCTTATCATTGTCCATTTTTCGAATTCAAAGGCTAACTTGTAACCTTCTGATTTGTAAGTATAAAGTACAATTGCTGGTGTTCCTGTTTTTTTATTGTATTTTATGGATTTACCATTAAGTAATACTTTATCGTTATTAATTTCAAAAAGATCATTTCTTAAAAAATCAAAAACAAAGCCATAATGTAGTGAAGAAAAGTCAAATTCTTCTAATCCGGAGTTAATTGCTACGGATACACAACTAAAAGGTAATTTTCTTATAAAATTTGATGATCCATCTAAGGGATCAAGAATGAATGTTATTGGATTATCTTTACTATTTAAATTTATTTCGCCCTTTTCTTCACTAAGTACGATCCCCCCAATATCTTCTTCGTTAAGATTTTTCACAAAAGTGTTTTCAGCAATAAGATCGATTCCTAATGAATTCTGCCCTCCCATATTTTTATCTTTATACTCAAATAAAAAACTATCTTCAGAATTCTTGAAAGAATTAAGTGTATTACCTGTTTCAATAACTGCTTTCCTTATTTTTTTTATAATTTTATCTTCTATTTTTCCTTTCAATCAATAAAAAACTCCTAAAAGATTTGTTTCACTACACAGATAGTGATTTCTAAATTTTTTATTTAGAATTTAATTCTAAAAGTGTCATTTCAAAAATATGACTAAAATATTTTAAAGTATTTTTCCCACCTTTTTAAGAAAAAATTTCAGTTCTCAAAGTGCTATGGTATTAACAATGAGTATTAATAGCTTTAAAAACTTGTTCACAAAATATTTTATGTTTTCATCTTTAATATAGTAAGGAGGAAAGTTAATACTTAAATTAATTTTGAAATAATAAAGATAATATTTCTAATTACTTGTTGGAAATAGAATTAATGAAATTTCTTATTTTTTAGGAAGCACATATAGAGATAGATACTATACTGAAAGACTTACAAAAATTCGAATAAAAGTTCAGCTCCAGTAGTGATGGTTAGCTTTTAAAGATCAAGTTAAAGAACGAGGCAAAGAAAGAGTATTTACAAATCAACAATCAATTTTTCTTAATAAGATTTTATAAAAAACTATTAAATTCGATAATTAGATTTATTTTCAAATTTTTAAGTAAGAATATACTTTTGGTGAATCACTTGCAAACTACAGACTTCAATGATCCAGTTCAATTAATATTACTTATAATCGGGTTAATACTAACTGCTTTAGTTCTTTATTTAGCAATAAGAATCATTACAGGCAAGAAAGAATTAGACGCTAGCTATTTCATTAAACTTTTTCTTGTGGCACTAGTTATTTATTTAGCTTTAATCGCTGTATCAGCAGTCATTGGAGCATTAGATGATATTGGAGCCGCTTTCGCTCAAGCTATACCAATACTCGTCTTTACTGCTGCTATTTACATAATTGACATATTTTTAGTAGAAAGCAAAGATAAGGATAAATCTGTGTTAATAGCTTTAATAACATTCATCTTTCTATATGTACTTGAATATATTGTTGTACAACTAACCTCATCACAATATTCAATCATCCCAATTGTTTAATTCGTAGAATTATAATATGGCATTTATTTCTATTAAATTTTTATCGGGATCTAAAAAAAAAACAGTTCTTTGTCCCCAAGAGGTATCTTCAATTGGTTTAAATGCTCTGTATCCTTTTTCTTCTATTTTTTTAAATATATTATCGAATTGATTTATTGTAGAAATTCGAATTGCTATGGAAAATGGATAACCTGATGCATTAACATCTGTTTTATAACTAAAAAACTCAATGAAAACTTCTTTTGCATAAAAAGATAATGTTAATCCTTTTATTTTTCCTTTAAGATATGTTTTATTTTCTTTTTCTTCAGGAAATTCAAAACCTAGAAGTTTGTAGAATTTTACAGTTTTATTCATATCATTTACAAAAATATTTATCGAGTTTAATTCACTCAAATTCATCAAATCTCTTCAATTTTCAATATTAATTTATTCACTTGTGATTAATATAATTCTTTAAAACAATGATTTTTAATTGAGTTCTTGTTATTTAGTAGCGAATAAATTTTACTCTACAATCAAAATAAAAAACCATTTAAATTTCGATATACTTTTCTCTATCACATCAATTTATTGATATTCAAAATAAATAATTTTTGTAGAAAAGTATCAAATTTATTCGGATATTGTAAGTTATGGGAAAAAATGACAACATCCCTTCAAAAAATTGGATAGATGAATTAGATTTACCTGCACGTTCTCAAGAATTAATACAATTGGAAAAACTCTCCTCTGTAGGTTTGTTAATAGCAGAAATTGCACATGAAGTTAATAATCCAATTAGTTTTCTTCTCTCCAATACTGAAACAGGTAAAGATTATTTTAAATCTCTTGTTGAATATGTAAATTTTATTGAAAATGTAATTTTTCAAAAAAAAGACTCATCCAATCTTCACATTTCACAAATAAAAAAGCTAAGAAACCGGTTAAAAATCGATTTCATCTTAGATGATCTTCCAAAACTTTTGGATAGTAATTTAAAAGGATTAAGTAGAGTTAGAGATGTAGTATCCGACTTAGTAGTTGTTAGTAGATCAGGTGATGAATCAAAACACAATCTTATTGATATTCACGAATCAATAGATCTTGTTGTTAATTTATTAAAACATAAGTTATCTAAAAATATGAATATTGTCAAGGAGTATTCTGTGAGTCCAGAATATTCTAAAGTGCTGGCAAATCCTTCTAAGCTGGATCAGATATGGGTTAATTTATTATTAAATGCTATTCAAGCAATTGAGGAAAAAAATCCTTCATCTGGAACAATAACAATCAATACGATAAGTGAAAAAGACACAATATTGAAAGTAGAAATAATAGATGACGGAATTGGAATATCATCAGATAACAAACATAAAATATTTCATCCTTTTTTTACTACAAAAGCTCCAACAAAAGGAACTGGATTGGGCTTAAGTATTTGCCTCCGCATAGTTCAAGAGATAGGAGGAGCAATAGGCGTGTTTAGTGAAGGAGAAGGGAAAGGAACAAAAGTAGTAGTTAGTTTTCCAATCACCAGAACAAAGGAATAATTATATAATATTTATGATTTTTGAGGTAATAATTATGGCTGCATCAAAAAGTAAAAAGAGAATCCAAACAATTATATCAGAGGATCATTATAATCTTTTAGTAAATCTTACTGATAGATATGGCAAAATGAACCATGTTATAGAAAAGGGTATCGACCTTATTAATGAACAAGAAGATCCTTCAATACATAAATGTGAATCAACAGTCACTCTTAATCTACAACAGCAAATGATGGATCAAGGATATATTTTTATTCCACATAAGTTTTTAACGGAGTTTTTTAATAATTTAACTCAAGGAACATTAATAAATTGGACAGATACATTTTTAGATCATCCAGAGGATGCTGCTAACCCATTATATTCAGTGTTATCATTGAAAAATGATTTTCCAAGCTTGTTATATTTTTTTGAACAAGAAAGTGAGTATAATCAACAATATCTATCAGTTTTTCTTGATGAAAACCAAAAAATTGTTACAATCGAGCCATTAATTCTTAATTCTAATCCAGAAATAATTGGATTAATGATTTACAGATCATTATTGTTTCTTAACTTTACATTTGATTTATCAATTGGTAACACTAATTTGGAAATTAAATGGATTCCTGCAAGCGAATTTACTCCAAAATTAAGAGCTAAACATAAAAAGGAATTTTATCAGAGATTCAGGATTCTTTTTGAAAATTATAGTCCTATAAATTCTTGGTTATCTAATGAATCACCCGCAAAAGAATTATCTTTTGCAGAAAGACAAAAAATTCTTAAAAAATTCTTAAAAACAATAATTCAATTGAATTTATACCAATGGACAGAAGGAAATTATATTTCGTCGAACTCTGGAAGAATGGTATTTATTCCAGAAAAATTACTAAATAATTTGATATCGACACAGGATGATGCAAAGAATCTCGGTAATTATCTATTTAAACAACCTTTACAGGAATTAGAAGAAGGTAAAATTGAAACATATGAAAAAACAATAAAATCGTTATTTGAAGAAGTTTGGGGAATTGGAAAAATTGAATTTTTTCATGAAAAAGAAGATTATTATTTCACTACTGACAATTTAGCTATTAATTGTGAATTAATACCAGATATTCTATCCAGTAGTTTCGAAAAATTGGATATATCAATTGAGAAAGATGCTTGTATCAAAACAGGAGCTAATAATTGTAAGTATAATCTTAAAGCATTAACCCAGGTGATTTTATTAGTAGATGATCAGCAGGATGTTCTTGATGCATTAAATAGAGAATTTCAAAGATTTAAATCCTTATCAGCGGTAATACTGAAAGCTAAATCAGCTAATGAAGCTCTAAAGCTATTGGAAAGCCATGATAAACCTATAAATATTATTATCGCTGATCAACAACTAACAAATGAAGAAATGAATAAAAAATCTAAAGAAATTAAGACCGGAGTTGAGATGTTTACTATTGTTAAAGATAAATATCCTCAAATAAGAAGGGTACTGATTACAGGTTATGGGAATACGCCAGGATTGATTGAGAGGGCTATAAACGAAGCAGAAGTAGAATTTTTCTTAAAAAAACCTTGGAACCGTAGAGACTTAGCTAAAGCTGTGGGACTTGAATTTTAGTAAAGTATCACTAAAGGATGTTTTAGAATTAAAATCTAATAGTAGATGGTTGAGTATAGGTTCAGGAGTAACTAATATCAAGGAAAACCAAAAAATACCAATCACTTTAATCATAACTAGAAGAAATTATCTTGAACATTTTGTAATGTTTTGGACTGAGCTTGATCCACCTGATATTACTGAAAAAATAGTAGAATGCCTTATAAGTCAATCATGGTATTCCAAAACCCTTATTCAAGGAATTTGGGTTCATGGTTCAACAATTGCAGGATTTGGAATCATCAGACACGAATTATTAAGGAATAATCTTAAAGCAGTTTTATTATCAATTGTAGATGAAAAACCAAGTTTAAAGAAAATAAGAAATTCTTTACTATCTAATTTTATCGATGGAAAGCAAAGGTGGGATCAATTTCAGGAAAATTCAATAGTTCCAAGGTCTATAAAAGGTAAAATGCCCGAATGTAATTTATGGATAGCGAATTATGGGATTTCATTAGAAACGGGTATTGAGATGCTGAAAAAACAGCGAATAGGTGGTTGTTTACCGGAAGGATTGAGAATAGCAAGTTTGATTGGTAGAAATACTTTTACAAGTTATTAATCTTATTTAATGTCAACAACAAAGTTTTCAAAATTTTTCCATGTTCTGAGAACAATTTCGGGTTTAATTCTAAATTGAGAAAGATCAACATCGCGAGAATGAAAATGAACAAAATTTATTCCAGCATTAAATGAAGCATTTGCATCAATAAATGAATCACCTATATATAATGAATTTTCTTTTATTATTCCTTGATTCTTAAATTTATGAATAATTTTTATGATTCCTTCAGGATCTGGTTTCATTTTCGCTTCATCCCTTGTTAAAATGTAGAATTTTTTTAGAAACTTAAAAGAAGGATTATTTAAATAACTTTTTAGAGAATCACGTGTATTATTTGTTAGAATAGCATAAAAAAAATCATAATTATTGAGAATTTCAGGAATAGTATCAGCAAGTTCAATTATTTCAGCATTATTTGAATAAGAGTTCTCAAGCTCTTTAATTTTAACTAATGCTTTAATTATATCAGAGGGATTTTCGGCTTCAAGTATATTAAGTAACTCAGAAATTGGTTTTTTCATTAATTCATCTTTACTTCCAATATCTAAGAATTTTAAAACCTCTTCTCTTAATCGCTGATAATTTATGTGAGAAATTATAAGAGTATCGTCTAAATCGAAAATGATCAATTTTTTATTCTTTAATTTATTTTTCAACATAATTATGTACTCATTTGTTAAAAAAGATCATTTTTAGAGAGTAGAGGGAACAAATCATTTAAATTATTTATAGTATTAAATTTTTGAGATTTTTTATCTTTTGTTTTGATAGTAAATGCATTTGAATCATTCATTATTGAGGTTCGTCCAATGAATTTCACGTCGGAGGCCACAGCTCTTTCCATATCCTTTAATGAATCTCCAACATAACAAATTGATTTTGGTGAAAGGGAAAACTTATTCATTAAATAATTGAAATGATCTCTTCCTTTTTCGAAACCTGGTCGATATCCCAGTACGGTGTCTACTGAATTATCTATTTGTTTTTGTTTTATGTATTCATCAATAATTTTTTTGAATGTACTACTGGAAATCGCTATAAGAAACCCTTTTGATTTCAATAATGATAAAACTTCTGGTGTTTCTTTGAAAAGTTCCTGATCAAAAATTGTTTTAATTTTCAAATTTTCAAATTCATTGATCATTTGCATATTAGTAGATTCTTTAGGAAAAATTATATCTACTTGTTGTTCAAAAGGTAAACCTGTAGTAGTTCTATATTTTACTACTGCATCATTAAAAGACATTGAAGGATGGTATTTGATAAATAACATTACAGCATTTTTTTCCAAAACAGGCATGGTGTCAGCAATTGTACCATCGAAATCCAAACAAATGAGTTTGATATCAGACAAAGAATACACGCATCTTCAATTATCAAATATTTCTAGAAAGAAAGGATCCCAAATATAATATTAATAGTAAGTAGGATTAACAAGTAAGATAGTATTGAAAGGAATAACGATAATTCTAAAATTGAATAGGCATGAAAAAGCAGGAAAGAAATGAAAATTATATGAAATAGAAATACAAATGTCAATTTATATGAGGATGGGAATAATCTTTTAAATCCTGTTTTTGCAATGTTTTTCTTAGGAGTTACTTTAAACTTCAGTTTTCGTGGACTTAAACCATCAATCATTGCCTTGAAGAAGAATGGAGCTAAAGCTAATCCAGTTAAACTTAACCATGTTGACCAAAATAATGTTGATGTAAATGAACCATTTAAGTACTGTTTAAAAATAAAAGCTTGCAAAATTATGCTACTTAGCAATCCTGAAAGCAATAATGAAATACTAATACCGATAATTATTGTAATTTCAGGCCAAAACAAGGGTTGGAATTCTGATGTAGAAATGAGTAATAAAAAGCTAAAGCAGAGAAAATTAATATAAGTAATAGCTGGTAAACCATAGAATTGCATTAACAACAGTGAATCTAATTTCGATTTACGGGAAATATTTCCTGTTAAAATACTAGGTCCTAATCGCTTAAATGTCTGAAAAAAACCAGATGCCCAACGCGATTGTTGTTGTACAAATCCAGGTAATGAATTGGGTGCTAACTGGTCAGAATAAGTATCAAATGACAATCTGACTTTTTTATTTTGTAATTGTATACGATAGGACAGTTCAATGTCCTCGGTTATAACATTATTCCAACCTTTCACAGATTTTAGAGTTGATGACAACCAAAACTCTCCAGAACCATATGTGGGGATCATCACATCTATCATTGATCTTCCTTGTTGCATAATTCGTTGATGAATTTCAATTCCTGTTACAAATGTTTTTGTTAACCATGAATCTCCTTTATTTCTATGATTCCAAGGTATCTGAATTCCAACAACATTTTCATTCGATGAGACAAATGCTTCAGTTACCTTTATTAGAGAATCTTTTTCTAATCGTGCATCAGCATCAATAATTCCAATAATATGCCCTTTAGAAACCAATAATCCACGATTAAGATTCTCAAATTTACCTTTGCTTTCCTGAGAATTAGATCTTTCAATAATTCTAAATTCAGTAGTTTTTCTTTCCCGAAATTCTTTTTCATAAGGCTTTGACATCTTTAAAGTGTTATCTGTTGAACCATCATCTAATAAAAGTATTTCAAGTTCCCCTGGATATTCCAAACTATACATATTATCTAATAAATCTATTATTTGAGATTCTTCATTTAATACTGGAAGAAGAAGAGACAAAGATGGAAATTCAGATGTTAACTCCATTTTCTTTAAATTTATATGAGCTCTAGTTTTAATAGCTTCTTTACCTTTTAATGAAATGTAAATAAGATAAAATCCATTCGGAATATTTATTATAATAGACAAAAGAAAAATGGATAAAATCAAGAACAGTAAAACATCTGATATTAACAAAATAAACCCTTAATAAATCCCTTAAATTCTCCCTTAAAGAAAATAATATTTAAGATTAAGTAAATCATTTTAATAAAAATGTGAATAAAATAATTTAAGATAATGAATTAAGCTTATTCAAAAACATTAAAGAAATATATATACTTCAGACTCATAATAGTGGTAATTTTTTATGAAAAGACAAATCAGTAGAATTCTGTTAATCGAAGACGATAAGGATCAAGGAGACCTTGTTCGTTTCTCAATCGAGGAAAAAAAATTACCATACCAATTAGATATCTCATTAACGGGGCGAGAGGGTTTAGAAAAAATATTCAATAATCATTATGATGTTATCTTCGTAGATTATCGACTCCCTGATTTGGATGGTCTCGAAGTATTAAAACGGATTCGAAGAAACCAAGAAAGTACAGGTAATTATACACCAGTTATCATAATCACGGGTGGGGGAAGTGAAAAAGTAGCTGTAGAAGCAATGAGAAATGGTGCTTTTGATTACATAATTAAATCTTTTGATTACCAAAATTTAATTCCGAAAATATTAGATGATTTAGAATCATATTATTCAGATAAATTTAGTTTGGATGAAATTCATTTATTGGTATTTAAAAAGGCTAGAGCTGGTCCAGATATTCACACTTCAACTCCGAATTTACCATTCAGACAGCCACCTGATAATATCCTACCAAAAATCGGTGTCAGCCTCTTTTTCTTGGTTGGGATGGGAGAAAGTTATAATGAAGGTCTATTTGGTCCTGTTCCGATTAGTGATGAGGAAGAATTTTCAGCGTTAGTTTATGCTACATTTATTGCTGATGAAGCTTTGACTGACGATCGGATGAAAGGACGAAACTATGTTTTAGTATGCCTAGTATTTCCTAAAACACTTGTTCAATTTTTTTCAAGCAGAAGAGAAGATGTAGAATCATTTTTTAGAAAATTTTCAAACCAATATAGTGATATAAAATATATTGATAAGGAAGCTTTAATTGAGCTTCGAAAAGAATTCTATGCTCCATTACACCAAGTGAGAATGGAATTAGAATTAAGTTATCGTAATAAACAATTGAAAGAGCAGAAATTTCAAAATTATGAGTTCTCAAAAAAACTTAGCGAGAAAATTATTGAAATTTCTGATAAATTGAGTGAAAATATATCCGAAGACGGAAAAAGATCATTATTGAGGGAATTAAAACAAATTGGTTCCGATTCAAATCTAATTGTATCACTAAATAATTATGAAAAAATTAATTATGAAAAAATTAAGCTAGATGATTGGTTAAAGACTGAAGTAATAAATCTCAAATCAAAAATTCCAATCAAAGTCGAAACCAAATTTGGTAAAAGTGATGATACTTATTTGGAAATTGATAAATCATTACTAATAAGGTTTATCTCAAATATAATTATAAATTCAATCCAAATGGATGGAAAAAGTTTAGATATTGTTGTAAAATCGGAAGATTTCAATTATACAAGATTTGAATTCATTTCAAATGGGTTAAGTATTAATAAAAATCAATTTCCCCATTTTTTTGATCCTTTTTTTCTTGTTAATGAAAAATTAGGATTGTCAAGCAATCTAGGATTAGTTTTAGTGAATGAAATTATTAAAGCTCATCATGGTCGAATTTGGATTGAGTATTCAAAAGATTTAACAGCTGGTTTGACCATAATTGCTTTATTTCCAAAAAGAAAAACAATATAAGAAAAAATTATTGAATTAGATCAAGATTTGTTGTTAAATCAATTTTTAAACTACTCAAAAGATTAGGAAACTTTTTTCTTAAAAATAACAAATCCTTTTTTGAATCTAAATCATAACCTAACATTGATTCATGTATATATAATGGATCGGACACCGATTTCAGTTGGCTTGAAAATTTATGAAAAGAATTTTTTCCGAACTCAAGTTTAATTTTTGACCAAATTTCTTTTTTCATAAACAAGCCAGAAGTTCCTGTATAATTATTAGGTTCTAAATTAGCAGGTAATAAACCGACTTTGAAATCTTCTATCGCATCTAAAAAATATTTAAATTGATTATCAGCCATCAATGGTAAATCAGCCATAAGAATCAATATAGAGTTCCAATTTGTAGCATTTTTTTTATTCCAAATTGAATCTATTGCCGATTTTAAACTGTTATTTAAGTTGTCAGCTTTATCTTGAAATGTGTATTTAGCACCTAAATTTTCAGCCATTTCTAATATTTTTTTCTCTGGTGAAATCACACCAAAATCCGATTGAATTTTAACACAAGTAACAACTTTTAAAAACATCTCTAAGATAATATCATTTATAGTTTCATTTTGATTAGGTAATGAGTTTCTTAGCCTTGATTTTCCACTGGTAAATGATTTTATTGGAATTAAAGTCAGTATATCCATTGAAATTACCAAATTATGGTTACGATTCATTTACACGATTTTTTATAGCTATGAAGATAAATTATTAGGAGTGGTCATTACAAGAGATAATTTTAATCTTATAATTATAATTTATGAAAGATAAGAATAAATCAAATTAAACAACAAATAAAAATTAATAAAATAATTTGGTGAATAATTCACATAAAACGGATGGAAGTCTTAAAATACCAAAAAAATTAAAACTTGAAGAAATAACAGTTGGCCATTTGAAAATTAATGATGAATATGATATTATATCTAATAATGCGACCATAGTAGAGTCAGCTAAAAAAATGAAAGAAAAATGTATTCCAGATTTAGTAGTGGTTGATGATGATAACAAAGTTTTAGGTACTGTATCTACTTTTGACATTGTAAGTAAAATAGTTGCTGATTCAAAAAGTACAGATGTCCATATCACCGAAATAATGGAAAAAGTGAGTCCTTTTTCTCTTACAACAAAAATTACCGATGCTTTTGATGAAATGAAGGAGAAACAGGTTGAGGTAGTTCCAGTAACTAATGATAAAAATAAATTATTAGGTGTAGTCACTGTTATGGATGTTTTTTCTGCCATAGAAGCTTTTTCATAAAAAAACTCCTTCGTTATCCATTTGTTGACTTGGAGGTCATAATTGGTCAATTTACTCAAAAGTTGAGCTTAAAAAGTAGGTTGTACTTTTAAATTAGCTTTGCGTTTAACTTTAAAATAAAGAATGGTTACAAAATAAATCTTTAACAATATTTGAAAATTAGGTAAGACTACATTTGATATAGTCGGGTTGAAATCTTGTTATGAAATCTTATTTATTTCAGGATTTTGCTATATAATCGTCTTTAAATGAGATTTTTTGTTTTTTTTTTATTATAATATCAGAAATGTTTCTTTTGCTTTTGCTCACTAATGTTTTTGATTACAAAATTTTATATTAATCTAATATCTTGAGCAGAATTTGAAATTCTTAATTAAATTAAAAAAAAATCCATCCGAGGGTTTATGAAATGTCATTAAGGTCAATCCGATCAACAGAAGATTATTTATCAACTATTTGGAATTTAAAAAAAGAAAATGGCAAAAAAGGAGAATCTTCAGATATCAAACCAATCCGAATTAAGGATATCGCTGAAAAACTGAATATTTCTTCACCTAGCGTAAGTGAGTATGTTAGAAAACTTGCCAAGACAGATAAAGTAGAAGTTATTGATCGAAAAGGAGTTATTCTTACAGAAAAGGGTGAAAAAGAAGCTATTCTAATAGTTAATAAACACAGAATAATAGAATGTTTTCTTAATCAAATATTAGAAGTAGATCTAAAAGATGCTCATCTTCAAAGCCATGATTTAGAACATGTAATGGAATTGGAAACCATTGATAAATTGTTTGCTTTTATAAAGAAAAATAAGGGATGTAATCTAGATAAATGTCCTTTTGATGAAGTCTGTATCTCTCCTAATAGTTTGAATACTATTGCCAGAGCTGTAGAATCATAATTTTGTAGAAATTTTTCGAATATGCATCATTTCTTATTATCCTTAATTATTTTAAATTTTCTTATTTTATTCTTAAAAATCAAAAAAAATAAGATAATTAACATAAAAATGTTATATAATCCGAAAAGTGTAAGATTATTATCCCAAAAGGGTTTTACTGGTTTGTTTTGCGATAAAATTATTAGATAAGGATTAGTAAGAGTTAACACTCCTTTTTTTATTTCATAACTGTCATAAGGAAACATTAGAGGTGATTGATCAAGAAAATAACTTGTATCTGAAAATCCATCACTGTCTAAATCTAAAAAGGATATTTTTTCGTAATAGTTATTTACAAAAATTACTAGTTCTCCTTTGTGATTTTGAAACATTATTTCAGGATTTTCTCCATAAAAATCATTTAAAGTTATAATACCATCACCAAGACTATTATTGAAAATAATGGGTTGTTTAAACCCTGTAAATCTATTTAAGGATGCAGTTACATAATTATTATTAGTAAAATAAAGAGATCCATTGTTTTGGGGATACTGATTGTTGATTTCATTTTGAAAAATATTAATGATATTATTATTTTTAAAATCCAATTGAGGATAATAGGGAATAAATTTATTATTAGATATTGTTGATGTATTTACGTTTTCAATAGAAATTCCTTTAGTAATAGAGAACCAATCATTTAATAAGGTATTGTTTGATATTTCAACCTCATTATATCCTTTAATTTCAATTAACCCTTTACCGTAATTATTGTGAAATAAATTACGTTGAATTTTGACCATTGAATTAATCTTTTTATTTGCGATATTTATAGTCACATTAATTGGAAATTCAGTATTTATTATAGTAGATTGATCGATAATTAGTGTTTTTGGTTGACCGTGAATGAATGCTTGATCGCTATTCTTATTTTGGTTATTTTCAATAATTGTATTATTAATAATTAGTGAAGAATTTTCTTTTAGAGTTATTGAAAAACTAGGATTGATTACATTAAGTGAATAATCAAAAATAGAACTTAGAAATGTAAGGTAAGCTCCAGATTCAACAATAATATCATTGTGATCATTAAATCCTGATATTGGCAAAAAAATTATTCTAGATCTATTGAAAGTTACATTTCCAAATATTTGTAGATTGTTAATCAGAACATTGTTATTATATACTAAATTCTGATTTTGAAACACAATTGGAGATAAAAGTTCCGGTTCATCCTGAGTCAAATTTGCAGAAGGAAAGGAATATAAATTGCTGGAGTCGATTCCAATTGAAAAAAATAAGAGAACTAGTATTGGGAAAATTTTCTTCATTATTTTCATTTTATTTATTTAAAGTTGAAAAATTTTAGCCAATATGAAAAGAAAAAATTATAGCAGTGAATATATGTTAAATAAAGGATTGATCAAAATAATCGAAAAATCAATAGTTTCACTCATGACTGAATTCAAAATTCCAAGATTAGCAGAAGTACTAGTTGAAAACACAAAAATACTTTATAAAAATGCATTCGGAAATAGAGATCTTGTGAATGAATCACCTTTCGAATTAAATAGTTTAACTGGGATAGGATCCGTTATAAAACCTTTTATTTGTTTATCAATAATGAAACTTGCTGAATTAGGTAAATTAAGTATTAATAATCCCGTATCTAACTATATTGAATTTGATTTAGAAGATAAAAACAATCCTATTGTAATAAAGCACCTTATGTCTCATTCTTCAGGGATACCAAATCTTGGAACAATCGAAGCTTCTATAGGACGTAAAGTATTTGATTTGGAGACTTATTTACCCATTTCTGATAAAAAGGAAGAAATTTTGAGATTTATCAATACAGCCAATGAAGAAATTACCTATAAACCAGGGGAGCATTTCTTTTATTCAAATGAAAGTTATGTATTATTGGGGTTAATAATAGAAAAAGTTTCAGGAATCAAAGATTTCACTGATTTCATAAATGAGGAAATTTTTAAGCCCTTGTCTATGAATGACACTTTTTTCAATAAGAAAGACTTAAAAGGTAAAAAAAATATCTCAATTGCTTATAAAACAGTATTGGGAAAGTGTACTCCACAGGAACAATATTTTGGATATTCAGGTAAGGCTCCCGGAGGAATGATACCATCAATAAACGAATTAATTAATTATTTATTCTTTAATATGAATAACGGGGAATTTAATAATAAAAAAATCCTTTCAGATGAAAATTTTCGAGAAATGAGCAAATCTTCTATCTTTATTGATAAAGAAGAGTTATTCGGTGAAAAATCATATGGATTTGGATGGAGTATCACATCTGATTTTTTTGGGGCTAAGCTAATTTCCCATAGTGGAAGTATGAAAGTCTCAGGTTCTTTCATTGGATATATTCCTGAGAAAAAAATTGGAGCCATTGTTATTGGTAATAACGGATTAGCGCCACTTAGTATGATAGGAGAGTTATTATTAATGAGTGCATTAGAAATAGATATTATAAACCATCCGGTAATGAAAACAAAATCTGTTTTTAATCGTTTGATAGGAAAATATAATACTTTCTTAAATCATTACCAAGCAGAAGTTGTTACTAATGATGGAATCTTATTTGTTAAAATGAATTATTATGAATTTCGTAAAATGAATAACCCACTAATTGTTAAAAATTTAGAAAAACTTGAGTTTTATATTTATGTTAATGGAATGAAAATTCCAGTTAAATTTTTAATTCATGAGAATAACAAAATTGATATGTTAATTGAAAGAAATTGTTTTCATAAGCAATGAGAATAATTATAGTTAGATTGATATTTTTATAGTGTTTTACCATGACGTCATTAGAAGAATTCCGAAACCAAATGTCAATTACAAAGAGCCATATTTATTTTAATCACGCAGGAATAGGACCAATTTCTGATTCAACATTGCAATTATTGGAAAATTTATCAAAATCACAAAGATTGGGAAATCAAGGAATTGACTGGGAACCATTTATGACATGGCATGGTAGTGTGAGAAAAGAAATTAGTCATCTTATTAATTGTTCTTCAGAAGAAGTTGCTTTAACTAATTCAACTGCCACAGGCATTAGTCATATTCTTTCCAGCATGAATTGGATTGATTCCAAAGAAAGAGGATTAATCTTAAATGATTTAGAATTTTCAAGTAATTCTTTTGCGTATCAACAAATTTCAAAAAAATTCAAAATTCCATTGCATATTATCCAATCAATAAAAGAGGACGGGATAGAAAAACTAAGTTTAGATGATTTTAGGAGCAAAATGGAGACGGTTCCTATTTCTTTGATCGGAATTAGTCATGTCCAATTCCAAAATGGCTTCAGGATCGATCTTGAGAAATTGACAAAAATTGCTCATGAGTATGATGTAAAAGTACTAGTAGATGCTATGCAATCAATAGGAGCACTAAATGTTGACGTTAAGAAGTTAGGAGTTGATTTTCTTGCAACGGGGGGTTTTAAATGGTGTTTGGGACCTTTATCAACAGGGTTTATCTACATTAAAGAAAAATTATTGGATTCTTTAGAACCGGTTTTCGTTGGACCATTATCAGACAAAAATCCCACAGAATTTTTACATCGGCCTTTTAATTCTCATGATTCAGCATTAAAATTTCAATATACATTTAATTTTCAAGCATCTGGATTAGGTGAAGCTATTAGACTTTTAAATAGCGTTAGTATAGCTAAAATTGAAACAAAGATTATATCCTTAATTGAATATGCGATAGAACAGTTTAAGAATCAAATCTCTGGAATAATGATTATCTCACCAACAGGTAAGGAAGGAAGTGGAATTCTAACAATAAAATTTCCTGAAAAGGTCAATCTAGAGGAAACAGAAAAGAAGTTAAGTAAAAAACATAAGATTGCTATTTCTGTAAGAGCAGGTGGCTTGAGATTCTCACCTCATGCATATAATACTGAAGATGAAATTGATAAAGTTGTTTCAGTTATCAAAAATATTATTTAAAAGGGAGATCAATACATATGAATAAAAAAATTCATTATTCAGAAATTTTTAGCAAAGTGGGAGGTAGTGAGTTCTTCAGATCACTAGTAGATATTTTTTATAATAAAATTGAAAATGATCTGATTTTAAGGCCGATTTTTCCTGAAAGTCTAGAAGCGGGAAGGAAATGGCAATACCTATTTCTACAACAGTTTTTTGGTGGGCCAAGGGAATATGAGCAAATTCGAGGACATCCGAGACTAAGAAAACGACATCTGCCATTTCCCATCGGTATTAAAGAAAGAAACCAATGGGTAACATTAATTCTTGAAAGCATAGAGGAATTAGGAATAACAAAGGATCACGAACTTCGTTTTACTTTTGAGGAGTATTTTGAAAGAACAGCTACAAAATTGATGAATAAGGACGATCCTAACGAATTAGTACCATTTTTAAAGGATACATTAAACTAATATTAGATTATATAAGAAATCCAATTATAATTGCGATTATTGCAATTGATCCGAAAATAATTAAAAAATAATCGAATCGTACCTTTTTTGCTAATTCTAGAAACCCTTTAAGTGTAAGAACACCAATAAAAAAGGCTGATACGATCATTAGTAGAGCACCTATATAATTTATTACCACTACTCCACTTTCATTTGCTATTCCTTCAGGTATAAAAGAGATTTTTCCACGAAGAACTTGTAAAAACCCCGCTCCAAGTGTAACTGGTGCACCAACTATAAAACTTGCTCTTAAAGACTCATTTTGGTTTAATTTAGATCCAAGTAATAAATAAGTCACGGTTAATCCTGATCTTGAAATACCTGGTATTGCAGTAAATCCTTGAAGTATGCCAAGTATGATTGCCTGTATAAAAGAAATATCCTCAAATTTAGTATTATCTGTAATATTTACTACTAATTTTGTTCTATATTTCAAAATGATTCCAGTTAGCACGAGGAAAACTCCTACAAGTAAAGTTATAATTTCAGACAGGTTCAAGCTTAAATTGGAATTCAAAGTGTCAATCAAGGCTTCGATAAATATTAAAGACAAAAGAGCAGTCGGAAGAGTAAAAATTGTGACAATGATAACCAATTTAAGTAATTTTTTACTTTCTAAGTCGATTTGGTTAAGATTTTTCTGATCAATTTCATTTTTGAATACATAATTAAAAATAAAGATTGTAAAATAGTTTTCTATTAAATTGAACGCTGTTTTAATCATCAACAAATACTCTTTTCTATAGAAGAGAAAAACAACAAGTGATGTTCCAATATGTGCAAAAAATGCCAAAGACGTTGCATCAGCAATATTTATATCTATGATTTGAACAAGAACTATAACTATCTGTCCTTCAGAGGAAATAGGAAGCCATTCGAATAATCCTTGAAGGATTCCCAAGAGAATGCCCAAGAATTCGTATTCAAACATATTTTATAAATTTATTATACTAATGAAAAAAAAATCGGAATATCACCATAAATTAATAGAAAAAAATTATTTAGTAACATGTGCTATTACAAGTTTTTAATTTATAATCGTAATTCATTAACTAAAATTCCTTATTGATAGCTTATGAATCATAATAAATCTTTAGATGAGATATTTGAAGAATTTAATTCAAATACAAGAGGTTTAACTTCGGAAGAAGCAGCCGTTAGGATAGAAAAATATGGACCTAATTTAATCAGTGAAGGAAAAAAAATAAATCCGATTAAACTTCTTTTAGCTCAATTTACTGATCTCTTGGTTATATTACTTATAGGAGCAGGAATTATAACAGCGATTTTGGGAATTATAGAAAATGATATTGGAGCTATTGTAGATGTAACTGCAATAGGGATTGTGGTTTTACTAAATGCATTATTGGGATTTTATCAGGAATATTCAGCTGAAAAAGCGATTGCTGCTCTAATAAAATTTTCTAAGAGTGAAGTGACAGTTATTCGCAACGATTCTAAAATGAAAATTGCGGATTCTGATATTGTACCTGGAGATATTATTGTATTGGAAGCGGGAAATTCAATACCAGCTGATATTAGAGTGATAAAAGCATATGAAATGAAGACTAATGAAGGAATTCTAACCGGGGAAAGTCTTCCCGTTCGAAAAAAGAATACAGTTCTTAGCAAAACAACAGCTTTAGCAGATAGAATGAATATGCTTTTCAAAGGAACGACAATTTCAACGGGATCTGGAACAGGAATTGTTGTAGCAACTGCACATAATACAGAATTAGGTAAAATTGCTCAATCTCTTCAAGATATAGAACCAGAAGAGACTTTGTTACAAAAGAAGTTAGCTAGGTTAGCAAAGCAAATCACATTAGCAGTTGTTATATTGGCAGTAATAATTCTTATCATAGGCATCTTTTTAGGTCAAGAAATCTCAAATATGCTCATTTTTTCTATTGGTTTAGCAGTTGCAGCAGTTCCTGAAGGACTACCTGCTGTTTTGACACTTAGTCTTGCGATTGCTGTTAATAAAATGGCACGGAAGAATTCATTAATAAGAAAGCTACCTGCTGTCGAAGTATTAGGGTCAGCAACTGTAATATGCACTGACAAAACTGGTACATTGACTCGAAATGAAATGACCGTTAAACAAATCTGGACCAACGATCATCTATATAATGTTACAGGAACTGGTTATCAAGATAATGGAGATATACTAAATGCCAAAACTAGCCATCTAATAGATATAAATACAGATCGAGGGTTAAGATATTTACTCAATGTTTGCTTACTTTGTAATGACGCATCAATAGAGGTGCAAGCAGATAATTTACCATTTAAAATATTTGGTGATCCAACAGAAGTGAGTTTACTAGTACTTGGATCAAAAATTGGTTGGAGTTTTGATAATTTGTCAGAAACATGGGAAAAATTATTTTTATTCCCTTTTGATTCCGATCGAAAATTAATGAGCGTTATTGTGAAGAACAAATTTCAAGAAGAGTACCTAATACTAGTGAAAGGAGCACCAGATGTCCTTATTGATATATGTACTACACAATACTCTCAAAATGAAATTATAGGACTAGAAGAATCAGCAAAACAATCAATTAGATCAATAAGCGAAGGTTTTTCTAGGAATTATGCCTATAGAAACTTAGGAATTGCTATTAAAAAAATAGATAAAGAAACCGCTGATAAACTTATTTTAATCGAAGATAATCGATCTACAGAGCAAGATCTTACGTTTATTGGCGTTATAGGTATGATTGATCCTCCACGAACAAGTACTGGACCTGCAATTGCTAGAGCAGCACGAGCAGGTATCAAGACGATTATGATAACTGGAGATCATAAAGAAACAGCAAAGGCGATTGGTACAGATATTGGTCTTATTACTAAAAAAGACCCCGTTCCAATTACTGGAATTGAACTCGATCAAATGAGTGATAATGAATTAGAGAACAAGTTAGACTCAACCTGTATTTTCGCACGTGTAAGCCCCTATCATAAATTAAGAATAGTTAATGCCCTAAAAATTAAAAATAATGTAGTAATTATGACAGGCGATGGTGTCAATGATGCTCCAGCACTTAAACGAGCGGATGTTGGAATTGCTATGGGAATTACAGGTACAGATGTGGCTAAGGAGTCATCATCAATGATTCTTGTTGATGATAACTTTGCAAATATTGTTGAAGCTGTTTTTGAAGGAAGAATTGTTTACGATAATATGAAAAAGTTCATAGCTTTCCTTTTATCTGCTAATATGGGAGAAGTAATAACAGTTTTATTGGGATTGATGTTAGGTTTGATTTTTTTTAATACCGTAATCATCCCGTTACTTGCAATTCAATTATTATACATTAATCTTGTAACCGATACATTCCCTGCATTAGCATTAGGTGTTGATGATCCTGAAGCAGATATAATGGATCGTCCTCCAAGAAATCCCAAAGAACCCCTTTTAGATAAAAATTTATTATCTATGATATTTACTTCTGGTATTGTATTTGCAGTTATGTCTTTAATTGCGTTTTTTTCTGCTTTTGATTTCGGATTGAATTTATCGGTTCTTTCTCATCAAGAATTAGAAACCGCTTTAGAAAAACCAATCACTATGGTTTTTGCAGCCTTGATAGTTTACCAACTAATTCATGCAATAAATACCTCAGAGCGTGGAACTGTTTTTACTAAGAAAACCCTAAAAAATAAATGGTTAATGTTTTCAATTGTTTTAGGATTGATCTTACTTCTTTTAGCCGTTGAAGTAAAATTTTTTCAAGAATTTTTACATACAGTTGATTTAAATCCAATAGATTGGCTAATAATAGCAATTACTTCAATTCCTGTACTTATTGTTGAAGAAGTTAGGAAAAAAATTATGGTAAGATAAAATTATTATAGCTAATCATTTGTTAGAGAATTATCTGAAGAAATAGCTTCGTCTTCTTGAGCCCTTTCAGATAAGAACACCGTTCCAATAATTGCTATAACTACTAGGAATATAACAGCAAGGACGATACCCCATATTTCAGCTCCTATGAGAATTCCAAATTCTGTAAAAGCAACACCAAGAAATGGACCAATTATCATCCCTGTTCCAAATATAACACTATAAACACCAAACATAGTTCCTCGTGTATCTTTCTTTGAAATATCTGTCAGATAAGCTAAAATTGCTGGAGGAAACGAACCAAAACCAAAGGATAATATTGCTACCACTGGCCAAATGCTATACAATCCTTCAAAAACAGGTATTTCTATGGATTCATAATATTTTAATAAAATAATTAGAATTGCAAGACAAATTAATCCAATAATGATGAATGGTCTTCTAATAAGGCTTCTATCACTCATTTTTCCAGTTATAAGCATGCTTGATCCTGCAGTTAATGCTATCAATCCACCCACAAAAACTAACTCAAAAGAGATCGTCTCAAGTTGAGTATCTACAAGTTCTTTTGCAAATGCGACAATAAGACCATATAAACTGATAATAGGAATATAAACGGGTAAAATTTTTTGTAAATCTTTATTACTTTTTACAACAGTTAACACTCTAGTCAATACACCAGAAGAGCTCTGTTTTTCTTGATCACCAGCAGAACTAAAATCAATAGTTTCATTCACAAAAAAATAAACCATTACTACAGAAATTGTAACTAATACTAATGATATAAAAAAGGAAACTTCTAAATTAACAGAAGATTGTCCAAGAATATGACCTGCCGCCAATCCTGCACCAAATCCCCCTAAAGTTGCTAAATCAAAAAATCCCATGTATTGAGCCCTATTTTCTATATTGGATTCATCCGCTATCATTGTTAAAGTTGAAGCGACCTTAGATGCTGCTCCTGCACCCAATATACCCATTAATGGAAAAAAAACAAGGAGAATAACTATCAGATCAGTAGTCTCCACTTTACCTTGGATCGCACCAAGAATCATAAATAATGCAATACCCAATGTTGTTAGGAGATGAGCAATAATCAAGACTGGTTTTCTTCCTTTGGTGTCTGCTCTGACACCAAAATATGACACTGTTATTATCTCAGATACAGAATAAAACATGATGACAAAAGAGCGTTCAAAATAGGGTAACATGTATGAAATTAAACCTATTGTTGTATAAGCTGCAAATCTCATTACAAAAGTTGCAATATAGAGATTAATTAATGATAAGTGCATACCTCTGAATATATCTGTTACGTATGACATGGAAATCGACTTTTTAGTTGAAAATTTTCTTGGAATTATTATTGACATAAAGGATCGTGAGAATCAACGTATTCTAACAATTTTTTCAAATTCTTGGAATCTTATTATTTATTTATAAGACAGCAATAATTTTGATAGTAATACTAGATTTAACCGAATATATTATATCATAGAAGAAATTTTTATTCATTTAAAGAACAATCTGCGCATAATTTTTTTACATCAATCCTTTTGTCTATTAATCCTCCTTTTAACTCTTTTTCAATAGACTCCCATAATAACTCTACAGTTTTTGATTCATAATCATAAATTTTTGAGCATTTGGGACAAATTACATTTACATGAAGAAATCTATTAGGATCAAATCTCGTATATTGCCCTTTAGCTGTTAGTTCAGTTACCAAATTTAAATCCGTCAGCAGCGAAATCGTTTTATAAATAGTGGCCATACTCATACTTGAATAAGTTTTTTTCATTTCTAAAAAAATTTCTTCAACAGATGGGTGATTTTTATTGCTGAGAATAAAATTACAAATAGCTATCCGTTGAGGGGTCACTTTATAACCCTTATTTCTTAAAAAAGTTTCAATTTCTAGGTTCATTTATCAAACTCATGTTGTAGATATCAAAATAAATTTTTAAAGTCATCTGGTTCAAGCAAATTTGTTGAAATTTTAAAGATAATGTTTATTAGTTAATAATCATTATTATTTAATGCTATATATTTAATTTATATTTAAGCTTTTTGTTGAGGAAAAAAAAAATGAGTGAAAAACGAAAGAAAGAAAAAAAATTAACAACTTCTGCAGGTAATCCTGTAGCAGATAATCAGAATTCACTTACTGCTGGACCTCGAGGGCCAGTACTCTTACAAGATTATCAATTGATTGAGAAATTAGCACATCAAAATCGTGAAAGAATACCTGAGCGAGTAGTTCATGCTAAAGGTTGGGGTGCGTATGGAACATTAACTATAACGCACGATATCACGAAATATACAAAAGCAAGTATATTTAGTAAAATAGGCAAACAAACAAAATTACTTGCACGTTTTTCAACAGTAGCTGGCGAACAAGGTGCTGCTGATGCTGAAAGAGATGTTCGTGGTTTTGCATTAAAATTCTACACTGAAGAAGGAAACTGGGACCTAGTTGGCAATAATACTCCTGTTTTTTTCATACGTGATCCTATTAAATTCCCTGATTTTATTAGAACCCAAAAAAGACATCCCAAAACAAATTTACGATCAAACACTGCAATGTGGGACTTCTGGTCATTATCTCCAGAAAGCCTGCACCAAGTAACCATTCTAATGTCTGATCGAGGTATTCCCAAGGCTCCTATGTACATGAATGGTTATGGATCACATACTTTCAGTTTTTACAATGATAAAGGCGAACTTATATGGGTGAAATTCCATTTTAAAACCCAACAAGGTCATAAATTCTTTACAAACGAAGAATCTAAAGAAGTGATTGGAAATAGCAGAGAAACTTATCAAGAAGAACTTTTTGGTACGATTGAACGAGGAGAATTTCCAAAATGGACTCTTAAAATTCAAGTTATGACTAAAGAACAAGCAGAAAAAACGTCTTTCAATCCTTTTGATTTAACAAAGGTCTGGCCGCACAAAGATTTCCCATTGATTGAAGTAGGGGTTATGGAGCTTAATAAAAACCCTGATAACTATTTTACTGATATTGAACAAGCAGCGTTTTCTCCATCGAATGTAGTTCCAGGAATTTCTTGGTCTCCTGATAAAATGTTGCAAGGAAGAATATTTGCTTACGCTGATGCACATCGATATCGTCTTGGAACACACTATGAAGCATTACCGGTTAATCGTCCAATAAATGAAGTTAATCACTATCATAAAGATGGTCCTATGAGATTTTTTGATAATAATACAAAAAATCCTGATGTTTATTACGAACCTAACTCATTTGGTGGACCCATTCAAACTCCAGAGTATGCAGAACCTCCCTTAAAACTTTCAGGTGACCCTGGCGATCGATATAATCATCGAGAAGGTAATGATGATTATACACAAGTTAATGCTTTATTCAATTTATTTGATAATGATCAAAAACAGCGATTGTTCAACAATCTCAAAGATGCTATGCAGGGTGTACCTAAGAAAATCGTTGATAAGCAACTAATTGAATTTGCTAAAGTAAATTCAGATTATGCAGCAGGGGTTGCTGAAGCGCTTGGAGTAAGTGTGCCTAAATTTTAATTACTAACTAGTTTCTTTCATCTAGTGTGAGAGAAATTCTTTTTTTTTCTTCAATGAATTTCTTATTCTTTAAAAATCAATAAATATCAGTACTTCCGCAAGTCTAGATCAACTCCGTTCATTTGGTCTCCAAAGTGCTTGAAGTAGACGTTTGAATCTTGAAACTGTCAAAATTAATGTACTTATTTTATAAATTTTAATAGGAAGCTCATAATTACAAGTAACCTTTAAAACATGAGTTACTATATGCAAAAATGCATTAATACGGAGCCAAATAGCTTCAAGGATAAAACCAATTCCAATGAGAAGAAGTCGCAAAATAGAGTTTAGTGAGGTCGTTCGAGCTTGAAACTGATGTACAACGCGATATTGGGTTTCAATTCCCCAACGAGATCTATAAATTTTCTCAATGTAATCTGCTGAACCTCGAATATTGGTCGTGTACACATAGAAGTCAAGATAAACCCTTTCTGGCTTTCTGCCTTTTTTCACCTTAAGTAATTGTGCTTGTACAATGACGGGATACCGCCGATTGTGGCACGATGTAAGTTCTAATTCAAATTTAAAAGTCAATAAATTATTTTTCTTTAACCATCGAAAGAATTTTTTCGATTGTGTAATATCAATACCTGCT
>MDVS01000086.1 GCA_001940645.1 Candidatus Heimdallarchaeota archaeon LC_3
CTGCTTCTCTTGCCTTAGTATTACTCTTAGTCACAAGTCTTTCATCTTTATTTTTATATAGGTGGGGGTAACATTAATGAGCAAATGTCATTTTTTGTTTCCAAATATATTATATATTATATTATTAATAAACTTTATTATTTTGGCATATGTTATAATTGCATTCTAACGTTATTAAAAATATTAATTAAGGGAATCAATTTTGTCTTTGAGCGCAATATCAGATATAGAAAAGACCTTGTTATTAGCTATTGCTTTAGGGAATGAATTTCGTCTGAAAGCACACAATGCACAGGAATATTATTATCGATTCTTACCAGGAGACCTTAATTTGAGTGGTAAAACAGTTATGAAGAAAATTCGTAAAGCTTTTGATTCTTTAACTGCTAAAGGATTAATTATGAAGCATCCCACTAGAGGAGCTTTAACTTTTGAATTGAGTCATGCAGGATTAACCTTAGCATTTGGATTAAGAGACTTTTTGGATAATAATAGCTAATTTTCAGTCGTTTATGAAACTTATACAATGCCTGGTGATTCAGAGAGGAAGCACGCACTAGATAATAAAGGGGAAGTTTAAATAATAAAGAAGGAAGGAAAAATATTTTAAAAGAAGACAGAAAGAAAAAGAATTGGATAATAAAAATGGTCTTTTAATCACCAAAATATCCATTATTAAATAAAAAGTGGACCTTTCATAATAACAATTCGGCTACTCTTTTAGTTTTTTATTAATGGACACTAAAATTTCTCTCTCATCATTATTTTCGACAATCGTTTGATCCAGTTCACAGAAATAGTTAGGATCAGTTAATCCATAAAATGTAGTAATATTCTCAGGTATAACGATATAAAATCCCTTATTATTCCTCTTAATAGTTACTACAATACAAATAAGTGATTGGCTATTTAAATTATTATTGAAATAGGGAGTAATGGAGAAAAGATGAGAATTGAGTAAATAAACATAGACTTGCATGTCTTTTTCGAACTGTAATAAGTCATCACCTAGTTCTAAATATAATTTGTAGACCTGACTTATATCAGAAACAAGTTTATAGGTTTTCATGGCCTTGTTTTTCACTAAACTAATAGATTCCAGTAATTTTTCTTCGTCTAAGAGTTTATTAATATGATGTGCTATTGTTGATGCAGATACATTAATTTTTTTGCCTAATTGATATAAAGACATCTGGGGATTGATTTGTAATAATTTAAGAATCCCTATCCTAGTAATATTTCCTTTCTCACGCCAAATTTCATTAGCTTGAGCAGTGTCCATAAATAAAGTTCACCAAATAAAACGGGGTATAAGATGTTTAAATACTTTGTGTTAATTGTCACTATGTAATATTCTATAATAGAACTTTACGATTTATCTTGGCAAAAATTAAAATATCAACAAAATCTACTATTGTATAGTGTTAAAAAATGGTCAAAAAAATTATTTATCCTAGAAACAAGACTTTTTTCCATAATCTCAAAAGAATTAATAGGAAAAGGCCAATTGACCAAGGAAAAATTACAGATATCATAACTTATTACTCAATGAAAAATTCAAATGTAAAAGGAATAAAAATTTTAACGTTTTGGCATCAAAAAAGTGAATGTTATATTAAAATAAATGTTTTAGAAGACCACATCAAAGTAATAGCAGTATCATGCTCAAAAAAGGGATTTAAAGAAAAGAGAAAAAAATAATAAAAAATTGGATTAGAGGAGTTATAAAAATAAATAATAAGATTTGAATAATTTACATTAAATAAAAACCTTTTTGTAATAAAATCCAGCACTGAAAATGAAGAACCCAACTAGAAATCCAAAAAACATTGTAATGGGATCCTCCCAGATCAACAATTTATAATATAACGTTATAATTAGAATTAAAAATCCTATAAAGATCCGTGATTTATGTTTATTCTTATAAGTAACAATCTGTTTTAGTAAAAAGTAAGTTAAAATCATGCTATGACCACTAATTGGAATAATAGCAGTAATTCGAAGATAAGAAAGGAATATAAGTGAAAAAAATTCAACAAAAAGAATTATCCAATTATTTTGACCATTTCTAGATAAATAATAATAAATTAATTCTCCAAATATAATTCCTAAAATAAAAAAGATAGGTATCATATAGATTGGTGGAGTCGTTAGTTTTAAGGATCCTGAAAACGTTTCTACAACTGGATATCCGCTTATCGCATAGGAAATAAATCCTGCAAGACTGAAAATTATAGAAAAAAAAGAAATTAAAAAGATTTCAAGGTTTTTAGTTTTAACACCAGAATCATTAATGAAAAAAACTTGATTCATTATATTATTCCTAGTTTTATATGATCTCAATCAAACAATATTAATAATCCGTTAAATGAATTTGTTTCTTCGAAAACCTCGAATTTATTATATTGTGGAAAATCCAATTCATAATAGGTATGACAGGTATTTTTTGACTTTTTTGTTTTTCCTAGAAAACCACCTCAAAAGTCGTAAAGATGAAAGTAAAAAATGAGAAAAAAGCTATTTGAAAAACCAAATACGCTTATAGAAAACGAGTAACCCAGGTAAGAGCTGAAAGAGCTATAATGCTGAGGGATACGGAAGTAATTAAAGTTCCGACATTGTATAAACTAATCTTAGTATTACTGAGATCTTTGACTCGAATAGAGTTAGATTGTTGTTTGTTTGTAATTGTTGCCATAATGAAAAATCCCTCGTTTAAAGTAGATTAGACTTGGAAAATGGAGGTAAATCTTGAGTATTAGCTGTTTCCAAGGCTACTGTTAATTGAAAAGGAAAATGGTAGAGATGAAAAAGAAAGGTGAATAGAATAACCAAATACGATGATATCGTTTTTATAGTTATTAATAACTAATCTCTTTCTAGTTTGACGTAAACACTTTTAGATGTTGACTTAAAACCTAATTCCTTAATCAAATTAATAGATGGATCTTGATCATCTAATGTTATACTTACATTATTTATTCCTTGTTTTTTAAGTTCTTTTAATGTTTTGACTAAAACATGTTTAGAATTTTCTGTTTTATCTTTAAAATTTTCAAGAAAAGCAATTTCTGAATATTTCAGATCAAATCTTGAAGTTATTCCAGCATAGCTTAATGGAGATGAATTTTTTTCTGAAAATATACAAAGATCATAATCTAAAGTACTATTATACCAAATTGCATTTTCAAGTCCTTCAGGAGAACTTTTTTCTTTTGAATTGTAAATTAGCTCATAATATTGATTATTGATTGATTGGTGAATATCAAAATTATATCCATTAAGATCTACATTAGGAATTAATTGGTTTTGTAGATCAAACACGTAAATGGGATATTCTTTATTAATTTTGAATCCTTTATCAAGGAAAAAATCTTTCTGCTCTTTCCATTCAGATCTTAATCTCTGTAAAAAGTATTTTTTTGGAAAATCTTCATTTAAAATGTTAATCATGTTCTCCCACATGTGATCTCGAACAATATTATCTTGTGGGTAAGTCCAGGGATATCCAATTGGTATAAAATCTTTCAGGTTAATAAAACTCATATATCCTACAATTTTTCTGTTGCTGTTAAAAGCAAAATATTTTGACCGTCTATCGAAATTTTCTTTGTTAAAGAAGAGTTTTTGAGTTTTATTTGGTTTCCAAGCCCAAGGTAAATTTTTGGTTGCACTCAGCCAAATTTCATGTTGAAGTTCGATATCTGATTCCTGCTCTAAATGCCTGTACGTTGTTGCCATATTAAAACCAAATTAATTTTAAATTATTTATTTAACTACTACGCTAACAAACTTAAGCTACATATAATATTATTGTTACCGAAAAGAAACTTAAGAATGAAATGATAACTTTGCCTAGTCTTGAATTGAATAAAGAATGTAGTATTTTAAAAAAGAAAAAGTATGCTATTGTCTGACGCGAATATTATTAGAAAAGTGATGATAAAAATTTGAAATGAAAAAAGCTATAAATTTTTCTAAATACGATTTTAGCTATTAATAAGAATCACCACCCAAAAAATTTAAAAAACATTTTTTTCATTAATTTTTGGTGAATATTAAAATGTCAACGACAAATTTAACCCAACGGATAACGGAAAATAGTACCTTACTACTTATATTGGCCGTAATATTGTTTTTCTTAAATAGTTTATTTGCTGTAGACGCTGCTGCTCCAGCAAATGGAATTATTTTAGGCAACGTGGCTTCAGGAACAGAAAATTTGCTTTATTTAGATGATATGGGACAAATGTTTTCTTTTCTGAGAGCGTTGCTAATCTCATTTTATACTTTTTTTGCTGCATTATCTTTTGCAGCAGTCTGCTTCGATGAGAACAAGAATATCTATTTTCGTGTGGTTTCAGTAGCGGCCTTAATGTTGATTATGTTTGGTGGCTTAGGTATATTTTAAGCTAACAAATTAGCTATTAGTCAATATCTTAAAATTATACAAAATAAAAATAATTCTCTTTTTTTCATTTTTTCAAACAATCTAATTCAAAAAAAAAAATTGTAGAAATAATACACTGGAAATTATTTGGTACAATTTATGATTTCATTTAAGCATTTAAAAATCGTCACAGGAAGAAGATTATTTAGTAAAAGAATTATTTCAAGTCTTATTTTAATTATTATATTTCTAATAGTCTTTAATAGCACCCATTCGACAGCTAATTTCGTTTCAACTGAAATTTTATAAAATTATTTAACGAAAAGATAAAAATTAGAAGAAAAGCTATTTAGAAAACCAAATACGCTTAGAGAAATTTTACAACCCAGGTAAGCGCTGAAAGGCCGACAATACTGAGGGTGATGGATGCTATCAATGTTCCAATATAATAGAGACTAATCTTAGCATTACTGAGATCATTGACGCGAATAGATTTAGATTGTTGTTTGTTTGTGATTGTTGCCATATGAAAAATCCCTCGTTTAAAGTAGATTAGATATGGAAAATGGAGGTAAATCTTGAATTAAAGCTGTTTCTAAGGCTACTGTTAATTGAAAAGGAAAATGGTAGAGATGAAAAAGAAAGGTGTATAGAATAACCAAATACGATGATATCGAAGTAAGTCAATTGCCTACAGTGTCGTTGTAATTCAATTCTTTTAAGATCCGTATGAAGTCATCATTATTCTATTTAATGCTCTGTTAATAGATTAAGCATTGATGAAAAACATTTAGGAATAAAAATGAAATATAAAAGAGAAATTTATGAGATTATATGTTCTTAGAAAAGAGGAAAATTATTCAAAAAAATTACTAAATAATACAAATTTTAAAATATGAACCGAAGTTAACTGATATTACTGGAAAATATAAGAATAAATATCGTGAATTTTCATCTTTTATTTCTAATCAATTTTATTAAAAGGAAGTATGAAGAATCTCGAATGCACTAAAAAATGGAATTTTATATTTTTGTTTAACGGTTTTATTATCGAATTTATTTTTTAACGTAAATTTCATTGAAGTTTCAAATGGAAAATCAAATATTACTGATTTTACAAGTAAAAAATCATTCATAATTTCTGACATAAATTTTGAGGTAAATTTCACTCTGGAAAAAGACAATTTAATAAAAAATAATGAAAACTCATTTTCTCTAGAAATTTTACCGACTAGCCTAAATACCAATCCAAACATTACAATAATAAACATTTCTATGCTAGAATTAGCTTTAAGATTTTATCCAACGTTTTCAAGTGAAAATTATATTTCCCGGGATTTTAGATCTACATTGATTCCAATTGCTAATCTATCAATTGGAACTTCGCAAGTTATTGAAACTACTTTTATTCCTCCTTATGAAGAAGGAGAAGACATTTGGTTAGCATTAAACATCGTTTTTAATAAATATATTGATGTAATCCCCCTTAAACAAGAATATTCTTCTTTTCATAGTGGTACTTCACCAAAATTATTTGGTCCTTTAGAGATTATTGAACAAACACCAAATAACCCAAATGGATTTAGCTTAGAAATTATCTTTTATTTAGGAAATATTTTATTTTATTCATCTATTGGCCTTGTTATTGGAATACTTCTTGCCTTAATTATTAAAAGACGAATCTAAGGCTAGCGTAAAGATGAAATAGTATTTTACTTTCTATAATTGATCAAGTAAGCCAATTAACAATACATCATAAAAAATATGATATTTTTGAATAGATATCAAAAGATTGATTGAAAATTTTCTTTTGAATAATAAAAAAAATATTCTAATAAAAAGAAATAAGTAAAAAATAGCTATTTGATTAACCAAATACGCTTAAAGAAAATGAGTAACCCAGGTAAGCGCTGAAAGATCGACAATGCTGAGGGTAACGGAAGCGATCAAAGTTCCGATGTAATATAGACTAATCTTAGTATTACTAAGATCCTTGACGTGAATATTGCTAGATTGTTGTTTGTTTGTGATTGTTGCCATATGAATAATCCCTCGTTTAAAGTAGATTAGACTTGGAAAATTGACGTAATTGTTGAACTAAAGCTTTTCCTAAGGCTACTGTTTATTGAAAAGGAGATTGGTAGAGATGAAAAAGAAAGGTGTATAGAATAACCAAATACGATGAAAATTTCTTATAACACAAAAATACTAATTTCTTTTTCTCGATTTTCTGATAACTATGATGAATAGTCCTAAAAATCCCATGCTTGCTGTTGTTGGGAAGAATTCAAGACTATCAACACCCCAGCATGAACCATATTCCATTTCGTTGGTCCGAAATCTTCAAGGAAATATGATCCATTTACCTCAACAGTATAAGGAAAATAATTGTTAGGAATACTTTGATTACTATCACTTTGTGCTTTCAATTCTACATTATACGCTACAAAATTGAAGGAAAACATTCCAATTAATCCGTTAGTTCTTTCAACCGCTCCATAATCTTCACAATTTTCGACAAGTGGATCAATTAATGCTTCACCTTTGGTTATATTCAAATGTAGACTTATATTATGATATTTGTTGTCAGAAGCAATAAAAATAATGAGGGAATTAGATTCATTATAGTCTACAAATGAATCTCGATATTCAATTTTTGGGAAATAAAATGGAATATAATTAGTATCAGTGCCAGATTCTTCAATATTCAGTCCATTATTAGGATTTGCAATAATAATAGTAAAATTATTATTCATAACGAAGAAGAAAACAAAGAAAATTCCAGAAAAATATAAATTCTGTTTCATAGTTAACACTCAGTTAAGTAACTATTCTTTCTTAAAAAGGTGATTAAGTTGGAACCATGTTTGAGATATTTTACCAACTGGACTGCAAAAGCCTTTTTTCATTTTCTAATAAGAATTTATGGTTGAATAAGTTAGTTTGAGAAACAAAAAGGAGATTATAGAAAAATAGCTATTTGAGTAACCAAATGCGCTTAAAGAAATTTAGTAACCCAGTTGAGGGTAGAAAGACCGACAATGGTGAGGGTAACGGAAGCGATCAATGTTCCGAGATAGAGAAGACTGATCCTTGTGTTGAAAAGGTCCTTTACGCTAATTTGTTTAGATTGCTGTTTGAATGTTGTTGTTGCCATATAAAAAATCCCTCGTTAAAGTAGATTAGACTTGGAAAATCGAATTAATTCTTTTTTGTAATAATTACAACAAAAATCATTTTATTTCCTGTTTCCTATGTTTTTAAAATTCATATTTTCTTATTCTATTATGAATCGGGGATTTGTAATTTCTATCGTTATAATGATTTTTTTAATTGTTTCCTTGAGTTTTTCTCTTAATGTTCTTGGAGTTCCAGATAATACCACTTCACAACATACTCTTCATGATCCTATTGATATTGATAGTAATACTGACCTCATTAATCAAGCGCTTCTTAATAGTTGGGTTGGAAATGGATCTGCGGCTAATCCGTTTCTTATAGAGAATTTATTGATTGTAGATACCTTGGAAGAAGCTATTTTGATTGGTTCTGTGTCTTTACATGTTAAGATTAGCAATAATCAAATTGAAAAAACTGGTGCTGGTATTATTATTTATGATTCCAGTAATATTGTTATTTCTAATAATGTTATTACTCAAAAAGAAAATAAATTTATGATTGAGACCATTGCTCTTCAAAATACTTCAAACATATCAATTATCAATAATATTATTCATTCATTGGATAATGATCCTTCAATTCAGGCTACTGACACTTATTACTTTGGTGAAGGTCTCATGGTCTTTGACTCATCTAATATCAAAATTCTGAATAATCAAATACTTACAAGTACCCTTGCAGGAATTAGAATAGCTGGATCAAATGATTGTTTCATTAAAAACAATACTATAGCAAATTCTGTTGAAGGTATCATTATTCATGGGAGTATTAATAGTAATGTTATTAACAATTCTTTTTCAAATACTGGATTAACTCTGTATGACCCCCTGGAAAATATTCAAACGTATGAAGTTGAAGGAAACCTCGTTAATGATAAGCCACTAGTATTTTTTGTAAATGTCACGGGTGATTCCATTCCCAATTATAGTGAAATCGGTCAATTAATCCTTTATAACGTGAATGATACTGCATTTAGTAATATTAACATTCATCATGCCTTTATTGGTGTTTATCTGCAGGAATGCCAGAATATTTCTTTCAGTCAAGGAATTCTATCCAATAACATTCAGAAGAATATTTTTATTTCGGATTCTTCTAATATCGTTATCGAAGATTTAACAATACGTGGAAGCACTATACATATTTCACATACCAATAACACCATTATTACCAGAAACAAGTTACAGGGCAACCATACCAATGAAGGGATAAATCTACGTTCATCATATAATAGTATAATTTCAAAAAACATCATTAACAATTATACTGTTGGAATAGCTTTATCGAAAACAGTAAATACTTCTATTACTGATAATAATTTATCAAATATGGATTTAGGATTAAATATTGAAACAAATCAATATAATCATCTTATTTCTAGGAATATTTTTATTAATGTTTCAAGGATAAGTAATAATTTAAATGACGGCTGGTTAGAGAATGTAAGAATCATTTTTGCTGACAATACCGTAATAACAAATGAAAAGACTGTTGTTTTTGATGGAGTAACTTATAGTCTACCAAGTTCTTTACCAATCAGTATTCTATTATTTATGGCTGGATTACTTGTTATATACCAAAGAAAAAAGAGAACAAAAAATCTAACAAATGAATAATGGATATTTATTAAGAATTAGTTAGTTTATTCTTGTATTTCAATTTTCAAATAAAAGAAAATAATTGAATATTTAATTATCGAACTAAAGCTTTTCCCAAAGCTACTGTTAATTGAAAAGGAAAATGGTCGAGATGAAAAAGAAAGGTGTATAGAATAACCAAATACGATGATATTGAAGTAAATCAATTGCCTACAGTGTCGTTGTAATTCAATTCTTTTAAGATCCGAACCGTTGTTCACCGAAACCTCATCCGTATCATCGATCTGAAGATAGGGCACTAGGTTTGGGATTATTTGAACAACTTGAACTATAAATCAACGCTTTCTAACAAATATCTTGAAAAGTACAATAACAAAAATCGATGTAATCACGGAATAAACAAAAAATCCACCGCTTGTAATAACTGAATTTGAAAATGTTTTAGAAGTTGATTCGGTTATTATACTTGATAATGCAGAAGTAACTGTGTCAATCGAGTTTGTAGTTAGTGGAGGAGCAGTAGTGGTCAAAAGTTCTGAGTTATTTTTAATAAAATTTGATTGATATAATTGATCTTCACAAGTTGTATCCGAATAGGATAAAGAACCTTTGCAATGAAGAAGTACAATATTATAATATTTTGAAATCCAGTATGCATCCCAACCAGTTGAGGAACCAAATGATAAAAATTCTGTGTGTCCATCAGCATAGTAGCTCGTTCTATTACTTCTTGGAGAACCACTGGTGAAATTCAACTTATATGTATCGAAAAGTCCTAAATCAAGTTCTAATGTCTCCTCTGTGGTTTCAACATTCCACTCTGCAATAATATACTGGATAACCTTGATTAACTTCGATGAATTAGGCTGTTCTGAGTATATATAATCGTAGGTTGCAGTAGAAATTTCACCATTATCTAAACGAACTGTTTTTCCCACAATTGATTCAAAGGGGTAACTAAGCATCGAGTGTAAATAAATATGAGTTATTGTCCTATTGTATATGTTCGTTGGAGTTGTATTGACAAGTCCCTTTAGATGCCAGACTACTGGTGTTGCCAATGTTTCATTATAAATCTTATAATTATAATAAGAAGTCTGAGAAGTTGATTGAATAGAAAAATATATAGGATTCTCTATTATAGTTGCGGGAAGATATTCTATATCTTCTCGAATAGTGATGCTTCCATTATAGAGAAAATCTGATTGAAACGTATGTTTAGTGTCTGAAAAAGTAGTAGTACCAGCAAAAAGATCAATATTTGTAGTACGACTAATATAATAATCCCCAGTAATAACATTTAGAAAATCTAGTCTATCAGGATTAACCACATTAGGGACAAGTAAGAATAAAGAGATACATATTAAAAAGAAAAAAACTGCTAATTTCCCCATTTTCATACACAATAATTCAAATTTTTATTGATAAATGTTTCTACGCAAGATAGAAGAAATCTTGCTAATTTGAAAATTGAATTAGGAACTAGAGAAACTAGTAATATTAATAAATAAAGAGTATTTGGAGTCAGTAAGACTGAAACAAACAAAAAATTGAGAGAGATGGGTAATCATCGTTAGAATAAAAATGAAGATCCGAACTGTTGCTCACCGAAAACAAAAAAAAGAGTTTATGATAGAGAAAAAAGGAATTGAATAAATTTCATTAACTAAACACTTTTTTGTAATAAAATCCAGCACTAAAAATAAAGAAACCAACTAGAAAACCAAAAATTAATGTGATTGGATCATTCCAGATTAACAATTTGTAATATAAAGTTATAATTAAAATTGAAAATCCTATGGAGATCCGTATTTTATATTTATTTTTATGAGAAACAATCTGCTTTAGTAAAAAGTATGTTAAAATCATACTATACCCACTAATTGGAATAATAATTGCAATTCTAAGATAAGAAAGAAACACAAGTATAATAAGTTCAACGAAAAGAATTACCCAAGAATTATGATCATTTTTTGATATATAATTGAAAAATAACTCTCCAAATATAATTCCTAATATAGAAAAGATAGGTATCATATAGATTGGTGGAGTAGTTAGTTCCAAGGATCCTGAAAGCGTTTCAACAACTGAATATCCAACTATCGTATAGTATATAAATCCTACAAGACTCAAAATTATAGTTAAGGAAGAAATTAAAAAGATTTCAAGGTTTTTGGATTTAACATCAGAATCATTTATGATGCAAGCTTGATTCATTATATTATTCCTTCTAAATCTCCTAAAGTATAAGTTTGTCCAATTCCAACAATATTTCCATTTACTTCTAAAATTCTACAATTATAAAAACAACCACTGTGTCACCATTCAATATAATTTTTAATTGACTCTTCAGATGATGTTATAAATTCTCCTCCATGTCTTAATACATTAACAACGCCTCCCATATCACCTTCAGTAGCAAATCTCATAGATTTCGACATTTTGAGCCCCAAAATAAGCAATAACTTTGAAGTAAATTTATTTTTGAAATATTTTATAAAGTGTACAATTGATTGAACAGTACCTGTTCAAACTATAGGATAATATTCGGGATAAATTTAACTGTTTAATGGTGTCGGTTCATGAATCAGATACAGAATAGAGTGTTTTTAGGTACAGGATTAGTGTTTGCTATTGTTATCAGTGGATTTCTAATGAATCCTTTTTTCAATCCATTTATTCAACATACATATCATGATGATCTGTATATAAGATTTAGCACATGGAATTTAAATAGAAATGACGTTGAAATAATCTTCATTATTAATGTAAATGATGATGGGGAAGTTTTAAATTATTATTCATTAGACTTATCTACTGAGAGCTTCTCTGGTCAAAAAAATTATTTTGTAGGGGATTCGGATTATTCCGAATTACGGGAAGCTGATTTCATTCTAGTATATACAGCTGATCCAATCGGTGCTTATTTTGATGAATGGGATCTTCGTATTGGTGTTTTTGATAATGGATCTTTGTTGGAAACACCTTCGACAGCACTTTTTGGAGGTAAAATGGATGAATCATCGCTACACCAATATTTATTACTCAGATTAATTGGTGAACCTCTACAAGCACGATCAGCAGGAGGTAGACAACATAATGGTGTCCTATTATCTAATAAAAGTTGGAATGATCTTTGGATCTGGCTGGATGATCAGGAAAGTCCTAATGTTAGCGGATTTATATTTCCATTGGACAGAATTTACTAGTAATGTCGAAATTTAAGTGAAAATATATGATTTATAATGATATTAACATTGAAAAAATCAAGAAAGAAGTTAGAGCAACAACTCTGAAGGTATATCTACTATTAGCAAAAAACAAGGACTCAAATTATGGAATACGAGAGATTCAAAGAACATTGAACTTCAGTAGTGTATCCTTAGCTTCGTATCATATAAATAAACTAGAAGAACTCAAATTAGTCGAAAAAACATCAGAAAATCGCTATAAAGCAAAATACATTGTACCTATTGGGGAGTTTGAGGATTTTTTTGTATTAAAGGGAAGATACCTACCGAAAGTAGCATTTTTTTTAAGTTTTTACACTTTAGCAACAATAATGAGTATATTATTACTCTTATTACAACAATTAATACCATTATTAGTATTGTTGTTTTCAGTAGTAATCATAGCCACAATATCAACATGGATACAGTTTTGGGAGTATTGGACTAATAAAGATGAACAAGAAGAACAAGAAGAGGATTAAATATTTAGAGAAAATTGATATTTTTGAATTATTAGATTTATTCTGATAAGATATAACTTTTTTTTTATTTGATTGATAAATTATAGAATTACAATATGAAACGAAAAGAGAAAAAGAAAAAAAGCTATTTGAAAAACCAAATACGCTTAAAGAAATTTTACAACCCAAGTGAGGGCTGAAAGACCGACAATGCTGAGGGTAACGGAAACTATCAAAGTTCCAATGTAGTAAAGACTAATCTTAGTATTACTGAGATCCTTGACGCGAATAGATTTAATTTGTTGTTTGTTCGAAGTTGTTGCCATAATATAAATCCCTCGTTTAAAGTAGATTAGACCTGGAAAATTGACGTAATTGTTGAACTAAAGCTTTTCCCAAGGCTACTGTTAATTGAAAAGGAAAATGGTAGAGATGAAAAAGAAAGGTGTATAGAATAACCAAATACGATGATATTGAAGTAAATCAATTGCCTACAGTGATTTGTTCTAATTAAACATTTTACAAAGGTAAAAAGTTGATTTAAGGATAAAACATTCTATTGGCCACTAAAAGAATTTCTGATTCTTTGTAATCAATGATAAATCCTATATTCATTAGATCCTCAATTTGATTTCTCCATCGACCTTCTAAATAGAATTTAATCTGTTTTCTATATTTTTTATGAAGGTATTTGACAAGATCTGATATTATTACTTTTTGAGATCCAATCTTCATCATTAATGTATTCAATTTTATATAAGATCCCAAGTGTCTAATTTCTGAGAATAACAAGACTTGACCATTAACATCTTCAACAATTAAGTTTTCTAATTCTGGTTTCTTTATTAATTCAGATATGTTTTTTTTTGAACACTGAGTATAAATAGAAGAAAAATCCAAAGACATAATCTCTTCAATGTCAAGATTAGTAGCTTTTCTTACATTAAAAAGATTTTCTGAATTAGGTACAATAATTGGACCATGAAACCAGAGAGAAGTATCAAGAAATGATAAATCACATTTACTATAGAATTTTATAGCACGGTGATTAAGAAATGAGACACCTAAGATTAATTTGTCATTATTTCGATCAAATACGCTAGAAATTAAAAAATTTAGAAATTCTTTTCCCAATCCCATTCCTCTTTGAGCTGGTAATATAGTAAAATCGATTAAAACTTCTAAATCTCCTAAAGTATAAGTTTGTCCAATTCCAACAATATTTCCATTTACTTCTAAAATTCTACAATTATAAAAACAACCACTGTGTCACCATTCAATATAATTTTTAATTGACTCTTCAGATGATGTTATAAATTCTCCTCCATGTCTTAATACATTAACAACGCCTCCCATATCACCTTCAGTAGCAATTCTCATAGATTTCGACATTTTCAGACACCGAAAATCAACTTGTTTCCTAGAATCAATGAAACTCGTTTATAAGTTTTTTTTAAATATTTAAATTTAAAATTAGAAAAGATAAGTTAAGAAAAGAGCTATTTGAATAACCAAATACGCTTAAAGAAATTTTACAACCCAGGTGAGGGTTGAAAGACCGACAATGCTGAGGGTAACGGAAGCTATCAAAGTTCCAATGTAATAAAGACTAATATTAGTATTACTGAGATCCTTGATGCGAATATTGTTAGATTGTTGTTTGTTCGTAGTTGTTGCCATAATAAAAATCCCTCGTTTAAAGTAGATTAGACTTGGAAAATAAGGCAAAAAACTAAGTTACCATTTGAACCTTAGAGTTACTTGAAATCCTAAAAAATTTTTTATTAACTAAATTAGAAGAATTTACATGTTTAATTATTCATAAACTTAAAACTTTATAAGAAAAAAAAAGACATCATAAGTGATTTAATTGAAAAGATTGAAAAGGACCGTTTGCTATTTATCAGTATACTTTTTCATTTTTTTTTGGGTAATAATCGGATCTGTGGCCTCAAACTATAACAATATTGTAGGAGATAGTATTAATTATGATAAATCGAGAGGACATGCTTCTGTAGAAGAAACTCTTGCTATTAGAACCACTGGATGGATAGGAACAACCTATTTAACCTGTCCTGAATTTCCAATGTTAAATTCATTCAATCTAGGCTCATCATTTGAAGTAATTAGCTACAACACCACAAAAATTATAGAGAAACCCCTTTATTTAAATAATTATCTTAATATTACTTCCTATTCTATTAGTCAAACCTATTCAATCAATAATACAGTAGTTACAGTAATTAATACCACTTATGTCGATTATTGGATTGCGTTTCTGGATACTTTTAATGAATCAAAGACCAATATAACGTATCAGAACCTAAACTATGAGGATTTTGAGGCATATGACTGTTTAACATCAAATTATTTTCTTGAATCTTTCTCGTTTTTAAAAGTCACTTCGATTTTACCTTTTATTTTTAGTGCGGATTTTGAATACATTAATTCAGTAATAGAAAATTATTCATTATTTTTTAGTGGTGCTAATCTGGAAACATCCTTCCAGCAGAGAAATAATAAGACGGATAATGTTATAGAACTTACTATTAACAAGTATTCAGATAAATTTTTCGATTATAGTAATAGTCGCAATTTTTGGAATAAAACAAGCGCGAATTTACATATTATCAGCAAAGGGAATTTTATTAGAGATTTCGACTATGAGTTCTATGAAGAAATAAATATTGGTAATATTTCAAGAACAATTAGAATTACATTGAGATTCGTCGAGGAAAGCTATAGTGATCTATTTGGATGGAAATCAACAATTCTAACAATAATGATAGTAGTTGGGGTAGTAAGAATAAGGAAAAGACGTTTAAGCAAAATTTAATAAACGAGAAAATAATAAATTGTCTTATTTAATGTTATTATTTCCCTTTTTCTTTGTATAGAAAGAAAGTGTATATCCATAGACCTAACATTAAAATAAATAGCAATCCTGTCCTAATAAAATAGATGAGGATGAATTCATCTAAGTCACTCATATCTGAGGATACCGGTAGAAGTGATAAGGTTGAAGAATATGGAATCGGAAAGCGAGAACCTGGAATACTACCTCTCCACATTGGTCCAACTATAATATCTAACGATACGAAATATGCAAGAATTGTATAAATAGAAAATAAAAAACTTATTACAAGAAAGATTATTAATTTCTTTCTAGATACTGTCCTCAAACCATATCAAGCTCCAGAATTATTTTGAAAATCTGATTTTGAATTCACTGAAAGTAAATATTAATGAATATTATTGTGCTTTCTACAACACTTTTAACAAAAAATTAGTTGTTCAATGCAATATGTCATGCACGCTATACAATTACAAGAAATAATAAATAGGATATAATAAATAAGATAAATATAGAAAAAAAGCTATTTGAATAACCAAATACGCTTAAAGAAATTTTGCAACCTAGGTGAGGGCTGAAAGACCGACAATGCTGAGGGTTACTGAAGCAATCAAAGTTTCGACATAATATAGACTAATCTTAGTATTACTGAGATCCTTGACGCGAATAGATTTAGATTGTTGTTTGTTTGTGATTGTTGCCATAATAAAAATCCCTCGTTTAAAGTAGATTAGACTTGGAAAATGGAGGTAAATCTTGAGTTATAGCTGTTTCCAAGGCTACTGTTAATTGAAAAGGAAAATAGTAGAGATGAAAAAGAAAGGTGAATAGAATAACCAAATACGATGATATCGAAGTAAGTCAATTGCCTACAGTGTCGTTGTTTATACTTTTTATTGTCGGAAATCAGCTGTTTGAGGTGTACACATTTGATATTTATTAATCATCAACGTTTGCATAACAAATATTGTTGATATTTCATCATTTCTAATAATTTTTCAATAAACCCTTGAACAGATTGAATTAAAGATTCAGGTAATAGATAAATGAATTCAAAACTCTACCTAGCTATTTCCAATTCTTCTTTATTTTTTTTTACTTCATTTACTTCTTTTTTATTTATCCGATAAATTAAGTATAATATTAATAGAAAATCTATCAGCAAACCAATATGACCTATATTGCTAATATTAAAAGCAATATAAATTATGAGGAGTACTATAAGAAAAGAAAGAAAAGTTGTCCATCTTATTATAAATCCTAAAATGAATTTAAAATAAAATTTGTTCGATTTAAATCGGTTATGTATAATTTCCTCTGGATTACCTTTTAAAAAGTTAATAAGATCAATGAATTGAATTAAAGCTCGTTTTCGAGGAATATATTTTGTAAGGCCTTTAAGATTTAAAGGAATCTCGGTAAATGTAAATAAGGATGGATTAATCGTAATCCAGCCTTTGAGATCTATTGTAGTTCGATTTTCAAAATCATTGATCCAAGAAACAAGAAAGAAATTTTTTGTCCCTTGAATGTTATTATCCCAAGATAATAGCATTTGGTTCTGTTGACTTAAATCTTTTATTTCGTAATTATATCCAGCTTCTGTATTTGTCCATTCTTCCAAATATGTTTTGAGTCGATTTATTGAGAAATTAATTGGGTATTTAATGGAAGAAAATCTTTCGGGAATATTATACATATTTAGTCATTTCTTGTAACCAATATTAGTTCAAAAGAATTATTAACATAGATTTTACATCATCCTGCTAATATCCTCTTTTTAAACGATTTCATTTTTGATTTTGAATAAAAATGTTTTTTAGCCTTAGAAATATCATAATCAGTACAATAACATTCCCAAAGTTTCAAAAGGGTATAATCTATTCCTTTTTTTCGTAATTGTTCTTGATATAACCGGAATAAATAATATAAAAAATAACTTAATTCCCAATAACATAAATTAAAGTCCTCCTTCCCAGAATAGCAATCTTCAAACCCAAAGAACTTTTTTACTTTCGCATGAAGGTTTTCTACCTCCCAATGATCACTCCAACGTTTA
>MDVS01000087.1 GCA_001940645.1 Candidatus Heimdallarchaeota archaeon LC_3
AACTTGTTTTTGGATATTCTGATAATTACAGTTATAAATGTCATATATTTAGGATCTTTTTTCTTTTTTATATCAGTAGCAACAAATAAGCCAGTTATTTGGGGATTACTAATCGGATTCTCTGATCAAATATTGTTGGGAACTCTATTTCCAGATTTACTAGGAGCTTACTCATTATCTTATCATATAAAAGCAATTGGCTACGATTTAATAGGAAATATTGGTGATTTTTCTTCTTTTAATCCTTTTATGAGAGTTCAGGATAGTTATTTTGTTGTATTTGCATTAATAATTGTTTTTGTTGGAGGAACTCTTTATTTAGTTCGAAAAAAGGAACTTAAATAAAATTCAAATTAAAGATATTCTTCTTTTAAGATAAAAAATTCACTCGCTATTTGTTTAAAACCAATATTAATATATAAAACTTTCATTTCTTCAGAATTATGAAAATTGACAAAGTTGGAGAATATAGCTGGAAAGGAATCTCTAAGGATGCAAAATCTTTTGAGATTCGCTTGCGTGAATCCAAAGATGATAATCAATTTCAGAATTTTATTTCGGCCTTACCATTAGATGCAGCTTATCCTAAAAAAATTATCCTGTCAGAATCAGATACTAGACCTGGAGAGTTTAGATTTAGTAAAAACCATTTTATTGTTGAATTTGATAATAAGATTATTGGTGCGTTATCCTTTCATCCTGGTAGTGAACATGATTATCATTTTAGGCATGGAATTCGTGTTCATATCAATATTTTACCTTTATTTGTTCATATGGGGTTTGGAAATGCTTTATTAAACGTTTTTGAGCAGTATGCAAGAGAAGAGATGTTTTATAGAATTTCTACAGGAACTATAGCAACGAATATTGCTGCTATCAAATTATTTCTGAAAAATGGATTTCAAATAGAAGGAAGAACAAAACGTGCACTAAAATTACGTTTTAAAAACCAAAACGAAGAATTAAAAGGAAAAAATGAAATATTTGTCGATGCAATCCTCTTAGGAAAATGGATTGGACCAGATATTAAAGATTATGAACATCAATTTTAGCTTATAGTAGCGATCATATCTATTTCAATTTTGGCTCCTTTTGGTAATGCTAAAGCAACAGTAGCTCTTGCTGGATAAATTTTTTCATTCAGAAGAAACGATCCATAGATTTTATTAACGGTTAGAAAATCATTCATGTCTGCTAAAAATATTGTTGTTTTTATAACATTGTCAAAAGAAATATTTTGAGATTTTAAAATCGCCTCTAAATTCCTCATCACTAATTCAGTTTGGGATTCAATATCAGAATCTGGATCAAACTCGCCATTTTTTGGATTAATAGCAATTTGACCAGATATAAATAAAAATCCGTTACTTATTACAGCCTGAGAATACGGGCCTATCGCTTTTGGAGCTAATTCAGTAAAAATTATTTTTTTGTCCATTTTCTTTACCTTATCATACTTTTGTTGATGTTTTAATAATCAAATTCATTCTTCATTCTTTATCAAATCATCAGGAGTGATTTCAAGTGAAATAACTTCATGAGAGTCTATTAAATTGCCGTCTTCTAACCAACATATTGAATTTGCACGATCTACAATTTTGAGATCATGAGTAGCATTTATAATTGTTATTCCTAGTTCTAAATTAAGTTTTTTCAACAAATCGATAATTTGATAACCAGATTTTAGATCTAAATTGGCTGTGGGTTCATCAGACAATAGTAAAACCGGTTCTTTAATTAATTCACGGGCTATTATTAATCTTTGTTGCTGGCCTCCCGAAAGTTGTGAAGGCTTATGGTATAATCTATCCTCAAGACCAACGGATCTCATAGCTTCTTTTCCTTTTTCCAGTCTTTTTTGCCTTGGTGAACCCTGAAATACTAGAGGCAAAGTAACATTTTTTAAAGCACTTAGAGAAGGGATCAGAAAAAAATGTTGAAATATATATCCTATCTTAAAAGCCCGCAAAAAATCATAATTCACTTTTTTATTTATAGGGAATATGATTTGATTTTCAAAAACAATTTCACCTGATGAAGGAATATCCAAAGATCCACATAAATTAAGAAGTGTGCTTTTCCCAGAACCAGATGCTCCTAGGATTGCAATAAATTCTCCCTTTTTAATTTCAAGTGAGATCCCTTTTAATGCATGAATTTTCTCTTCCCCAACGGAATACGTTTTGCCAACTTTATGTAATTCCATTAATGACATCGAATGACTCCTGTACCTTAAGATATCTTTATTTCATCAATATTTATATATTCTTTAGGATTTTCTAATTCTCCGTCGTTTAAGTACTGAATTTTGTCTGCCATTTCTGCAACTCTTCTGTCGTGAGTAACAACAATTAAAAATGCTGAATTTTTAATGGTTTCATTTCTTAATAGATCTATAATAATCTTTCCTGTTTTACTGTCGAGGTTACCGGTTGGTTCATCGGCAATAATTACTTTAGGTTTATTTACTAATGCACGTGCTATTGCTACCCTTTGTTGTTGTCCACCTGAAAGTTTATTAACACTGAGATATAACTTATCTTGAATGCCTATATCTTTAACTACCTCTACAACTAATTTCTTCCTCGTTTCTCTCGGAGTGCCTTTAATGATTAACGGAAATTCAATGTTTTCAAAAACGTTAAATATTTTTAAATTATAAAAATCCTGAAAAACAAATCCGATATAATTATTTCTTAATCTTGCAAGATCTTTAGATTTTAAGGAAGAAATTTCAAAATTATCCCAAAAAATGTTTCCAATACTAGGTTGCTCTATTCCTCCACTAATTTTGAATAAAGTTGATTTACCAGATCCTGATGGTCCCATTAGAGCCCAAAACCCTTTATTTGGAAAACTCATTGTTACATTTTTCAATGCTTTTACAATATTGTTTCCGAGATAATAATTTTTTGATATATTTATGAGATCTATGGAAGATTCCATTGTTGTAACCTTTTTTTACATTTTTAGATTTGAAAGGATAAGGTTTCTACTATTTTGTATCTACTTCCTTTGAATAATGCTGGTATACTGCTAAGAAGGGTAATAATTAGTGAGAGGAAAATTAATGTTAATAAAATAATTGGATAAATATCAAAGAAATTTCTTGAAAATATATCTAAAACATTGTTAATTGTTGTATCTGGTAATGAAAGTAAGAATATAGCAAAAAAACCTAATATTGATCCTACAAATCCACCAATTATGCTTATAATAAACAATTCAAAAGCAAAAAGGTAAATAATTTGAAATGATGAGCAGCCTGATGTTCTCAACGTTCCAATTTCAAATAATCTCTCAAAAATTGATAACATTACTGAATTTCCAACACTAATAAACCCTATGAGTAAAGAAATTAACGATAACCAATATTGATACTCTTTTAATAAGATTATGTCAGTTTCTTCTGGGGAAAATTCTTGAATTTTGAATAAAAGTAAGATATTTGCTAATAAAGTAATGCTCAATGCAATTCCAAATATTAAAATAAAAGATCTCATTTTTCTATTCAGCAAATTATGGATAGAAATATTGCTTATAGATAACAAAGAATAAGATGTCGTTTTTTTTGTTATTTTATTGCTACGATTCAATATAAACTTTTCCACTAACTCATTAGAAATTTTGATATTTTTATCCAATCAACTCTATTCTGGACTATTTCTACTAAATGTTTTTTTAAAATTGAATATTTAGGATCATTGGATGAATTTATGTTAAAAGAAACGAAAGTTGGATAAAATTTAGCTTTTAAAAATGAAACCGAATTATCAACATTGCGTCTAAATTTGATATATCCTAATTCTCTTATTGAACAAGATTCATTTTGGCAAAAAATATCTATTTCTTCAGTGATTCCTTTTAAAATAACTAATTTATAGTTCATTGAAGAATCTATCTCTTTAGTGCATATACAACTTATTTTGCTTGATTTTGATAATGACATTTTCATTTTTCACTTAATATGTCCTTTAGTGATTTTATTACATGATTCAATTGTTTTTCGGTTAACCCTGGGTGACAAGGAATTTCAAAATGACTTTTTGCAATGTTTTCAGTCACTGGTAGAGAAATTTCACTATAGTTTGGATATTTTATTCCTGCTATCGCCCAACGCCAATTTTTTATGTTTTTGTATGCTGGTTGAGTATATGTAGGGGAATTATATATTGTTCTTGAATTAATTCCTTTTTCTTTTAATTTCTTTATTACTTCCGAGGGATTTGTCTTATTATCTTTTAAATAGGGCGCGCATATATAATTTCCATGTGTAAAATTATCAGGATATACTTGAAATTGAAGTTCAAGATCTCTAAACTCACTAGTATATTTATTGAAGTTGAATGATCGCTTTTCTAAAAATGAAGGAAGTTTTTTTAGTTGTTCTATTGCAATTGCTGCAGCAAAGTCCGACCCTCTAAAATTATAACCAACCCTAAAATGAGCATAACCTCCAAAGCTGTCTGCTGATCTTCCATGGTTTTTAATTGAACGACATTTTTCAGCTATTGCATCACTATCAGTAACAACCATACCCCCTTCACCTGATATCATATTTTTTGTTGCATAAAAAGAGAAACACCCGACATCCCCAAAACTTCCAACATGTTTACCATTAATTTTACCACCATGAGCTTGAGCACTGTCTTCTATTATCAGTAAATCATGTTTTTCAGCGATTTCTTTTATTTCAATCATATCGGAAGGTAAGCCAAAAATATGAACCGGCATAATAGCTTTAGTATTTGGGGAAATGCTCTCTTCAATTTTTTTTGGATCAATATTAAATGATAAAGGATCGATATCAACAAATTTAGGTATAGCACCAATAAATAAAATTGAATTACTTGATGCAATAAATGTAAATGCTGTTGTCAAAATTTCAGAACCAGGTTTAATTTCTAAGGCTTCTAATGCTAAATGAAGAGCCATAGTTCCGTTTGAGGTGAAAATTGCATGTTTTACACCAACATATTCAGAAAATTTTTCTTCAAGAGTTCGACTTTTCTCTCCTTCAGCTAAATGTCCTGATTTCAAGACCTCCATAACTGCATTATATTCATTATCATTTAATTGTGGCTGAACGACATTTATCGGATCCATTACTAAATCACATATTTTGATATATCATTACCTAGATAAAAATACGATTAAACATCTCGATACAAGAGATACAAATAGAAAAAATTGTATAAGGAAAGAGAAGTTTAAGGAGATATAAATTTTTTTAAGAAAAGGACCAATATTTAATAATACCCCGCCGTTTCAATAATACTCAGCCGTAGGGGCTTCAATTTTTAGTTGAGTTTGCTTTAATTTCTGTTTTTGTTGAGTAACTTTGTCTAAAGCATTCTTAAAATGATCATATGTTAAAGAAGATTCTTCTAACATAGCATTTTCTTCTTCTTCAGAAAGATTCTTTTCAATGCCATCTGGATACTTGTTTAGAAATTCTCTAATCGCAGATATAGTTGCTTCAGAAACAATTGCCTCTATGTCAGCACCTGAAAAACCTTCAGTTAATTTTGCTAGTTCGCTAATATTTGTATCATCAGCTATGTCCTTTCCTTTTAAATGCACAGAAAATATCTCTGCTCTCTCACTTTCTTCGGGTAATGGTATCTCGATAATTTTATCGAACCTTCCAGGTCTTAATAGGGCTGGATCTATTAAATCTGCCCTATTTGTTGCAGCAATTATCATTACACCATGCAATTCTTCTAAACCATCGAGTTCTGTAAGTAATTGGGAAATTACCCTTTCGGTTACGTGTGAATCAGACATTGCACCCCGTGTTGGTGTAATAGTTTCTATTTCATCAAAGAAAACGATACAAGGAGCAGCTTGCCTGGCTTTTCTAAATATTTCTCTCACTGCTTTTTCTGATTCACCAACCCATTTGCTTAAAAACTCAGGTCCTTTTACACTAATAAAATTTGCTTGGCTTTCATTAGCAACAGCCTTAGCAATGAGAGTTTTACCAGAACCAGGAGCACCGAACAATAAAACTCCTTTAGGCTGTTTAGCTTTCATTTTTCGAAATAATTTTCCATATTTAATAGGCCATTCAACAATTTCACGCAATTGCTCCTTTATGGATTTCAATCCGCCTATATCATCCCAAGTTATGTTAGGGATTTCAACGAATACTTCTCTTAGAGCAGATGGTGCCACTTCTGCTAAGGCTTTTGAAAAGTCATTCTGATCAATCACAATTTTTTCTAAAGTTGTCGCTGGAATACTTTCCTGTTCTAGATCTATTTCAGGTAGAATCCTTCTTAAAGCATTCATAGCAGCTTCTTTGGCTAATGCTTGTAAGTCTGCTCCAACAAAACCATGTGTAATCGATGCAATCTCTTCAAGGATCACATCATCGTCTAAAGGCATTCCTCTTGAATGAACAGTAATAATTTCCAATCGTGCTTCCCGATTTGGAATTCCAATTTCGATCTCTCTATCAAATCTCCCTCCTCTTCTCAAAGCAGGATCAAGGGCATTTGGTCTGTTTGTTGCTCCAATAATAACAACTTGGCCTCTTCCTTCTAATCCATCCATGAGAGCTAAAAGTTGAGCAACTACACGTCTTTCTACTTCACCAGTTACTTCTTCTCTTTTAGGAGCAATTGAATCGATTTCATCAATAAAAATAATACTTGGTGCATTCTTTTCTGCATCTCGGAAAATTTCACGCAGTTTTTTCTCAGATTCCCCATAGAATTTGCTCATTATTTCAGGACCACTTAATGAAATAAAATTGCTATCAGTTTCGTTAGCAACTGCTTTTGCAAGTAGTGTTTTTCCAGTTCCAGGAGGACCGTGTAACAACACACCTTTCGGTGCTTCAATACCTAGGCGCTCAAACAATTCAGGATGTTTCATCGGAAGTTCAATCATTTCCCGAACTTTTCTAATTTCCTCGTGAAGTCCTCCTATGTCCTCATACGTAATTTTTGGTAAACGAGAATCTGTTGTGACTTTGTCACTAATCTCAATTGTGGTGGTATCTCTAACTAAAATTGCTTCTGCTTTTGGAATGTGTCCTGTAACCATTAAAACAATTTTTCTTCCCATAATAGGGATTTCAATATAATCACCAGCAGTTAGAACCCTGTTTTCTAGAATTCTCCTCAAATATGCTTCTCCACCTTGGATACGAAGTGGATCTGTTGGTGAAAATGATATTTTTGTAGCATCTTTTGCTTCAATTCTTTTTATCTTAACTTTGTCATCAATTGAAACTTCTGCATTTCTTCTAGTTGCGCCATCAATTCTGATAATACCTTTTCCTTTGTCATCTGGATATCCATGCCAAGACTTTGCAGCAGTCTTCTTATCAGGGGAGCTTATCTCAACAATATCCCCAGTAGAAATACCTAAAGATTTTGCGACTTCTGGATCTAATCTGCAGATTCCGCGACCTACATCTTGTTGTCGGGCCTCAGCAATCTTCACTTCAGTTTCTTCCATATAAATCTCCTTCTTAACAATTTATTAATTTTCTAGGCGACATTAAAAAGGTCTTAATTTCTGTTTTTCTATTAATTTCAAACTTGAATAATGAATCTAAAATTGATTTTCTTTGTTAGGCAACTTTGTTCTAAAGAATTATTATTTTTCAAATCCTAATTTAAAATATAATTTCTCTTATTTTAATATTTAGTTAATAACTAAAGTACTAAATAACAAGGTATAATTTTAAACTTAGACCACAGAAAAATGAAAGTAAGTTATTAGATAAAATGACTGACTTTCTTAAAAATAAAAAAAATAATTGAAATTTTATAATTTAAGTTCCTTACTAGTCATCGAATTACATTTAAATAAGAAAATAATTAATAAATGTTGTGTCATTCGAATTTTTTTTGCAAATTTATAGATAATATCCAAATTTTCTCTCAATAGTTATTTAATATCGAAAAATATCAAATTTATTAAACATGGTCTATTTATAATTGCTTACTACAATACTGTTGAAGTCATTTATAATTAATACTGTGATGTGATAAAATAATTAATTTAATTTATTAATTCAAATTCATTAAGTACAGTTAATTTTAAGAACAATTTTGTTCTTAAAATTAACTTAATGATATTAAATTTCTTTAATATGTTCTAAAACTGTAAAATAATATCAAATTTCTATAATCTCGTTTTTTTCTAAAAAAATTTTGTCTAGAGGAAATCTCATGAAGGAAAGATGCAAATACTGCGAAGGTTCTGGTAAAAAAATCGGTTTAGATGTATGTCCTACTTGTAATGGATATGGAGTCAAAACTTTTCAACTTGATGCCAAAACGCAGGTGTATAAGGGTAAAGTCAAAGGGCCAGGTCAAAGTTGTAAAACTTGTGAAGGTACTGGAAAAATCAGAGTTACAACTGACTGTGATTGTGACGATGGTTGGCGTTATTTATGTGAATTATGCAAAAATAATACAGATTCAAATAATTTATTGTGTAGAAAATGTTTCCAAGACCCAGTTATTTATGAACTTAGATATCCCTTTGATAAGTCAGTTCTTGAAAGAAGAGCTGTTCTTGGTAATGTGGCAAATATTCAGGGTTCTACCGCTATAATATCAGTAGCTGATATTCAAGGTAGATTGAAACTTGCACAAGTTCCAAAAGGAACATTTGTTAAATCTGGAGATAAAATTCCTGTAAGTTTATCTTCTACAAGCTCGAATGGAAGAATTCAAAACGATTTTGTTTATGTTAGAGCAAGTAATTACAAAATACAGACAATTCGTTCAAAAAATATACCATTAAGTCCATCGTTTGAAAAAATAATTAAAAACGAAGTAAATGAGGGTTTTATTATACGTGCGAATGCTGAAATTATCAGTATAAAGCAAACTTCAGGACCGACTCTTTTTCGATTAGTAGACGAATTTGGAAACAATGTTGTTGGTGTAGGTTTTATTGAAGCTGGACAGAGAGCTTTTCCTCATATTCACGAAGGGGTAATAGTTGAGGTAGCTGGTCACTATAATATTCATCAAGGACAAACGCAAATAGACCTAAGAGAAATATTAGCATTATCTGATGAAATGAGTGAACAATTTAAGATTAAAGTTGGTAAACGTCTTCAAGAAAAAACCAAAGCACCAGATATTCCGTTTTCAATTAAGTCTGAGATCTTTGATACTCTTAGACCTCAATTTCAAGCTGTTGCTGAAAGAATCAGACAATCTGTTTTTACTGGACAAAATATAATAATAAAATATTACCATCCAAGCGTTGACGCAACATGTGCAAGTATTGTATTAGAATTGGCAATATTAGATTTATTAAGATCAAAATCAAGTCTATCTAAAACAAGTTTAAGGAAATATCCAGAAAGAATGAACTACTACGAGTTTGGAGATGCTTCACGAGATATTGTTTCATTTTTAGAAGAACAATCCAGAGCTGGGGGTTCAACTGAACTGCCTCTATTAATATTAATTGACCTTGGATCATCTGAAGAGAATAACTTAACATTTGATTTGCTTTCAACTTATGATGTGGAAACTGTAATATTAGATAATCACCTAATAGGAGAGACTATGAAAGATAAGAAATATTTCATCAATCCTTTACTTGCCTCCAATTCTGATGAATACAATATTTCAGTAGGGATGTTAGCCTTCGAATTAGGTCGTATAATTTCTTCCAATCCAGAATCATATACTAAAGGTTTACAACATATACCAGTTATTTCTGGTCTCGCAGAAAAAGTTTCCCAGATAAATTCTCCTGATTCTGAAATAGGCCAGTATTTATCCTTTGTCAAAGATTCTTACACCCTTGAAAAACTAGAAGAAATGATGTTAGCAATTGATTATCAAACTTTCTTTTTAAGAACCTATACAGATGGTGGGATATTACTAGCGGAATTATTAGGTTTAGGTGTTTCACCAACAGTAGTAGATCATTTAGTTCCTAGATTAGCAAAAGAAGCAAAATTTGCTTCTGAATCCGCAATCAAACCTACTCTAGTTCATGCTGACACATCCAATCTTAATACTGCAGAAGGCGGATCTGAAATCATGGTTACAAAAATTGATTTCGATCTCACTCCAAGAACAGGTTATCCTAATCCATCTAAAACTACTGAGATAATTCATGAACAATATGTTATAGAAAACCAAGGTAAAATAGTAATAACACTCGGAATAGGACATGATTATGTTCTGATCCACTCAAGTGGTGTTAAATTTAATCTTGATTCAATAATTGAGAATATTAAGGTAAAAATTCCATCCGCAGGTGTAATTCAGGGTAGCGGACATGGTAGAATCGGATTTGTTAGGTTCTTCGCACCTTTCAAGAAGGATGTTTTGGAGCATATGCTCTCCGAGTTTGCTGTTTTATCTAATTGAAACAATTAAAATATTTTCATTAATTTTCTCATTTAATAACCAATAGAATAATTGTACCCCTAAAGAGATGTTATTTGTATGGTTTTGAAATTAAAATATCTTTAATTTTTAGTGATATTTTTTGGAGAATATATTGAATTATAATTAGTTAAAGTTTCTAATACAAAATATTATTAATAAAAAAAAAAATTAATCCTTATACAAGAGTATTACATTAAATTTTAGATTTCATTGAATTAATGAACTTAATGTTACTTGATTTAATTCTAGTAGTTGCCGCGCAAAGAATGAAATTAAAATGTTAAATAAAAAAACTTCTAACAATAAAATCAGTTCAGAAAAAAAGTTTTCTGAATCAATATTTAGAGAAGAAGAATTAAGGAGTATAATTAAAGATCTGAGCAATCTGAAATTTCAAAAAAAGGCAATTATTTCCCTTGGAGAGATCATTGAGGATATTGGATATTCTATTGTTAAAATAGCATTAAGTTTAAATCCTGAAAATGAGCTTACAAGTGATTTGGTAGTTAGAGCTGCTAAAAGACATGCTTCCCTTTCAGTACCCATGATACATTATCTGTGGATAATAAATTCTAATGGGGCTGCTCTTTTTTCAAAAAGTTATTCAGGTTTACAGTTTCCTGATACTATATTTGCGGGTTTGTTACTAGGAATAGTTAATATGATCCAAGAAGTTTCTGGAAGGGATTTAGAGCGATTAGTCATAGGAGACTTATCAATATACATCCAAGAAGTGCCACCAATAGCTTGTGCTGTTATAAGTGATGATTCAAAGGGAATTCCATCCTTAGTAAAAGAATTAGGCAAAGAATTCTTAAGAATTTATGGTCATCGAATTTCAGAGCCAGCTGTTGATGTTAATGTATTCACCACATTTGAAAAACACGCAAGAACTATTATTCGTAATTGGGGAATTGTCAAACTACCTACTGATGCAGCAGGGGACGCTGTCGCGAAATTATTAGATCCAGAAATGATTAGACATGGTGTAATATCAGCTGCTCAAAGAAAAGATCTGAAAAATGCTATGAAAGAGTTAAAAGAGATACCGATATTTCACGAAGATGAAAACAATACCTCTTTTGAAAAATTAATAGACAGTAGCTTTTCACAGGAGAGAATGCGTCCAAATTTTGTTGATAGTGATAAATCAGGCAAAGATTTGATAAAAGAGATTTTTTCAGCCGTCAATAAACTAAAAGCTTCCTCTGAACATGATGAAGAGACCGATGACGAATTTTCCAATGAAGACTCAAACTAATCAATATTATCGAGTGAATTTTTTTTTAAAAAAATAATTCCGGGTAAAAAGATATTATGACATATTATAATATAGATTTTTCGTTACTAGACAAAACTATAAAGAATTTTCGAATAAAACCTCAAAAAATATTACTACAGTTTCCAGACGGATTATTAGGTTCTCCTCTTCAAAGTGTTGTCAATTTTCTTATTGAAAGAGATATTGAACCTGTTTTATCAGCTGATCCGTCTTATGGTGCATGTGATTTGCCTTTAAATCAAGCAAAAATGATGGGTATTGATCATATATTCCATTTTGGACATTCAACATTTGCATTTCCACCTCCTTCAGAATTTAAAGGAAAAATAAGTTATTTTCCAGTGAAAGTTAATATTGAATTTTCCTGGAATAAAATACTGGAAGAGATCATAATATTGGGTTGGAAAACAGTAGGGTTATTAACCACAATTCAACATGTTGATAAATATAAATTTGAAAACGAAACTATAAATAACAGCAATATTACTTTTGTTCAACATAAAGAAGGACAAATATTAGGATGCAATCAGGATAGAGCCACTAAAATTGCTTCTTCTGTAGATGGATTTTTAGTTATAGCAGGAGGAGATTTTCATGCCTCACCTATTGTTGTTGCGACCAATCGGCCAACTTTAAGGTATGATCCATTTAATGAAACATTTAAATTATTCGACGAGCAATTTAGAAATAAATATTTATCTAAGAGGTATGCTTTGATTGAAAAAGCAAAAAAAGCAACAAATTGGGGTGTAATTCTCTCTGCAAAATCAGGTCAATTCCCTAAAGATAAGGGTAGTAGAATTCTTAACATGCTTAAAAGAAAAGGATTAACAGCTATTCCTTTTATCATGCATAATGTGAATCTTCCCCATTTATCAAACTTTGAAACGATAGATGCATGGATAATAACTCTGTGTCCCCGCTTAGCAACTGATGATTATATAAGAATTAAAAAACCAATTTTAACTTCAAGAGAATTAGCGGTTGTCTTGGGTGATTTAAGTTGGGATCAATTTATCACTCCTAAAACAGGAGAGCATTTACTAACAATAGAAGAATTTGAATAATAACTAGCTATAGTTGATTGAAAATACTCTGAAAACTTGGAAACTGAATTTTTGCCATTGATAATATGAAACTTTTGTTTTCTTCATCAAGATTAGACAAATCTTCTATTATTTTATCAATATTAACAGGAACTTTTGAGGAATATTCTACAATTTGATCAATCATTTTTTTATAGATATTAAATTTCGAAATAATATATCGTTCTGCTGATGAAGAATCTTTAGGACGAATAACCTTTTCAATTATTGTTTGTAAACTTTTATTTGGAATTCCACCCTCCACTTTACCTTTTTCTATATTAATAACGGTAACACCAATATTCAAAAAAAAGTCAGTAAATTTAACATCTTGACAACCTACTAAATCGAAACCTGTGGGATCTATTGGTGTGGTAGTTTCCATAAGTTTAATCATTGTTTTCCAAGGTAAAAATAATTCCAAGGTACCCATCATTTGTTCTATTAATACCCTATGTCCAATTATTAAAACTGGTTGTTCCAATAATAAGGCTGTTATTGCTTGATCTAAATCTTTCTTAATAGTCTTTAATAGCCAGCTAATATTACTTTTTTGCATTTTTGTTCTAACAGCTTGTTTTAACAAATCTGAACGATAATCAGAAGGTTCTTTAAAAAGTTTTTGAAGCAATAAAGTATTTGATCCAGATAAAGTTGGTTTTCCATCATAGACATAGTTTGATAATCGATATGCAAACAAGTGAGCCCTTCTTTTTAATACAGGGATTTGTTTGTACAAATTCATTTGTTGGTCTTGGTCGACTACATAAGTGATAGAAGCAATCACAGGCACTTGTCTACCATAAACTTTAAACAGAAAAATAAATCCTATTTTTCCTAAATCAGGAAAAGGAAGAACAGCATCTTGAATATTAAAATCAGTTTTTGACATACTAACTGAAAGCTGAGCTTTAACAGCAATTTTTTTTGCAAAACTTTCTTCTGAGGTAGTAAATGCTACTAATGGTCCTTGATTAGGGTCAATTATTGAAAATGTCAAATCTGCCATATTTACACTATAACCATTCAAAATTTAATGATTTTAAAGAAGGGTAAAAATTTTTTTGCTAGAATTTGAGATTCATAACAATTAGATTTGTTATTTTCTTTGAAATTACTCCTTAATATATTTTATTGCATTTATATTAAAAATTTCACTAAATTTATAGTGATTAATTTTCCTAAAATACTGTTAATTAAGTGCAGGTTTGCAGAATGTGTTCATTTGTTCCGTTTGTATTCAAATGAATACTTCTTTTCATCCAACTGAATAAATAATGAAACAAACAGGATGTAATCCATGAAAACTACCTAGTTTTCAAACATCCAATACATTATCAGCAGGTAACCATAAAAAGTGGTCAAAGGCGTTTGGGGCTACTTAGACGGATAATTTTTTCTTATTGTTCACGTTCCGCAGAAACGTCTTCAGTACCCACCTCTATACTGATTTTGGAAGAAATGTAGACTCCATTGCTTCGAAAAACTTACCTTTCGGTTTATCTATTTTTTTATTTCCCGAGTTGAGTGGTAGGAAGTTGAGAACTTCTAATGCTTCTGGTATTAGGCGTACGAATTATGAAAATCATTTACAGAAGCACATGTATTGAAGTATTCTTCTTCTTTAAAGAAGCTTGAGACACCAGTATAGAAATATATTATTACAATTTGACCAATTTGACCGATTCAAATGAACAGAATTGGACGATATGGACTTATAAACTCAATGATATTCATATATTTCAAATAAGTAGTTTATTTATTTCAACTAATGTCAATAAAATTTAGATTTTACTATTTTTTAATTTTACAGGGATTTTTTTATGTTAAAAGAAGGAAAATTGCCTATTCCAGAATTAACTGAGTTAATATCATTTCAGGGTGCGAAAATATCAGGGACAATTATATTACCAGGGATCGGATTAGATGCTTCTGCAATAAATCCAGAAATTGCTAATACTTATTGTAAAAAATTTTATGATTCAGAAGATGAATGCTTTTTAATTATTAAATCTGATCCTATAACTTTTTCAACAAGTAATCCCGGTAAATTTAGCATAATCATTAATGCTAATGATATTTCTTGTTTAGGAGGCGTTCCTTATGGATGTACTATTACTTTATTAATACCTCCTGGTAATTCATTTGATATCGTTAAAAAAATACAATGTGAAATTCATGATACATGCAAAAATATCGGTATAAGTATATTGGGAGGACATACAGAAATTACATCTTCAGTAAACCAAATTATTATATCTTTATCTATGATTGGATTTGTTCCTCATAATTTTTTACCGTCAAGAGTAATTTCAGAGGGAAATGTGCTGATTCTATGTGGTTTTATAGGTAATGAAGGAACAGTAATATTATCACAAGAAATTAACAATAAATTTGATAAAATTATCTTTGAATTGAAAGAAATAAATAGACTCGAAGAATTGTTATATGTCGGGGATACTGCTTTAAAACTTAATAAAGTTTTAAAACCTCTTTTAATACATGATCCTACCGAAGGTGGTGTATTAGGAGCAATTTATGAATTATTTCGAGGTTTAGAGAATGAAATTGGAGTTAACATTTTTAAAAATTCCTTAGATAGGCATATCCATCCGTTTACTAGAAAAATTTCAGATTTATTAGATATTGATCCTTTAAGATTAATATCAAGTGGAGCTTTATTACTTATAATATCATCAGATCAAATGGACAATTTTAAAACAATTATTAAAGATTTCTTTATACCTATTTCTGTGATAGGAGAGGTCAAAGATAAAAAGATAATGTTTGATGATAATACCCCTATTAAGCCTCCTGAATCGGATGAACTAATACAAGGCTTTAAGAATTTGGAAAAAATTATTGAAAAAAATAATTTATAATACTTAATAATAAAACTGGTTTTTGATTACTATGACAGGGAAAATGACCAGCAAAGATATAGTATCTGTTGGTATCGATATTGGAACATCAACCACACACATGGTTTTCTCAAAACTAACATTGAAAGAAGATCCTCTATCAAGAACACGGAAATTTATAATTTCAAAAAGAGAAATTTTGTACAGATCACCAATACACTTTACTCCATTAAAGGATTTTCAAACTATAGATGTTAAAAAATTAGAATTAATACTTAATAATGAATACAGAAATTCGGGTATTAATATTGACAATGTTGATACGGGAGCAGTGATTATCACTGGAGAAACTGCTAGAAAAGAAAATGCTGATGCAATCCTTAACTTAATGTCAGAAAATGCAGGAAAATTTGTAGCTGCAGCAGCAGGACCAAATTTTGAGTCAGTTTTATCATGTCATGGAGCAGGTATAACAGATTATTCTTTGATTAATAATAAAACTATTTTACACACAGATATAGGTGGAGGAACTTCAAATATAGCATTAGCTAAAGAAGGAACAATTTTAACAACTGCATGTATTAATATTGGAGGGAGATTAATAACTTTTGATAGTAATGGAATAATAAGTAAGATCGAAAATGCAGCTAATATTACAGCTAATAATTTAGGAATTTCATTAGAATTAGGTCAAAAATTTGAAAAAAATGTAATTAATAAAATTTGTGACAAATTAGCTGATTGTTTATTAGAAATATTATTTAGCACTTCTCCATATACTCAGCTAACTCAAGATTTATTAATGACTAACCCATTATTTGGGAATTCAACTTATTTATCTTCTTTAGAGGAAATTTCATTTTCTGGAGGAGTTGCTGAGTTCATTTATAATATAAGCAAAAATGATAATTACCAAGATATAGGGAAAGATTTGGCTAAATCCATAATTAACAAATTATCATCTCATGATATAAAGTTGCATTCTCCTAATGAAAAAATTCGTGCAACTGTAATTGGAGCTGGACAATATTCAATGGAGGTATCAGGTTCAACAACTTTTATCAGTCCTACATCACAATTTCCATTAAAAAATCTCCCTGTAATCTCTCCTTACATAGATCGATCACGTTTTTCACAAGAGCATATTGTTGATGCAATAAATGATGCTTACAATAGAATGGATACGATAGAAGGATCTTTTATTGTTGCATTATCTTTTAAAAATCCTGTTGGCATTGTTTACAATAAAATCAGAGATTTTGTTCAAGGGATTGAAAGAGCCCTACCTCAAACACTGGAAAAAAAATTGCCAATAATTCTTTTGTTTGATAGTGATATTGGAAAAAGTATTGGTAATATTCTTAAGAGAGAAACTAGAATTGAATCTGATATAATATCAATTGATGAAATTGAGGTAAGAGAAGGCGACTTTCTTGACATAGGAGAACCGATTATCGCAAACCAAGTTGTCCCAGTAATAGTAAAATCTTTAGTTTTTATTTGAAATTAATTTCATTTTTCAATAACAAAACTGTTTATTAAAATCAGGTATAGTGAACAATTTTTCCTTGAAATGAATAAGAAACTTAAAATTTTTATTTCCAATTCAAGAATATTGATTAATCTCTCACCTACAGGAAAGAATTTTCTTGGAATTTTAGATAAAAAACAATTAACACAAGACTTTTAATAAATATCACAATAAAAGCTCTTACATTAAAGAGTTTTTTTTTCAATTTTCCCGACTTAATTATCCGGAAAAACGACTATGATGTCAGAACCTGAGGATCCAAAACAACTTTATATCTCATTACTCGATGAGATACAAGCAGTTGTCCAAGATCATCTTAACTTGAATACATTGTCTTTAATTTTATACGGGAGTTATCTTCATGAGAGAAAAAATTTAAAAAGTTCAAAATTTCTTCCATTAGAATCAGATTTAGATTTAATGCTCATACTAGATACAAGAAACGAAAATTCAGCAGAATTTTTACGAAAAACAACTGAAGTCCTAAATCCTTTAATTTTTGAGCCATCGTATGCTTCCATATTAGATTTAAATATTATGGAGGTCTCTGATTTTCCCATTCCACTTGGAGCTTCATATAATACTCTTTTATTAGATGCTGCTAGTCAAGGAGCATTATTATTTGGAAAATATAATGTTCTTGAGAAATTTACTTATTCACAAGAAGATATCAAGACCGCAAGTATGTACCACATTTACAATACCTGGGAAAATTTGAAAACCAACTTTCTTCACAGGGATATGGTGAGAGGATCTGAACTTTTTTGGATGGGAGTCGATAATGTATTAGAAGGCGCTCATACTTACTGTGCATGGCATGGAAAAAGAAATTTAGTACGAATGGAGGTTGTTGACGAAATCACAGAGATATTAAAAGAGCCTTATATTGATACTGTTAAAAAAGCACACCAATTCCGATATGAAGACAATTACGATTTACAATATCCATTCAAATATGTACAAGAATGTTTGATTCTCTTAAGACACATGTATTATGATATGAAAAACGGATTTTGATTTTTAATATTAAATAGTAGAAAATCTATAAGTATTGATTAAATTTCTCTTATACAGTCTATACGTATTTTGAAATTTATTTTTATATTGAACTCTAAAATCAAGGTTGAAATAAATATGCCCGAACCAGAAACCAAACCTCAAAAACCAGTAAGTAAATCTTCAAGGATTTCAGGTTTTTTTAAGCTTTCAAATGAAGAAAGAATGCAGAAAGTTAAAGAATTTGCCGATTTAGAAGATTCAGATATTGAATTATTAAAAGAATCTTTGAATATCTTAGATAAAGAAAAAACATATTTTATTGAAAATGTTATAGGTGCAATGCATCTTCCAATAGGTATTGCAACTAGCTTTAAGGTGAATGGAAAGGAATATTTAGTTCCTATGGCGCTTGAAGAAGCTTCTGTTGTAGGAGCCGCTTCTAAATCAGCAAGAGATTCCTTACGGCATGGAGGGTTTTTTGCTTCAAACACCGGTCCTATAATGATTGGACAGATGCAATGTGTTAACGTATCAGATCCTTTTGGAGCTAAAATGAGAATATTAGAAAATAAAGACCAAATTATAAAAGTAGCAAATGAACAGGATCCAATTTTGGTTAGTTTTGGTGGTGGATGTAATGATGTTCAGGTAAGAGTTATTGATTCTCTTACAGGACCGATGGTTATAACTGAATTAATCGTTAATTGTGGTGATGCTATGGGAGCAAATGCAGTTAACACGATGGCAGAGGCTTGTGCACCTTTAATAGAAAAATATACAGGTGGTAGGGTATTCTTAAGAATAATTACTAATCTTGCTGATAAAAGAATTGTTCGCGTTCGGGCAGTATTTGATAAAAGGAACTTGAAAACAGATACAATGTCTGGTGATGAAGTAGTCGATGGGATATTGGAAGCATATGCATTTGCTGAAGCAGATCCTCATCGAGCTGCAACGCATAATAAAGGCATTATGAATGCCATTAGTGCAATAACTCTAGCTACTGCTAACGATTGGAGAGCAATAGAAGCAGGCGCTCATTCATATGCAGCTCGGACTGGGGTATATACAAGTCTAACCACTTATGAAAAGACTTCTTATGGAGATATAGTTGCCACAATTGAACTTCCACTAGCGCTGGGGTTAGTCGGAGGAGCAACAAGAATCCATCCAATAGCAAAGATAGTTGTTAAGATATTAGGTGTAAAAACAGCAGTAGAATTGGCTGAGGTTGTTGCAGCTGTTGGGCTAGCTCAAAATTTTGGGGCAATGCGTGCGTTAGCAACTACTGGTATTCAATCTGGTCATATGAAATTGCATGCGAGGAACATGGCTGTTGATGTTATTCGACAAGATAATGGTGATCTATCTTTAACAAATAAAATTGTTGACCAAATAACTTCAGAAAAGGGAAGAGTTACCATGGATCGTGTAAAAGCAGTTTATGAGAAATTGAAGAATAAAAATGAGGATTCGTAAATAAAACTAAAAAGAAAATTAGTTTTAGTCATATTTATTTTCAATATTATCGTTTTCAAATGAAATATTTTCATTAGACACCTTTAACTGCAAATCATCACTATCTTTTTTTTGAGAATCAACAAAAAGAGATATTCTTTGATTCATTTCATTTTGTAGCTTTCTCTGAAGTAATTTAATTGTAGGAACAAAAATAATTATTGGTATTAAGCTATACAAAATTTCTGGAATTAATATTAAAGATTCGGATTGTTTATAGCTATATTTTAATAAGAATCCCTGATTAGAGATAATTAAATTTTCTCGAACATCAAAATTAATTAGTTCTTGAGTACCGGTAAATTCATAAACAGATTCCCAAGCAATTTGAGAATTGTACATAATGGAATTAGTTTTTCGATAAAAATCCCTAACAAATGTACCTGAATGTGGATTATTTGCAGAATTAGGTACACTAGTAATGAAAAAAGTATGATGTCCTTTTAATGACCGAGAGGGATTGATGTTTCCTATGACATCAATAATTTCAAAAGTACTGTTTTTTACCTTGATATCGTAATTAAAATCTAAAACAACTTCAAAATCTTTAGAACTTCCAAACAAATCATCTTCAATATTAGAACCTTTCGACCTACTTATTTCTACAAAATTCAAATCAAGATAAGTATCATTTGAAGAATCTAAAATAAACATAGATATAGAACTAATATTAGTATAAGATTTTGATCCTGCTTTTAAAATAATGGTTTCATTCCATTTTATGAATTTCGTACTATTTAAATTTGATTCCAAATTATCCTCTAAGACAATTATTTCAGCAGTATAATTCGCCTGGACCGAGGAAAAAATTAAAATGTTAGCAAAAAGAAGAATTGGAATAAAGACGAAATTAAATAAACTACTAGAAGGGATCTTTTTATCAATAGTAGTAACTGTAATATTATTACTAATGGAACTTAAAATATGTCTGAATTTTTTATTAGCTCTATGAACCATTAGAATAATAGCTGTTCCTCCCATAATGATCGTTATTAACAAATAAAGAATTAAAAATAGCTTTAATGGCGAGAAAAATGGAATTAAGAATATCCATCCAATAGCAGGAACTTTGAAAATTACTTTGCCTAGAACAACATCACTTGCTTTATAATAAGAAACTAAAAGCTCAATAGAAAATTCCTCAACAAAATCATTTGAATCTTGAATAAAAGAGATATTTCTATTTATAATTGTTGTTCCCAATTGTTTAGAAATATCGGGTTGATCATTAAAATCACCTTTCATAGCTATATAAAATTCATTTTCTTCATTAATCCATACATCAAAAACTCTATGGATAATTGTAATTTCGTGTTTAGGATTTCTATAAACTAAAATATCATCAATTTGAATAGATTCTGGTTTTATTGATTTATCGATGAGTATTACATCACCAGTAAGCTGAGAAGGTGAATTACTATCAGAAAGAACAACAGTGAATGAATATTGAGAAAAAAATTGAATATAGCTAAAAACAGATAGAAAAATTATGACAAACAGAATTATGATGAATTTAGCTAGTTTTATAGTGATTGCATCCTAGGTAAATTTAAATAAATGTTCTAGGAGGAGTTAGGAGGAATTTAGAAAAAATATTATTTTAGATATAAAAGTTTTAAAAGCGTAAATAGCTTTCTGGTGATCCCAAAGCTCCTGCAAACATTAAACCTATAAGAAACACAACAATACTTCCGACAAGCAAAGCTAATACAGAAGTTGGAATGTTAAATAAATTCAAGTTATTATCAGCGTCTTTTAGCATAAATTCTTACCTCTTTTGTAAAATAAATTCTAATTATATTATAAGTAAAAGAGATATTTATAATTTTCGTTATTTGCATAAACTGCAATTATAAAATTTTTCTAGCGTTATTAACGAATTTTTGTCAGATATTAGAAATAAAGTATGAAAATATTAAATTTAAAGAAATAAATTTGATTTTATAGCTAGACTAAACAATTATATCATTTCTTAAAATTATTTGTAAATTAAATGATCATCTTCAAGATATAGATAAGGACTAAATTCACTAGTCTCTGGTGATTAACACCGACAAAAAACATATAAACTCAATAATTAGATTGATATTTGGGTCAGCTTATGTCTGAGTTAGATACAATTGAAGAATCAATGAAGGTATTAGCGATAAAAGTTTATCAAAGACATACACATGCTCTCGATAGACTTACTTCAGTGGGTCTATATTCATCTAAATCGGAGATTCTCCGTGGTGCAGCGTGGGAATTATTAAATAAGATTCTACAACCTCAACAGAAAGGATTAACATTAAAAAAAGTAACAGTACCTGACTCAATTGAAAAACAGTTCACCAGTCCTACTAAGAGTATGAGTAGTAAAGTCCCTCTTAAATTACTAACGATGATTGATTATATTGTTAACCAAAGATTATATAAAAATAGATCTGATTTTTTTAGAGTAGCATTATCAGGTTTTCTAGCGTCTGATGGGGAAATATTTTCACATTTCATGTTGGCTAACAAAAACTAATTTATACGACCGAATTTAATTTAAGTTTTCTTTCCGTAACTGCTATTTCAAGTTCTTTCAAGGCTTTTGATCCTAATTCATACCATTGCATGGCTTGTTTTAACTGATTGAATAATTCATCCTTCACCCATTGATAATTTTGGACCTTTTTAAAATCAATTTTTTCTAATAATGATCGTTTATTTGGTATAGAATCTAAAATTACATCTAATTTGTCAACAGTTTTAATTAAATTAAGTTTTTTAAAAGTATCAGCAACAAAAGCATTAATAGTATCTATTTCACTTCCCATTCGTCGCATTACACGAGAGTATTGCCCTATTAGCTTTTCTTTTTCTTTTTCCGCAATCATTAAAAGAGAGGGCATTTCAATATGGTATGTTAACGCTTTAATTAAATCTATTTGTGTGTTAATATCGTCTGTCGAATTTCTAACTGCTAATTCTATATCTTGAGAAGAGAAATTCCTTAGTGCATTTATCACTTCATTTCTGCCTTCTGGTGTAGAAGATTGATTTTTTAATGATCTAATTAATGGAACAATAGAATTAGGGTTCTGAATTTTTCCTAAACTTGATGCAACAGCCTTGAAAATGGATTCAATGTTCGAATTCAAATATGGAATCAAATATTCTATATTAAAATTTGAATCATTTTCTCCCAGACTCCCTAGTGATTTTAATATCGCTGACTGAATATAATTATCTTTAGAAGTTTGTTTTATCAATTCAGGTATGGCTTTTCTATCTTTCAAATGACCTAATGCAATAATTATGAATTCTTTAAATTCGGTGTTTTTGCTATTTAAGTGTTTAAGTAAAGGTTCTATGCTTATTGGGTTTGCATGAAATCCAAGGCTTTCAGCAACTTTACCAGCAAAATCAATATCTGAATCATCAAGGTAAGAAATAAGTTTCTGGGTTTGATCATCGTTTAGTTTTACTCCTGATAGTGATTCCAATGCTCCAAATCTTACACTATACCACTCCCTATTTTCTAAAGCTTCTAAAAGTATTGGAATGGCTAAATCAGGTTGCTCTATTGCTAAATCAGTTAAATTTTGTGCTCCAGTTGATCTTACTAGAATGTTGGGTGATTTTAACGATTCCAACATTACTCTTACTTTTTCCACGCCTACTAATTCTTCTTCGATATTTGAAGTGATTTTTGACATTAAAAACCCTTTTGATACTTAATTATGAATGTTTATTGATTTTAATACCACTATTTTAAATAAATTATTTAATACTTTCAAATAAGACCTATTTTATAAAATTATTGAAAAAATCCTTAAAATGTTTTCTAAGATTTTTTTATCTAATTAATTTAGTTCAATTTAATATTTTGGTTAATGTGAAAATAACAATGGAATATTTAAGCCTTAAAAATTCTTTTATTTCCTTTTTTAAGGAATCTGGTCTAAAAAATTTTATATTCATTCTCATTATTGGAATAGGAGGGCAATTAACTGTTTTAACATTTGGAATTTTTCTGAAATTTAATTCAGCAGAGCAGTTATCCATAGAATATTTATTCATATTTTCCTTTGCAATTTTACTTATCACAGCCAGTATAAGACATGGGTACCCTATAATTATCTTGTTTGCAATCGAATTTTTAATAATAACACATGAAGAAACTAATTCACTGTATAATTTGCATACATACATGTACACAGGGTTTACTTTTAATATTGGGTATCAAAACGCAATTCCTATAACAGATTCTTTTACTTTACCCGCAGGTGGTTACCCAATCGGGATTTGTTTTGCATGGATTTTGCTAATTTATGGATGTTATAATTTTACAAATTTTCTTATAGATGGGACAAAAACTTATTCGGAACTTCCTTTAAGACAAATACCATTGAGGATATTCCTTGATAGTATGTTTCTTTGGCAATTTTCTTTACTAGTTGAGGGAGTTGGAATAGATCTTGGATACTGGATTTATGGACCAAAGGACCAACCAAAATTCTTCGGAGCTCCTATGGACACCCTATATTATTATTTGATTACAGCTTTTCTGTTTAATAGTATCCTTAGAATAGGAGAACAAATATATTATCGAAAAAAACGGCAACAAATTAATCTAGGCTGGTTCAACGGATTTTCTTCAGTAATATTCTTATATTTTTGGTTTTTTTTACTAGTTAACGTAATTATTCAGTTTGAGCATTATCATTGGGCTTTTTTTATTGGAACACCATCTTTATTTCTTTTTTCTGCTATTTTTCTTCTTCGATTTATAATTCCGAAGTATAAGGAAATGAATGTTATCACAGGATAATGAAATTGCTTCTTTAAATTAAAAAAATATATTTCAAAATTTTTAAGATATTTTAGAATTGATAATTCTTAAATAAGTAGAAGAATAATTCAAATTAGTTTTTAAAAAATTTACAAAAATCTTAATTCAAAATTAATTTATTGTTGAAAAGGGTTTCAAATGACGAATTACCAAGATTATTTTCCTCTTATTCTTCTTTTATCTTGGGATGAGAAAACTGGACCCGTTTTTCTTGACTCTTATCCTCTTTTAAAACAAGATGAAGGGATTAAACTCGGTATACAAATATTCATGATAGCATCTTCCATATTTGGAACTGATGATTATTCTAAAGAAGTTGTAGATGTTCCTATTGCAAATTTAGGTTTTAGGGCTAGAATCTGGACTAATTATAAAGATGATGGCAATGTAAGAGGAGGTAAACTTCCTTTTATGCTAGCTGTGACATATTCTAATCCTAAATATAAAACTATTTTATCAAATGGTGATGATATATTTAGTGAGGTTTTAAATCATTATTGTTCGGAATCGGAATCTAAAATTAATTTATTTGTTTTAAGAGAGTACATGTTAGAAAATGAATTGCTGCATTTTTCAACTTTGGAAGAATTTTATCAAATCATATCTTCATTAGCGACTTCCTCATATTTTGGATTAGCAGCGGGAACAATAATTAGTGCTCCTATTGTTGATACAGTAAATTTAGATGAGTATTTTTCTATACTTCCATCAACTATACCACAAGGAGTCGTTTCTCAAGTTTTAATAAAGGAATTACAAGAATATTGGTATGTTTACTGGATTGGTCCGTTTACTTTTATGTTTCAACCACCAATTCATGATATGAGTATTTTTCAAATGTTTATTAAAGGATTACATGGTTCTGTTGAAAAACTATGGAATTTAATAAGAAAAGATCCAAATTCAAAAGTAGACATGGTAAATATACTTACGAAAGTAACTTTAAATCCTGAACTTATATTTCAGTTATATCAACAGTCTCTTTTGACAGCAAGTCATAAATTATCCGGCAAGGAATTAACCACTATTGACAGATTTCAGAACTCAGATGTATTTTTTTATATTCAATCTCAAGCTCAAAGATTGACCAAAAATAATTTTCAAGCAAAAAAAGTGCCAGAATTGCTTGACTCATACAAAAAATTAATTTTAACTCCTTATTTTGAGGGATTTTTGATAGTTTTTGGATTTTTTCTTGGAAAGGAATTATTTTCTGCCGAAAGAGAAGATAATATGCAAAAATTTAAATTTAAACTAGAAGAAGTGATAAGAAAAATCTATACTAATAATTCAAAATGGAAAATACATACTAATAAGAGGACCAAATTTGAAATAAAGGAATGTCCATTTTGTAAATTTAGTAAAAAATGTAATTTTGTTAGGGGGATTCTCTTGTCTGTGTTTGGAAAGGATATATTAGAAATCGAATATAAAAATGAATCAATAAAATTCCTATATTTAAGATAAATTATCTTCCGGTTAATAATATTGACACGAGCTCTCCTCTAGATAAAAGAAACAAATTTGCTTTTTCAGCCATATTTTTAGCTGGAACAGAAAAGTCATTACTTACCAAAATCAATTTATTAACTGTCATCTTTAAATCCTTTGAAATACGGTCATATTTATTGATAACATCAGTACCAAGGCTCTTACCATAATCAAGAATGACAATTCCAGAAGAAAATTTTTCCTGAGATCCAATTTTTCCTGAAATATAAAATGACAGTTTGTGATCTTGACCTGATATCCCAATTAACTCTTTATCTTTTTCTATTAAAAAATTCTTTTTTTCTAAAAATTCAAGAGCTAGTTGTTGCAATTTTGCATCTATAAACTTTTCTTTATATGTTTTAATTTCTTGACTCATTTTTTAATCCTTCTAACAAAAATAATGATTTAATTTGGAATTAACTTTTTTTTACCGACAAAATATAAAAATGTTTTGAATGAAGATATTCATCCGACAAAATATACAAACTTTCTTATTACCAGTGTAAGACATACATATTACTCTGTTATAACATTTAAGTCGGTGGCAAATTTTTTCAAAATTTCCTTTTGACCAAAATAAAATCATTCCTGTGAATCTTTCTTCTCTTTTCCTAACTTTTTGTCAATTCCCTTGAAAATAAGCTGAAAATGACTTTCTATATAATCTAGATATAAAAATTAATAAAATCAAATTTATTAAAATTATTGCGATGCAGGTATTAATTTCTAAAAATTGTTTTCAAGATCTAATGCAATTTACATTTTCTCCAAGAGAAATTTTAGTGAATTTAGAAGGAAATTTTGATAGAAATATTTTTTATTTAACTAAACTCGAAACTCTCTTGATCGGAGAGAATGAATTTATCCCAAGACAACTAATTAACGAGACTATATTAAAAACCTTAAAGGTTTCATCAATTATCGGATTTTATCATACTCACCCAAATACAGAATCAAAAGGTGACTCTAAATTAAGTGGTTCGGATATTAATTTATTCAATGAAATTTATTCTTATTGGAATACCACAATAAAAAAAGACTTTCCTTTGCTATTAGGTGTTGGATCAACAACTTCCAATAATATAGGTGTTCTTTACGACATCAAGTTCTATATATTAAATAAAATAGGACACCCTCAAGAATTGATATCTCACATCGTGTCATAATATCAAATATATTATAGTTTTATTTGGTTATTAGATAAATATATTTTTCGTAGTTTATCAAAGACCCAGGGTTTTGTCCTATGTTCTTCATAGGGTAAATTATGTTTTTCAATATACGGTTTAAGTAAAACTATTAAACCAATATAGCCTTCTAACATAGAATCCGTTTGAGCTATTTCAGCTAATTCTGCAACAAATTTAAATCCTATAATGTTTATATTGTCCATGAGAAGCTTTGCAGCCTTGATACGTGTCATAGGGTTCGGATCATCAAATAATACTTTTTCCAAGAATGGTTTAATTTCATTAAAGTTCTTATTCTTAACTATTTGATTAAATTTATATTCTCTTTCAATGTCACTAGGGATTTTAACATAATTATTCCAATCTTCAAGGTAATTAGGCATGAAAATCAACTGGAAAAATTATTTTTGTTTCATTTTGGCAATCTCAGCATTAGCTAGTGTATCATATCGTTGAAAAATTTGCTCAATTGAGTATTTTCTTCTGCAATCTCTACATATTGTACATTTGAAAATTAGTCTATCGTCATTATCTGTGACCCGAAAATTTGCATTCCATGTCTTTCGTGATCCACAAAAAAGGCAGTAATCAGTATTATCTAAAAGACTCGTCATTTTTTACTCAATTTTAGTAAGAGAAAATCATTTAAAAATTGATTGCTATAATAGGAATTAGGTCAAAAGTAACTTCTAAAACTTGTTTATTCAATTATATTGAATAAATTTCTATTTTGGAGTAAGTTCATTGAACAAAACAGAAATTATTAATAAATTAATAATATATAACACTGGTATTCTTAATAGTTCAAAATTCTTAAATTTAAACGTATATTCCGAAGCAAGCTTACCAGTGTTCTCTTATTTAATTCAACACGAGAATAAATGGATTCTTTTTGATACGGGATTATCTTCCTTGCTTGCCGATAATCCTGAAAAGTATTTAGGAAGAATTTTAGATATGGTAGTTCCTTTCAGGACAAAAAAAACATGGGTACTATCTTCTCAAATCCAAATAAATCCAGAAGACATAGATATTATAATTTTAAGTCATCGTCACCTAGATCACACAGGAGAAGTTTCAAAATTCAAGAATGCAAAAATTTATATTCATAAAGATGAGATGAAGAACAAAAATACTCTATTAGGAAGTTTAAAAGGAGTTAAGAATATAGATATTCCAACGGATACAAAATTAACATTCCCTGCATTTGAATATATTAAAAATCGCTGGGGAATGAAACAACTAGTTGATTTACTTGGTGATAATTCAATATATCTATGTCATACACCTGGTCATGTTATGGGACATATTTCAGTAGTTTTAAATGCAGGGATTCCAATTTTGTTAGCTGGAGATGCTTTGTATGCTCCTCCATCGCAATATCAATCGAAAAAGATTAAAAAATCTTGGGATATGCTATCAGCTATTTATTTTTTTAAAAAACATGGGTTGATTTTTACATCTCATGATAAAATAGAAAATTATCCCTCCTCAAAATATAATTGGATTGAATTAAAGGATCCTACAAATATTGCATTATCTTCGAGAAATGCTTTTTTAAATGAGAACGATTCAGTTATATGATAATGATATCGAACAGGAGTCTAATTTGAATGCTTGAAATTCAGCAAGTTTATGATATTTTTGAAACTGTTTTAAAAAAAACAGAAAATAAATTGAGATCAAATGACTATCTAGAACTTCGGTATCATAATAAAACTACTATGAGCTTATTAATGAAGAATAATATATTAGAAGAATCGTATTTTGATGAATATTGCGGAGTAGGAATTAGAGTATTATGTTCTGGAGCTTGGGGCTTCATTCCTACATCGATAATTGAAAAAACTCATATACTAAATACAATTTATAAAGCGAAAAAAATTGCTGATTATTTATCTACAAAATTAAAGGAAAAAGTATATTTAGCACCAATAAAGCCTATTAGAGGAAGATTTTCAGCACCTATAAAAATAGATCCACATTCTATCCCATTAGAAGAAAAAATCGAAATCCTTTCTGAATGTAACAAAATTATGAAGGATAATGATGCTGAGATCAAGTCTTGTACATCATTTTACAATGAACCCCACGATTTGAAAGTTATTCAAACATCAGAGGGGACTTGTGTCGAAATTAAAGAGTCAAAACCGGATTTTTTTACATCAGTTTATGCTAAAAGCTCAACTGGAGAGATGATAAATCACACTGAGTCCATAGGGACATTAGGAGGTTTTGAATTCATCAAAGAAATGAATGATCCTTATAAAATGGCTGAAAAAACAAATAAAATAGCAAGAGAAATATTAAATGCTCCACGAGCACCATCTGGATCCCAAATAGTTATTATGGATCCTACAATGGTTGGCATAATAACTCACGAAGCTATTGGACACTTAGCAGAGGCTGATTATGTATTATCTGGCTCAGCCTTAAAGGATAAAATGGGAAAAATAATCACAAATGAATTGATTTCAATAGTTGATTCAGGAAAAGAATTAGGGTCAGGATGGCTTCCAATAGATGATGAGGGAGTTGAAACGAAAGAAGTTACTATTATTAATGAGGGAATGTTAGAAAATTACTTACATACTCGAAGTACTGCAGCCCATTTTAAAACTGAACCCTCAGGAAATGCTAGAGCGTGGGAATATGATGATCCACCTTTGACTAGAATGAGAAATACCTATGTGAAAACCAGTCACAAAGTAAATTGGAAAAGGAATGAAATTATTGAAGATACAAGGAACGGTGTCCTTCTTGCAGGAGATGGTGAAGGATCAGCTGATTCTACTTCGGAATTTATGTTTACAGCTTTAAACCCATATTTAATTAAAAATGGGGAAATTAGTACCATTTTAAAACCTTGTACGATTTCTGGGGTAGCATTTGATGTTTTAAAATTGGTTGATGCTATCGCAAATGATAATTGGATGCTGAAAATGGGAAATGGGTCTTGTGGTAAAATTCAACCTATAAAAGTTGATGGAGGAGGGCCAACTATTAGAATTTCAAATATCTTAATAAGTACATAAAAATTTGGTATGTATTGATGAAAAATGATGAAATTATTTCAAAGATGGACAAATGGATTAACTATATTCAAAAATATGATGTAGAAGCTGAATTGTATGCTATAAATTCTAATGTTGTAGAAACAACCTTTGAATCAAATTTTATTAAATCGACTTCTTTAACTGAAAATAGTGGTTTAGGAATACGTATTATTACTCCAGATAAAAGAGTTTCCTTTAGCTGTACTAATAGACTTACTAATGATGATCATATATATAAAATTTTTAAAAAAACTGTTAAAATGGCGAAATCAAGTGCAGTTATTTCTTATGCATCATTAGCAAATCCTTCTGCAAAGAAAAAGCAAATTTCAATACAAGAAAATGTTCCCGATCCAATAGAAAATTTAAATTTTTCAAAAGAATTATTTGACTACATCAGAAATAACGATACAAGGATTAATATTGATTTAGGTAATTCCATTAAGGGACAAGCCTTAGAAATCATTGCATCAACTAATGATTTATTTTTAATTGATTATACAGAAAGAACAGCTTGGGTTGTTTATGCTTTTGCACGGGAAGGAAGCACAGTTACTTCAGGAGATATATGTTATGATGCTGTAAAAGGAAATAACTATTCAAGGGATTTTTCGGATATTGATCTAATGAAAAAGAATTTAATGAATCAATTACGTGCAAAAAAGATAAATATTGATAATGATAAAAAACCGATAACAATTTTTTCACCCGAGACATTGTTAGAAGTTATTATTTCACCTTTACTTGATGCATTTGATGGGTCAAAAATCATTAGAAAAGAGTCACCTTTTACAGACGAGCTTGGTTCTGAATTATTTCACAAAGACATCAGCCTAACTGATGATGGAACAATTGAAAATTGTTTGGGAACAGTATCCTTTGACCGTGAAGGTAATTCACCTTTAAAAACTTCCATGATTGATAAAGGAGTATTTTTAGGGATTTTACATAATCAATTTTCAGCAAATAAGTCCGGCCAAGAACCAACTGGACATGCTAGTGGGTCTTACAGATCACAACCAAATATTACTTCTCACAATTTAAATTTGAGTATAAGAAATTCTACAGAATATATTAATATGATTGAATCCATCGATTACGGAGTGTTGATTAATGGAATAGCTAGTTATCCAGATTTTGTATCAGGAGAAATTCAAGGATCAATTAAAAATAGTTATTTAATTACTAAAGGTAAACTTACTCCATTAAAAGAATTGAATATCGCTGGGAATATATATAACAATTTGAAAAATAATTTGGTATTTAGTTCTAAAGAAGTTAAGGTAATAAAATTATTATATTCTGAATTTTCAATTCCATGGGTTGGGTTTGAGGGTTTTAGCTTAATTAATTGAGAGTAAAAATAAAATCCCAAACTCCTTCTAAAGAATTAAAAGTTTTCAAAGCTTTTTTGAATGTATTATCTGTAATTTTATTACCTCTATTTATCAATATAGGTAACATTTTTTCTTTTGAAGAGCCAATTATTTCATCATCGCTATTACCAATCATAATCAAAGTATGATTTGATTTTAAATTATCCTTAATGATGTTTTTTAGTCTTAAAAAATATTTAGGGTGTGATTTCATACATTTAATAGTATCCCATCCGTAAATTGTTATTTTATTCAGAAATTCTTCGTTTAATACACTGATTACACCCTTAATATGAGAATAATGGCTATTTGAAGTAATAACAAGATTATATTGTGATTGTAACTTTTCCAACCAATATTTTAAAAAATCTTCAGCATCTGGAAAAAAAACATTTCTTATCTTACCGGATTTTTCTTCTATGTATCTCGATTCGATTTGTAGTATTTTTGATTTGTTTTCCTCATTATTAACAGGATTTCGCATTAAATTATCCCATTTAGTGTCAGTATTTTTCATTTCTTTTAAAAATTGCTTATCTATTAAATTTTTTGATTTGATTGTGTTAATAGATTTCAGAAAATATTTAAGACCCATTTTGTGATATTCAACAGCTTTTTGTTTGTCAATATTGAACTCAGCATATAATTTTGTCAAAAAGATTTCATAATTTTCTTTAACTCTCTTTGAGTCCACTAGTACTCCATGTAAATCTAATATTATTGTTCTCATTTAATTTAGCAACAGCTTAAAGATTATAAATAAAATTAACTAATATTAAAATACTTTAACCATACGTAGTGTATTAAATGATTCTAGATGGCTATCGGGATGAATTTCAAACTCTAGTTTTTTGTAAAATGATATAGCTATTTTGTTATTATTTTGGACCCCTAATTCAATTCTGTTAGTTATTGGAGAAAAAAACTGAAAATAGTCACTTATTTTATTTATTAAATTGGATCCAATACCACGATTTTGAAATTTTGGGTCAATTACAAAGGCATCTATCCACAAGTGGTCACTATAAGGAGTAATCCACCAAAAACCAATATTTTTAACACTAGTTTTTTGTTGAAACATTTCTACTTTACCATTGTCAATATTTTCGCTAAAAATTACCCCTCTCATATCAATCTCCCATGTTTCCCAATCAAAATTGGTACTATAGGCATATTCTAAGTAATTATTCATTTGATTGTAAGCTAGATTTACAATCCAAGATACATCACCTAGAGATGACTTTATTATCAATATTGGAGGAGAATTACTCATATTAATGTCTACAAATAAGTAATAAAAAAGAACTAAAAGAATGTTGATATGATTGATTAATGAACAAAAGGATTAAAGTAAACTTTATTATCGATTTTAGCAATGCTTTAAAGGGGAGTGGTATTTATTCATCTGCTACAAGATTAGCTCAGGGTTTAAAAGAATTAGGTTTCGATATATCTATAAATAGTAATCGTTCAGCAGATATTGTTCATTTTCATACTGCATTACCTCAAAGTTGTATAAAAGCTTACATGTATAGATCTTTTAAGAGTAAAACAATTAAAAAATTACCTAAAATAGTCATTCACGGTCATACAACAATTGAAGATTTTGTAAATTCATTTATATTTAGTAATCAGATAAAACCATTTTTAAAGCATTATTTACCATTCTATTATAATTTAGCAGACAAATTAATTGCAGTATCAGACCATAACAAAAATTTATTAGTTAACTATGGTATAAATCAAGAAAAAATTGAGGTTATTTCAAATGGTATTAAAACAGACTCTGCTAAAATTAATAATAAATTACGTATTTTAGCAAGGAAAGAACTTGGTTTATCTGAAAAAGATACATTAGTGATCGGATTAGGTGTAAGCATATATAGAAAAGGCATTGATATATTTGTTAAAATTGCTGAGAAATTACCAAATGTTCAATTTATTTGGATTGGTAAACGAATTCCTACTTCTTTTCTTGCTCATTCTTCATACCTAAAAAAATGCTTTAAACTAGCAAATAACCTTCCTAATATAAAGTTTGCTGGATATGTTTCTCGGAAAACACTGATTTCAGTTTTAAATTCTTCTGATATTTTTTTATTCCCAACAAGAGAAGAAAATCAAGGAATTGCTTTTTTAGAAGCTATTTTATATGGAAAGCCTGCAATCATTAGCAATCATCCCGTATTTTCTGAGTATGAAGACAAAACACACGTCTTAAAAGCTAATAACCTGGAAGACTATGTTAATCACATTAATTATCTAATCAATAATAAAGATATCAGAATGAAATTAGTTAAAAATGCTAGATCATATTTAGACAATCACGAAATCAAGTTAAGCATAAATCGTGTTTCAGATGTTTATTCTGAGTTAATTTCAGACAGTAAAAACTAATACAATCTTGGAACTATTCTGGGTTCTAAGTCTGATTGATAAAAGAAAAGATTAAAATTAAATACCAATAGAATCAATACATCTAGAAGTTTTATTAGTTTTTTTTATCATGTTAAAATAACTAGAAGGTTTCAATTAAGATCAAATAAATGAATATTATCTTCAGTTAACCTCCGAAAATCGGTGTAACAATTTATGACTAAAAAACCTAAACTAAAAAGTATGTTCATGATAAGTTTAGTAGTTCTATTGATAATTTTTGTTCAATTAAACATAACATCGACATTTGCTGAAACGTCGAACGTTAATTCAGTTGAACAAATTGGATCTGGCTCTCCCCCATTAATAGTGGAAAAAGAAGTGATTAATAATATAATAGAGCCTGGACAATCAATCACCGTAAAAATTACACTTAAAAATCTTAATAATAATCCAGTATATGACGTTACATTATCTGAAACCTTATTGCAATATGCTTTTGAGTATCGAGGACTAAATTCTCAAAAAATAACATTTAATTCTATTGGAGGCAAGGAAACTAGGACAATTTATTATATCATCGATGTATTGATTCCTCAGGAAGGAAATCTCACTCTAGACGCTAGCATCGTATCTTATTTTTTTGAACAGGAGGGAGATACGAGAATAGAATATTCATCTTATTCTCAAGAAATAAAATTAAGATTTGTTCAGGATATAATTGAAGAAAATGAAAATCAAAAAAATTTTGATTACGTTTTTCTTGCAGTTCTTTTAATAATGTATTCAGCAGTTATTCTAGTACAATCAATTTTTACCAGGTTGATTAAAAGAAACTAG
>MDVS01000088.1 GCA_001940645.1 Candidatus Heimdallarchaeota archaeon LC_3
TTGTTATATCTTTTCAATGGATCAACTATAATTATAATAGCAAAAAATAAGATTATACCCCCGATAACATAATTTATTGTAATTTGTTCGTTTAAAAAGATATAAGCAAGAATCATTGCACTTATTGCTTCTCCTAATAATAATATGGAAGCTTTAGAAGATTCTATGCTTTTAGTTGAATACATAATTAAACTATATGGGATTACCGATCCAAGTAATGAAAAAATGATACCAAAAACAATTCCTTCAATGGTCATTATTCTTTCTAGTCGGAATAATTTAAAAGATTCTGATAAAGGAAAAATGTTGACAAAAATTGTCAAGATTATGCCATTGATAAACGACCAGATCAATACCCAAGATATTGATATAGAAGATGGGATGCTTTTTCTAATAGTATGAAATTTTCTACCTAAAATAATATAAAATCCATACAAAATACCATTGAATAAAGCCAATAAATCTCCAATCCAATGGCTTAAAACATTATTCCAAGTCCAAGGTTGTGCTAATATTATGATTCCAATGATTGCTATAAATACTGCCAAACTCTTTTCCTTGGTTATAAGTTCATGCAGAAATAACCAACCAATTAATAAAGTGACTATAGGATGAATTTGAACTAATAATGCAACTTCTCCCGCAGGTGTTCCAATTACAATAGCTCCTAAATAAACATAAAATTGTAAAACAAGTACCATTCCTTGTACAAAATATCCAAACTGTAAGTTTCTGTTAAACCAAGAGTGAAATTCATTTTTTCTAACAAAAAAGTATATTAAAATAATGGAGCTGAATAAAGCTCCGAATAATAACCTTAACATCATTTGCTCTAGTGTGAAAAAATTATTATCCCTCATAATAGCAGAAATTACAGGAATAGCACCTATACTAATTCCTGCCATAATTGTTAGAAAATAAGCAGTATGTTTCTCACCAGAAAGCATATAACAGACCGAATTAGAAAGATAAAATAGGAGATATTAAAATTTGTCCTCAATAAGATTTAATTGGCGATAAATTAATGAACTACCCTGTGACTTCTTGCGAGAAAGTTAAAAGGAAAGATAAATTATACAAAAAAAGACTCAATTATTCGTGGATTAGGACTCGTATGTCAGAAGATATTTTTAAAGAAATATTATATATATTAGGAGATACTCTTGGTGAAGTAATAATAGAACAGTCTGGTAGAGAATTATTTGAAAAAGTTGAAAAAATACGACTTTTAAGTAAGAATTTACGTGATAAATATAAGGCTGAAAATTTCAGTGAATTATATAACGAATTAGATCAATATATAAAAAATTTAGCAATTACTGATGTATTAGAGATATCACGATCATTCACAGTTTATTTAATGTTAAATAACATTGCAGAATTAGTGTTTAGGACTATAAACAAAGAAGAAAGTTATAAGTCAGAACTTAGAACGACTATAAAAGGATTAATAAAAGAAAAAGGTAGAAAATCAGATTTACAAGAATATTTGCAAAATTTTCGTTATAGAATTGTCTTAACACAACATCCAACCGAAGTTAAAAGAAGAACCATTCTATTAAAAGAAAAAAATATCTACAAATCTTTATTAATGTATTTTAATAAAAAAATTACAAAAGAATCTTTAATCAATCGTTTGAAAGAGATTATTGAATCATTATGGTTGACTGCTGAAGTTCGTTTGAAAAAACCAACGGTAAACGATGAAATTGAAGCCGCTGGAGCTTATGCAAATTATAGCTTATTTGAGGTAATTCCCGACATTGTCAATGAATTCTGGGAAGAGCTGAAAATCTTGGATTCTAACCCAAACTATTCTTTTGTACCATTAATTGATGTTGGTACATGGGTTGGGGGAGATAGAGATGGTAATCCTTTTGTAACAATTAATGAAACAAAATATGCTCTAAATTATAACAGAAATTTAACTATCAATCACTATTTAAGTGAATTGGATAAAATTTATGAGATAGTTTCCATATCTAATCGTAGAGTAAGTAAAATTTTTCCTTCTTTTAAAAATAAACTAGATTCCTTGCTGGATACCATTGACATTTTACCAGATCGTATAAAAAAATTAACTGATGAACCTTATCGTCAATGGATTGGAATATGCAAACATAAACTTCAACACTCATTAATTTTACAAGAAAATGATTTCGAACAGGGATTCAAAACCTATATCGAATTTAAAGAAATGATTCAAAACTTAATTGATGCTTTGAATTTTATTAATGCCCAAAATATTATTAAAGGATATCTGACCAAATTTATTAGAAAAATTGATATTTTTGGATTTAATTTTGCAAAACTGGATATAAGACAGCATTCAGAAATATTTGAGAATCTTATTAACGAAATTTATGACCTTACAAATCAACATAATACATACAAGGAATTAAAGAAATCAGAAAAGATAAATTTGATTCAAAAAAGCTTAAATTCCCCCCGAATAGCAATATTTGTTAAAGACCTTTCGAAAGAATCCAAAGAATTATGGGGACTCTTTGAATTTCTTCTCTATTGGTGTGAAATTTTTGAACCACAAGCACTTGGATCAATTGTTATTTCAATGACACAAGATGAAACAGATGTTTTAGAAGTTTTACTTCTTCAATACTGGATAGGGTTATATGAACCAAACAAAAAGAGACACCCAATACCAATTGTTCCACTTTTTGAGACTATCTCCTCTTTAAAAGACTCAATACAAATCATGGATTATTTATGGGCCAATAAAAATTATTTCATATTCTTAGAACAATTAAATCTTTACCAAGAGATAATGATCGGTTATTCTGATTCAGCTAAGGATGGGGGATTTCTTTCAAGTCAATGGAATATATACCAAACACAAGAAAAATTATTAAAGTTGGTGGGAGAAAAATATTCCAATATTAAATTATTTTTCTTTCATGGTAGAGGTGGATCAGTAGGAAGAGGTGGGGGACCTCCAAAATCAGCAATACTTGGATTACCCCCAAAGGCAAACTTTTGTGGGATGAAAGTAACAGAACAAGGAGAAGTAATATCACAAAAATATTTACATAAAGAAATAGCAAGAGAAATGTTAACCGAAAATTTCTTAGCTATTCATAATTCCAATATAGCTTATAGAGAAGTTAAAACTCTTTCACAAAATGATAGAGATTTAATTGATTCATTAACCACAACATCAGAAAACAAGTTCAGAATATTAACCGAGAAAGAAGAATTTATCAAATTTTTTGAGGAAGCATCACCAATAGAATTCATAAGCAATCTAAATATTGGTTCAAGGCCTGCAAAAAGAAAAGAAACAAAAAAAATTACAGATTTACGAGCTATTCCTTGGATATTTGCTTGGACACAAAATCGATTATTATTACCGGTGTGGTATGGTGTTGGAACAGCGTTAGAAGAATTATATAAGAATCAAGATCATTATGACCAATTATGTGAACTATTAGAAAAATGGCCATTTTTTGTTTCATTGATGGATAATTTATCAACACAATTGCTAAAAGTAGACATGAATTCTGCTAGAAAATACGCAAACCTTTCTAGTGAAAAACAACTATTTTTTGAGATGTTCAAAGAATATTTTAGAACAAGAAGAAATGTAAGAAAAATATCACATGACCCGCATATAAAAACCCAGAATCCTTTTCTAAGAAAAGCTATTGAAGCACGAATACCATATCTGGATCCATTGACATTAATACAAGTAAATGCAATAGAACAATACAGAAAAAATCATGAAAATGAATTTCTAGAAATAATATTATTGACGGTTAATGGTATTGCACTAGGAATGAAAAACACTGGTTAATATTACTAAAACAGGAAGAACTCCAAATTGAAGTATTTTATATTTAATATATTTTTGTTAGCTATTCAAAAATTATGTTCGGAAATCCTTAATAACTAATAAAGAAAATTTAATTCAAATTTAGTAAATTTACTTTCAAAGTTAGTGAGAAAAAGGGAAGGGTGAGAATTTTCATAAATAGTAGTTACCAAATAAGTTCAATAATAATTATTGTTATTAGTTTTCAAATTTCGGAACAGGATTATGTTTCTATCAAAAAAATCGTTTAATCAAAAAAAAGTGAATAAACTATCTATGAAACTAGTATCAATAATATTTTTAATAATAATATCAGTACAAGCAATTGGAATGGGTATTATTATCAATGAAAATAATATTTTTCCAATCCAAGAAACAAAAAAAGGTTTAAAAGATCTTAAGGATAATGAAATCTCACCAACTGAAAAATTGGAGAATTTAAATACTGAAACTTCTTATAATCATAAGAATAGAGAGATTAATGATGATTTTATTGAATCTAGTGAAGATTCAGTCAAGTTAGGGTCAAAAGATCAAAACCCGTTAAAAAAACCATTGTTTTCCCAAATTCCAACTTACAAAGAAAATAATCTTAATACTCAGATTAAAGCTAATGAATCATTTATACTATCGAAAGATGGATTAAATCTTAACACAACAGGATCGTTTGATGATTCTTCTTTAAAAGATACCACAACAATTGATTTTCCTAGTAATGGTTTCACAAACTTCTCTCAATCATATACTATCGATAATATTACAGCATCTTACAATTATAGTCATATAGAATATGAAGCCGTTGGATTAAGTTCTATTTTTACTTCAAAATATGAAGGTGGTTTGGGGATACAATCTGTATCCACTTCGTTTAGTGTGACAGAAGAAATAGTGAATCTCACAACTATTCGTCTCACATATGTTCGGAGCGGCTCACCTAACGGAGTAGTCTATATCTCCGGTGATAATAGTGGTGTACCAAATAACACTATCTTAGGGGGCCAAACCATAGCGTTAGAAGATTACAGTGGACAAAATGTTACTGTTTCGTTCTCAAATCCTATCACCCTAACGAAAGGAACTTATCATATTGTCCTAAATGATACTTCCTCTGGGAGTGAATTTGATTGGTTTGATTACTATTATATAAAAGATACTGGATCTCCAGCAGATAATGATGATGAAGCTAATATGTATCGGATAGGATGGGCAGGTGGAGGATGGACTGCTACAAACGGCGATCTTTACTTTTCATATGAATTCATTCAGTTAAATGATACTGATTCGTCTCAGTTAAAAGAATATATTACGAGTCCTGAAGAAGTAGATTTAAGCTATAATGGAACTTCTTTAACTGCATTTTCTAGCAGTAATTTGCTTCTTAATGGAAATATCGCAGAATTTGACTCTAATACTTCAGTTACATTTGATTTACAATATACAATTAATTACAATTCAGATAGTAATCCTATAAATTTGACAACAAGCTTTTTAATTATCAATGGTAGTTCTCCAATTTGGAATAATAGTTTCACACATAATAGTATTCCTTCAGGCTCGTATACAGTAAGTAAACGGAATATTACAGTATATGATGTGCCTATTGACTGGAATGGAACAAACATTTATCAAAATAATTCACTTTTCACTGATGATCCGGATTCTAATAGTTCTATTTCATATACAAATGGTTCTTCCATTCTGAAAATTCAACTTGACCAACAAATGGATACTTATAATTGGCTTATTCAATTCAATAGTCCAAATTATATAAATTCCTTAACTCTTATACAGAATAATTCTCAAATATTAGCTCCGCGTTATCAAATCAATTCCTCTGATACATTAACAATAAATGCAGATCTAAATTCTTCACTTTCAGGAACTAATGGATCTTTATTCATTTATGATTATAATGATGTTTTAAATCATAGCCAAATTGATCAATCAATCAATTTAGAAACAAACAGTCTAAATTTTACCGTATGGGATCTCACTTCTTTAAGCAATCAATCTAACATTAATGGAACTTATAATATTGTAGCTCAATGGTTAGATTCTACTCAAACAAAAATTGGTTATTTGGGTGTTAATATAGATATTATAACTCAAACAGAAATTTCAGGATCAACAGACAACTCTGAATATGTAACTGGAGAACCTATTCAGTTAAGTGGAAATTTTTCATCTTTTTTAAATGGAACTATTCTTGATTCAGTTAACATGACTTATTTGATAGGATGGAATTCATCTGTTGGTATTATGAGCCAATCTGGTTCTCACATTACCTATACTGAAGCTATCTCAACCTCCTCAGCTCCTGCAGGACTTACTAACATTACTATTTATGCTTCTTTAGCTGGACATGTTAATAGAAGTATTACAATCCCTTTCAGAATGATTAGAAACACTACATTAAACTATTTAGCAAATAATTCAATTTCCACATCTTTAACGGTTTATTACAATGATAAAATTGCCCTTGATATTTATTATAATGACACTAGTGGAGCAGTGTCTTCATCTTCAGTGCTGGTTAATGGAACTCCCACATTTGAGGAAACCAATGACACTTACACATTAACTTTTGATACTTCAACGATACCATATTCTACAACATTTGTCCTTAACATAACAGCAAGTCGAACTGATTATGTAAGTAGGGAGTTATTAGTAACTTTTGATTTAGAAGAGACTTTTACTGACATAAACAATGTGAGCACTCAAATAAATAACAGTATTATTGAGCAATATTTTTCAAATTCAAGTGTTGATGCAATAGAAATAAAATTAGAATACTTTGACTCAAGACACAATTCTATCATCAATAGCGCAAATCTATTCGATAATTCTTCTAGTTCTGATATATCAATCAATTATAATGAAAATGTAATTAACAACACTTGGACAATAGAATTAGATCCGAAAAAATCTGGAACATTTCCAATAGTTTTTACATTCGATAAATCCGGTTATTTACCTTCATCTGTTATTTATACTTTCCAGATTAACATAACGTTAACTGAAATAATTATAGGGGGAAATGATCAGTTTAGTAGTAATGGATCCACCATAAGTGTGTATTACCATAACGGTACAAAGGATAATATTTCGATATTAATGACTTTTAATGACACCATTTATAACCAGATATTAGAGAATGCAACCTTTACCAAACCCTCCAACACAGGATCAATAATTTTAATTGAAAATCAACTTCCTAATGGGACTTATCAAATAATAATTCAACCAAATGCGACTGGAACATTCAATTTACAATTTTCATTTGACCAGTTTGGTTA
>MDVS01000089.1 GCA_001940645.1 Candidatus Heimdallarchaeota archaeon LC_3
GATGAAGGGAGAAATTGTTTGTATTATCCAATGAACGATAAGGATTATTATGTAATTCTTCCTCAATTCGAAGCGAAAGAAAAATTAAAAGAAAAATATAAAGATTGCAAACCTTTAGATCCTAGATTTTGTTACAGAAGTGATAACAATGATGAATGGCTAAATAAAGAAGAAATTCTTAAATATCTAGAAACTGTTCCTAAGCAAGGTTATTGAATTCATAAATTTGTTTCATAAAAGAACTCTTCATAAAATTCTCTTGGTTCCCTTACTCATTTTCTTTTTTCAATTAGGTGACTTTTATCAAATTTTTTTATTCCTTCAGAAACTATTTGCAAATTAATTGCTTAAACAGAGTTTATGATATTTATTAACCCAGAAAATTCTTTTGAAAAGGTTAGAAGAACATTACAATCAAGAAACCTTCCAACAGTTAAAAGCGAACAATCTGTGAAGCTTAGTCCTTTTGACACATATTTTTGATAATTTTTTCAAGATTCTATGACTAGTTCATAGCTAATTGGAAAAAATTTTCCAAATTTTTCTTCTAAGATTAATTCTACTGCTTTTAAAGCTAAATCCTCTCTTCGAGTTCTTGCGTATAGAAGAGTCACTTTTTCATCCAATATATAATCTGTTATTATTCCTGTTCCATACTCATTTTTTCTTATATTGTTTAGAAGCTTTTTTGCATTTTCATGGTTTATATCTCTTTTATTGAAAAAAGCAGAATTTATACCTGCGTCAAGGAGAATTATTTTTATCATCATATAATTCTTTATCTATCGTTTCTTCAGATGTTTCATAACCAAAGTCTATAATTAATGCTGTTAATGAATTCCATTCATCATCAGGCATAGGATTCCAAGTTAAAATAGACTTTTCAAAAAAATTCTTTTCATTATTTACGACATAGTATATTACTTTTCTTAATAGTTCCTGCTGGCTTATTTTTTGTCCAAATTTTAATGTTAATTTTGCTTGTAACTTTTCTATTTCTTTTTTAAGATTTTCATCGATTTTAACCGTCGAGGACAATTTAAACACCTTTTATGAAAACTAGTTTTGTTATTTAAAATATTATAAGAAAACAAGTTAAAAAAATAAGGATGATTACCAAGCTTAGTTAATTTTCATAGATAGATTACTTAAGATAGATTTTCTTCTTGAGTTTTTTCTTCTAACCATGAATTTACTAGTTTATGTGCTGATATTCCTCGTTTTTTAGCAATAAATTGTATTTTTTCAGAAATTTCTTTATCAACTACATAATAAGTGATCTCCTCTTCAATTGCTATCTCAAAATCCACCTTTCTTGTCTTTTTCCAATAGTTTCCTAAGTCATGAGTATCCCAGAATTCTCCTAACTCATGATAATCTCTAGATTTTGATAGAGAACTTTTATTTTTCGTTGTCATAATGTTTCTTTTCCTTTTTGGTCATGTCTCTTGCTGATATGACTAATACACTACCATCTTTTTTATACACAAAGAAAACGATAAGATATCTTTCATTAGGTGTTTTTCCTAACCCCACAAATATGTTTTCATTTTTTCTATGACCTTTTTCTACAAAACGATAAAGAGTGTTTCCAAATAAGATTTCATAAACTTCTTTTTGCTTGACATTGTGTTTCAAATAAATTTTTTCAATGAATTCTTCTAACCAGATTATTCTTTTGATAATCAATTTTATCAAAATTTTCCTTAATGATTTTTAATTAAATTACTTTCGATTTAAACTTATGTAATTTATTATTTGTTTTGAATGTTTACTTTAATAATTCACTCAATTTCAGGTTAGTATTGAATATCGTGAACTAATATTGGTGTTTCGAAAATGTTCCTTCAAAACATTTTGGGCAGCAAGACTGAGAAAAATATCTGTCCCTTGAACTGGCTAATTTTTAACCATGATTAAAGTATTTAGAGCTATTTCTACAATATGGTCGGAATATGATAAAATTAGAGTTATTTAGCAGAATTCTATCCTGTGGATAATTATGAATGATACTGATCTGTTAGACAAGATTGCCAGTTTAATTGTTAAATCCAACCATTTAGTTATTTTTACCGGAGCAGGTATCTCTACTGAAAGTGGTCTTGCTGATTATCGGGGTCTTGATGGCGTCTGGACTCGTCGTGATAAAGGTTTAAGACCTAAACCTGGTCCTTCTGTTGAACTGGTGAAACCTAATAGGGCTCATCTTGCCATAAAAGAATTGCAGGATTTAGGATTCTTGAAATTCTTAATATCTCAAAATGTCGATAATCTTCATTTACGATCAGGATTCAGACCTGAATTAATTACTGAATTACATGGTAATCATGCTTTAATGCAATGTTCATCTTGTGATCTAAGATATTCTAAAGAAAACGTTAATTGGGATGATAATGCTTTTAAGCAGAGTTTATGATATTTACTAATCCAGTAAATTCTTTTGAAAAGGTTAGAAGCACATTGCAATCAAGAAACTGTCCAACAGTTATAAGTGTGCAATCTGTGAAGCTTAATCCTTTTGACACATAGTTTTGATAATTTTTCCAAGATTCTATGACTAGTTCATAACTTATTGGAAAAAATTTTCCGAATTTTTCTTCTAAGATTAATTCTCCTGCTTTTAAAGCTAAATCCTCTCTTCGTGTTCTTGCGTATAGAAGAGTCACGGTCTCGTCCAATATATAATCTGTTATTATTCCTGTTCCATACTCATTTCTTCTTAAATTGTTAAGAAGCTTTTTTGCATTATCATGGTTTAAATCTCTTTTATTGAAAAAAGCAGCAATTACACCCGTGTCAAGAAGAATTATTTTTATCACCATATAATTCTTTATCAATCGTTTCTTCAGAAGTTTCATAACCAAAATCTGTAATGAAAGCTGTTAATGAATTCCATTCATCATCAGACATAGGATCCCATGTCAAAATGAAATTATCAAAAAATTTCTTTTCATTCTTTATAACATAGTTTACTACTTTTCTTAACAGTTCCTGTTGGCTTATTTTTTGTCCTAATTTTAATATCAATTTTGCTTGTAACTTATCAATTTCTTTTTTAAGAGTTTCATCTATTTTAACAGTAGAGGACAATTTACACACCTGTTAGGAATACTAGTATTATTTGATTATAAGTATTCTCAATAAAATTTTCTTGATTTATTTTAAAATTTTTAATTCCTTTAATCCCTCAAAAATTTAATTTCTCCTAAACATTACTAGAAATATGTTTATTAGGTAAATATTGAAATTAATGTAAGTAATATTATCCTTGATGTACCTTGTGATTGTTAATTCGTGATAACATTACCTTGAAGGTCTTTTTATTAAATTTCTCATTTATTGTGATAAGTATTATAACATTTATTCTAGAAGAATAATTTTAAAAGAAGATCGCTTGGATTTTAATTATGCATGATACCGATCTTTTAGATGAGATTGCTAATTTAATAATTAATTCACATCATTTAGTCATTTTCACTGGTGCAGGTGTCTCTACTGAAAGTGGTCTTGCTGATTATCGCGGTCCCGATGGTGTCTGGACTCGTCGTGATAAAGGCTTAAAACCCAAAACTGGACCTTCTGTTGAACTGGTGAAACCTAATAGAGCTCATCTTGCCATAAAAAAATTGCAGGATTTAGGATTTTTGAAATATTTAATATCTCAAAATGTCGATAATCTTCATTTGCGATCTGGAATCAATCCTGAAATTGTTTCTGAACTTCATGGTAATCATGCTTTAATGAAATGTTCCTCTTGTGATCTAAGATATTCTAAAGAAGAAGTTAATTGGGATGATAATATTTATGGTAGAGGATATAGGACTCAAACACCCGTAACAGATCAACCGGATTGTCCTAGCTGTCAAGGGAGATTAATCTCTTCAATTGTTAATTTTGATGATCCTATGCCAATCAAAGAAATGGAAAAGGCTACTAATCACTCTAAAAAATCTGATGTGTACACTGTTGTCGGCTCTACCTTATTAGTGCAACCCGCTGCTTTTTTGCCTAAATTGGCGTTTGTAAATGGGGCTAAATTAGTGATTATTAATATAGGAGAAACTCCGTTGGATAGTTATGCTCAGTATAGAATAACTGAAAAAGCTGGAGAGTTCTTAGACCAGTTAATTGCTAATGTTAAAAAAAAACTTAATAAAATTAAATAGCTCTCTTTTAAGAAAGTAGGTAAGGGGAATCAACAATGTTTTATTAAAGATCTAAGTAAATTTACTAAATGATCGATTTTTAATTCTAAGGATAAATGAGGTTTTTTTATGGAGTATACCACTGATTTCTACATTTTTTCAATAATTACGGTTTTGTTATTAGTAATAACGCTGATTATCTTATATAAATCTCGTAGTATGGTTAATAAGCTTTTTATTATTACACCTATTTTGTTTTCCACTATATTGATTTTTAATATAATTGAGGAACTAGGAACCAATGTATCAGATTTTCTTTTGTGGTTTCCTTATATTTTAGCACCGTTAGGAATTCTTTTTGCTGGTTGGTTTATTCATTATGGATATGAAATTACCTATCAGAAAAGGTTCATTGTTTTTACAAGTCTATATGTTATATTCTCTTTTATTTCTTCTACTTATTTAGAATTAGCTACAAGCGGTGAGGCATATGTCATTGCTATTAATCATTTGGTCATTGTATTGCCATTATTGATTGCATCTAACGAATACTTAAAATTGCGATCCATAGTTCCCGATCAAAAACGGAAAATATTAGCCTTATTTATCGGGTTACTTATTGTAGTAGTTGGATCTTTATTACGAAGTTTATCATTCTTTCTATACGAAGAAGACACTGTAATTGGTTTGGTTATTATTATTGTAGGAACTTTGACGATTATGATATCGTTCCTTTTACAAACACAGTCTAGTAAATCGACGTAATTTTATTCAATATTCCATTTTTTTTACCAAAATTTTTTGTATTTTTTTTCTACTTTATTTTATTTAAAAAAAGCATCTTTTAGAATCAAAATTATTATTTTGGTTTTTATTCATAACTAATAATTCTTCATTCATTAAAGATAAATTTAATTCATTACCAACAGTTGATATTAGTTCAACTGATGAATTGTTGAATCTTTTCAACAAGTTTTTACCACTCATTAAAGACTTTCTTAATAATATTGATAATAATTCATTTCATCAAGATGAAGAATTCTCCAGTATTGAAAAAAGGTTTATGAGAAGTATTCCCGATCAACCAGTAGATTGGGATACTATATTTTCAATTTTTAAAGATGAAATTATTCCTCGTTTGAATTCTGTTGCTAATAAGCATTTCTTGGCATATATTCCCGGAGATCCAGCTCCTCCAGCCATGATTGGAGCTATGATTACACCAGTTCTGAATCAATTTATTGGAAGTATGATCGGATCACCAGGTGGTGTGGTTATTGAAGGTCTTGCACTACATTGGATTAAACAAATGATGGATTACCCAGAATCAGCAGGAGCATGTTTTACATCAGGTGGATCAGTTGCAAACTTGACCGGTTTATATTCTGGTTTAATTAATAAGGCCCCATGGATTAAAAATGATGGATTATTTGGGAATAAAAAACCTTTGGTTTATTGTTCAGACCAAACTCATAATTCGATTACAAAAGCTCTTCTTCTATTAGG
>MDVS01000090.1 GCA_001940645.1 Candidatus Heimdallarchaeota archaeon LC_3
ACGTTTGCAAGTTTTTTGATTTTGATTAGCAGTAAGGATCGTTCTATTGGCTTTGATTGAATCATGTTTACATAATTGCAGTACTCTCGATGTCCTATAAGATCGCTAAATTGTTCATCTGTTAAGGCAATAGTTGGGATGCTTATATTTTCAAGATTCATATGGAGGAGACTTTCACAAATAAATTGATAGATTATTTTTAGTTCTTCAAAAGAGAATGAGAAGAATAGCTTAATTATTTCCGTATTGATAATATTAATCTCTTTAACTTTCTCATAGATCAGCTCAAATTTTCCCATGTCATCTCTAAAAATGAATTCAGGATAAGAATGTGAACGGACAAAGGTCCGATATTGAGCTTCAAAATGCTTGAAAATAAATCTGAATAGTTCCTTTTGTTCAATTCTGACCCATAAATCTGCATACTGAGTAGTTATTCTGCTTGTTTCTTTATTGAACTCCTCCAAATCAGTTATTAATCTGATATATGTCGTGATACTTTCTGCATAATGATGATAATAGTGGAATAGAGAAAGTTGTCTTCTTTCACCTCTAAATTTTTTTTGTTATTTATTGATTCCTTTAATCATTAATTCTTCTTTTTCTAGATCAAAATTTGCATAATCTTCCCTTATCCCCCAGATCAGTATTATTCCAATGATAAAAATAGAAATAACAAGTGCAATAATTAAAAGGATTATAAAAATATCTACAAAAGGAATAAGATCTCTGAAAGGATTTTGTGTTCTTATTGGTTGGTCTATGAGTTCCCCAATTTCTAGTCCTAAAAGAATAAATTCTTCATCTATTATCTCTAGCGAATCTCTTACGATGTAGTTAAAAGATACACTAGTATTAAAATAACTGAATGTAATGTTAGATAAATTGATGACTTCGATTTCTTGAAACTCTGAATTTTCTGAACCAATCGGATAATCTGATTGATAAACTATTTGGCTATCTAATGTGGAGGAATTTCTAAAAAAATCTGAAGTGTTTTTTTGATACGCAACAGAATAAGATATAAAGAATTCCATTGAATAGAAAGAGTGTCTATCTTTGTCTTGACTCCAATATTTTAAATCTAAGACTAATTTATTATCTTTGACGTTAAGACAAGTTCGGAGAAAATTATCAAATGATGCAACTTTCTCATCTGCGTAATTTTTTCCACATCTTTGATATGAATTATTTTCACTGACAGAAAATGAGTTTGTCGAACAGCTAAGAGTTCAATAGAACGAGGCAATTCTTTTATGTCTTATGGTGGTCATTTCTATAAGGAGACCTCTTTTCATTTGTATGCTGGCCGTCACCACTTTGATATGCGTAACTCCTTTACATGGTCTGATGGAGGATTCGCTGGAATCGTAGAATTAGCACGCTTATCCTGTATGACTCCCCAATCCTGCTGTCGAGGATCAATAGGAACTTTGCTTACTGGTATGCAAATCCTTGAAGCACTACAAACAGATATCTTGATACCTGGAAAAAAAGCGGGAGTGGAAAATTTCCGAACAGGAACTTCACTTCTTAATGCTGATCGTGGAGGGTTTATTGTTTCTCCAAGAGTTGGATTACACTTCAATGTCCTCGAAGTAGACTTTTTATCTATGTTTCCCACTATCATGGTCAATTTTAATGTTAGTCCTGAAGCCATGAACTGTTATTGTTGTGCAGACGGATCAGGATTACCAGTACCTAATACTGAATATTATACTTGTACGAAAAAGAAAGGATTGATTCCGAAAGTCTTAGAACAAATACTAAAAAGACGTATTTACTATAAACAACGCAAAAAAGAGGATCCCAAGTATGACCAACTTCAAAAAGCGCTTAAATGGATTTTAGTTACGAGTTTTGGTTATTTAGGTTATAGGAACGCTCGTTGGGGAAGAATAGATGCCCACGAAACAATAAACGCTTATGCAAGGGAAAAAATACTTAATATTGTTGATTTAGCTGAAGAAAATAATCTGGAATGTATAGCAGGAATAGTCGATTCATTATGGATGAAATTTCAATCAGAAAGCCCTATTGACGATTTTATGCCAGCCTTCATGACGATGAAAGGTGCAGAAATAACAGACCTGCCTATATCTGTTGAAGGGTGTATTAGTGATCTTGAAGGTGTCGATGCTGATAAATCATCCTGCTCAGGTACTTTTGAAGATTATTTTGAAGAAGAAGATGGATTAGAAGATTTTTGATTGAAAATAGGAGTTAAGATCCTGTATTATTATTAAAGAATAAGACTGGGACTTTTTTTAGTTCTGTGGTACGTGCCGTATTCTCATCTTCTGTAATAAAATATCCCTTAATTTTTGCAGTCAATTCTATTAAAGTATGATCAACGAAATGGGCATCACCACTCCTCTGCTTCCCTAGATCTTGAACAGTTTTTTCTGGTTCAATTTTTAATTGTTTATCATTTAATTCCCTTTCTAAAAAGGTCAATTCCCGAAATCCATTTTTTCCTTGTTCTTTCTGACCTGCTTTTTTCTCTAAGCTCCTCAATTCAGCGAGTGTCCATCCTGATACGTAATAGTTTAAATCAATAGGAATTTCTTCCGTTGTGAGTTTAGAAAACATTTGATTTACTAAACAACAGGTATCAATAATGCAATATCTGTTTTCTCGGATCAGTGTTGTGAAACTATTCACTGAATCACATTCCAAACAATGAAATGATCCAAATTCATTCAATTCAACAAAAATATAACTATATTCACAATCAGGACATCTCAATAAAAGATGTTGATTATAATTATCCATTTCAGCATTATTTCTGATTTTATGGGCACGTGATGAACCAATCTTAATATTCTTGACTTTTACATCTGCAATATCACTTATTTTAGCATTAATGAGCTTGTTGAGAGAATCAAACTTATTTGCTAGAGCTTTTGCTCTCTCATGCTTAACATCAGGAATAAATGAAAACTCTACTTCTTTTTCAGAGAGTCCAAATCTCAATTGATTCGGAATTTTTTCTAACTTTGATATATCAGCTTCAACTATGTGAAACATTGAAGGATGAAGCGCAATCGATTCAATCCACTTTGCAATACTTATTACTATTTGTTCAATTGAATTAGGATACACTCCAAAATACTCACTACATTCGTCAATGGATTTTCCTTGGGTTAAAGACCATAATATTATAATTCCTACTTCTCTCATTGTCCAATGATCGGGATTATAAATTTCTCCTGTCTCGTTAATTGTCTTTTTTGCTACATCAACTGAATCTTTTTGTCTTACACTAGGTCTGAAATCATTATACAGATTATCTAAGAAAATCTCAAAAAATTCAAAGCTTCCAATTCCTACCATACCTATTTTGGAGTTCGACAAATTAAATGCTTCATCTGGTTGAAGTTGGAAGTTTATACATAAAGAACCAAATTCACTTATAATAAATTTACCATTATCAATTTCTAAAGCATTTATTCGCTCTAGTTCGTTTATTGCAAGATTTATTGGATGTCTTGTACCTAAAAGCTGTTCCAAGGAAGTACCGAATTTTTTAGCCACTTGTTTTGCTCTAACTCTTCTTGGCCTTTCGTATGTGTGATGTTTTAGTTCTTCTATTACCTCTTCTGTACCAATTAATCCTGTACTGATCATATTTAACAAAGGTAATAAAGCGGACGTACTGTCTAAATGAGATATTATTCGACCTTGATCTTTAAGCAGTTGCTGATAAAATTCAATATTTTTATCATCGGATATTAACATTTTGGCATAACCTATATTTGTTTTAGATTTACCGGGTCTTCCTGCTCTTCCTATCATCTGTCTTAAGTCAATTGAAGTAATTGACTTTCCTCCAATCATTTTGTCAGCTATTATTATTTGATCCGCTGGTAAATTGACCCCCATCATTAGCGTTGGTGTTGCTACAATTGCTTTTGCTAAATCATTTTCAAAGGCTTTTATTACAAGATCTTTTTGTTTTTCTCTTATTTTTGAGTGATGATATGGGAATCCAGCCTCAAAACATTTAATCCATTTCAAATCAGCTTTACTTTTCCATTTTTCCCTCATTTTAGAATTAATAAGCTGTTTCAATTGTGCTAATTTTTTGTCCTCCAATTTGACATTCTCAGCAAGGAATAGTGATGATGATTCCGTCCAGTCGAGTTTCCCTCTAAAAACAATTGTTTGCTCTTGAAATAAATCAATTAAAGATGTTAAGGCCTCATTTAGTTTTCCCTTTGTATTAATAATCTCTTCCCTTATTTGAATTAACCTAAAATCTTCAATTAATTCTAAATCGGCATCAATCCAATCTTTGATTTTGGTTCTTTCCCCCATCGTAGCTGATAAGGCAATGACTTGGTTTGCTGACATTAATAAGAGACTAATTGATAATTCAAACTTTGGTCCCCTAAATTTTGATCCTACTAGGTGTATTTCATCGATAATTAATAGATTTATACTAAATAGATACTCATTTATTAATGTTAATTGATTGAAAAGACTTTCTGGTGTTGTCACTAACAGATTTTTACTATATTCTCTTATAGTTTTGTAATTACTGCTTATATTGACTCCCATATCTTTGAATTGTTTTCTTAAGGTGCTTATGTGTTCATTAACTAATTGATTCAATGGAGTGACGAAAAGAACAAATGTGTCTGAATTTTTGAATATTTCTATTGCCATTTTTACTGCAATTAATGTTTTCCCACTAGAAGTCGGAGCTTCTATCATAATTCTATTTTTTCCCACGATTGATTTCAAAGCACGTTTTTGCCAATCGTGTAATTTAAATCCAATTTTCGTTTCAAATTCTTTGATGTCCACCATAATCACCTTTATTTATTCTTTTTAGGTCTTTTACATCTTAAAAATCCACATCTCTTCTGTTTTGTTATATTCTCTTTTCACAGGGGTGTTCAATATACTATTCATCAATTTTTGCAATATTTTAAAATTTGTTTTATCCTTTATACACCAATCTAGAAATAATCTGTTTGAAGATAAGAAGAAATTTACCCCAAATTTTGTTAGTAAGATCCCTAATGTATTACTTAATTAATGACGATTTTGCTATTTTTCATGATTTTTTTTACAATTTA
>MDVS01000091.1 GCA_001940645.1 Candidatus Heimdallarchaeota archaeon LC_3
AGAAAGCCAGAAAGGGTTTATCTTGACTTCTATGTGTACACGACCAATATTCGAGGTTCAGCAGATTACATTGAGAAAATTTATAGATCTCGTTGGGGAATTGAAACCCAATATCGCGTTGTACATCAGTTTCAAGCTCGAACGACCTCACTAAACTCTATTTTGCGACTTCTTCTCATTGGAATTGGTTTTATCCTTGAAGCTATTTGGCTCCGTATTAATGCATTTTTGCATATAGTAACTCATGTTTTAAAGGTTACTTGCAATTATGAGCTTCCTATTAAAATTTATAAAATAAGTACATTAATTTTGACAGTTTCAAGATTCAAACGTCTACTTCAAGCACTTTGGAGACCAAATGAACGGAGTTGATCTAGACTTGCGGAAGTACTGATAGTGTATAATATTTAAGAGTCAATTTAAATTTTAGGTAAGAAAAAGGAAGACAAATTTAATTATAAAATCAAGGTTTTGTCATCAACTGATCCAATTTGGTTGACTATGAAAAGAATAAGATTCAGAGAATTGTGTATATCAAAAGAATTGATATAATCATAGTATTGTGAATTTTTATATCATTTAACATACTAGGCACTTCAAAATAACAAGGGGATATATCGATGTCAGGTGAACAGAAGATAAATTTTAATGATAAATTTCAATATGTTGGAAATCAAAGTTATAAACCCAATCCCAATTATCTAAAAGAAAGAAAAAAAATATTTACAGAAATTCTTCCGATAATTTTCAATCAATAGCAAATCCTACAAAATTATAATTAATCAGACTCAAATTTTTAAGATCAATTTTGAGACCAGGATTATTTTTTCTCCAGATATTCCATTCTTCTCTTCCTTGTATGAGTTTGCGACGATGTTCATTATTTCCCATAATAATATCAAATCATTTGAATCCTTTAAGGATGTTATGGATGAATTGGACAATTGAAGAGTCACTTATTTCTTTTTAAAATATAAATCTATTTTTGCATAATCCTACAAATTGCTCCCAATCAATTATTCAAATTTATTCCCGATATTTACGATTTAGTAGATTTATTAGAAGAATCTGTTTGAAAAATCTGTTTGAAAAAATAAATATAATCAATAATTCTAATTCAATTTTTCCAAGTTTCGATTATTCAACAATAAACAACAATTATTAAATATAGAATGAGTCATTTACGCTGAAATTTCAAAATTATCTATCATAAACATTTTTTATCTCTTAATAAGTTAATTACAATTTCAGTCCGTAATCATATTTCATATCCACATTTGCCACAATAATTCATATTTCGATTTGGATGACCACAATTCCCACAAAAAAGAGGAGTAAATTGATTTTTATAAGGCAATAGAGATCGATTATTCGATCTTATAAGATATAAAGCTATTATATGAACAAAAAAGATGATTATAAAAATTTGAGAAAAAGTTATTACACCTGAAATTTGAATTGGTCCTATATCTTCAAAAAATTTAAGTAACTGATTATTAAAGATTATTATAATAAAAGAAATAAAATATGCAATTATAAGATACTCGACCGAAAATAAAGCAGATTTTGTGAATCTCACAAAAAATTTACTTGCTTTCCCTATCGTTCATGTTTTAACTAATGAAAACGAATTAGAAGGTATAGGTTATTTCCATCTACCAAGAAATAGAGTAACAGATTTCTTAGACGGCATTAATAATTTAAGAAGGCATAATCAATCAGTTAATATCGATCTTAACTTAAATAATATTTCCCGTGTTAATAGATGTCTTAATATTTCTGAATTGAAATTTAAAATTGAAAGGGGAATATGAATAACAGTATAAAAAAATCCCATGTCATTAGACACACTTTTTTCACAAAACTTATTGAAATCTTTCCTAAATTCTGACTTAAAATACTTTTTAATAGCAATCCAAAAATGGGGACTAATAGACTAGTAAATTGAATTGCTAATCTTTTTATTATCTATTAACAATTATTATCTGGGTATTATTTATGCCACCTAAAGTCCAAAATATCGGAATTGGTCGAGATTCTTCTGAAGATCAATTCAGATTTATTTGGCATATATATCAAATCTGGAGTCTATTTCAGATAGAATCTCGCTCGGCATCGAAGAAAAGTCGATGTTAAGGGCAATAACACAAGCGAATGATTGTTCTAAATCTGCACATATGGATGAAACTGCAATACGAAAAAAATACCCAAAAAATTGGAAAATAAAAGGAATCAGAAATTCTAAGCGGTTATTCAAAAAGTTGAAGGCAAAAGGTCTAATCAGAATAGTAAAAACACGACCAATTGAATGGGGTTTAACCTCATTAGGTCATAGAATTGCAATGGAACTAGATTTTTGTTGAAGATAATGAATGTCGGATAAAAAAGACAGGAAATCGTGAAGCAAGCTACGAAAAATGTTTTGGATGAGAAATACGATAGGTTACATGTAAATAATTGAAAAAGATGTCAGAATAGGTATCAATTCTGTGGGTACGCAGGAACCCAGCCCTTAAAATCCTGCACCTTATTTTTTAATTTTGAAAAAAATTGAAAATACATCTTATGGGTGAAAAATATGGCTATTCACGATGATGATATCTAAAGTTACAGATATTAGAGGAGATAATTTCAATAATGAAAAAAAATGCATCCTTTATTTCATTCTTAGGATATCTGACCAACAGTTTTTTTAGATGGTGGTGGGCATTGATTACAGGTATAGCTTCTCTTATAAGTCTTCTTGTATCAAAAGATAATGTTTATGACAAAATTTTTCTCTTAATTATCGTATTCTGCCTTTTTTCAGTACTGTTTTTACTTTTAACAACGATAAACCAAAGTTGGAAACTATATAAAGAATATCCCAATAAAATTCAAATTATTGAAATTAAGAAATCAAAGAATTATAATTCCGAATTCGTTTTTATACTAAAAATTCAAAAGAAAATTTCTATCCCAATATTAGCCGAAATTATAAGAGTTGACAAAAACGAAAGCATAACAATAGGTCTTATAGAGATAATTGATATTAATGAAAATAATTATTATCAGGCAAAAGAAATTTGGATCGCTTCTGGACACTTAAGAGACTTTAAAAATCTTAAATTTAATCAAAATCACATGAAAATAAATCCTGATATCAAGTTAAGAACATTACAGAGAGCTAAGGAGAAAATTTTCGAGTAGAGTCGATAATGAGGCAAAAAAGACAAAAAAAGATATTTCTAAGCTATTCCCATTCTGATTCAGAAATTGCATTAAAAATTGCGAATGATTTAAATTCAAGTGGAATAAATGCTTGGTATGATAAATGGGAAATCAATCCAGGAGACTCACTAATCGATAAAATTTTTAAAGAAGGTCTAAAGGATATAGATTATTTTATTATTTTACTTTCCAATAGTAGTGTAAAATCGAAATGGGTAAATATAGAATTAAATTCGGCTACTATTAGTCGAATAGAAGGAATTACTAAAATTATACCTATTCTGATTGAAAAATCTGAAATACCTCTACAATTAAGAAGTTTTCTTTGGATAGATTTAACAGAGAATTACCAAGAAGGTATTAAAAAATTAATAAACTCAATTCATGAAATATATGATAAGCCAACTATAAAAAATTCAAGATTTACACTATTACATGACAATATTGGAACTCTTTCAAAGGTAGGTACAAATATTGGTATTGCATTAATTGAAAATCAAGATTTTACCTTGAAATATGAAAAATCATACTCTGGTAAAAGACTTCTTGAATTAACACTATTCAATGAAGAAGAAATAAATGAAGGGATTGAAGAATTAGAGGAAAATGGGTTAGTAAAAGTTCAAAAATATATGGGTACTGGTCCTTTTAATTTTGGAACTATTGAGCCTACTTATATGTTATTTCTTTATTTCAAAGAAGTAGAACAGAATTACAACCCTTTTGAAGATATTAAAATTGTGGCTGCTACAGTTGAGGCTAAAAAAAATATTTCTGGTCCTGAATTAATGGAAGTAACAAAAATCCCTCCTGTTCGAATTAATAGAGCATCCACTTATCTAGAAGATTTTGGAATTGTCAATGTTAAGAAATATCTGGGATCAGCTCCTTTTTTGTTCAGTTATTTGACTGCTAAAAGAAAGACAAAATACTTTTTACAAAATCCAAATGTAGAAATATGAGCTTGATGATGTAATAAGCTCCTGTGTACTTTTTTCTAAGTTTTCGATTCTCTTTCTAAGTTTATCTATACCTTCAGTAAAAGAGTCGTCAATGTTATTTTCTTCCATGTTACTTCATCTAAATTTCAAACAGATTTATGGCATACTCATACCTAAATCATGTCCAGAAAGGTGATAACTTAAAATAATTCATGATAAAATAATCTCCGTTACAAAAAATTCAGATAATAGGTGTCTTCTCCCTGAATTGCAAATAAACTAGTAAAATCGAACTCATTTTTATTTATTGAATTCAAACGCTCATAGGAATCAATAGCAAGACCATTATTAAACGTATTGAAAAATAAGGTGAAAAATAAAAGTATTGAGAGACCGTTTCTTTTGTTTTTAAACAATTTTCTACCTTCTTTTTATAAAATTTCTTACATTTAGTGTTACTAGTTATTTTTGAATAATCCGTAATTTTCAATTTTAAAAACATCGTCAAAACCCTTAAAATGTGGAAAATGATGTGAAGCTACTAATAGAGTTATTTCATGCTTATTTACTATCATATTTAGTTTCTCTTTGACTTTCTCCGAAACTAAGCTGTCCATTCTAGAATAAGGTTCATCTGCTAAAATAATTGATGCTCCTCGTGCCAAATACATACCAACAGTTAATAATTGTTGTTGTCCCCCAGATAAATCTTTAGCTAAATGATTCCTATAATCAATTAAATTTAAATCCTTAAATAAATCAGAAATATTAATGTCAGCACCATTTGAATTTCTATCTTTTTCCAATAATAATATCTCATAGCAAGTTAAATATGGATTAAACTGGATCTGTTGATATAAGAGTGAAATAGTACCAAAAGTATCTATTTGGCCAGAATCAGGTTTTAATTTTCCAAGTAGTAACAAAAATAATGTGCTTTTACCACTTCCTGAGGGACCCCAAATACCAATTTTTTGAGGATTTTTTACCCATTATTGTTAATTCTGAATGTGCCATTTCTGATATTCGCGACAATACTGAAGATTCAACAATTTTCCCATCGTTCAAATAAAAAACATCTTCTACATAGTCTATGAACGTAGGATCGTGACTGGCCAAAATAATTGTCTTACCTTCTATTTTTTTATTATTTATTAGATTTAAAACTCTTTTTTTATTTTTAACATCAAGGAAACTGGTTGGTTCATCTAAGATTAAAATTTCTGGGTCTCGATATAAGAGTAATAGTAAACCTATTCTTTGTTGTTCACCTCCAGATAATAAATGTAAATCTATATCTAGATATCGTTCATCTAAGCCAACTCGTTCTAAGAATGATTGAAAATTAGATTTTACGAAAGTTCGTGGATTATTACTAATAAGTGCATCAAGATTCTGCCTTAAAGTCCAAAACGGAATAAAATTTTTTTGAACTTCTTGGTGAAGATATCCAATCGATTGCCATCGAAATAATTGCAATTTTTCTTTTGATAATAAATATGGTTCAATTGAGTTAAAAGTAACTCCACCCGCTGATGGTCTTAAGATTGTCGCAATTATATTAAGAAGTGTAGTTTTTCCTGAACCACTTGGACCCATGAATAAATTTACCCTTTTTTCTTTTATTTCTATATTAATTCCACTAAGTGCTGTAATTTTGCTTTCTAAAGAGAAATCTTTTTCTAATTCTCTGTGATAAATATGCGTTACGTTTTTAATTGTTAAGTTAGAAATAATTATCCCTCATAATTTGATATTTCGTATTTTTCTTTTAAAACATAAATTAAATTAATAACTAATGTAATAATGATAACGATAGAAAAAATAAATATAAATTCAAAAGAGAATATCTCTTTTTGAAACAACCAAGGTTCATTTGGTGATAAGAAGAGGATTAATATTGTTTGAAAACCATACACAAAATATAAAGATATCAAAGCTCCAAATATAGTTGTTGAAACTGTAATAATAATTAATGACGCTAAGAGTGCTCTCTGTATGAGAGATGAGCTATAATCCTGTAAATACAAAGAATATAAAATAGGTCTTAAGGTTTTAATCATCTCCTGGATTTTAGAAGGTAATATGATTATTAAAATAGGATATAGTATTCCAGCTTACAAATTCCTTATAATTAATCTCTTCCCGATTAGCTGTCTTATTGTAATCTAACGTCATAATACCTCACTCATTATGATTAAGTTTGTAATAATGGATAGACCAATTTCTCAAAATAGTTATATAATTGATCATCTTTGTCAATTATTTCGTCTGTAATTAGCTCAAATTTATCTTTAGGGAGAAAAATATTTGCAGTTTCTTCTAAAAGATCTGAAAGCTCTTCCCTCAAGATACCTGGTTTTAGTCCTAAGAATAATCTCTGCTCAAGTGTCTTAATCCAATCCTTGAATTGTGATTCATACTTCTTTATCTTAAGAGAGGTAATATTTAATCCAAATATTTTGGTTTCAGCATTTTCACTATTGTTTTGAATCTCTTTAGAAATCATATCATTCATTATAGCATATTTATCAAAATTCTCAATTTTTTCACTACTTTCAATTTTAAAAGAAACAGATCTACCATTAATAGAATATCCAAACCTAATTTGATAATTATTATTCATATATTGACACCATCATTATTAGTTATAGAATTTAATAAACTTCTAACTTTTCTTTATCTTCTCACCCTAGTTTTATTCGTTATTTCCTCATTGACTAGCAACCTTTTTCTACTTCTTAGGACCTTAAGAAAATTAAGCTGAAAATTCATTAATAAACCTTAAAACGTCCGTATTCATAGATTTAATATCTTCGATATTATAAGCATTGTAACTTCCGTGAGCTGCTGCATTTCTTATAGCAATCCATGCAGTAATTTGCTTGTGGTTAATGCTATTAATAATATTTTCATGTTTTAATTCGTCATTGAGTTTAGAAGGACCTTTAGGTTTTCCATTATCATAAGAGAGACTAATGTCAGCTTTTTTGCATAGATTTTTTAAATGAATCTCTAAAGTAGACCCTATTATCACAGCTGCTGCATCTTTGTAATTATTTTCCAATAATTCAGAAGCAATATCACTCATATTAGTGAAAGTTTCAGCTCGCGATAGCTCTACAATTGAATCCATGTGACCAGCTTCGATTTCTTCATAAAGAGCTATTACAACTCCAAAAATTTCATTTAAAGAATTCTTTTTCCCAATTGGATGACGTGATCTGTGAAAATCTTCAGTAAACCTATTAGTTAATTTAACATAAGGATCTTTAGGAGAAGTAAAACGATAAATTGCTGATAAGGATTTTGTGAGAAGTCCAGCTCTCAGTGGATTCTGTTCTTTATCAGTTTTTGCTAAAAAGTCTTGAACCTCATCTATTAATGCACTCAGGTTTGATAATGCTTTTTCTTTTGTACCTGCCAATTCATATTTCCTCATTATTGATATGATTTTATTTAAACAATCTTGTGTTTGTAATTAATTCTCCTTTTTTTGAGAGATTGAAGTTCTTATAGCAAATGTATATGCAAATGACACAATTAATGTTCGTAAAACAAAAATGAATAGTATGTTTGCTGAATTCACTAATAGATTCTTAAAAAAGTTTGAACAAACATTATGAAAAAACATGGCTTAGTGACGTCTTTATTTTTGTATTGGAAGATTATTTAAAGAAATTAAATCAATTAAAATTACTTATTTAAGCTGAATTATATTATTACAAAAGAGAAAATTATTAGGATTTTTGTTAATACTAAGTAACACAATACTTAGAAGAATTGTTACTTCAAAATAATTTAGACCATTTGTTCAAATAGTATACAGAACTTCAAATCAGTTGAGGAATGCTGAAAATTTCTTTGAGACGGATTTTTGTGATTATTTTAATCTTAATTTATCTCATTTCTACTCTCAGAAAGCTTTTTAAAAATTGGAACAAAATTTCGGTCAAAGTGGAGGCATTTATAATGAAAGATATAAAAAAATGGATCATTCTAATTAGTATAATTGTAGTTTTGTTACCGTTATCTATTATCCCAATACAGGGTAGTTTTGGAGAAGAAATCTGGAAAGAGAATAGTAATATAGAATATTCTGTCGATCTATCTATAGATTATAATAGAGAGTTTATTACTGATACTGTGGAATTTAAAGCTTATAATCTACAAGGAGTAAGTTATAACGTCAGTTATAATGGTATTTTAGCAGGAAAGATGCAGTTTCATAAAGACAGTGCTAGTGCTGATCTTAGAGAATATCTTGAGTTACCTAAGACAGATGAAATCGATCCTGATACTGGGAAAGACGAAGACGGAGAGGATGGAGGATATTGGTCAAATACCACTAAGTATTCCGATGGGATATTAACTGAAAGAAATCCGTATAATTATTCCTATACTGATGATAATGGTGATCATGAAATAATAAAAAAATGGAGAGTAGTGGGTGATAAATTACCTATCACTTACGAAATAGATGGAGAAGCACAAGAAATATCAGTCTGGGATTTAGTGATTGATGATTTCGATTTTTCCTTTATTGAAAGTCAGATAGAATTTAAAGTGGAGTTTAAAAATTTAGTCACAAGAGTGGACGCATTAAATGGTGTTCCATTACTGATAAGAGCAGAAATAAGTGTGTTTTTTAAAGATAACTCTGGTTTTTTTGAATCATTAGCAACAGAGAAGGTTTTTATGACTGCTACAAAAATAAATAACATTGTGTTGATTCCAAGCGCATCCAATGCGAATGAGGTATTAGATTACTAATAAATAGTTAAACAAATAACCTAAATCAAATTTGGTATTATAAAATGAATAAAAAATTATATTGACAAAAATACTCTTTATTATGAATAATTTCATTTTATCATAGCTTTGGTAAAAATAATAGAAATTATAAGAAATTCAATTGTAGAATCCTAATTTCCTAAAAAGTAAAAATCCTTATTAAATCCAGAATTGGATTAATAAATGGTAATAATGGGAAAATAAGAGGAATGACATACTTTTTTGGTATATTAACGATTGAAATTCTCTCTAAATCATCTAAGATCATTTTTAAATAGATATGATCTATTAAATTGTCGTTTGTTAAAACTGGAAATAAATTAGCATAATATTTCTTTAATCGCTTTTTAAAATTGTAACGTTGATAAATTCTCCATAATATATTTCAGCACCATCCCCTAAAATTATATTTGGGTCTTGAGGATAGGCATTATATTCATTATAGATTCTTTTTACTTCATCTTTTAATTCCTTTTTTAAAAGTTTATTAGGTAGAGGATTGTCTTTTGATTTTGCTAAATAATTTGTTAATGCTTGACTGAAGGTACTTCGTTGTTCCGATTTTTCGTTTTTGAAAAAATAAGATTTTTGTTCTTGAGAACAAGAGAATATCCAAGAGATCCCACTCGGATTATATGAGTCTCCACTTGAGAGATCTATCCTTTTAGGTTTTATCTTTGGTTTTCCAAATTCATCATCAATTTTGAACTCCTGTTCTACTTTATCATCCTGGGTATTTTCGGAACCACTTTTCTTGTTATCAGTCATTCCACCTGCTGCAATAACTTTGTCTCTACAAGCATCCACAATAACTATGATATCTTTTAGATGTGAATCCTTTAGATACTTTTTTACATGATTTTTGAATGAAATAGATGTATCTTTCAATACGTTGGGATTACTTTTATTATGATGAGCTCCGTAAGGATAAAGGTAATTATCGTCATCGTAAAATCCCCCATGGCCAATAAAATAAACTAATAAATGATCTCCTTCTTTCGTTTTCTCTGATATAGTGGATAATTCATTGATTATTTTGCCTCTGGTAGGTTTAATTTCTTCCCCGTGACCTGTAATTAACTTTTTAATATTTCCCGCTGAATACTTCCCACTATCGATAAGGATTTGCTCTAATTCTAGTACATGATTAATAATGAAAGGATATTCATTGAAATCGGTCGGATTTTCGTAATTACCCACCCCAACTAGAAAAGCGAAGTTGTTCATAATAGAGATATCTCAAACGGGGTTAAATATCAAAGAATTTATATAACCTTTTTAGTTCTTTCTTTATTTCTTCCTCAGTTCCCTCTTAGAATGTTAAAGTGATTTTTCCAAGTGAAATTGTCCCCTTCAGCTGGACATTATCAGTTTTTTTCTTAAATAATTTTTTGACAAAGTCAGAGAGAGATGATACTACATCAGGAGCTTTATTCAAAATTTTATCTACTAATTTCTTACCTAAATATATACCCAAAACTTCTCCAATCCCTAGATCCTCTTTAGTCTCAAACTTTTCAACATCCTCTTTAAGCGTATCATCTTCAATAATCAGATTCTTAATTTTATTTGAATCTTCCTTATCGTCACTAATAAAGTTTAAATCAAAGATAATTTCTTCAGAAATTCTTTCCATCTCCTTGATAAATAAAAAAAACTTGATACATTAAAAGCTTTTATAATTTTTTTCTTGATTCGTTTAAGTAATAATTGAAATTCTTCATCTACACAGATCGCGAAATAGGAATAATTTTCACCTACATCGATAATTGTTAATTTTCCTTAAGATCTCTTTTCTATGTTTGAAAATAAGCTAATAGATCTAAATCTCTTGAAGTTATAAGACCAGTTTTCGATTTTAGTAATTCTAGCAGTTTTTTAGGTAGTTCACTATCAGATTCATCATTTTCTATATTCAAATAAATCAAATAAAGTAACTCTGTAGTTAATATAACATAATCTCTTTTATTGACGTATTCCTTAGCATTTCGACTTAATTTGAGTTCAAAACGATCTTCTATAGGAATATCATTTTCTGAATTGATTAAAAAAACCCCTTTAACTCTTAAATCTTTGTTTTGTTCCTCATATTCCATTTCAGCATCTTGAACCCAATTATCAAGTTGTCGTAAATCTCTCGTCTTAATTTCCGATGATTTACTCTTAATATTTCTTTTATGTCCCTTAACTTCGAGAACTAAGTGACAATCAGAATCTAAAATGTCCCAATCTTGTATACCTTCAATTTTAGGTCTCGTTGCATTAATTCCGATTTTTTATAAAGTTTGCTCACAAATCTCTTCTAACTCTGTATTTTTTGAATAAAGTAATTTCTGATACTTATTATAGACGGCCAACTCTGTTTCGATTCTTCTAAATCAAAAATCAAAAGGTATTATTGATTTTTCGAGGGGAGAGAGGATTCTCATCCCTTCTTATATGAGAATTGCCCAAACGTTTCCAGAAACTATTGATAAGCTTGGTTTTATGGATTTTAGAACCAGCATATTTCAAAATATTATAATATCATTTTTAGATCCTGATCCCGATCAACGTGAAAAATCAACCTTCAAAGACATTTTATCTTTGTTTTTACCCTCGCAATTTGAAGAATTCAACGATTTATCTTATAATTTATATTTGGTCTCTAAAGAAGTTGAAAAAAAGATAAATAAACATAATCCTTCTCACATTAAATCACGTTTAAGTGTGCTATCTACATCTAAATCTGGAAAACCTTTTCTTCTAGAATCTAAAACTGATAAAACTGATAAACGAAGGATAAATTATAGTTTATCTCAATATGGATTATATATTTTATACGTTAATTTTCTTAGAGTTAAATATTTGGAACCTGAGTTTGAACACCAAAATGAATTATGGTATTCAAATGTTACTGGTACTTTCAATCGAATTTCATTTGATAATTGTTTTTTAAGAAAATCTTCTTAAATAGTAACAAATTTGGAATTAGATTTTTTTCCCCTTACAATATTATGCAATAACTTAATATGAACTAAAGAATTCAACAAAGTTTAAACAATTTTAATCTAGTTTGGGAAATAATTTGCCAAAAACAAAAACTAAGTCAGACAAAGACAAAAAATATGATGAAATTGCTAAATATTTTTTCTCAGGCACTTTGGCTGAGGTTCGTAAGAAATTTCTAGAAAGAATTTTTGATGAGTGGGTTTCTGTTAATCAAGAAACAATGAATAGGATATTTTCTACACAAGGACTAACTGATGAAGAAAAATTAGAGGTTATAAAGAGAACTTTACTTGATGAAAAAGAAATTTCGCTAAAAAACCTGCTTGAAAAAGTTAAAAAGGAAACGAAAATTAAAACACAAACAGATTTAAAGAAATTTTTAATACAATTACAGTTTTCTGATGAAATAGAATTAAGTTATCCCAAAAAATTATCAGGTTCTTCACTAATAAAAGTTTTGAGACGGAAATTTGAAAAGGAAGAATTTTTAATAAGATTACGAGAAGCTTATAATCAAATCCCATCAAAAATTGGTGGAATGGTAGAAATACCAATATTGATAAAAAAATTAAAAGAGTTTCCAGACTGGAACCAAGAGCAAATAGAAAAGGAATTGTATAATTCATACATAGAAAAAATAATTGATTTACAACCTGGTAAAGCTATCCATGGTAATCCATTAGTTGTTGAGGATGGATCAAAATTTTATTGGTTTCAATTTCGGTAAAGGATGATGATGAATAATTAACTTGAAAGATCATTTATTCAAAGATCAAAAAAAAGTCAATGATTTTATTTTAACCCATAAGCATAATCCTTTTCCAGCTCCACCAGCTTCTTCAGACTACTTAGATAATCCTGCTAAGTTTATAATTGGCAGGGATAATGAGTTAGAATTAATTACTAGTGTATTAAAGGAGTCCTTGGATCTTCCAGAGTCTAAATTGATGTTCCTCCAAGGAAAACAAGGTATTGGAAAATCAACTATTGTTAGTTCAATTCCGAAGCATTTAAAGGATATAAATATTCACAACAAAGTAATGATTGTCTATTTCAATACCAGTAATGACGAAAAAGATTATCATTTCTTAAATTTCTATAAACAGACAATTAAAGTATTGGATGATACAAATTTCTTAGAAAAATTAGTTTTTGCTACTTTAAACAAAATCCTAATTCTTGGTATAAAATCAGGAGGAAAATTGGAACAAGATCTCCAAAATCTCTCAATTTCTCAAGAATATTTGAATAAGATCGAAACTGATTCACATCTTCTCCGATCTCTATTAAATAACAAAATCCCAATATTAAAGTCTGAAATTATTAAATATATCAAAAGTAACTATCGAATATTAAGAGAATATTTAAATATTAATTTCAACTTTTTATTGACAATAATCGAATGTTTTATTGGTGATGATGCATTTAATGCATCAAATGCTTTGCATGGATTTGGTGTTTATGAAGGGTTTGAAATCAATACAGATAATGATGCTATTAGCACTTTTAATGATTTAAAAAAATTAACAAAATGGATCTACGGAGAGGTAACATTTTTAATTTTTTTTGATCATTTAGAACGAGGATTGAATCACCCAACCGAAGTATATCAAGCATTGTTCTCTCTCCTTCACTCAATAAGAACTCAAAAACATACATGTATATTCATCTCTGGAACATTAGATGCTTTTACAACTTTTTATAGTATTTTAGATGAGGATAGAAGACTGCAAATTGATAATTGGTTAAGTTTTTACGAAACATTAAGACCTTTAGATCCAGAATCAGTAGCAAATATAGTAAAACATCTATTAGGGGATTTCTATAAAAATTCCAATTTTCGACCCGATTATAGTTATCCTCTTTATCCTTTTGGAAGTGAAAGCATTACTTACCTTTATGATAACACAAACGAAGATATTAGAAAAACGTTAATAGAATTACATGAAAAAATTAAAATATTTCGTAAAAATCAAGTGGTAACACCTGTAATAACATTTTTCGACTCACTTCTGAATTTTCGACAAGACAGAAGTCTTCATCTTACTCCAAGAGAAATAACTCTTTTTGCACAAAAATTGGTAGATGAAAATATTCAAGATAAGAATCGATCAACACAAGCAGAATTTGCTCTTATTAATTTAATAAAACAAGTTAAAAATGTAAATTCTGCTATAACTGATGTTAAACATGAAAAACCTATAGGAAAGAAAAATCTAAAACCAGATGTCTATATTGAACTATTTGGAAGGTTAACATTAAGTAAGGTAAAGAAAATCGGGATAGAGGTCAAAATTTATAGAGTTGGTAAAGAGGTAGAGAAGAAATATGTAGAAAAAACCCATTCATTAATAGAGAAGGATTTAGATTATATTACTTGGGTAACAACAGTTCCATTATCACGTGTAAAGCATGAACTACACCAAAGTCTAAAAGAAAAAGTTGGAAGAACTGCTCCTTTAAGCACTGACCAGCAAGCATATCTCTCATTAGCTTTATACTTTGAACAAATATTTAAACGACAACCAGACCCCCGAGAAGCAGAATTTGTTCTAAATCGGATAGGTTTGAATATTGATGATATTATCATTGATGTAACAGGGAAGAAACCTGATAAAATCAAACACGAAGAAATCGACACTGAAAAACCAGAAGATGGTATTTCTAAATGGATAAAAGATTCCCCTCCTATACCTCCTACTCCTCCACCTGATATTAAAATTGATCCTTTAATTCCACCTGGCAAAGAAGAAGAACAACCTCCAGTAGATTTAAATAAGATAAAAAGTGAGCAGAACAAAAATAAAATCTCAGAAATAATTATAGAACTATCAAGGCTTGGAAAAACTTATGCTAATAAAGCTACAATTTCTAAGCAGCTGATTAAGGAAAATGGGATAAAAAACATTACAAAAGATGATGAAGAAACTATTGATTTATTAATTACAGAAATAGGAAAAGAAAAAGGGCTTGTTGTTAAACCTACTCGTATTTATTTTAAAAAATGAGTTGAGAATTAATGAAAGACAAGGAGTAGTAAATTGACTTTTCTGAAAAAATCAAATTTAGGAATAAATATGTATAAAATCGTTTTATGCGGAGATGGGGCCGTTGGAAAAACCTCTTTACGATTAAAATATATGGGTAGGGGCTTTCAGGCTAAATATATGATGACAATTGGAGCTGATTTTTCATTAAAAGAGATTCTTGTTGCTGATAGTTCAGGTATAACACGAACTTACAAATTTCAATTGTGGACTCTTGCTGGACAACAGAATTTCTCTTCAGTTCGCCCCCTCTATTTTATGGATGCTCATGGAGCGATATTAGTTTATGATATCACTCGTTTAAGTACTTTTGAAAATATTAATTCTTGGATAAAAGAAATTGTTAAAGGAATTGGAAAGAAAACCTTTGCTCTAATGATAATTGCAAATAAGATTGATTTACGAGAGCAATCTGATATCACTATCTCAACTGAAGAAGGATGTGAGTTTGTTAAACAAATATCTGATGAAACATTTGGTGGACAGATTTCAATTCCATATATCGAAACTTCTGCTAAAACCGGTGAAAATGTTGATAAAGCATTTCAAAAGATGGCGGAATTGATTAATAAAACGTATCCTTAACCGAAATATTTCCCATTGTTCAAATTAGTTACTTATCTACTAAAAAAGTTAGGTTCATCTGCTGGGGGTTTTTGTGAATCTATTTATTATAGTATTTTGCGCTTATACCGTTATTTTGACCTTATTGCGATTTATTGACCCACTGGTTTTTTGAGATTGAATGTTTGGTCAATTTTTTCGTCAACGGACTTGTTATTCATGAGATTGATTTCCGGTTTATATCCTACACTAGGATTTTCTTCCGAAATTTGTGCACTACAATTTTTGTTCTCTGATGTTTGAGTAATTAACTAATTTATCTTTCTTTTTTTTCGATTTTTTAGCGAGAGCAACACTTTCTTTTCAATATATAGGGCAGAAAAGATTGATAAATTTACTAATTGAAATTTGGGGTAATTTTTAACCAATATAAAACCAAATTTCTTTGAAAAGCTGATTTTTAAAGTTCCGAATCAAAATTACCTTTAAAGGTAATTTTAGAGATTTATTTAAATAGACTTATTCGATTCCTGATTTTATAAAATCAAACAAATAAAGAATAGAAAAGTTTATAAAGATTTATTTGAAATTTTGCAAATAACAAAATTATTGTTATCAACCAATTGTGTATTTTTATGATTTATACATCCAACAACGTAATTTGTTTAAAATGTCGTTATGAATGGAAAAAACGTCCTGGAACACCTATACAATGTCCAAATTGTAAAACTAGGAAATGGTTTGAGCCTAATAGCAATGAGCAGTATTTTGAAATGTTTGGAGAAATATTTGTTCTTATTGATAAAAAAGAGTTTGGTAGAATGACTCATGGTCGATATTCAATGGATCCTGTAATCTTCAGGAATGAAGATTACTTTCCCATGTATGATATCATTTTTCTTTCACTTAAAACAAAAGACATTTTTATCACATGGGAATCAGATGAGAAATGGAGTGAAATAAAGTCTGGTGAACTTTCTTATTCACAAATTTCTGAAGAATTTTATAATGTAATTAAAAAGGGTTTACAATACGATCTTGTTAACAGTACTGCAGTGAAATGTGGTTTAATTGATACTAAATTTCTTTCATTCAGGTATAATAAGGATAAAGGACTATTTGAACCTTATCTGTCAAATTATTTAACTAAATAAGATATAATTTCTTAAATCGCATTGAAAATTGAGAAATAAAAATGAAATTACAATTAAATTCTTTATTTCAACAAAGTGAAAAATTGCTTAAACAATTTGATGAGATAAAACAAGATTGGGATTCTAATAAACAAAAAAATGAATTACTGGTGGATATTAGTCTACCCTTTATTACAAAAAACCGAAAATTAGGAAAATATGCGAGAAAAATCGTTAAAAACCCTAAATGGACAAATTCAGATGAATTTAAACAATTAGAACAAATTTTCAATTCATTAAAAATAAATATCATTTCTACATTGAATTCTTGCTATTCTATGACACGACGGGGATTGAATGGATCTTCCCAGAATATAATTAGCACATTCAACAGAGCTATTAATAAAGTCAATTTAAGATCAAAAATTTTAGGTTCTCAAAAATTTCTTCTTAAACTTAAAGATGAAGAATTAATAGACAAATTAACATGGGAAAACAAAAGATTAAATAAAAGCAAGTCCAAAGGTAATAAAACCAACCTCTTTGAACAGTTTCTCTTTGAAATTTTACAAGGAAGTTTTCCAACACTCACCCCGAAGATTTTAAAGATAATTCAACATCCTGGTGAAAATTTATGGATAGAAAAAAAACAAGAATATAAATTGACAGCTCAAATTCATTGGATTGAATTTCTTAAGGATGTTATGAGTGCTGTTAATTCTTTGGCCCTTAAGCCAATAGGAATAATTATTGGCATTATTGAAAGTACTAGTGAGTTTATAGATGCTTATCTTCCGGATGAAGCTGAAATTCGTCAACAAATTAAATCTAAAATTGAGCCTGATATTGAATTTTGTATTTATGCCTTAAATTTTCCAAATAGTAAAAATGGTTTTATAATAGTTATTAATCCTAATAATATCCTTCATAGGTTTAAAAGAGATTTAAAAATTAATAGCCGAACAGTGGTTAATAAAGGAGAGGTCTGGGTTAGAGAAGGGACAAGAAAATATAAATTGTCAGTCAACGAAGCACTAGATTATGCTGTAAAAAAATCAAAATTAATTTAGAAAGTTTTTACTTTTTTAATAACATTTTCATTTATTTAACCGAATAAAAGCATTTCTGCATTTTCAAAACAATTTATCAAAATCTTCTTCTTTTATTTTTTGAGTACCAAGTCTTAGAAAAACCGAATCTTTTACTAGAAAATGAGATTCTTTTTTTATTTCGATTTTTTGAATACTTTAAACCCATTATTCTAACATATACCATGGTTTCACCTTCTTTTCAAGTTTTACATTATTTTTTTTAAATGGGGCATCATTCTTCACAATATTAATCAATCATATTTCTTTATTTTGTTCTAAATTTCTTGGTTGTCGATTTTCTCGGTTTAGTGGTTTTTACGTTCCATTTTCCTTTTCTAAATGTGCCATTTTTTCTTCTTTTAATTTGGAAATTTTTTCCTCTTCGTTTTACCGTAGTCTTTTTTTTCCACATTGAGAACACATTTGTCAGTTGGTAAGATATTCGAATGATAAGCTTAAATAGTTTTCTAGTTACCTACAAATTTACCAATATCTCTATGGATTTCCATTTAAAAAATTAGTGAAATATTTTTTTTATATATTTTCTGCAATCAATTGCACTTTCAAATTTGTCTTTTATCCTATTTAACCCAATACTTTCAATTAATAATTATTATTAGATATAAATGCTGTCTATCAATTTAAATAACAAAATGAATAATTAAGAAACTTAAAACGTCTTCAGAAAGTCTATTATTCCCATACCAGATCAATCTTTACTTATGATGAAAAAAATTGAATTAATGAAATAGGATACTCAGGAGTCCCGCCCACAATCCTGCTTTTTTTTTCTAAATACTTACAAAAAGATATTCACTGAAAACGAATAAATCCGCATTATTAATAAGCTTTAAAATCAAAACATTTTAAGAAGAAAGGCTAATGCAATATTTTAGAAATAGAAAGTTATGTATTTTTGTTAAAAAAAAGTAAATCAAATTAAACATTTAAGAACAATTTTATTTTAAATAATAAATTTAAAGATATGTGATACAATGCAAATAAAAAAGAAGATAGATGGAAGACAATTAATAATTGATTGGTCAGTTTGGTCAAGTAAATTGATAATAGAATATGATAATGAAACAATTCATGAAACATGGGAAATAACGTTTTGGGTTACTGTAGCAGGATTGTTTACATTATTAATAGGAATATTTTTTGGAATATATATAGGAATGTTGTATTTTTAGTAACTTCTTTTTACGAATAAATATATAATTAATGAAAATGTTAGTACATTTATCTAATTATAATATTTCTTTTTCATATGTTTTTTACATTAATTCATCTATTTTATCAATCAATGGATCATTCTTATCTAAATAATTCTTTGATTCTAATAAAAGTCCTAAAACTTGCTCTTCTTGAGGAATCGAACTGTTATTCTTGTTTCTATTCTCACTAATCATAAAGACAAAGAGATGGACAAAATAAAACATATTACTCAAATTATTTTCAGATAATTCTCCTGAATCATGAATTGATTGAATTAATGAATTATATATACCGAAGACATGATTATAAAGGTCTAAATTTGGAAATTGTCCATTATCTTGTAAAAAACTAATCTCTAGAAGTCTTATAATTTTTCTATGATTGTTGAATAATTCTGTTAAACGACGAATTTTTTGAAATAAATCTATAGTAAAATTAGGAATAGTTGCAGGAATATTCTTTAATTCAATAAGTTCCTCAATTGGTTCAACTAAATTAATTTTAGGAAATGAAATGTCATTAATGTCTAAATTATTTCTTAATACGCTAATTTTATCATCTCTATCTTTTAAATATCTAATTAAAACCCAATTAAATAACTCTATATCTATATTATCACTTATTAAATTCAAAATGTGCTCAAAAAAGTAAGCTTGAAAATTATCAGAGATAATCATAAATATGTTTGCTAATATTTCTGTTTTACTTGTATCATTAACTAAAATGTCTTGATTTACTAATTGACGAAGTTGTTGTAGATAAGTTCCAACTTGAGTATCAGTTGGTTGATCCAAGATAATCTTTGAAGTAAAAAAACTATAAAATTTGAAGATTCTTGTGTAATTGTCTGAATTATTATCCCATAATCGTTGAAATAGATTGAAAAATGTATTAGAGAAATTTTTAATAAATAAATTTTTCTCTTTATTGTAAATATTAATGAAATAATGTTCTAATAATTTATTGTCAGTTAAATCTAAATTAAAGGTAGATGAAGGAGTCGTATAAGGATTGACTTCTAATTTTGAAGCATAATTATGTAAATCAATATAATTTTGATTTTGAAAATTTGAATTGAGTTGTGAATAACTCTGCGAATGTTGTAATACTGCTAATAACAATAATCTTACATTGAAATTAAATATCACTGATCCTTTTGCATCATCTGTTGCCTTTTGTTTTAATTGTCTAAATTGTTCTAATAATAACGGCACTAGTTGGTTGTCTTGAGAATGAACAGATAACCAAGATAATAAAACTTCACGAAGTTTGGGATTATCAATTGTATAAAAATAGTGTCTAATTAAACTTCTTTTTCTTTCAATTGAGATATTTTGAAGGAAATTATATTCTCTATTATACATAATTTTAAGAAAAAATTCTCGATTTTGGACCGGGATTTTCCTATCAGTAATTACTTTAAAAACAACATCCCATTTATCAAATGTTAAAAGATTATCAATACTTTTCTGCAAAGATTGTGAATCTGCATTGGAATCTTCTAAAACATCCATTATTTCTTCTTCATCATATTCCGTATATCGAAAAGGATAATTTTGATCAAAAATTTGATAAATAGCATTTTTTTGATCTTCAGTTAAATTTTTCATATCAGTAACTAATTTATACAATTTTGGAAGATTTTCACTAAAAATTTTTTGCATTGCTAATTCTTGTCGAAGACTAGTATCATATTTTATTGTTAATTCTTTTAACATGTTATTGTAAGTATTAACACTAGTTTCATAACGATATTTATGTTTTTGATTACGAATCGAATCTCGTTCTTTCTCCACTTCAAAACTAAAATCTTGCCAAGTGCCTATTAAATGATTAATTACCAAAACATACATTTCGTGAAGGGAACTCATCTCTCTATTAAACCCAATGCCTAAAATTACTAAAATTATAAGCCCTATGAAAACAAAAATTGAGTAAAAGCTTTCAGGTAATAATAATAACGAATTAGTTATAGGAATCTCTAAAGGTAGTATAGAAATATGAAAATAGGATTCTAGAATTATTTGTAATAAAGAAGGAAGAAATAAAATGAAAAATGAAATATTAATAATTGCTAAAAAATTATTAATTTTTATTTCTTTTGCTTGGATACTGGAGATTTCTGAAAGACTACTACTATCATTATTTTGTGTCATTTTGCTATATCGTAGTGTTTTCAATTCTTTAGCAGTTGCTAACTGAAAAATAGCGTTTAAATGATTTTTCAATTTGTTTTTTGCATTATTAGGCAGTTTTTGAGATTCTAATCGAGTTAAAATATTATTTTGGATTCTTTGAACTGATTTTTTAGCTACTCTTTTTGGTGAAAGAACCCAAAAATCTAATAAAAATGAGTTAATAACATTTAAAATTAATGCTATAATAAAAGTAGTAACAGAAATTAGTATTAGTGAGTCTAATGTTGGCAATATCAACGTGAAAACTATTAATAATAGAGTGCTTCCAACTAAACTAGGACCAAGACTGCTGAAAAGATCTTTTAGACTTTTTTGAAATAACTGCGAAAACATACCTGATAATTCCTTCCCTTTGAATAAATTTTAACTTGTAAACTATCTTTTATAACCTGAATTAGTGATAATAATAAATTTTCTCTTATTGTTTTGATATTCATTTATTTTTAAAGATATTTATACTGGAATTTACAATAAAAGTAAATCTTAGTTTTCTAATTCAAATTCTAATTAAATATCGTTAGAAATAATTCTTTGATTTCATCTGGAATATAATCCATTTTTCTTATTAATTCCTTATTTGATATATTAATCCTGAATTCAGTTTTTATTTTTTTCAGTGTTTCTTTTACATTTATCATTGCTCTTGGATTTTGATCCCATCGTTCTTTAAATTCATTAAATGAAGATTCTACTATTTCTGGAATATTTTGATCAAAATCTCTTAACGCAAATGAAGTAATTAATGATTCACGGAGTTTTTCCTTTATAATCTCATCAGATTCATTATCTGAGAAAATTGCATTCCTTCGTGTATGGCCTAATTGATTTTTAAAAGTCTCAAACACAAAATTATTAATTAGTTTTGAATATTGCTCTTGAATACTTTCCTCAATAACTCGATTTAATCGTTGTCTAATTTCATTATCATCAATATTTGTATTTTCTGATACTATTTCGTATAATATATTTTCATCAAGCAAATAGTTTTCTATCTGTCTTTTTTTCCAAATATAACATGATATTCTTTGATTATTGGTATACTTTTCATCTATACTCAAAGAATCTTCATCTCTATCTCTTATATAAAAAATTTTCTTTTCAGAATCAATATCTGTTAACCTCTCTGCAATTCGATTGAAAGTTGAAGGATAAATTTTTCCAATTTTAATAAATTGATAATTTTTATCTATTGTTTGGGTGTCATTTATAAATTTCTCTAAAAATAAGTTCAGAAAATCAATATCATCCTTTCCCTCGACCCAAATCAATATTTTAGATTGTTTAATTAGTGCTTTTTGTAGATTACTAGGTTCAAGACCGATGTTTTTCAATTCACTTAGCAATATTTTTTCTTCTTTAATCCATTCCAGTTTTGATTTTCCATTTTTATTAATAACACTTATTATTGAATTATAATCTAAACCATCTATTAATGTTGGAAAATGAGTAGTAAAAATTATTTGTTTTTTTAGAGATAATTCAATTAAATAATCCTTTAAATCTTTCATTAGTTTTGAATTGATATGTGAATCTGGTTCATCTAACAAAACAAGATCTACTTCTTGAAAACTAATAGTAGAAAAAATTTTAGTAAAAGATTGCGTTCCTCCTCCATATATTGATAAATCTCTTTCAAATTTATCTAAGTATAGATCAATGTTTCCGGTTTCGTAATTTAAATCAATATTAACATTTTCAACAGAAGGAAAATTTTCTTCTAATCTCGTTTTAAAATTGAAAAACTCTTTTTCATTTGTTCGTTTTAGGTGAAACAATCTTGTTTTGATTAAATGGCCTTTATAGCCTTGACTAGTTTGTCTGCTTTGCAATTCCTGATAACTAAGGAATTTTTCAATTTGATTTAGTTCACTCAAATAAGGTAAAAGAATTATTGGTTTATAAGGTAAATTTGGAGGTTTATTTATATATTGATTAATAATTGGTAATAAATTAGCATTATATTTAGCAGTAAATTCATTAATGCTTTTTAGCCGATTTTTTTCTTCAAATTTTGAAAAGAATTTACTTATTAGATCAGGTTTTAATATTTTTATTTTCTCTCTTTCATAATTACCATATTTCAGATGTATATTCACATTGTTAATGCTTTCAATATCCATTCGTAATTGTAATGGAGTTTTACTAGTAGCTAGAACATTAGCTATAATTTCTACATCCTCTAATTTAAATCTTTGATTTAAATTAACGTCAATATTTCGTATTTGAATTAAATCTGTCCATTGTTTCTTAGTGAATAAAACCTCAATTTCCACTCGTGTGGTAAATGGAGGTTTTTTGAATTTTGTTGGAAAATCATTAATTGGCGTACCTCCATATGGAAGACCAAAAACTCCTGCTATTGCAAACAACAATGAGGTTTTTCCAGCATTATTATCTCCAATTAGTGCGTTTATACCAGATTTAAATTCAAAAATTTGATCATGAAAATGACGAAAATTTTCAAATTTTATTGATTTTAATTTCATTCTTTATTCTACCCCTAGTGAAATATTATTACTCTAATTTTGTTATTCTTTTTTTCTCCAGCTTCATTATACAAAGTCATAAAATATGCTATCGCTGGATTTATTAATTTTAAATCCTTTGTCATTATTATTTGTCCATATATAGTTAAAATTATTGATTTAACGGTATTATTACCAATAAATAGCTATTGGAAAAAAACTTCTAACCAAATCTCAAATGGTGAATATCCTACTACTCCAAGATTTTCTCATTCTTGGCTCAATAATGATGAAATCATATATCATAAAGATTTAGTTCACAGGAATGAGAAATATAATTTGTACAAAATATCAGCTTCAACAAGTGAGGTAACACAATTAACAAATACACCCAATAAAAACTATACCAGTTAGTTCTCATCATAGATCACAATAATAATGAATACTGCTCCTAATAGAATCATGATATTTTGATTATGTTTTATGTCTTGCATCAATCCAGCTTCTCTAAATTCTAATTTCCAAATAGTTCTAAAAAAGGTATTACTATCAAAGTTTCTTGAATCAATTGAAAATTGAAATTGAACTGTCAAATTTTCTGGAAAATCTAATTTAAAACTTATTTTTTTATTAGTTTCTTTGCTATTTAATATATATTCTTCATAAGTATTATTACTAGTTACTATCGTCATATTACAAAAATTCATACCACTATATCCAATTTTTGATTCATATCCAAGATATGATCGAAATCGTTCCATTTTTCCAGTAATTTTCAAAATATAACTAGTTTTAGATAAAGGGACTTTGAGATCTTCATTGTTATCATTAGATTGGACTTCATACTCTTGATTGATAATTTCTACCCTGATAAAAAAGAAACTCATCAATCCCACGAATAGCAATATTATTCCTAATAAAACGAAGCTAATTTTTATCAAGTCTAGTTCCTCAAGTTTCAACCTATAAATGGAAGAGATCTTTCACATATTTGTTAAATAATTATCAATTTTTTCTTTAATTGTACTATTCACCGTTTTATAGCCAATTAGTGTATTCAAAATAACCACCTCATGGACTGGACCAAGTCCATCTTCAAGTTGACTTAAAAAAACCAGAAAAATTGCTATTCCTGCAATAATATAAAGAAGAAATAACCAATCAGCTAACGTTATTGGGTCTGAGATACTAAAGAAATTATTTATATAAGCAAATATAATAGCAACTAAAGACGCAAAAAGATAAGTAAGATATTTTGGTAAAGAACTTCCCTTAACACTTTTCGATTTAGCTACTAAAATTTCAACCGGATAATCTAAATGCTTATCTATATATCTATCTAGGAATAGATGTCGAGTCATTTTGAGGTCTTTTTTTAAGAATTTTTCTAATGATTTAATTATTTTAATTCTCTCTGTATCTTGATTTCTGTTTGCTCTATTTAACATTATTTTCTCCTTTTTCCGTTGTATTTCTATATTTTTCATATTCAAATTAATTGTTATTTAATATCTGCTTCTAATTAATATTATATTTTTCTTCTCTTCTTTTAAACGCTTCTTCTCCACCTTCTAGTATAGTAGTTATTTCTTTTCGCATATCTAAATTTTCAATTGTTCCAGATTTATAAGATATTTTGTTATTCTCGTAATTTGCTAAGATTATTTGTTCTGCATCTGTATTTATTACTAAATTTGCATTATGAGTCGAGATAATCACTTGTCTTTTCTTTTTTGCTTCCCTAAAAGCATAAACTAAATCTTCATACACAAACTTATTATCTAAATTTTCTTCTGGTTGATCAATTAAAAGTGGTTCATCACCTTCTGCTAAAAATATTTTCAATAAGACTGTGCCCTTCTGTCCAATTGATAATTTATTTATCTTAATGCCATTAAAAAATACTTCTGTAACTAAATCAAAGTAATTATCAAAAATAAAATTGTAAAATGAGTTATTAAGAATTTTACCTTTTATATTCTCTTTCTGACCAAATATAAATATCAAATATTGTTTTATTTTGTCCTCTCTATCACCTTCAGAACTTGTAACGTTTTTTATTAGAAATCTTATTTCTTCTAATGTCTCATTTGATAATTTACGACGATCAAATATAACATCAGCATTTTTATTAAATTTTTCTTCATTAAATTTTAATTCTGATTCAAAATCAATACCTTGAAGAATTTCATCTTTTCCTTTTGAAAATAAATCAATTTGTTGATTATAGATTTCTTTCAACAAAAATTTATTCTTTAGGATTTCTATATAGTTGGATATGCGATCTCTTTTTAGTTTACCTAATTTTCTTTCCTTTTCTGTAAAATTAGCAACTTCAAGCTTTAGTAAATTTATTTCTTTTTCTAAATTATCTTTTGATCCTATTATATTTGCATGATTTTTCTCTATTTCATTCAATTCATTAATTTTTTCAAGTTTTAATTCAATAAGTTCTCTATTTTTTTCACTTAATTTTTCTAATGTCTTAATAATCTGTTGCATTGATTTTATTTGGTGACTGATGTCTAAATAAGAGATTTCTTCTTCAATTCCAATTTTTTTTAATACAATGTTTTTCGATGAGATTTTTTTGTTCATTTCTTGTGCAAAACTTTCAAATGTTATATTTAATTTATTTAAATCTTCTTTTTCAGTCTCAAAAATAGAATGCTTAACTCTGAGATCTTTTTCTTCTCTTTTTAGCTTTTCCACTCTGTTTTTAGATTCTTCGGTTGAAAGTGAAGATAGAGCTTTTACTTTAGTTCGTATATTGTTTAATTCGCCTTCTTTTAATTTTACTTTTTTTTCCAATTCTGATTTGAGATTTTCATCTGTTTCCTTTTCTAATTTTATAATTGTAATATTGTTTTCATTGATTTCTTCTTTAAATTCTGATATCAATTTTAGTTGAGAATCAAATTGTGTTTCTAATTTTGATTCTTTTATAACTCCACTTTCTTGAATAATTTTCTTAATTTGCTTATGCAAACTTCTGATATCACCGCTCAGATCCTCTATTTTTCCTTGTGGAAGATAAGTTATTTTTGACAAATCAAAGAACTTATCTTCTAATACTTTTTTTTCAAACGTTTCATTCTCTTTAAAGATCAATTTTGTTAGGATTTCAGGTTTATCTTTTTCTACCCTTTGAATAAATGAATTTCTATCTTTTTCCTTTCTTGATCTTCGATCCAGAAAGCAATTTGCAATTAAATCTATTATAGCCGTTTTTCCATTTCCTTTTCCACCAATGATGGTAACCAAATTTTGATTTAGAAATAAAATTTGATCCTTTAATTCAAGCTCAGAGTTAATTTTCCCATTTTCTAAATTCAATTCCTTTACAGAATAGATATTTTTCTCATATTCGGGACTCAATGGCTGTATTCTAACTCGTTCTTCTGGTTCGTAAAGAATCTGTTTTAATCCTTCAAATGTAAATTCAGATTTAATCCAGCAAAATCGGTCTAGATCTGGCTTACAAAATTTTTCAAAATTGTGAGTATCTGAACCGTGGATGCAAGGTTTAATTTTTTCAAATTCTTTCATATACTTTTGAATTGAGGGTTTACCAGAACAAAATTCTATGGTACTAGGATTTCCTGTGGACATGACATGTGACTTTTTATACAAAACTTTTCTGGATAAGTGTGTTTGCCCATCCCAACTTAGATTATTCCACCCATCGTCTACAAGAACTAATAAATATTTCCCTTTGAATATATTCTTTTTAGTTTCTAGTAATTTACATATATCATCTAATTTTACTGTAATATTCATACATCCAATCTTATAACTAGATCCGCTAAATGATGCTTGTTCTTTTATTAATCTTTCACCAATCTCTTCAATAATTTCTCGCTTTAAGGGTCGATCTTCTCCGTTTGCATCTTGGATATGTAGTTGCTCTAGAAATTCAGTTTCAATAACTTGTGGATTAATCTCATTAGTGAAAATCACATGATAATTCAATCGCTTAGGGGGATTTTGTGAATGATTTGGTATTAATACATCCAAACGAAATTCAATATTAGGCAAAATTATTTCTAAATTATTTAATCTTCCATTAGATTTATATTCAAGTAATTTTTTATAACCTTCTATTGAAAAATAATCAGTTATACCGATTGCTTTTATTTCGGATAAACATTCAAGTTGATCAACGAATTTATCCCAAATATTTCCTCCATATTGATCCTTTTTCTTTCGATTTTCGAATGAATATTGTTGTACAAAAGATTCTGGAGAATGTATATGTAAATCCCATTTATTCCAAGATGAACCTGCGTCATTCAAAATAATTCAATTCCATCAAAAAGTTCAATTTGGTTCCTGTGTATTTTTCCATTGATTTACCTCATTGGTGTAATATTTACCAAGAACCGTGTCACGTTCCGGTGTCCACTCCCAAGGGGAGTCAGATTTTTTGAATTCATTATCAATTCTATTATGCATTTTTTCCGATATTGCTATTTGATTTCCTTGAGCAAGTACAGAAAACTTTGATGCATGATTTATCGCATCCCCTATGTACACTAGATCATTCATATTCTCTCGATATAATCCTGCCCTGGTGATCTTTATCCTTCCTGAATCCGCTCCCCAATGACATACTAAAGATTCTTGCTTAAATGATTTTAATTGTTTATTTACTACATAATCCAGGATCGTATTCATTGTTACTGCACATCTTACTGCTTCGGTTGATGCATTCCTATCTCCATCCACAAATGTCCCTATTAATCCGTCTCCACGAATGCTTAAAATTGTTCCACCATGTTCTCTTATTGCTGCTGCCATTTCCGTGACATATATTGTCATTATTCTTGCTACTGTTTTTGGATCTGATGCTTCAGTCACTAATTTTGTGTATCCTTTTATATCACAAAATAACATTGCTACATTAATAGTCACGACTTCTTTGTACTTTACATTCTCCACAGCTGGTAGTTTTGTCACAGGTCTTTCAGTCATTTGACTTACAGGTGTATCATATTCTTTCACTCTTTTATATCGTTGATCTACGAATCCTTGTCCTACCATTTTTACCCCTTCAGTCTTTCTTTTTTACTATGAAGATAATTTCATTTTCTATTCAATTTTCTTTGTAAGTTTTTATAGTTGACAGCAGCTATTAAAAAAGTGTTACTCACAATATTGATAAGAAAAAGCAGAAATAAATTTAAATTATCAATTAAATATTTTAAACAATTTATGAATTATTGAATTATATGATTGAGAGCTGAATTTCTATGTCTGAATCAGAAAATAATGATTTTAAACTAAAACTTGATAGTATAAAAACTTCTCACCAGTTTAATTCTGGAGCTATTTCTTCAGCTGATTCAAAAGCAAGATTTCTTATAATTATGGTCACATTGGTCATTGGCTTATATTCTGCTTTTTTTATTGATGTTGTTTCATCAGATTATCGATCTCCCGTTGATATTATTCTTTTTTCGCTTCAATTTTTACTCGCAGTTTCCATTATTGTTTCTATTCTGTTTTCTCTTTCTGTTGTTTGGCCGAGATTTAATACAGATGAAAGTAATGAATTGGAAGCTCCGAGATTCTTATTTTTTGTCTATATTACTATAAAAAAATCAAATAATAAATTTAGAGAAATTCTTACTAAGGTAATCTACAATATTTTTCCTGTGGTTATTGGACGAAATCGTGATTCATTGAAGTCCAAAACCGATCTTCAAAAAAAAATTCAAGATTTAAAACCAGAGACTGTTTTAAATGAGTACATTGATCAAACTTGGGAACTTGCTCAAATTGCTACAAGAAAAATGTATCTCGTAAGGGGTTCAACCAACTGGTTTGTTATGGCATTAATATCTTTCCTTTTTATATTTATTATTGTTAAATTACTTTAGGAGATAAAATAATGGGCATCAACTTTAATGAATTAAAATCTTTAATCGGCCAAGTAAATATTGGGAGACAAATTAATATTTACAACTCCAATATTACTCCTTATTGGAACCAAATTTCTTCAGGCCAGATGGCTTGGGTTGAAGGAGCGGTCCTTTATTGTGATATTAGTGCTTAGACGAATATGACCCGTGAATATAGATCAGAAACTGTAGCACGAATTTTAATGGGATTTTATAGTTTAATGGTTATGGCTACTAATCAATGCAATGGTAGAGTAATTGCTTTTGCTGGAGATAGGATTATGTCATTTTTCAGTCAAAACAATGAAGAAAACACAATTAGTGAAGCTATTGAATGTGCTTTAGGTATGCAATCTATCGTACGTTTCATTTTATCTGAAGATTTAAAAAGAAGAAACTTCAAACCAAAGATTCATTGTGCTATCGGATTAGATTATGGACTGGTCATGATGGGCCGAATGGGTTTAGGACAAAGCACTGATATTGTACTAGTGGGTAACTCCGCAAATATGGCTGCAAAATACCAAAATCATGCTGGAAAGAACGAAACTTTTGTGAATAATATAATTTATGATAATTTTCCAGAATGGGTCAATAACGATCACTGGAAAAAAGAATCACTTGATGTTGAAGGATTAGGAACTCTAAGTGGATGGAAAAGTAATTCTTACTTAAAAATGTAACATTAAAAGGATTAATCGATATTCAGAGAATAGATTAAAGAAAAAAAATTATTGGCTATAGGAAAAAAAGTGGATTATTATGGGAAACTTTGAATTATGGAAAATTGAATCTTATGAGTTGTTAAAAAAATGGAATTTTGAACCATCAAAGTATAATGAGTCGAGTATACCAATTTTAACAGTATATTCATATCCTGAACTAGTTAAACTATTCGGGATAATTAAAAGTCATTTTTCTAAAAGAAATCTCAAAATTCTCTTAAGGGGTCAGCAAAATGATTATAACCATCAGACTTCCAGTATTTTTAGATGTGATTTGACAAGAAATTTCAAACCGATAATTAAAGAGCTAAGAGAATCTTTGATTAAAAGTATTTACTATCTTAAAGAGTCTAAAGGACTTAATATTTTGAATATTTTAGCTATAGAACCTATTCTTCAGCACTATGGGATTCCCACTCCTTGGATAGATCTAGTAGATGACCTTCCACATGCTATTTGGTTTTCTCTTTATAAACAAAATGTAAAAGAGTTCCCAGAGATAAAATCAATCTTAGAATCACAAGATTTATTTAAAAACCCTAAGAAACGCGATATTAAGCCACATCTCTATATTTATGGGCTAAAAACACCTAATACATTAATTAATGGGCTTTATGAAGGTGATGAACAATTATTAATTAATTTACGCGAGTCATTTGAACCACTAGCAATTCGTCCTCATTTTCAAAATGCTTATTTGATGACTCAAAAAAATGATATCGATTATTTAGATTCAGATAAGCATGATCCAGAATACGAATCTGATTATAATAAATATGTTCTAACAGTTATAAAAATAGATAAATCAGCTTTTGAGATCACTCTTTCTCCGAACGGGATTTTTAATCAGTCTAATGTATTTCCCGAAGAAGATTCAGATACCATATTTTATAAATTAAGAGAAATTGAATTAGTTTCAAATTACCTAGTTACTCATATAGATTTTGAAAAATTAATTAACAGATTTTCTGAGATAGATCAACAAACACTATTTAATAAAAAATTGAATATTGAAAATGGTCGATTAATTAATGAATTTGATAATAATGAAATAAAAGTAATATTAAAATATTTTCTTTATTTTAAATTCCTTGATTTAGATTTTAAAACAGTATTTAAAGGTGTGAATGAAATTTTTAATAATTTATGGAATGAATTAAAGCAAATTGATAAATTCACAGAGTTTTATTAATCTTCTGGTAGATTTTATGGCAAATTATTTTGTTTTAAATAAATTTCATCATCCTGATATCCGTTACTTACCAGAATATAATTGTGAAAAATACAGTTGGACAGTATCAGGTGATGAATTGTCATTTGTTTATAAGATAAATATTAAAAATATCTCAGATATTGAAAAAATAATATTTAAAAATATCTCAATTCCTCTAATTAGAATTTTTCTTGGTATTCGAAAGACACAAATGAAAATTCAAGTTTACAATTCAAATTTAAGTCTTATTTATTCATCCAGCTATTTTCCAGAAGGATCTACATTTTTAGAATTTTATTACCTAAATCTGATATAAATGGGACAATTAAATGGATTAATGCAATTCTGAATAAGCAATGGGGTATTTATTCACCCCTTATGGAACAACTCTTATCATCTATTGATGTTGCTGTATTCATTGAGCAAATTGAGGATAAATTTAACTGGTCATGGAGATCAATTGAATGGTTATGTCAGAATCTTGGATCTTTTGAAATTTTAGATTATCAAATGAATATTGAAGAATCTAAAGTAAAAAAAAATATAAAAGAAAGATTAATCAAAACAGTCTCAAAGTTTAAGGAAGAAACATCTATGTCCGAAATAGATGACACCAATTTAAGAAAGAAATTATTTCAAGATTTAAATGACTTGAAAAATAGAATAAATCAGTTAATATTCCATCCTAAATTAGCAGACTTACTTAAATCTTTATCTGATTTATTCAATGAAATAGAAAACTATCGAATTAAACAATTATTAAATTATAAATAAAAATAATAAAATACAAGAATTTTTTAAAGTTTGTCAAAATGAAATCAAATGAACGATATTGAAAATACTTAAATAAGTATCATTTTAGTGAGTTTTTGAAACAAATTTTATTTTCTTTTTATTTCCGACAAAACAAATTTTAAAAGCAATTCTACAAATATTTGTGTAATTTTAATTTTCCTTTTGAGGATATATTTATGAAATCCAATTTTTTAGAAGATAATTTCGATGAACTATTATTAGAAGAAGGCACTACTGACGTCAATATTGAATTATTTAATGAATATACCTTAAATGTCAGAATGGAAATCACAACATTACTATTTGTTCAGTTAAGACTAACTTTAGATGAAGAATCTGAATTAGAAAGAAATAAACAAAAAATACAAAAATATGTGATGAGAGTGTTTGAATACGTGAATTGGATAAATAATAATGTTGAAAATGAAAAAGAAAGGGAATTGAAAGGTGAAATATTTAGAGATATTCTTTATAATCATTTAATAAAAGACATAGATTTATTGAATAACCAAATACTGACGAAAAAACAAAACGAGATTGCAGAAAAAACTTTAAAGTCAACAAATACCGCTGTCAAGATGGCTAAATATGCAATTGGATTGACATTAGCTGTTTCAATAATAAATCTTCTAATATCGATTTTGGGAAAATAATTATTTAATTTCTCTGTCAAAATAATCAGTTAAATTTTTACTTCTAATTTCTTTTTTGAAATTAAAGTTATCAATACTTTTCTTTTTTGGATTCTTTTTTATTTCTTTGGCATTAAAACTTAAAGATCCACATTTTGGACAACTTCAGAATAGTTTGTAATTACTTTATCAAAATTACATTCACCACAGAAGCAAATCCATCTATCCGTCATTCTTCAGCTTATAAAAAATAAATTAATTAAAATCAATTATTTCTATTTTTATTTTTTCAGGTTTCGATTATTCTATTACAGGAACTCTTTTTCTTATTTTGCCTTTTCTCCAATAAGTAACAAAGAATTCTCTTCCTTCATCATAAAACCATTTTACATGATTTTCACAGATTTTTCAATTTTGTTTTGTAGTTCTACCACAATTTGCATGAAAAACCTTGCATTTTACGATAAAAAGAGCTTGATTTTTACCTTCAATTTCCAAATTAGAAATAATAAATTTACTGAAAATCACATTTCAGATGCAAAAATCAGGATTTCGGTATTATTACCACTTGGGATATATTTCTCCTATTAAAAGGTCTTATAGATCATAATTGGGATCCTTCAGTTGTAAAAGATATTTTCTATCAATCAGGCAGAATTGGTCTATATCCCATGCACTACGAATTCATTGGAATAATCAAAAAAATCTATAAAGGAGCCAAGGCAATTGTCATCGATATTGATTCCGAAAAAATACTCAAAAAAAATGAAATCTTAGGTTATAAACTTCAAAATGGATTTATGGAGGAAGTTATTACTTCCTTACAACTTGATAAAGCAAATGTTGATATTGCTGGACCTGGTGCATCTGTAGGTGTTTCTTCCATTCATTTCTCATTATTGAAAGAAGGTTTAAATGTTTTCAGGGTAAATTAGAATTATTATTTTTCTTTATCTTTTATGATATATTTAGGAATCGGAGACATTATTTTAATCATGTTGAAAGTTTTATCTCATTTCCCTATTTTTTTTATTAACTCTTGTTTGCCACCGTAATTCAGATCATCATTTTAGTGGATTAATTTGTAATTCTTTAGCAAATTTTTCTATGTTCTGAAAAATTAATTTTATGTCGTCTAATTTTTTTTCGAGAGTCCGATAAAATTCATCAAAATTTCCGTATCGCTTATTATATTCGTAAAATCTACTATAATTTATTTTCAATAATGTGAAAAACAGTTTCTTCAATTGTTCAATACTATATTCTGAAACTTCAAAAAAATTTAATGATCCTTTTATTGATTCTACATTTCTAAATTCAATTTCTAATCCACTATCCCTAATCTTCATGAAAATGCTAAAATAAAAAAGATCGATTAGTCTGAATTCTTTAACTCCATCGTTAATAGTGGAAATATTAGCATTATTGATAATATAACCGTCGTCACTGACTTGAATATTTACAGAAATTGGGATTGACTGAAGAAATTTCATTAATTTCTTATTTTCTGATATAATTTTAAGAATATTAATAAATTCACCTAATATTTTATTATTAAGATTTCCATTTTGATTAAAGCTGATTTTATGCAATAACACATCAAAGCTTTGTCCTGAATGAGCCTCTCTTTTAACAATGTCTTGATCTATTTCAGGAATCCATCCAGACTTAATAGAAATTGTTCCTTTTCTAATTATGATAAGATTAATCACATTTAGTAATTCATCGAATTTCGGTAAATGATTTCCTAATTTAATGCATTCCTTAATCACGTTATGATCATTTCGACTTATGTAATATCCACTATCCTGTAAAAAATCACTAATTTTACTAGGAAAAGCTTTCAATTCATTATACCATTGTTCTCCATTCGTAATTTGTGAAGAATATTTGAAACCTAGCAATTTTCTTATATTACTATAGGCATTTGATTTAACAGGTGAAATGATTAAGGCTTCAATTGCTCTTTGAAAACCAATATAATCTCCTTGATTTATGTATCGCTCTAATACATTTATAATATCTCTTCTTTGATTTAGGACTACTAAATTAATTTTTTCTTGAATGCTTCTATCTTTAATCCAAGAGTATTGAAATTGTGGTAGTCTGGAGTAATCCATAAAGATTGTAATATCTCTGATTATGCTCGTAGATTCTTTAATTTGTGTGATTAATGTTGCTAATACAATAAATATTACCCCGGTTGAAATTATTATTAGAAATTTAGAATAATCGCTATTTAATATCAAAGGAGTATTTATTATTGATTTTGTTGATAGAATTATAATAGTAATAATAAAACTAATTATTAAATAAATTTTTGATGTTATCGGATCAATTAACCCTTTTGAATAGTTACTACGGATCGAATTTAAGCTAAATTTTGAATCTAGATCATAATTTTTTGAAATTATCATTGTTCCAATAAGTATTACTAACCATTTTATAATATTGCTTGATCCGATGATTAAAGCAATAAGAGAAGTAACAAAAATAAACCCAATTGATGATTCAAGTGAAAATGTGTTTTCAGGAAAGCTCCATAAGGTTATCATTGAAGAAAAAAAGATAATACTTCCTGATAATTGGTTTTTAGTTGTAGTATTCATAAAAAAACTCGTTTTATTCACCTAACTTTGAATTAATTGATTTGAATTGAATTTAGAAAGTAAAAATCCTTATTAAATCCAGAATTGGATTAACAAAAGGAAGTAATGGAAATATAAGAATAAGTAAATACTTTTTTGAAATATTTATTATTGAAATTTTCTCTAAATCATTTAAAATTATTTTTTGATAAATATAATCTGATTTATTGTTATCTTTTTGAACTTTAATAATTAAATTAGTATAGTACTTCATTAATCGCTTTTTAAAAGTGTAACGTTGGTAAATTCTCCATAATATTTGAGTAATGAAATATGATACGGCTAATATCGGAGGAATGATGTAAATCAAAATCCAAACCATATCAGAACTGATATTCACAAGTATTGAAAATTCTAACCACCATATACCTATTGCTATAAACACGATAAATAAAATAGGAGATTCAAAGGAATCAAATTTTTTTTTGACCAATTCCCAGTTATTGTTTAGATCGTTTAAATTTAAGATTGGTTTTCTTTTAAAAAATAATAATTTAATCATGAAATAGGTTGAATAAAATATATTCAATATAATTGCTATGGGAATTCCTAACTGATAGAATACCTGTTCTCGTTTATCATCAATAGGAATATCCCAAGTTAGAAATTTAAAGAAAAAATTCAAATCAAAAGCATTTTCAATAATAAAAAAATTAATAATCAAATAGATACTATTGAGGAAAAACGCTAATAGAATCGCGATCCCAATGGGCTTGAATAATCTAATTACATATTGATTCAATTTGGGAAAACTCCAAGAATCAAATGAAATTGAGTTTTTTTCTATCTTTGGACAATCAACAAAATTTTTTATTTTTAACTTTAAATTCACTTTGTAATTTACCTCTAACAGCTTTTTTTCAATTAATCTTTGAATTTAAATAATATTATGAATTTTACTTGTCAAATAATGTTTTAAAAGTAACAAGGTTTCTTCCATTTGAATATGAACAATAATCCATTCATCAATAAGTTTATTATTAATAGTCTGTAATTCATCCCATAAAATTTTAGGCTGTTTTACTAATTCTGAATAGTCTCCAATTATCTCCTTAACTAATTTCTTTATTTTCGGTTCAGACTTCTGCCCTATTTGTATTAGTTTCGTAGAATTTGGTAAAACTAATTTATCAAAATACTTAACTTTATTTTCGACATATTGCTCTAGTCCTTGATTCTCATTTACCCCTCCAAATAATGCTAATTGATAGAACCATATTCTTGCTAAATCATTTTCCTTTATTCCTCTAAAATTATCATTACTTTCAAAATCTAACTTTAAATGTTCTCTATACCTGTCTTCAATGAGATTCTCTGCTGTTTTAATAATTTCAGGAGGAATCGTATGCATAGTTGATAAATGGCTAGATGGAGTAGAAATTAAAATATAATACAACTTATTTATAACTTTTTGGATTGCAGGAAGATTATTAATGGGCTTACTCCATATTTCTCTAATATTTTCAATACCAGATTCTAATTTACAAATAATTTCAGAAATGTGCTTCCCATGGTTATTTGTTACCGGAAGTAAATATCTTACATCATTTACATAATAAATATTCCAATCCAGTAAATCACTATTCATTTTATTTATTCTTTTCGCTTCTCTACGCCAACTTGATATTTGAAGTTCTGTTAAATCAGTGAGATGTTTATCAGTTAATTGAAAAATGTAAGATTTCAAATCAAGAATCTCCACATTTTTCGTTATTTCTTTATTAAAGGAAATATCCTCTAAATACTCATCAATGATTGATAAAGTATTTTCTTTTATTTCATCAATATCATGAAATATTTCTTGCCAACGATTTTCCCGTAGTTTCTCATGTAGCTCTGGATACCAACTCTTTTCTGCAACAACCATTCTAACTATTTTCAATCGTTTAAATATCCCTCTTGATTTATCGACAGACAAGAAAACCAAAATTAAAAATGCGATTAATAAAATTAGATTGATTAAAGAACGATCACCATACCAAAGATATATGAAAGAATCAAGGAAAGTAATAGAAGGAAAATTAATAGAAATGCTAGGAATAAGTAAAATAAATACTGCTAATGATAATCTGTAGTAATTCATTAATTTAATTCGATATTGTTGAAAAAATATATGCTCCCAAGCATTAACAAACGAATTTTTGCCTTCTAATCTGTAATATCTATCTAAAGATCCAAAGATTAATTTGGAAAGTAATGAAAAAATCAATACTAATCCAAGAGCTAAAGCACCAGTTACCAGTAAAAATGGAAAAATAGGATCTGTTTCACTAACAACGATTATTCTAGATGCTATAACTCCAGCTAGTAACACCGTTGCAATAGAATCTTCTTTAGAAGTAGGTACAAAAACAAGACTCATAAGTAACTCAGTTTTTTTCAATTATTAACTTTTTATTTATTATTAGATCTTTCTCAGTAAATTGTTGACGAATGTTATCATTTATTTAAGTAAAAATTGATTTTCGCGGTAAATTTTCTATTATCGTAATAATTACTATTGTCTAGGAACTTTGAAGTTTAATTACTTTTTAAAATAAACTCTAGCGGAAATTAAGTAAATTCTCAGTTCTTTTCTTCCTTCTTCACTATGTAAATGAATTCAAATTGTCAGGGGATCTCCTTAGCTTAATATCGAATATATAATTGTAAAAACCGTAGAAGCTGCAGCTACTAATTTACCTACCTCTTTGTAATTAGACTTCATAAATTTCAAAGGATCAGATTTTATTCTTTGAATCCAATTTACATGAGGTTTTAATACTTTTAACACATTAGCTTGAAATTTTTTATGGTACTCAAATATTGAATCAAATTTTTCGATAAGAGTCTTAATAGGAAACTCTTCTGAATCTCCAAATTTTGAAAAGGTTAATATTAAATCGTAAATTAGCTCCTCGAAATGGATTAGGTCTTCTTCTATTCCAAAAAATTCAATACTACTAATGTTTTGATAATCATACTTGAACTTATATCCCAATGATTTAAAAGTTTCATTAAAGTTACTTATTCCTTTCAAAAGTAAATTTTTTTCTTGTATATCACCTACAAATGAGTTTATTTTTTTGTATAGATCTTTGTCATCCTCTTTTTCAATCTCTAGCATCAAACTGTTTAATAACCAACGTTTAAGGAAAAAGAATGATATTAAACTAGGGTATTTCTTTTTATATGCTAAAATAATGATAACTTATCTATTTTGTAACGATCCGATTAATATATAATTATTCTAGGAGGTGCTCTCGAAATCCTATCGCCAAAACGAGACAAATAGTTCAATCAATTTAAATTGATGTATTCATCATTATCTGAACTAATGAATATCAAGTAGTCATATAACCATGGAATACACGTAAATTTTATTTTAATTATTAATTTTAAAAATGTAACGATAGTCAGATGTCATTCTTTGGTTTCAAAATTTCATCTTAGATATTAAATCATTCCAGTTATTGTAATAATTGATATTTTTTCTAGGGAATAAATCGAAGAAATCAAAAAATCGTTACAATAAAACATTTATTATCCGGATGACGAATACTTCGTCCAGAGGCTTGCAAGATAATTTGAAAAATTCGGTTATTTAGTTTTATTAGCATCAATTGGTCTGGTGAGAAGTTAGACTCAATAGAAAACCTTATTTCCTTCATTGAATCTACTACTACTTCTATTGGATTAACGGTACAAGCTTTTTTTGTTGAAAAGCCTTATAAAACAAAAATAATATATTCTAAAATCCAGAAAAGTCGTTTAAATTATTCATCGGACTATATTACCCGATTGGAATTATAAGATCTATCCGTAAATTTTCACCTGAAATTCTTCTGTTTTCCCAACTTTTCAAACTCAATTGGCAAGTTATTTTTCTAATTCCCCTATAATATTAATTTGTAATTGTATTTTGATTTTAATGGGATTGATTAATCTTTCTGGTGGAAGAAAATCTAGCCATTCTCATAGTGAAATATACAAAAATCAATTGATAGAACTTCTTGAATTATGGGGTTTTTGATTCAATTTTATTTGATTTAATATTTTAAATTAATAAAATATTAATTAACGATAAGACTCCCGTAACGATAGCAATTTGATAAGTCAACAATAATGAAGGCTGAGAATTAATATAAGTATAAAATGATTGCGCATGCAAAAATAATTCGGAATTATTATCTACACTCGCTTTAGTCATCAATTTAAATAAATGATTTTTCCAAGTCGTTTTCCATCTAACTTGTAGAACGATAGTGTAAAGTGATTGTCTTATTCCAATAATAAAATATAAAAAACCAATAAATACGAAATTTAATTCTAAAATTATTTCAATTTTTACAATAGATGGTAAAATTAAATATGTTAGACCAATTATTAAAGAATATATTCCAAAAAGAAACATATTCGTTCGTTCTAATGTTGGACCAGTTTTAATATCATAATTTTTTGTATCTCTATAATCGTTATCATTTTGATGATCAGCTTTTTTATCATCGGCTGTCTTTGTCCCTTTTTCCTTTGTTGAATCATTAGAAATAAAGAGTGAGATAAATTTTACCAAAATTGAAATTGTTCCCAAAGCTATTAAGATCACCACTAAAATAGGAAAAGCAGGAGCACTAATAAACATAAAAATAATCAGCCCTAAACTCAGAAGAAAATATAATATTCGTTCTTTTGCAGTTGGTTCTTGAATTACTAACTTATTATCCTTTTTGAACTGTTGATAAAAATGTGCTAGCGTATTTTCAGTATTACCAAGAAGATTTTCGATATTATTATTATCCGGATCATTTTTTATTATTAAATCTAAGATTAGTACTAGAAAATAGTACTCTTTATCCTTGAAAAATTGAGTAGATGCTTTCTCAGTTACAAGAAATGTAATAACTAGAGTTATTGAGACAATTTGAAACACAAGCTTAAAATCCAAATTTTCTAGTAGTATTTGCATTTTCGAACATCTCAAAAAATGTGTTAAATCGATTGTCTGTATTGAATATATTTGAATATGAGATCAAAAACTATTCAAAACATAATTTAGGGATCAACAAAAAAAAAGTAAAAGTAGTTATATAAGCATTATGAGTTACAGTGGTAAATGCTTTAATCGTTATAATCTAAATGGTTATAGAAATGTCAATTCTGTTAATTATATTTAACATTACTAATAATAAAACTTGGTGAAGATTTAGTAGGTATTTTTTGTTGTTCAATATATCGAGGAGTTTTCTATTGATTCATAATTAAAACATTTGAGTTAGCAGTGAGTTGTTTTCTGGTCCATCTACTTCTTCAAGTTGTATTATCGTATCTTTTACAACTTAATACTTGATCTCAACAATATTAAGAAGAAAACTTCATTATCACTTATTTGAAAAATTAACTATTATTGTGATTTCACAATCAACTAGGTTTAGTCATCTTACTGGGATCTAAGGCACTATCAATTTCATTTTCAGGGATCAAATTATTTTCTAGTACGACCTCTTTCAAAGATTTATTTTCTTCAAACGCTTTTTTAGCAACCCATGCAGCCTTATCATATCCTATCTTCGGAGTTAAAGCCGTTACAAGCATTAGGGATTTTTCTAGAAGTTCTTTTATTCTTTCATGATCCACTTTTATTCCGATAATGCATTTATCGGTGAAATTCTTGGCCACATCTCCCAGTAATTGTATACTTTGAAGTAGATTAAATATAAATAAAATTATCAAGTGAAATTGTTAAGGTAGCTAAATCTTTTTTATTATTTAACCCTTGTTTAATTGTTGTTTTTAATTCTGTAAAATCCATGAGTTTATAAATTGGTACTCTTTATTAAAAACAGGCCTTTTTACGGCAATGATTGTTATAAGCTAATTGGTAATCCAGATATTAATGAAATTGAAGCAAATTTATTAAATTATGAAGAAAAGATTTAATATTTGTCCGGTTATCTTAACTGAGGGGTAATTAAAAACTCTTTTCGGATACACCATCTGTCTAGTAATCACATTGCAGAAATTGAGCTTCAAATGTCCAAATATCTTTTTCTTACATTTATCAAATCGCGTTCATCAATCTTTAAAAATTTTTTATTAATTGAGAATTTTGACTCTTACTATTTAACTTATTAATCAAATAAATAAGGGGAATGAAAAAAATAACTTTCTCATAAATTTTTTTTATTATTTTGATATTTTTGATTGAATCAGCCTGTTATCTGCGTAAGTAATTTTATTTATGCTAAAAGGCATCTTTAGATGATTATTGTATTAATATCCGGGTACCCAATATAATGAGCCCATGAGATTCGATATTTTGTATACAAAACCTTTTTAAAGTCAAATTTACAGATTAAAACGACAAAGAATCAATATATAAATGAATTATTGACTATTAACAAAGCAGGTTGTTGTAGTCGGGTGGCTAGAGACTGTTGCCAATCTTTCGCTCCCTTAGAACCGTACGTGACTCTTTCAAGTCATACGGCTCGAGTCTCAGAACTCTGAAATCGATCAACATTAGCAAAATCATTTGTTGAATAGATAATCCTTTAAGAAGATCTTGGACTAGCAAAGGAGTTATTAAATGCCAATACCTCTTTATACCTTTTGATTTTAAAGTCTATAGGATTCAAAAGGTTTTGACCATCTTTACTAAAGACCCATTTATTCCTGTTCAGATTAATAAAGTAATTCTTCATTCGCCATTTTGCTGGCTTATTATGATGTAACCGTCTTAATCTGGACCAAATGATTCTAAAAATACGATAATTAACATAAGAGAAGCTTTTGGATGCATTTGAATAGATATAATAGTTTAACCAACCTCTGATGATTGAGTTAGCTTTTTTAATGACTTCTCTCATAGGAGTAAAGAGCGAGTGAGAGAAGATTAATTTTAGTTTCTTAACTAATCTCAGAATGTTAGTTTTTGTTGGCGTTATAAGTAATGTAGGCTTTATTTTGTTTTTAAAGTACCTTATTGTGAATCCAAGAAAATCAAACCCTTCTTCCCGGTGAACAATTTTTGTTTTTGCTTGATTTAGGCTCATTCCTCGCTCTGATAGGAAGAGTCCGATTTTTGGTAAGACATACCTCTCAAGTATTGCCTTTGAGTGAGCAATGACGACGAAGTCATCCGCAAAACGTAGAAGGCTTATACCTTTTGGTTTTTGATTCATAAACAAATTCTCCATCCCAGTGAGAGCTATATTAGCCAATAAAGGACTTATAACTCCTCCTTGTGGAGTTCCAGCATCTGTATTCACGTGTATTCCAAATTCAAGGACACCAGCTTTTAGCCACCGATGAATAATTCTCCTGAACACGGGAATATCTTTTAGTAACGGCTCATGTGCTATATTATCAAAGCATTTACTTATATCCCCATCAAGAATCCAAACACTTTTGTTTGAATATGCCAATTTCTTACGGATTTCAGCCATTACATCCATTGTACAGCGACCTGGACGGAAGCCATAAGAATGAGGTTCAAAGCGAGCTTCCCATTCAGGTTCAAGAGCTGTTTTAATAATCATCTGCATTATGCGATCTCGGATTGTGGGAATACCTAAAGGACGTTTGTTTCCGTCTACTTTTGGAATGTAGATACGTTTTACTGGTTTTGGCTTGGAGTATCGGAAATCGAAGTCCTCAAGACTAAGTTTCCATCTCTTTTCATTTGTGTTTATGAGTTCGCTGTCGACACCAGGAGTGTTTCTTCCAGCTCTTCTTTGTGTTACTTCACGTATAGCTAATAATTTATTATCATAGGATCTTGCAAGCAGTATCTCCAAAGATCTAACCTTTTTCCACTGCTTTTTCTTTGTTGCACGATAAATCCTCTCCTGTAATCCCCGTACATGTTTTTCAGCCCTCTTCCAGTTTATCTTTTTCCAAAGTGTTTCAGGAGAGTGCAAGGGATCTGTACTGATCGCTTGGGGTTTTACTGGTACATGTTCAAGAGTCTGTTCAGAGAATTTCTCCTCTGCTAAACATCTCTCTTGATTCAGTTGATTCATGAGCATCCTTACCGTTGAGACCAACTAGAAGTCAGCGCTGTTACCAGCTGGGTATCTCTATATTCGTGTGAATTAGCCCTATTCTCTTCATTACTCGGAGACTTTCGCTTCTTCTAGTATCCTTCACCCAACCCTTCCATCAAGGGATTGGTTGGGGTTACTAAGTTCCAATTAATTGACATTGACGATTTCCTTAGGGACCTACTTTTCCCCGGTCGTGCATCGAGTACCAAGATGGCAAGCCATTAATACCATCACCAGACGACTAGTCTTTTGACCTTGGCGTATCAACTGTTTTCGCCAATTTCGTTTTACGAGGTTTAACATAGATTCATAATTTTCCCATAGAGATCTTGGCTAGCCCACATGGGTTTCACAGTTAACCCTGTTGGTGCATTGTCCTTGGAGCTTTCTACATCTCTGTTACCACAGACGCAGATCCAAGTAGCCACATCCAGACACTTTGGAGTCAGGTAAGTTGTCATTAATAGGATAACAAAGTCCTGCATTCAATTAATTAGCTTTCTTATCGCACAATGGCATATCGAATCATATTTCAGACAAAGATTTTTATTCGTTATATTATTTTCGATTTTATAACACAAATGACTATAGAAACCATCAATTGTAGAACAGAAGAAGGACAGGTAAAATACATAAGTTTGTTTGGTTATCAGAAGTTTACCAGTATGATTAAGTTATATTCTACCGAAAAATTGGTATTTAAATCTTATTCACGAAACGTTTAGTAGCTGCATTTATCTCTCTAACTCTTAGTGCAAGAGAAAAAGGACATTTATCGAATTTATGCAATTTAGATATTAAAACAATTACAAAAGGTCTAAAAGAACTTTGTTCTGGTTTGATATTAGATAAGCATAGAATTAGGCGATCAGGAGGCGGAAGAAAATCGAAAATTGAAGAATATGTTGATTTTTTAGAAATTTTAAGCTTTTTAACAGAAGATCATATGGAATATTTACCTTTATTCACATCAAAAAAGACCTCTTTATCCAGATTTGATAGATGTTTACAATAATCCAAAGAGTCTTCAAAATTGGATTGGTCAAATGATTAAGCATTTTGGAACTTATATTCGTGAATTAGTTTTTGAAGAAGTACGGAGAAATAGGTTTTCTGATCTTCCGAGTCGACAACGGTGTTTATGGCTTATAACAGAGAAACAATTGAATCGATGGAGACAGTTGGAGAGCTTTAAAAATGGAAACATCTTCCTCGTTAAAGTTAAAGGAAATATTCACATTGGGAATGCTAAATTTCTTCATGCATATCAGACGAAAATGAAATTCTTTCATGAATTTGCTGAGAAATATTGGAAAAGCATGGAAACACCTTCAAATGATGATGAGATTATATTAGAAGGTGAAATAGAGGTATTAAGACAACTTTAGATATCTTTAGCTGGAGATATTAATTTAAAATATGACCTGACAACTCTCAAGGATATTCTTTCCGCTTTAAAACAAAAAGGAGGATGATATGGACCAAATATTGGAGTATTTCAACCAATTCCTCAATAACTTACAAAATATAATCAAAACACCTAATCTATCTAAGAAAAAGAATAATGAAGAGTTAATATATTTTTAACTCACCTTTTTCATTTTTAAATTCACTAAGGATCTCTTTCTTTCTATTCTCGTAATATTCTGTGAGTAATAACCTTTCGACTTTGTTTATCATAATATTTTGTCTTTAGAGTTTATTCTCTTATGAATCTTCCTAGGCATTGTATGATTTCAATTTATCTACCTATTTCTCAAGTCTTCATACCGTAACGATAGTTTTTCCTCATCTATTGTATAAAATTCTGGTTTCAACTCTTGATCCTTTTATAATAATTAGATAAAAGACCGAGTGAGATGATTAATTACAAATAAGAAGTAACGCTTTCTAGACAAACTGTTTTACCGATGACGCTTTTTTTCTGATGGTCAGCATCCATAAATCTCCGCCAATAGTTCTTCCTGTATAATCTGGTGCTCTTTCGGGATTGTTTTTAATATCATAAGCCACCATCTCTTTCATGTAATTTTTTATTACTCTCTGGTTTTTGTTTAAGTTGCCAAAGTGTTTTTTATAGTTATTAGCTATTTTGAATCCTTGATTACCCTTTACAATCGGTGATCCATCAAAATATAATGCATTAGGTGGTATCGATTTCTTCTGGTGATTGACTTGATAATCCTGATCTAGAGCCAAGATAATATATTCTAAAAAAGGGTTTTTCGCGTCATACCCTCCTAATAAGAATTTGTAAATAGTGTAGGTATTTCGGAGCAATTCTTTTTTCTTTTCATCCTGTTCTTTATCGATTACTACTTCTCTTACTAAAATCAGTTCCTTTGAAAATTCATTTGACAGTAGAGTACTGAACTCCCCAACTGACGTAATATTGGCTAAATGTTTATTATATAAAAAATCTACATAATCAGACACGGTTCCAGCAAGTTTTTTGCTTGTATCATTGAATACATGAGAATTTCCTGCACTGACTACTCCTATCGAGTACTTATTGTTGCTGAATGTGTTGTATTTTTTACTGGGACCTCCGTATTTCAGATCCTGCTTATAAGACCAGCTATCACAGCCTAAAATGATATTAGAATTGCCATTTATTCCACAAATGATTGTCATTGAAATATTCCAGAGCTCTAAATTAATATTGATAATAATTTTGGACATTAAACATTAAGATAATTTTAGTTTCACTTTAAGTTTTTCCGCTAATTCTAATGCCGTGCATTCTATTTTAATTTTTTGCATAATAGTCTTTAGTTTGAATTTCAAAAAAATTCTCTATTATTTCTCGGATTATGAATGACTTCTAGCGTTTCTTCTAGGGACCTACATGAATGGAATCGTCCAGGTAATACTCTTGCCCACCTATCTATTGATTTTACTAATTCTTCAATCCACAATATCCGTGAATCTCTCCTAAATCCTAATGGATGTCTTCCTTTCTTCATCCTTGATTTTTGAATGACCATTTTTTTTCACCACCCTCTTGATTTATGTCCTTTTTTATTCTTATTTCGTCTGATTTGGATATCTTTCTCTTACTTCTCCTTTCTCTATCATATCTGGATAACCCCAATGTTTTTTACACATATAATATTCCTTCCCTTCTTTTTTCTGCATCTTTTCCTTACATTCTGGACAAATAAACTCTTTTTGTTGTGCTACTGTTTCTTCCACTATTTTTGGGGGTTGCAATTCTGCTGCATTAGTTATTTTCGGAGTTATTCCTTTTGTCTCCATTTCCCATCCTTCTAATTGATGTTCTATTGATTGTCTTACCTTGTTACTGACATCAAATAGACTTTCTCCTTCTTCCAGTTCAACTTCCGTTGTTATTTAGAAATCTTTTGTTTCATAATTCCCTAAGTTTATTTTTCTTGATATTCCGACTGTTACTTTCTTTATTTGCACCTTTTCTTCACCTTCAGATTTGATTTACCTCATATACATCATTGAAAGTGAAGAATAAATAAACAATCCCAGGCCATTAGAATAATAATGTTTATCTCATGCAGCAATCATTATTCTAATACCGACAAATAGAATATTTATTTTATTAAGGGAAAAATTATGAGAGAACATTTTGAACTGATTACAAAAATAGTCGAAGAGACCGAATTAGATTTCTCTGATGTTCACTTCTCTCTTTTCTCCTTTGATCGGGAATCACTACTAGTGAGATTTCCAGAGAGATTTAGACTGAAAGCGACCAATGATTATATTCGGAAGAAACGAAAGGCCGGATTATTAGAAGTTGATTCCCTCTTCTTGGACCCTAGAAGTACTCCGATCTGTATCACTCTTGGTAGAGACATTATTGTTGCACATCAGCTTAATGAATCTTTTGAAAACCTAAAAAAATCCTAATTATGTTAAGTTATGTTAAATTTTCTTTAACCGAGTCATGTTCAATAGAGAATGAATGTTATGAATTAATTTCGTCATTATTTTCATGTCTGGTTGCATTTAACTAATTTCTATAGGGATTTCAAAAATATTTGTTTGATGGCCTCCTCAGAGATAAAATAGAAGTTATTGTTAATAGGGCTCTTTACTCATTACTCATTTATTATTTCTTTATGTAATCAGCTTCTTAACAAAAGGATTAAAATGGGCATAATAAAACTCGAAAAACATGAAATTTTATTACGGATAATAATTTTGAATGTCCAAGAAATTTTTATCTGTTATTTTAACTAGGTGGTCTTATTTTTAAATAATTGAATTTAATAATTCATTTTTAACTATATGGTATGAGATTAATGGAATTTATTGATAAAAATTTTGTGTGTTTTAGATTTAAGACATTATTCGAGTCAAAAGAGTTAATACAATCGATTATTAATGAGATAAGAAATTCAATAAAGGATCAGATTGAAGAGGAAAATTTTTCAAAGTATGAAAAAAAATCAAACATTATATCTTTAAATTTAGTTAATAGTAATAACAATTTACAATTCTCACCTAGGCTAATTAAATTAGATATTGGTATAAGTTCGCAGGTTGATACAATAAGAGGAAAATTTTATTATTTATCCCCCAAAACGATGTTTTTAGTTATAAATAAACAATCAATACTTATTAGTAGGAGTTTACTGTATAGAAAAGATTTATTTGAAGAGATCCCAATCTGGGATTCGATTATTAATGATTTAATACAAATGAAATTTAGATTAAATTTTACATTTATTAATAATTTAATTGAAATTGGAAATATTTCAGGAATATTTTCAAAAAATTCATCAATACAATATGATGAATACGATTTTTTTGACAAGGACCATGCTGAAAAATTTTTTCTAAATAGAGAGATCAACAAGGTCAATTTTAATAGCTATATTCATAATCGGAAAATAAATTGGTCTATTAATCATAATGGAGAAATTAAAGTAATTAATAGGTTAAAAGAAAACGATATTTTGGAATTTTTATCTTTTTTTTCTTCATATATAGAAAAAATTTATAATTCAGGAGGAAGTAACGAATGAAATTTCCAAAATGGAGAGGTGTAGCTTATTATAAGAAGAAAATTAGAAATCATCTCATAGAAAGTAAAAAAGGACAATTTTATATAATTAGTTTAGGCCTTATTATTCAATCACTTGTAATTATAACGAAATCAGATTATAAAGATATCATATTGGGTATTATAATTTTAATTATAATTGGATTAAATACAATTATTTTTTTTACATCTGATACAAGTGTAAATGAATTATCGGTAAAGCTGTTTTTTAATGATTTAGAAGTTTTGGATAAATCGGAAGATTTTGAAGACAGTGGTCGAGAAAAACCTGAAGAAATCGGTTTATCTATATTTCAATTAGTTGGTCAATTTTTTGATTTACATATTGATGAAAAAGATATTAAATTTCAACATTTAAATTATGAATATTCGATTAATCAACATAAGTATATGGTCTCGGGGAAACTAAACCTTTTAGAGTTTAATATAGCAAATCACACTGAGCATATCTTAAAAATGGTAAAACTATACATTAATTGTTTTAAAAATCTCTCCAATGACCGTTTAAATGAAAAATATGAAGTTAATTTAATTTATATTATAAACATAGAACAAATGATTCCAATTTTAAAATTTAATTTAAACATTAGTGATTATAAAATCAAAGAAGAAAAAAAGACTGAAGATCAGTATGAATTGGACTTAGATTGGGGAAATATTAAAATTAAGGCAATAGGTCAAATTATTTTCAATATAGAGTTAAAAAATTTTACGACTGAAGAATTTAAATACCTTAAAAAGATCGTAAACGAAATACTTTAAAATTTTAAGTCTTATTCCAAATATTCTTAGAGATGAAACAAACACCGAGGGATTCATTTTCTTTTTACATTTTCCGAAATTGAATGATCTCAAGGAGAAATTGATGATTTAATTAGTGATAGTGCTGCTAAAAGAGCTCCAGTTTTTGATCAACTAATCAATCTTCAAGATTTCCTTAATTTGTCTGAGTGGCTAAACTCCACTCACAAATCTTATAAAACTGATAAAGAATTATTGAAAAAAGATATAGACAGATTAAATGATGATAAGAAAAGGTTAGAAGTTCTTTTGGAAGATCTTATGACTAAATAATATGAATTGTATCAGTAATTCCGAAAAATTCAAGAGAAAAAGATATTTGAGGTGTTTTTGCTTTATAACTTACTTTATTGCTATATTGAATATTTCTCCAACATAATGTATATATTTTTCTGCATCATGTGGATTTTGCATATTGATATTATCGATATCTCTTCTGTTGAATTGTATTCGAAATTCCATTCCTAACATTGACAATCTAGAAAGAGATATCGCCCTTTCTCTTTTTAAAAGGATTTTACGATATAAATTAGACATGTTAAGCCTTCAAATTGCTTTACCCCCTACGAGTATAAATATCTTTTCCATGTAAATTTACTAACTTCTTGAAATAATCCCTATTTCTTCCGTCGAGTAACTTGGGGTCGTTACCGACCCTTTGTCCTCTAAGAACCGTGCGTGCGACTTTCACCGCACACGGCTCAAGCCTTAGAAACTAATAGTTCTTAAGAATTAGATATTTCTTACTGGTCTTGACCTTCGTTGTGTCCAATAATCCCGTTGTGTGGAATCATAAGGACTAGTTGATGTACGAACTGATGCATAACGAGATATTCTGACTGTAGATGGATCTAACAAGTATTTATTGTCTGTACAAAATGTCCACTTTCTTGTGCCGACTTGGCGATAATAACGATCTTTTCGCCATTGAGCAGATTTTGTCGGATGTCTACGGTAAATCCACCTCCAAAGCATACGGAATAATTGATAGCTTACTTTGTTAAATGTCTTGCTTGAGGAGACATGTCTGTAATAATTTGTCCATCCTCTAATCACAGGATTAAGCTTGTCAATAAAATTATCCGTCGTGTGACTGATACTACTCTGAATGATAGCTTTTATATAACGAAGAAAGTTGTTCACCTTCCATTTCTGAGGTGTTGCACGTAACCGTCGCGAATTCTTGGTTTCATACAACCGTATTGTAATACCTAGAAAGTTAAAACCTTCTCTGCGTTGGACTATTCGCGTTTTCTCTGTATTCAAGATCATTCCCCGTTCTCTAAAAAATTCTGTCACTTTCGGCAGTATATATCCTTCGATGACCTCTTTAGAGGGAGCAGTGATCACAAAGTCATCAGCGTAGCGAACTAAACCAATGCCCTTATTAAGTCCTTTGCGTTGTTGAGGGCTGAGATACCTGCCGGTACCACTAATAGCTCCAAACAATCGTTCAAGTCCATCCAGTGCAATATTTGCTAACAACGGACTGATTATTCCACCTTGAGGTGTGCCTGTTGCCGTCATATGCCATTTCCCCATTTCAACTACCCCAGCTTTCAACCATCGACGAACAATGGTTTTAAACACCGGGATTCGCTTCAATAGAGGTTCATGAGCGATAGTATCAAAGCATGCACTTATGTCTGCATCTAAAATCCATGGACTTCTAGATCTACCTTGTAAATATCGTTGTATTTGTTTGATAGCATCAATAGTATTTCGTCCAGGTCGAAACCCATAAGAATTAGGTTCAAACCTTGCTTCCCACTCAGGTTCAAGTGCTGCTTTAATCATCATCTGCATCACTCGATCTTTAATCGTGGGAATGCCTAGTGGTCGAAATTTCCCTTTTGACTTCGGAATGTGAACCCGTTTGACGGGTAAAGGTTTAAAATTCCGATAATCAAATGGCTCTTGTGCTAATTGCCAGCGTGCGTTATCAGTTAAATATCGTTTATTGTCTACTCCAGTTGTTTTTCGTCCTGCATTGACCTGTGTTACTCGTTTTATAGCAATTAATTTGTTTGATAGTGAACGAGCTAATAGTTTCTGCAAGTTACGAACACTTTTCCAATTCTTAGCATTAGTTTCACGGTAAATACGCTCCTGTAATCGTTTTACAGTATTCTCAGCCTGTTTCCAATTTATGGACGACCATGCTGTGATCTGATTAGTGGTCTGTTCAATTCCGTCTGGTATTGTCTAACATCTCCATTAATTCAAACGTTTCAGTTGTTTCTTTCCCGTTAAGACCAATCGGAAGTCTGCACCCTTTCGAGTCGGGTATCTCTACATTTATTGTAGCCCTATCCTGACCATTACAGCCAAGCTTTCGCTTTCTCCGAATTCCTCTACCTTCTCAATCCTATCAGGCTGAAAAGGCTTACCATGTTCCAATTCCTCAACTTTCAATAGCATCCTTAGGAGCCATCTGTACCCCGACCGTCTCTTGAGCAACAAAGCAGTGAAATAAAAACACTGCTCCCTAACGACCTGCCTTTTGGCATGGTGTCTCAGCTACTTTCACCAAGTCTTATTTACGAGGTTTACGATGATTCACTTGATAATTCTCCATAGATACCTTAGCTAGCCCACAAATAACCTGTAGCTGGTCGTTTGTAGTACATTGTCCCCGTAGCTTCTCACCCTGTCGTTACCAACAACGCAAGTACGGGTAGCTATCTCTGGTTGCTTCAAAGTCTGTTTATATGATGTTTCACCACATGTTCATGATTTGAGAATTGACCTCATGTCGCACTTTATTATTTAAGCACCAAGCAGTATTACCATTGGTGTAAGTCTTGTCCTTAGCAAAAAATAAATTATTTGTAGAAATGAATGTTTTATCGTTAGATC
>MDVS01000092.1 GCA_001940645.1 Candidatus Heimdallarchaeota archaeon LC_3
CACTGGTTCTGGTTCTTTTGTAACCACTGGTTCTGGTTCTTTTGTAACCCCTGGTTCTGGTTTTTTTGTAATCACTGGTTCTGGTTCTTTTGTAATCACTGGTTCTGATTTCGGCTCCGATACTGGTTGATATCCTTCAGATTCATCTATTTTACTTACTAACGGTGCAGTAACTTCTTTAGCTATACCTGGAAGATCTGGTTGTTCCTTGGATTCATTATCTAATAATTTTTCGTATTCTTCGACTAATTTTTCTTCAGGAAGTTCCTGAATAAACAGATTAATTCTCTTCTTTAAATTTTCAATGTTTTCTCCTTTATAAGAAGATATAGGAATATAATCTATAATCTCGGGAACATTAGATAAAATTATTTTGATTAATCCGTCATCAATACGTTTTTTTAAGTCACTTTTAGTACCAATCAGGATAATATCTGGCATATCTAATTTTCGTTTATAAAAATAGTTTTTTATCTTTTTAAACCAAATTTGTAAGTTATTTAAACTAGAAAATCGATCTAGAGAAAAAGCGAGTAATATTAATGAAGCATTTTTTAAAACAAGATCTGGAAGCACTTCTAAAGGATGAGCGGTACTATCTTGACCTGCTAAATCGTAAAATAATATCTCATCTTGTGCTACTTTTATGGTTTCGACTTCTAAGAACGCAGTTTTCCTTGTATTAAAAATATCTTTCCCTGTTGTATTTTTTAGAACTTTAAGTAAAGTAGTTTTTCCAACTCCCCCATCTCCCAGAATAACCATTTTTTGTTTGTTATCGGCGTTACTCATTATCTCCTCTCCTATCAGTTGTTTGAGATATTATTGGTGTTACTCCGTGATGAATCCATTATTTAATACCTATGTTATAAACCCTAGCGGAAATGAATACTGCTCTCAAATTTGCATTTGAGATTTAATAAATAGACTGATAAATAGTCAGGTTTATCTTAACATTATTATCTGTTATTTTAAATATTTCTATACGTTAGTTTTTATTGGAATAATGAATAATAATTAATGTTTAAATAGCTTTCAGAATTAAAGTAAAACAGTAACAAATTAATCTTTAGATTTAATAAATTTAAAATTAAAAAAAAACAAAATTTTATTAATTTTCCGGCTATAATTATGATTATTAAAGATCTTTTTATTGTTTCGAATGAAGGGCGAACGTATTATCACTACAAAAGTGCCACCTCAAACTATAATATAGATTTAAATTTATTTTCTGGTTTTGTGGCTGCTCTATCAGTATTCACATCTTCTTTATCCGAACAAAAGAAAATTGAGTTCCTAAAACTTCAAGATGACGAGATGTATTTCACTGTTGAACAGGACATAATAGTAGCAAGTATAATGGCTGTTAGCGGAGTTGAACAGCGTGTCATCGAATACTTAATGAAATTTGTTGGAAAAAAATTTCTTGACAAACATTTTGTTAATATGAAAAAACCAGGATTTAATTGGGATAGTATAACAGAAGCCTTTACTAAAGAAATTGAAGATGTCTGGTCTACTGATGATGTTTATGAAGAAACCAAGAGAGAATTAATATCAGAATTTATGGCTAAATCTTTAGAAGGCGAATTATCTCCAGAGTTGCTTCAGTGGAAAATAACATCACTCTTTCTAGGTTCAACACCAGATGAAGTAGAAAAAACCTTAGGTAAAGTTTATCGGTTCAAAGAAGATCTTTTCTCAATGACAAATGATCCAATACTTCGTGCCGGACTTACTGAGGCTTTGGATAATATAATTCAAGATTTATCAAAAATTCTACCCAAAAAATCTGGTTCATTACTTGTCATTACTGACAATCGGGATCATTATGAGTTACTTTATAGAAAATGTTTAGGGTATCATCTTTTTTGTATTCCAGTAAAGACTATTGATGATTTAAAAAGTATTGTGACTTTTTGGAAAGACGAAACTTCATATAGCATAGTTTATATGAATCCAACAATATCAATTGAAGAATATAGAAAATTAAAATCAATTCCTTCTAAGGGAAAAATTTTTGTTTGGATTAATAAAATTCCAACTGAATTAAGAGATAAATCTGCTTCTCATCATAACATAAAACTTTCTCATCAGTTACCATCATTTAGTGAAATGTTTTCAAAAATTATGAAGGAATCAGAGCTTATAGAAGCAACGTAATCATCATAATAAAATTTTTCATATCACTAATTTTTAAACAACTATAGGATTAAATTAAAAGGTAATTAAAATATTATTTTTTCTAAGAAGTAAAAAAAAGAATAGATAAATGTGTGAAAATTTAAAAAAATTGTTTAATTAGGTATCATTATTATCGCTTTCTTCATTTGAATTTTCTGATTCTTCATCTTGAGATGCGTAATCATCTACTATATCTAATGATCCATCTTTCTCAGCTTTGTCTAATTTCTTTTCTCTTTCTTCTCCAAGGTGATTTTCTTCATCATCCTTATCGTAAACATCTGGAACATCGATGAAACTTTTTATTTCTCTTTTGTTACTATCTTCAATAGAATATTCATCTTTTTTTGAAGAGTCATAATAAATAGAAACGTCATGTTCTTGCATCATTTGTGTCGATGTTCCGAACATAATATCAGCTCTTTTCATTTGTTCTCTTAGTCTTTTGACATTATCAATTTGACCTCTATTAAGATAAACTAAACTAGCTAGTACTACTCCAGGTAAACTTGCAGCACAAATTAAAAAGAAAAGTCCTATCGTCCATAAGCCAGTAGAAACAATAAAATTTAAATTAAAGGCTAAGAGACTCTCCAAGGAAGAAATTAGAAATTGATCATCGAACGATGTACCAGTAATATTCGCACGGATAGCAGTAGATCCAGCTGTTCCTAACCCTAAAATTGCACCAATTCCTACCAATTTGTTAAAACCATCTCTTACGATATTGGAGACTCTTTCGATTGCATTAACATCTCCTGTTTCTCCCCAATTAACTCTTTTGAGACCAGAATCTTGCATAGTCCAAATAAAAGGAGTCCAAAAAGTCAGTAATATGGGTAAAATCGGAGCTATAATCAATATTGACCAAAAATTTTCTGGTTTATTTGTCACTGTTACTAATAGCACTGAAAGTGTTGCTGCAAGAGCTACTGGAAAGAATATAGTGTCTCTCCACCGTTCTGTTATTAATTCCTTAAACGCTGGTCTATAACCGGCAAAATTATAATCATGAACAGCGATTGCCTCTAAATACCAGTCTCCAGAGAATTGAAAGAATTGAGTTAACTCTAACAGCTTACCGATTCTACCTTTAAAAGCTAGTGCAAATCTTGTTGTTAATCTTCCTCCTACTCTCCTCCATATACCAAAAATTGATACTACTATAGCAATAGCAACATTAATAACTATTAAATTCATAACAGTGGGTAAAGTAATTTCTAAAGCATTAGCAATGACTGGTCCATTCAAAATAAAAGGAAGAACTTGGAAAACATCTTTAGCTTCTCCAATGTACAATAATCCAAATTTATAATTCAAAGTTTCTCCATTACGTCGAATTAAAAGCTTAGGGTTATCAGTAGCTCCTCTTGAATCAAGAATATTACCTTTATGTTCAACAAAAACTTCCCCTTCTTGTACACATCTCAATCCTGCAGTAATATCACGTTTTATATAGCACCCAATAGCGATATTTGTTTCTGTTCCAATTAAATCGGTGTAAATTAATTCTTGATTAACTAAAACATTTTCAAATACTATGACACTTGGTAAGAGCTGAAAATTATTAACTTTTACAAAAAAGTAATTACCTCCAGGAATCCCTTCCTCAATGCCAGATAAAAATCCAAACATCCCGATTGGTTCAGCATATTTTGAACATTCTCCAGTTCCAAATGTACAAAAGACTTGACTGGGTTCTTCTGGAAAAGGAAGTATTGAGGTGTCAAATGTTTGGTTAAGGAATTGAGGGGAGACCAATTGTCGTTTTCCTTCAATTAAGCATATATCCTTTTTCTCTCTTATTAAAATCGTCCCTCCTGCTTGACTACAATCAAAATTAACATCAATTAAATTTGCTTCATATAATCCTGTGTTTGAATTAAATTTTAATTTACAATCAAATTTATTTGTGAAATCTGAACATAAAATGTCTTCATTGGTCCTATTAGCAACTAAAATTTCACCTACCAAAACCGGTCTTGTCGAATTATCTGATAAGATTTCTGATTTAATATGAATCGGAGAGATATTACACAAACCTTCATTTTGAGAAGATAGAAACGAAAACTCTTCACATAAAACATCTTGGTCTAATGGGTTTATTGAGAGAAGTCGTCCTAGAAAAACAGGTTCAATTTCGTCCTCATCAGTGTTGGGACGCGTAATGACGATATTAGATCCAGTTGCTAAGGTCCTATTTATCATTGCTAATTCGTTATTTAAAAGAAGATTACTTTTTATATCCTCTCTATCCCTAATTTCATCATAAAGTAACCAATCACAGGACTCACTACGATATTCCTCACATTCTTCTAATCCAATATTTCCTCCGTCTATATTAACTAGGGAGGGACTATAACTTATGTTGTCAAAAGTAATAGCAATTCCTACAATAGCGGATGCAATTGCACCAATAATTAAAGAAAAAATTGTAATACCAATGAAAACCTTAATAAACATGAATCTTGTTGCTTTTCGTAATTTATAGACCAAATATTACACCTAATGTTATACTAATTCAATTGATTATAGTAGACCAATATTCAAGTAAAATTATTTTATTTTACATACAAAAAACTAATATTATTTATTATTCTCTGATTTATTATTTTTTAAAAAGATATTGACTACTATAAAAAGAATATAGATAAAATACCTTAAGAAATTAGAATAAATAAAGCTCACAAGATTGGTTTATTAGTCAATCCGAGGACTATAAATACATTAGAGTATTTAAATAAAGCTCTTCAATTAAATGTTAAAGCGATTATAACAGATGACTTAATCAGATATAAAAATATTCGTAATTTATTTCTTTAAGGTGGTAGAGTTATTTCAAATTATGATGCAACTGTTTCAAATAAGATGACTATTGCTAGCTATCCTGGAGGGAAAAGCAATAAAAAAAAGCATAAAATATTATATCAATCAATTCCAAAAAATATCAATTATTTGGTAGATCTATTTACCGGCTTAAGTAATTTTTACTTAGGTATAAATAAGAGAACTAAATTTGCTTTGTTAAATGATTTGGATTCAGAAGTTTATTCATTATTATTATGTATTAAGGATAAAGAATTATTAAATAAATTAATAAATCAAGTGAAGAAAATACAACCGATTGAAAAGAAAGACTATTATTACTGGAAGAGCTTTAAACCTCCTAGTGAACTTGAAAAAGCAATAAGATTACTTGTAATTTTAAATTGTTCACCTAATGGAGCAGGAGGAGGTTATTCCAATGAAAAAGCTCATAGACATTGGTATACAAATAAAATTCCAATCTGGAAAGAAATTTGTAAATTATTTCAAAAGACCCAAATTACAAATTTTGATTATACATTGATACTTGAAGATATTATAGCTGGAAAAACTAAAGTTGATCTTCTATATCTTGATCCTCCATATTTTAAAGTAGCAGAAAAAGGTAAACTGTATCGTAATTATAATTCCATTGATTTGGATAGATTCAAAACCTATTTAAGCAAAATAGATTCTCAATGGATATTATCCAATAGAGATTGCTATGAAGTTAGAGAAACTTTTTCAGAATATTATCAGAAATCTTATAATACTTACAATGATATGAATAATCAAAAAAATAAAAATCCTGAAATTATTATTTCAAATTATAAAATAAAATCATTTCAGACATAAAAATTTCTTTGATTTTTTCAGATATAAATTTATATTATTTATATTGATTAGAATAAATGTAATAAATCAATATTGTCCTGTTGACTTTGATTTAATATACTAGTAAAAATTCTACTATTCACATATAAAACAGTATTTCTTTCATTTTTCTTTCTTTATCGACATATCTTTTAATGGATGACAAATCAGGAATTTTGTTCTTTTTTAACAAATTAATAATATTTAATTACATGATTTCTCTAAGTATTAATCATGAATAATTCATTTGAATATAAGCTTCGATTATTAAGAATTTGGGAATTTCTTGATTTAAAATTTTCAACATCTGAAGAAGCAGTAAAACAATCTGAAATTATTGATCATGCATTAAATAATAAACTAGGATCAAGAAAAAGCATAATCAACGTTTTACAAAAGTTTGTGGAAACTAACATGATTCATGAATTAGAACTACCTTCTAAAGGTCCTGGAAGGCCAAAAAAAGCATATAAAAGGTGGCAAAGTGTGGATGAACCATTATTAATAAATTTAGGAGAATTACCACCTACTTTAAATGAATATATAACAAAGAGATCTGAAAAACTACACTTGGGTAAAGGTAAAGTTATGCTACAAATGGTAGTTTGGGCATTTTTACAATTTTACGAAGAACAACAATATAACCTGCGAGGTCCCTACCCTGTGCCAAAACATTTAAGCGGTCCAATTTCTCCTAGAGATATGTCAAAAACTTAAATTAGTTGTTTGCTTAATTTTTCATGTTTTTTTGAGTATTTATAATATATAAATAAAGCTAATATTAATCCCAAGAAAACTACTAAAGCCGCAGAAATATAGGCAACAGTATAAGCATAAACTTCATCAAAGTTAGAATTAATCAAATAGTCTGTTATAGGTCCAGTAAAAAACGTACCTCCAATTCCCCATGACAGAAAAAATGCAGCATTATAAATTCCAAATAATTTTCCACGTGAATGTGGAGGAATCATTCCTGCAACAATGGAATAGCTTGTTGCTTCTAATATAAGATGAACAAACCAAATATTAAATCCAAAAATTAAAGTTAACAAAAGAAATGGACTGAATACGAAAGCTATTAATGATATCATAACAAAAACAGTAGCAATCATATACACTTTCCAATCTCCTAATTTTCTTACTAATAAGGGTGTGATTAATCCAGCTACTATTATACTGAATGAAGAAATTCCTTCAAATGCTCCAATCACAAGCTCATTGGCATTGAAACGATGCACTAGGAAAAAATTACTAATTATTACAACGGAATTTCTTCCAAAATTTATCAAAGCCAAAGATATTAGAAAAAGAGTGAATAATATAACATTGAAGGAATTTCGATTGGGGTTAATACTAGAATCCTGGACAGAAGAATCAATAGAAGATTTGCGCTCTTTATCCCTATAAACGAGATCCTTATTTGAAACACTTGATTGCATGATAATAGCTGTCAAAAAGATAACTAAACTAGTTAAGAAAAATAAAGGACCTAATAAGAAACCCCCTCCTTCATTTCCCCCATAACTATAAAGTAAAGCTGCAGCTCCTACTCCAATCATTCTACCTATTCCTCCAAATGCACCCAATCTTCCCATCATTGAACTTCTATCTTTTTGTTCTGTAACATCAGCTAAAAGAGCAGCCCAAGCGACATTTGATGCACTCCAAATTGTTTCAACAAAAGTTAAACCAATTGTGATAACCCAACCAGCTATATAAGGAGAATAATTGGTATAAGCTTGATTGTGAAGCCACCAAACGATAAAAATTCCAATTGCAGCTAAAATTTCACTCCAAACTACCATGTATTTTCTATTATATATTTTATCAGCAATAGGTCCCCAAATAAAAGATTGAGCGATAGAAGAGGCAAGCATAGAAAATGTAGCAAAAAAAGTCGATTCTGTAACAGAGAATCCTAAAACAAAATGAAGATACAAAGATAGAAATGCGTAAAACATTCCTCGTCTAAAATAAGCGAGAACCTGAAAAGAAGACAGCTTAAAAAAAATTTCTGTTTTCAAACTTCAAAATCAAACTCCTCTTTTCGCTGTTGGAGAATAATCCAATTTTTTGATTCGTACATGTTTTTCTCTAAATTTTTAGCATATTTTACTTCAGACTCAGTTAAATCAGATTTTATAAATCGGATATTATATTCTTTCTCCAACATCATAATAAGTATTGATTTCCAATTAGTAACATTGAAATTATCTGAAATGTTAGTCGTTTTATAATAATTGCTCTCTCTTCCCTTTTTTACTTCATAATTTGGGCGTGCTAATAGACTTTTTTCTAAGTTCACTAGATTTACATCAATTAATAGGGTTAAGTGATGTAAGAAACAATTTTTTTTGTAATAACCAGATGACCCTGATATTTTTAGCTCATTATAAAGAATATTGGAGGTTCCTTTTCGTTCCAAATTATTTAATCCATAGCATTCTAAAGATTTAATTATGAAATCTGTAAAATAACCAGTGATATCTTTAATATTGGAAAATTTGTTCGGTAACATATTTTTATTGAATATCAGACTAACGTTAAGATTCCCTAAATCTTGATAGACAGTACCTCCGCCAGAGATTCTTCTAGCAATTTCAATATTATTATTTTTACAATAATCAATATTTATTTCGCTAAAAAAATCTTGGTTTCTACCTAATATGACAGAGTTTTGGTTCCTCCAAAAACGGATGATAGAATCAAAATTATTATAGTTTTGAAGAGTAATTATGGATTGTTCTAAAGCTAAATTGTAGTTTACATTATTTCCAGATGATTCTTCTAGTATTAATCGACCTTGGATCATATCAATCATTATTCTTTATGATATTTGATTAACATATACCAATTACCATCTTCTTCCCTTAAATTAATAATTTCTGAGTTTATTTTCTTTATGTATTCAGGAATGTCTTTAAGACTTGGTCTATGATCTCCTATAACAATTATTTCTTCCCCATCTATCGATTTTCTAAGAGCTTTTCTTGTCAACATTAGTGGAATAGGACAAGTTTCTCCCCGAGTGTCTATCATTCGTAATTCATCAATAGATTGAGCACCTGAAACAATGGATCCTGATTTGGAAGATAATTCTCCCATTAGGATAGGGGAGGTTGTTCTCATTTCAAAGTTTGTTATATCGAAATATTTGTTTAATAAAATTACCGATGTCCAATTGCCAGCTATCATGAAAAATATTGTAATAACAGATCCTATACTTAAATGAGGTAATCCCCCAAAAATATGTCCAATATTGCATCCACTAGCTAATACAGCTCCTGCTCCCATTAACGATCCACCTGTAAATCCTTTTATTAAATTTCTTGGAGAACTGACTTCGAAACGAAAATGACCTATTAATTTTGATGCGATTACAGCTCCCAAGATTGTTCCGATAACTAGAAAGGTAGCCCAACCGAAATCGAAAAAATTGACAATCCCATTTGTCATTCCTAATCCAGGTGAAGTGCAATTACATACACCAGTTTGAGTTAATCTTGTGAGAAATGCAAACATACCAACTATTGCAATAATAGTTCCAACTATCCACCAGGGCCAGGGATTTTTAATTATCTGTAATGCATTTCCATCAAACATCGAAAAATTAAAGCTTAAATTTCGGGAACTTGCCCTATATTCCCAAAATCCGAATAAAATCAAACCTAATCCACCTATGATTAACCCAATAATCCAAAAATCATTAATATTTAGTCCTAAGAAATCAGGAATGGATGGACTAAAATCTCCAGCAAACAGAAGAGTATTTCCAGTAATTTCAGATAGATTTATAAATGAATTATTCTGAACGATAAGACCAGTAATCATAAATCCAAATAGAGCGACAATTGCTTGATATAAACCTTCCCCGGCTTTATAACAGATACCTGATGCACAACCACTTGCTAAAACCATTCCAATACCAAAAATAAACCCTCCAAAAGGATTTAAAATGTATGAAAAGGTCATTGGTTTATATTCGTATAAATTAAACATAGCTAAAATTGCTACACATGTAGTCATAAGTAAAACAGAGAGTGTTATAATTTTAATTAAAGAAACGCTTCTAAATAAAAAAAAATTTGCAAAAGCTGAATTAGTACATAGTTTGGACTTTGATAACGCGAAACCAAAAACCAAACCAATTGATAATCCTGTGAAAATCGCGATAGGATCTAAAGTTATCATGGATTGTAAACCTAAAAAATATTAATTAATCAAATTCTAATTTACAGATAATTCATAGTTGATTTTTGATGAAATAAACAAAATGATAAATTCATAAAAATTTACTTTCAAAATAAATTATTTACTTTCTTTTATAAAAATTCGACCACAAACTCGAAAAACTCGCTATTACAGATGGATTTGGTTTATACAATAATATTAATCCTTTGATTTTATCCCGATCCTGCAATTGATAACTATTACTCATATCAGCAACTTTTATGATGATTTTCTCTTCTAATAACTTCTTCAGATAATAACTAATAGTACCTTTAGAATTAAAACGTAATTTTTTGTATAAATCGTTATTTCGGAGAATTCCTCTTAAAGTGTTAGGATCGTCACCTTCAAATGACTCTAAAAATAAAACTATAAACTCCAAAATAACAGGATTTCTTAAAAGTTTCAGAGTTTTAAATTCCTCTTCAGAAATTTGTTGATCTGTTAAAAAGAATCTAATCGCTTTCTGATCTCTTACTCCAACTATTTTATGTTCGTTATTCAAGCTATCTATATGATATTTCATTAAACTAGAAGAAATATCTAATTCTCGGGATAATTCCCTTAGGGATAATCCTGGATATTTATCAATGGTTGTTAAAATAATCTCTTTGAGATCTCCAGACTGTTTTTCTTTCTTGGACATATTTTAACAAACCTAAAATTGAATCTGATATTTACCAATCTTTCTTAATGACAGGAACAATAAGAAATATCAATGTGACTAAATCAAAGAGTGCTTCAACAAACTCAAGGTCACCATGAGGGAAAATATCATATAATAGTGAAATAACAACTAAAAAGTTTTTTAGGAAAAAAACACCAAAAGCAGTTGCGACAAAAATAATTCTTTTATCTCGTGTCGTGAAATAACTCGAAAAACCTATTGTAGACAATATTAAAGATAAAATGGCAACAGCTAGTATGATTAACAACATAGGGAACTGATCAGGGGTAATACTTTGCAATATTTTTCACCAAAAGATGATTTCCAATTTTTTTTTATTAATAGAATAACAGAAAAATTGTTTTTAATTATCGATTCAAAAAATCTAATAACATTGATTGTTTGTATAGTTTCCCTCCAAGGACTTTATACTCAATTGTACTATTTTTATGCAAATGAAATCTTAACCATCCGGATTTTATATATTCTTTGTAACAAATCGGACATTTGATTGTCATTATATGAAATCCTTGTAGTAATAGATATGAATATTCAGTAATTAGATGTTTCAAATTTAATTGATTTGATGTTATACTAAATTAAATTAATAATGTCAGATAAAAATTTTTCCAAGATTTCTCAGTCAGATATCAAAAAAGTAGAAAAATAATTTTTTTAGTGGTTTTCTTTTTCAGAAAAGAATTTCTTAATAATTTAATATTTTTAAGATATCCAGATTTTCAAGGCACATAAAAGCCCATATCATCTTAAAGAATTGATCCAATCCTCAATATCATCAATATTTAAAACCCCTATATAATTTTTCACAAATGAACCATTAGGAGCCATCAAAAAAGTGTGTGGAACTCCCGTAACGTCTAAAATTTCATGGTAGTCTTTTAAATCACGTCCAAAGTTCCATGTTCCTTGATCGATATAAGAACTAAGATTGTTATCATTGATATAATTTTGTATGATATTTGGTTGATCATGGGGAGTATCAATGCTAATCGACCAAAATATAACATCTGAAAATTGGTATTTTTGATGATAACTAGCAATTGCTTGAGTGATTTGTTTGCAAGAGGTGCACCAAGTTGCAAAAAATTCAATAAATTGAATTTTTCCACTATAATCTGCAGTAGATATTGTATTTCCATCAAGATCTGCTACTTCAATATCCGTTGTTCCAGAAAATCCTTCAAATCCCGCAAATACAAATAATGATCCTAAAAGGATGAGGGGTATAACAAACATAGCGATAGTCTTGCGATTAATATTGAAACTTCTTTTCAATGATGAATCGTTTTCACTCATATACTTGTTACCACATTTTGTTTGGAAAAATAAATCACTAAAAAATGATTATATTTACTCGTAAATTTTGTAGGTATATCTATATTTGTGCTCATAAAATAGGTTCTCTTAAATATAAATAAATCATCAACTTACCTTGATTCATACAATTTTGACCAATTTACACAATAAACCTCAAATATAAAATTTATTTAAAAATAACAAATTAATGCAAAGAATTAATAATGAATTGAAGAATTCCAATCAGATTAATACTTTTAGTAGAAGGAAAAAGATTTACTCAATTATTATTAAAAAAATAATCGAAATTAAAAAAATAAACATACATTTCTAAAATGTAACAAAAAAATCGGTGAATTATTTGAAAAGCGTTTCTAAAATAACAATTTCGATATCCCTGATGATAATAATTTTTATTTCGTTCTTATTTATTGTTAATACGTCTGTGGTCGGAAAAACAACCAACGATACTTCTTTTAATGAATTTGATCCAAGTAATCTGACAGGCTGTGGTTGTCATAACGGGGGATCTCCTAACCTTTTTTTAGGTGCAGGTTTAATAGATATTGAAGCTCCGACTGTGGTTGCTCCTGGAGTACCATTCAATGTTAATATTTCAGTTAATGGTTTTCTTGATGCTTCTAGTGAAAATATAACTGTTGGTTTTAGAACAGCTGATGGGGATAATAGTGAATTTATTAGCAGTGTAATTCAACAGAATGATCACTTACTAGATGTGTCAGGTCATTCCAGTAGTAAAATAGTCTTTCCAGATGAACTATTTCCACCAGGTGTGCAGGATAATTACACCCTTGTAGCTTTAGCAGTTTGGGCTGATGGAACATCTGATTTTTACTACATCTACAGTAATGTAACAATTGAAGTATCTGGTTCAGCTGATAAAGTCCCTCCAGTAATTCATTCAGTCTTATTAGATAGTGTTGAGGCTTCCAATTCGTTAGCTGATCTATCAACTGATGTTTTAGTACAGGTTAATGCTACTGACAATGTTGCTATGAAGAGAGTATCATTAATCATAGATACCGATGATCCAATTGAAATGTTATTCAATAATGTTTCAAATTTATATAACTATACGTTGAATACATATTTTATTCCAAATGGGCCTTTTACACTAAAAATTTTTGCTGAAGATTCCTTAGGTAATAACGCTACAATGACTTATAACCTTAATGTGTTAAACACAGGAGTAGAGGGGGATGTAACAGCTTGGAAAATGGTAAAAAGTGAAATAATCATCGGTGATGGTGTGGTTGATGAATATTGGGACAATATTGATGAATTTAAGGTAGAAGAATTCAGTACTGGCAATACAGATGGATGGGTTAAGGCCAGTCATGATGGTTATTATTTATATATGCTTGTAGCTTATGTAGCTGATTTAGAGAATTATTGGATTGCATTTGAATTAGATGCAGATGATGAAAACATGGTAGATGGTCATGATGGTTGGGCTTTCGGAATGGGGCATGATGAAACCAATTACTATGGAGATGTTTATTATCGTGGGTCAGATACTCATCCAGCAATTGATTCTAGAAATGATATTAGTTTTGAAAAGATAGATACTGAGGGAGAAGTTATTGTTTATTACGAATTTAAACGGCCATTAATAACTAATGATGAAGATGGCAAAGATTTTGATTTAGTAGAGGGAGAAATATACAATATTAAGTTTGCTAGTAGTAAACCAGCTTTTCATAAAAGTGGACATCGTGAAGTTCATACTTTCGCAATTTCACAATCATTTCCCTCTGGAAATGGCGATCCGACTACAACTACTACTTCAACTAACACAAGAAGTCCTCAGCAAGTAAAAGACGAAAATATCATTAACTTCTTTTTATTAGCTGGATTAGGATTTGGATTAAATATTTCTATTATAGTTATTATATACATCTTTCAAAGGAGGAAAGTATTATGATGTCAGGTCTTCACTCACCAAGTTTACACTTCCATATAGGAGCATGGGCAGTTACTGCTCTTTGTACATTCTTAGCTTTCTGGATAAATTTTTTACAGAAAAGAAATCTCTTACCTAAAGTGTTAGAAAATATTCTAGGTCCATTTGCCGTTCAACGTTTGGATTATGTTGCTCATGTAACAGGAATAATCGGTTTTTTAGGAATAGTTGCTTCAGCTTATTTTGGGTTTATTGATGCTTCTGGAGTAGCAGGAGCAGGTCCTCTCGATATAAGTGCCGCTTTGAAGGGAATAGATGTTTCCTTTGGTAATGAGGTATTAGCTTTCAAAGTTACATGGACAATAGTAGCGTTACAGGCATTCATATTTGCTGGATTAATTAGGTTTTACTTTGTTACTTTAAATCATGCCAATTCTGTTTATGATCGTCATACCGCTGTTCAGGTTATTTATGCGGAGTCAACTTTACTTGGTTTCTTTTTACTCGTAATGGTCGCTGGAGCAGGTGGTATTTGGGTTTACGGAAAAAGTATTTTAACTGATGTTCCAATTTTACAAGACTTTTTACCACAAGGTAATCTTATGATACCTTTAGTGACTCTTTCAGCACTCTTAGCTTTAACATTGCTAGTAAGTTCCATATTGAGAGAATCAATAACAAAACAAAAACCTGAAAAAAGAAAAGAGACTGTATAATTTTTTTTAGAAAATAATTCCATCTTTTTCTAAATTTTTTTTCTTAATTTACAAACAAACTGTTTAAATTTTGGACCTTTCCAATAACTAATTGTTAGAATCTCTGCTGTAACAACTAAATCATTTTCAGTTGAGTAATAGTCAACTATTTCAGGAATTAAATGGGAACTATATTTTCGTAAAAGATTTCTTTTAACGCTCTTTCGATCTTCTTCATTTTCCGAAAGTTGCGTTTTTGCTTGAACCATTATTCCTGAGTTAATAAATGGATTAGTAGGGTGGTTTGTTTCAGTAGTAAAGGAAATATTTGGATTTCTTTGAAGGTTTTTAGCTTCCTGAGAATTTTTTTCAGATAAAAAAGAAAAAATACATTTATCCATCTCATAATTGTACATGATTGGTCTGATAAATGGTAGTTTATCCTCATTTACCGTACAAGAATAGAATAATGGTGTATTTAATAAGAATTGAGCAACGTCTTTTTGCAAAATACACATGTAATTATGTCCCTTACATTCAAGGACGACTTCAACAACCATAATAACTTTCTCTTAGGTAAATCTAATTTTTTCTTAGGGTTCCCTAAAATTCGACGTAGGAAAGACTAGTACCTTTCCAATAAATAAATCTATCGGGATTTATTTCAATTAACGTTCGACTAAAAATAGGATTAATTCTCCATTGTGAAGGAATAAAAAGATTATATTTCTCAATATATTCTGGATATTTTTTTTGAATTAATCTTCGTATTTGTAGCATCTTTAGACCAAAAAAGAAAATCATAATAATGCTCGTTAACCAGTTATAACCATAAACACGAGCTTTTCCTTAAATCAATATACCACTGCTCTTGTTTATAGTCCAATGATTGCGGTCATCTATACAGATTGCATAGATAATGGATAATTAAAAGATCCGGTCAGTAAATCATGTAACACCTTTTGACTTTTTTTATAAAATCTTTTGGAACTGATTCAAAAAATTCTTTATTATCAAAATTCTTCAAGTCAATCGGATTGTGGAACTTATCCCAACCTATATCCTGTCCTAAATAATAAAAATGGACTTCTTTTAACTTGGGGAATTGAAGCAAGACATCTGGAAATTCCTTCCATCCATAGACATCAATATCCAACCGTTGTAAATTAGTCAATTTCTCAAATGATTTGGGAAGTTCTAATCCATCCAAATTATTTATGTGAGAATCAGTCGGTAACCAATGAGTCTCAAATCTCTCAAGATTAGGAATTCTATAAACTAGTTTTTCAAAAATATTATGTATTTCTGACCCTTGACTTCTTATTTCCTCCCAGACATCCCTAATCTCGGGATGTACAATAGAAAGATGAGTTAATCTTTCCAGTCTTCCAATATCTTCAGGTATTTGTCTTAAAAATCCTTTTCGAAGATTTAAACCAGTAATGTAATCTAAAGGGATCTTAGACCAATCAATATTTGTACCATTACCAATAATACCAATATTTCCACTATCATTGCTAAGTGATTCGTATAAATGATTATCAAAATGACCGTAATTCATTAACTTACCATTCTTGTTAATTGTAGGGAAACCATAGAACCTGTCAAATTCATGCATACCATATTCCCATTCAAAAAATTCATCTTCTGATTCTATCCGATGTACTAAAATCTTGTACTCTTGATTTTTGATTCTTGAGGTAAATGAAAAAGGAAAATTAGTAATTTCGTACATTAATGGTAAAAACAGTCCTTTAAATTTATCTTTATATTGATTCATATTCTCAAAACAATAACTATGATAGTTGATATCTAAATTATCGAGACGTTTCTTACAATAAATACAATAACTAGATGAGGATTTGATAGCCATTTTCATGATTTTCTCATATAATGAATAATGTCTTTTAAAAATTGAATAGACCTAATATTCTTCAACACACGAATAAATTATAAAAAGTTTTCTTTCTCTTTACTCATGTGTAATGATAGGTAGGGGTATTTAAGTATTGGTTCATTAAATTGGGCATTTCAATGGTAAAATTGTACAAGAAATAGATTCCCATTAAACCCAACATAGCTTTTCCAGCTGTCCTAGAAATTTTGTCAAATTTCTCAATCTTAGCCAAAGACATCAATAAATTGACTTCTTCATTTTTACCTAATAATTTATACAACGATAAGTCATCAAAAATAAATTCACCTAAATTGAGTGGAACACGGCCACTATCAAAGATTGGTGTTGTTGATGGATAAGCTCGAAGATTGGTCGCCTGATAATTGAACTCATAGAACGGCTCAATAATGTATCTATTATCAGTACCAAAGGAGTATTTAAGATCATGCAATTCTA
>MDVS01000093.1 GCA_001940645.1 Candidatus Heimdallarchaeota archaeon LC_3
GTACTCCTGTCAATAGGAATTTTTTTTGTTGAAGAAGGGAAAAGACTTCATCCAGTGAATAATTGCAGTTATGCATCATATATCCAATATATAATTTAACATCAAAACCTATCTTACAATGAGGTAGAATTAGGAAAAGAAATTCTTCAGATTGAAAAATTCTTCTTTTATTCCCCAATTTGGGAACGTATTCTGGATCAGTACACTCTAAAATTATCTATTTAACTGGTAGTTTTCTCTCAAGAGTAATAACTTTCTTAAGTCGCGAATGATAAGCAATTGTCAAAGATGCGTCACAAAGTGGGTATAACTCAAATGTAGACTTCAAAAAAACCACGGAGAGTTCTGAAAAGCTTTCTGGTAGTATTGAAATAGACTTATTTTTCATTTATTAATACAAAAAGGTTTGGGACTAAATTTAATTCTAAATATTCCTTTTACTAAAAGATTAAAATACACGATTTATAGTCTTTTTACAACTTATTGGTTAAATCTTATTGAATATTTATACTAGAGCATAAAATACTTTTATTGGTCATTATCCAATTGAGTCCAATTAATTATTAAATCGAGATTGTTCAATGTCATCCTTTCTGTTAAGTTTTTTGTTATCATTTTCAGCATAATGTATCGACTTGATTTAGTGATACACAATATCTCTTTGAAAATCTCATCATTCTTTTCTTTCCTCAACCAGAACTACTCGGCTGAAAAAAATAATTAACTATACTTTTAATTATCCCTTCTTTTGTTAAAAGTTGTTGGTAATTCTTAATGATTGAATATATTTTCAATATCTATCGTTTTTAGAAAATTTTCTTGTTTAATTGTTTTTTGTGTAAAAAATATGATTTTGCAACAAAAATTTGTTTAAAATGCGATTTACCATTAGAATAATTTGAATGAGAAGAAACAGAGCATTTATTAGGTATATTATTAATTTCTTTACAAATTTTGATTTTTAACATTTAATTTAAAGTTTTTGTTATCTATTTATATATAGCATTAGAAAGAAAAGCAATTTAATCCAGTATGGAATTTAATTCTTATTTAAGGTATTAAAAGTGAGTGGAGAAAGTGACTAATTCTAAGAATATTAATAAAAAGGGACAATACTCAAACGATACACACTCGAACAACTCAAATGTTGACCCGTTAAAAATTAAAGGTTTACTAATTGATATTCTAAATCATGATCTTTGTAATACATTAATAATTGTCAACGGCTATACGCGCCTCCTTAAAAAAGAAACAAAAATTAATGGAGGAGAACCATTGTTAGAAAAGATTAGTCAAAATATTATTAATTCAAAAGCAATCCTAGAAAATATTATTGAGTTTATTAAATGCACAGATTTTGTTAATTTAGAATTAACAGAATTAGATTTGCATAAGATAATTTATTCTGCTCTGAAATCCAGTAATTTATCCAATGAGCACATAATGGTAGAAAATCGAACTCATTCCCAAATCTTGGTCAAAGGTAATAAAATATTGGAGAATGTGTTCATAAATATATTTAACAATGTCGTAAAACACGCAAATGAAGGGAAAAAAATAATCATTGAGAGTTTAACTTCAGGAAACAAACAGCACATAAAAATAAAAGATTTTGGTCCAGGAATAGAAAAATACATTCTCGAAAACATATTTGATAGAAATAATCATGGTAAACACTTCGGTCTCTCTATTAGTAGGCGAATCATAGAGTTACATAATGGAAAAATGTGGATAGATAATAACCCAGACGGAGGAACAATAGTAAATATTGTTTTACCAACTGGGTCAGATAAGGAAAGGTGGAAAGGGTGATAGGAGTAAAAAAATCATTGCTGAACTTTTTCATTTTCGAGAAAGGACATAACTAGAAGTTGGAATATAAAATAATTTTGTCGGAAGTTGACGCATTTACCCTTAGTTTCATCTTTCATTTTTTAAAATAGTCTACTTAAGAAATATTTATATAAAAATTTGCATATTTTAGGTTAGAATAATCAATATTGAATTTGATTATAATTTCAAGATGAATTACAGGTTGATTGCTTTTTACGAGGCTGCTGCTGCGGCAGACATATTTCTCAAAATGTTTGTTTTTCCTATTTGAAATGTGTAGAAGCGCTATATGAGAGTGAGGATGTGTGGAAGAACCATTGTAACGTCTTGTATCGTGATGTACTAAAGATAAATAGTATAATTCGGATCTTACATGTAGATGATGATGAAGATTTTTTAAAAATCACAAAAAAAATGTTAGAAAAAAAGAGTGGTAATTTATTTCAAGTTTATTCTATAACCAATCCATTAAATGTTGATTCATTACTTAAAGAAACACATTTTGATATTATTCTCTCTGATTATGCGATGCCGGAGATGGATGGACTCTCCCTTTTTAAAAATATACGCCAATACTCAGATATACCCTTCATTGTATTTACAGGTATAGAACGAGAGGAAATAACCCTTCAAGCTCTAAATTTAGGGGTAAATAACTATTTACTAAAATCACAAATCATCACCACTCAATTTTTCTATCTAATACGTATAATTAATGATATAATAAAATTTCATCAAACAGAAATATTATTAGAAGAAATTTCAAATCATTTTGAACAAATTTTTAATGTCTCTAATCCAATACGCATTATCGATAACAATTGTGATATAATAGAGGTTAATAATGCTTATTGTTCACTTTTCAAAGTTAAAAAGGAATATATCCTTGGTAAAAAGTGTTTTCAGATTCCCTATCCTAAAAGATGTCAATATAAATGCCCAATAAATGTAGATCATAAAAAAAAGAATCCTGAATCCGAGTATGAATTGGTTACTCCAAAAATGGAATCTATTTCTAGCCAAATGAAGGTTACACCTCTTTATAATTCGTTAGGAGAGACTGTTGGATGTATTGAGAGTTTTATGAATACTTCTGATTATAAAGAGACAAAGCTTATTGCAGATAGAAGTGAACAAACTTAGGACCGTGAAGTGATATTAAATGTAAAATTTTCTATCCCTCAAGTTATTAAATCTTAATGAAATTACACAATAACTCAATTTTTACTTGATATTTTAAGAATCCAAAGAAAATTAAGAATTAAAACGCAAATAATTCATCAAAAGTCGAATAAAATTTTAGATGCATAAGTGATTGGTAATTATTTCAAAAACTGAAGCAATTAATTTCTCCATTTTATTAATTGAAGATTCTACTCAAGATAATTCATTGTACAAGTTGTTAAGAAATAGCTTCTTATCAGCCTTTATATTGTCAACAAAGGATTTAGACCAATCCTGTGAAATTATTAAAACCATGAAACTTGACATAATTATTCTAAACACTCCTTTTTCCTTCAAAGAAGGCATTAAAATTACTGAAACGGTTCAAAACTGTCTTCCCAATGTTGGACTCTATATTTATACAGAAAAGGATCTCCAAACATTTGTCAAAAGCGATAAGAAACATATAGAAACTCTTAATAAAATCTTCGATCATCCATTGAGCATTATTAGAAATATTATAGAAGTAATGCAAAAGGATAAGGAAAAGAAACAAATATTTGTGCTAAGAAAAAAAGATATTTAAGAACTGGAATGAAATAATATAACGTTTTGTATTTTACATGTGGATTCATTAATTAAACTTACTCAGAATATTTTTAATTATTTGTGTTGTTTCTGAGAATTTGTCAACAGTTGAAATAGAAAGAGAATGTAACAGAAAGCGAATCGCTAATTGGAAGACTGTCTTCATTTTTCATGTGGGGAATTATTCATGGATAGAGAAATTACTGGGTTTAAAAAGTCTTTCAGAGACAAGAATTAATGCGTTATTAGAAAAAATCGACAAATTCTCATTTTATTTTCTCCTTATTGGCTCATTATTAGTATTATAAATATTTTGAGTGGTAATTTACGGTTCAATAATCATTGTAAACGTTTTATCAATAAATTTAATTGTTCTGATGTTTTTTGTAATAATGGCTTTCAATGTGTCCAAATTCTCAGTTTCAAGCCTGATAATCAAATCATAGATCCCGTAGACAATGTTCGATTCGATTACAAATGGAATCTTTTTCAATTCCCTAAGTATCTCTCTTTCTTTACCTGTTTCAGCGTTGATGAGAACAAATGCACCAGACATGAGTAAGCTATTCCAATTTGATAATTAACAACATTTGCTTTTGGTCAATTTCATATTATCAACAAAATTCAAACTTCCTTAACGTTTCTAGATGACTTAATTAGTTACCTGTATAATTGTAATTCATAATCTACTAGAGCTAGTAGCTTATGTAGAGTCATTTTATGCATTTTTTAATTAACCTAAGGTTAAATGAGCTTAATTTCAATTCTAAGACGAGAAATGGATCCATAGCTAGATATGGAATAAAATTTTTACCGCGAAATTGTTATTATCATAAACAACGAGAATGAAACTAAGAGGAATAATGTGTAAACAATTAAGTTGTATAGACAATTTAGATACATATAAAAGACAAAACAATTTGAGATAGATAAGTAAAATGATTTATATTTAAATTGGGAACAATTTAATAAACGAATTTGCTCAATGAAGGAGAAATAGGAGAATCTAGAGGATGGTCAATACAATGTTCTGAAGATTATTCTTTAGGATCCAATAAGCATCCTAACGATGGAAAATGTCTATGATAGACTTTATCAATTATAGTACAGGTCAAATATTTATTTTCAGAATTTTCGTTGAATAAATCGATTTCTGTTAACTGATTGATAAGAAATTCAATTATTTCTGTTTTGAGTGAGGTAATAAAATTTAAGACCATTGATCTATGGGAATCACTACAAAATTCGTTTGCAATTCCTAAACAAATAAAAGCTTTCATATCAGGAATTGACTCAAAAAATATTTTGGTATCATCCATTGAAATTTTTGTCACAACATTGTCTTTACCAAAAACATCAGTTAATGAGTGAATTGAAGTTAAGAATCCGGGGAGTAGACTCTCATCTGGAGATCCCTTAATGATTTTTTCTCCAAAAGATTGAAAATAGATTGGAGTCCCAATATTACGAATTATAGAGGCAAAACGTAAAGGAAACTCAAAAATGCATCACCGCAGCCAATGCTAAGATTAATAATATAACATAGTTCTGATTATTTAAACATTTTTACCACAAACTTCTAAGAATTCTTTGTTAAGGATGCTTTCAAAATTTATGGGCATCATTTGAACCCAAAATCAACTATTCCAATATTTTTAAACATTATTAGGTTTATTACGTTGCTACTACGATAAAAATCCCCATTGATAAAATTAGAATCCATCCACCTTTAAGAAAGATGAAACGAAGTAAAGTTTTTATTGTGTCTACTGATCCCAAATCCATATTTGAATTAGTCAATGTCAAGACTCCAGTGAATAAATATGGGTAACCAAAAATTTCCCAGGATACTGGTATAAAGGCAATTCTTACTAAAATTCCATTAGTTTGGGTATATCACCAATCCTAAACTCTTGTTGAGCCAATTTCATCAACAAATGAATGATTATTGAAACTTTGATAATGTAATACATTTCTAATCCCTCCAACTAGTTCTAAAGAATCTAATTCAACATATTCTCCTAATAAAGGATTATCTGTTGAACCATCAATTGGAATATTCTCTTCATTATTATTAATGTCAATCCAAAAAGGACTATATCCAAGTACAGTAGAATTTATTGTATAAGCAACTGAATCTTTTATAATTATAGTTTTGGAATTTTCTAATAAGTCACCAACAAATACTTCTATTTTTAAAGTAATATTTTGATCATGAATATCAACTATCGTCCAAATTAATTTTCTTTTCGGAGCTGGATTCAAAAAGTTTCCTGAACCAATTTTTTCATCTTCATGTAGCTCTCTATATGCTATAGGTCTAAATATATACACTGCAAAAGTCTCCAATTTGAAATTTTTGGATTGCGTTTAAATTAGAAAAAGAATATAACATATTTTGTTGAAGAATAAAAATCTAAACAATAAATAGGAAAGAAATTGAGTTGCCTTTCAATTTAATACCAAAGAAAATATTATTATGTTACATTATTTAAATACTACAACCAAAGGCCCCAAAAGAAGTGAAATAACAAATAAATGAGATTGAATAAAAACTTAAGAAAATCTATCTATGATTTTCCTGAAAAAACTTAGATTAAGAAATAGGAATAGGAATTATAAAAGAATTGGTAAATTGAAACTTATTTTAATTCTTTTTTTCTTTTTTTGAGAGTAGAAGATAATTGCCTATTAACATGATCATTTTTACAGAACTTAAAGAAAGGAGTAACTCATGTAAAGAGAATATTTATAAAAAGAAATAAGAGAACGGAATTAGCAATAATAATTTCTTACTAATCAGAAGATTTTTCTTATGGCAATCCTTTTTGTGTTAATCAAATGTCAAATTGGATTTGAAAAGGTTGTTAAATCGTCCATCGAAAAAATATCAAGATTAGTTGATCGAATTGATATTGTCTCAGGGGAATACGATCTTATTGTACGATTAAGAGCTGAAACTAATGGAGAGCTTCAAAGAATGGTTCTCGGAAAATTACGAAACATCCCAAATATTATTCAAACGGTCTCATTAACTGTAATTGAGACTTAAAGACTATAAAACTAACTCTTTTAGGTTTAATTGATTAATAAATACTATAATTTTCGTAAAAGAAAATATTGGCATCAAAAAATGAAATGATTAATAAAAATCCTATAATTAAATATAAAACAGAGCATTTCACATTATTAATATCCTATGATCACATAGAAAAAAAATATTTATTGATTTATGCGAAGAAAAGGAGTGGGGGAAAGACAGTGAGATATATTACTGAAGAGGTCTCTCAAGCGATTAAGGAACGGAAAAAATCTAGAAAATTATTTTATAATGAAAGATTAGTAAAGAGATCAGATGAGAGAGAGTTTAAGGATGAGATTCAAGAAAATTCTATCATCGACCACTCAATCTTTTTGAGTTAATACTTAGGAGAATCAGAAAGGAAATGATATCCTTTTTTGATTACTTTTTGTTTGATTTCTTCAAAATTCTCTGTAATATAAGGACATTTTAAATTATAAAAAATTGAATCAAATAGTAGGTTTCCATAAATGGGAAAAGAAAAACATGCATCTGGTCGTTTTTCATTAATTATTGTACAAAATCCGTTTTCTAGGTCATATTTAGGACAAGGTAAGGGATCTTCATAATTTCCTGTTTTATACATTCCATCAGGCATACGATGAACATCTTTTAGAGTATGAAATATTAAAAGTACTTCCTCCTTATTTATAAAATTAATTGACATCAATTTTAGATCGCAACATTTATAGAGAAGTATTTCACATTTTTTACAATAGTACTGTAATTCATTTCTAAATTCAGCTAATAATTCATCCATACTCAAGGAAATCCAAATATATCTCCGCAAAAACTTTATATGTTTTACCTTTTAATCCAATTATAAATAATTCGTTTTTGCAAGTAATACAAAATTCTGAAGATTTTTCTAATGCTTTTGTCACACTGTTCAATCCTAATCGTAGTTGAAAATTGAGTAAAATTCTCTCCCATTCATAAGATGAATAAATTTTTTCAGACTCTTTTTGAGCCAAATGTTGAATTAATTCTTTAAAAAGAGATTTCACTTTTTTAAGTAGGGTCGCCTATAATAATATTTATATTATTGGTAGGAATACCTAGCTACTACATGAAATAAAAAATTAGGTGAAATAGTTGTTCTTTTTAAGGAAGTTTAATGATTTCAGAGTGAAATCTAAACTGTTTGTAATATTTTCAATTATAATTGTAGTAGGAGCTGTAATGGGAGTGATGATGCTATATTCTACTAATTTGTCTCGTAGTGATGCTGTGGTCATAAATGTTGCTGGAAGGCAAAGAATGTTAACTCAAAAAATGATCCAAAAATCGCTAGCAATTTATTTTCATACAGATTTTACTTTGCAAAGTGAAACTATTGCTGAACTTAATCAAGCCCGTTTGGAGTTCGAGAAAGCTCATATTGGCCTCCGGAATGGTGATTCGGATTTAGGAATTCCCGGAACGGATGATAATAACGTTTTAAAAAACTGGAATGCTGTGGATGAATACTATTCAAATAATTTTAAGCAATTAATCATAAATATAGAAAATTCTCAAGGAAATGTATCTGAGACCATGATATCATCTGTTATTACTGAGGAAGAACCGTTAATTGAGCGTCTTCAATCTATGGTCTTATCGTTTCAACAATTTGCTGAAAACAAAATAGCCTTTGCTGATTTATTGGCTATCATCTTTCCATTTGGAATCTTTGCAATCTCCATTTTTGCAGGTTTTATGTTAAATTATACCATTTCTCGTCCATTAATTCGCATAAGCGATGATTCTAAAGCTATTGCAGATGGAGATTTGACTATTCTTATAGATTCAAACCAGCAAAACAGGAAAGATGAAATTGGTGTGTTGAGTAAAAATTTTGGGTTAATGGTCATTAATCTTAAAAAGGCTGTAACAGATATACAAAAAGGTTCTACAACAATTGCTACTAATTCACAAGAAATGGCTTCTTCAGCTGAAGAAGTAAATGCTACCAGTGAGGAAATATCATCAATTACCCAACAAATGTCTCGTGGATCCCAGGAACAAAGCGTAAAGAGTTCTGAATCCACTATGTTGGTAGAAGAATTACAAAAAAGCTTTAGTGAAAAAATCAAAAATATCGAAGAACTCTCAGGTCTAATTGAAGATATTACTGGAAAAGTTAATATGCTGGCGCTTAATGCCTCTATTGAAGCCGCACGTGCTGGGGAATATGGTCGAGGATTCGCGGTAGTAGCTGAAAACATCCGACAATTGGCTGAAGAAGGAAAAAAATCTGTTTCTAAAGTAAATGAAATCACCTCCGATATCCAAACATATCTTCAATCTTCTATAAAAACCATTTATGGCTCCATTCAAGAAGTAGCATCTATTTCAGAAGAGACTGCTTCTGGTGCAGAAGAAGCAACTGCTGCAACGGAAGAACAGACCGCTACAATGCAAGAAATGTCTTCTTCAGCCCAAGAATTAGCAAATATTGCTTCTGATCTCGAAAATGCCGTAAAGAAATTTACAATATAGAAAAAAACCATAGTACATAGAAAAATCAACGATTCATTCCTAATTCAGCGAATTTTTATGTTATCTAAGGTATAAATATAATTTGGTGGATATCGTTGTTAGACAATAATTTACTCTTTCTTGTAGCATCTATTGTCTTTATTATAGCACTGCTGATTTTAACAATAAGTCTACTTATTCTAAAAAGATTAAAAGATAGAAACTTAATTTGGGTTGTCATTTTATACATGGTAACTGCTATTGCCTTCGTTCTCCATGCATTTACTGAAATTGCAGAATTGGGAGAATTATTATATGCAGTTACCGCTGTTATTGTCACATTGCTCTTTGTTGCCACATTAGTGATATATGATATTAGCCTGCGTAAGTTGGAATAGGAGATTAATTCTTTGCTTAATAATGGTCTGCCGAACATTTTATTTTTATTAGCTTTTTTGATGGATATTATTTTGATGACCTATGCACTATTCTTAGTTAGGAAAATGAAAGAAAGAGGTTATTTTCCTCGCACCGTTTTTTTTACTGGTTTGGGAGCATTGTTATTTGGAGTTCATCATTTAGGGGAAATAATCTTTTCTCATATACCAATTGGTTTAGTATTTTCTGAATTGGCTGAAATCGTTGCTGCATTGGTTTTCTTATTAGCAGTATGGAATCTAGAAGAAGAAATTCATCTAAAACAACGTATAAATTCCGTAGGTGAGTTAGCTGGAGAATTAGCTCATAATTTTAATAATTTGCTAGCTATAATAGTAGGAAATCTATCGTTGGTAGAAATTGAAATGGATAATTTTACTGAAATACAAAAAAAACTTATTATTAATACATTGAAAGCAAGCGAAAGAGCTACCAAGTTGATTAAACAATTTCAAAACTTAAGTAAAGGTACTTTATCAGAAAAAAGTTGTCTCGATTTATATAATATTACAGAAGAAGTATTTCAATTTTTACAAAATATATCGAAAGATATTGAAAAAGTCATAACATTCCCAGCTGGAGAGTTTTTCGTCTTGGGAAATTCAACAGAGTTAAATCAGGTCTTTATTAATCTTTCTACAAACTCCTTATTTGCAATTCGTGCGAAAGGAGTAGATGTAAAAGATCAGAATGGAAATTTCATTAAAGTCTCTGCTGAAAAAAATAATTTTATTGGTAAAAACTTATTAAAAAGTAAGCAAGATGACAAAAGAACTAAAGTAAACTATATTAAAATTGTTTTTGAGGATTCTGGTATAGGTTTCACGAAAGAATCTTTAAGACGTGTTTTTGAACCCCTCTATACTACTAAAAAAGAAGGGAGCGTAAAAGGAAGTGGGTTGGGAATGACTTATGTTTATAATGTAATTACTGCCGATAATAGAGGGAGAATAACTGTTGAAAATCGACCTGATCAAGGTGCTAGAATTACTCTTTATTTACCAGAGTGTTTACCCGATATAAAACCGGTTTCCGTTGAAAAGCCAAAAAAACAAAATGGTTTAGAAACGATCTTGGTAGTCGATGATGAAGCAGAGCTTCGAGATTTATTAATTATTTGCTTACAAAAGGTAGGATATTCTGTGATTACTGCTGAAAATGGCAAAGAAGCTTTAGAAATATTTAAACAAAAACAATCTAGTATTGATCTAATACTTTTAGATATGGTAATGCCTATAATGTCAGGCATAGAAGTTGTAGAAGAAATTTCTAAATTAACTCCGGAAAAAAAAATCATAATAATGTCCGGACATTTCCAAGATCAAAAAATGAATAATATTGAATTGCATGAAAAAATTCTTGCTTACTTGATAAAACCGTTCTCAATGCCGATGTTACTTAATAAAATAAGAGATGGTCTAGACTCCAAAATAAAAGGAAACTTGTGACACAAAGGATTAAGAAATGAATTTAAATAATTCTCGGTAAATTAAATTAGTTTATCAATGGAGAATTAAGACTGATAAAGAAGAATATTCCTCCAAGGTCGATATTAGTTCAAAAGGAAGTGGAGTAATTAAGACGATTTACTGAGGAAAATAAATGATATGTTAGAGATAAGTAAATGATAATTATCACTTTCATTATAAAGAACTGTTATAACAGATTTACGTTATAACAGTTATAACAGTAGTAGATTAAATGAAAGAACAAAATTTTCAGATCTAAATATGAAATTGTTCTACCACACTATATTAAGTATATCAAATATTATAGAAAACAGGTAAAAAAAATTCAAACAATATTTGATTTGAGAATCAATATAACAAGTATAGGACAATACAAAGACGGAACGTGTGTTATTAATTATGATTAATGATTAAAGAGGAAGATTAAATCATTTAGATAATTCTTTAAGTAATTACCAATCTTTTTCATTTTTCATAATTCCATTTTGAATGCCAAATGTCTAAATATTTAAAACATTTAATTAATTCAACCCCTTTTTGATTCAAGCTGTATTCAACTCTAGGTGGAATTTCATTGAACCGTTTTCTATCTACTAAGCCATGATCTTCTAGTTCTCTAAGTCTTTTAGTTAAAGTTTTGGGACTAATATTTCCTAATTCTTCGATAATTTTGTTAAATCTTTTTTTCCCGACTTTTAAATGCCAGAGGATTAATAAAGTCCATGATTTACTAATTGTACAAATAGTATCACTCATTGGACAAATTATGTCTCTTATTGGCTCCTCTACCTGATTCTGATGACTTTTTTGAGTAAATTTTTTGCTATGCATTCTAAATATTTCCTTTTTCTATTGTTCATAAGATAATTCAAGTAATTAGGTTAATACTTTATTATTAGAAAGTATTAATAGTATTTTATTGGAAACTATATTATTTTTAAATTACTTTCCTTTTGGAACAATTGTTATTTCATAATAAATAGAAAGGTAAAAAATATGTCAAAACCTAAAATAGCCGTAAAAAGTCCTGTAGAAGTTGAACTAGAAATTGGTAAAACTTATTATTGGTGCAAATGTGGTCTATCTAATAATCAACCTTATTGTGATGGCTCGCACTCAGAAACTGAATTTAATCCAATTGACTTTACTGTTGAAAAAGCAAAAACAGCTTATTCATGCCGTTGTAAGCAGACTACAAAACCACCATATTGTGATGGTACACATAAGAACCTCTAAATAAAGAACAGCTAATTTTATATCGTTTTTCTTTGGCTTAATAATATTGATTTTTACAGTCTTTCCCCTTTAGAGTTCAAACATAAATTAGAGCCAATTGCAAAATAGTTTTTCATAATTCATATGGTGATCAATCACTTTAAAATAGTTTGGAATAGTGTACAGAGCATCTAATTGTCATGAAATTCGTTAAAATTTAAGAAAATCTGGATTTACGTAAATTTATTAAGATTGTAAGAAGTTGATATATCCCTTTGTCTTTTTTTAATCCAATTCACTTTTCCAATTAGTTGGGAGAGAATAAAAGCTATTAAAATATATTTCCTTACCTTAACAGTTCCTCTAACAGGTAAACATCTTCCTTTAAGAATATCTTTAAATGTAGACTGATATCTTTCTACAGAACTTCTATGTTTCATAATTAGATTTCTAATCCTCACTCCTTCATTTCCTAAAGCTACTTTACGCCAACTATTTCTCCTAAGATAATTAAAGTATTTAATTCTAGCTTTTTTTGGATTATATGAAACTGCAGGTACCAATCCTAATTCAATACTTCTTGAATAACATTTTTTATCGTCAAAAGCTCCATCCATTATAATAACAGATGCAGAACGAAGATCTCGTTGTTCTAAATGATCAAAAAGAACCATAGCTCCATTTAATTGATGATTATCAGCTGGAAGAACCCAAGTTGATCGAGGAATTTCACTCCAGGTTCCGGTTACAAAATAAGCCCAATAACCATGAAAGCGTTCTTTATCCGTTTTATATCCATATCCAGCATCTGAATCTAGATTATGCTTGTTACGACCATTTGACAATACATCAGTTGCATCTGAAGCTAAATCATCCTTATCAAATATCCCAAGTGATACTAAATGATCATCAATCATCTTAATGATCTTCAAAATTAGTTTTTCAGACAAATTTCTGAAAAATCGTGAAAAAGTATCATGAGATGGAATATTTTCTTTACTGAACTCACAAAATGTTCTAAAAGCTTCAATTTCATGTAATTTTTCTTCTAAAGTTGTGTCATATTGAAAATTTTCTCTAATTTTTAATAAATGACTTAAGAAACTTAATGAATTATAAGAAGGCCTGCCAAAACGTTATTTTCTCTTAGGTAACCATTTTTTAATTGGTAATTTTATAACGCAAGATTTAAGTATATCTAAATTAATACCTTTAATAGAGCGATAAGTTTGCATTTTAATAACCTGTAGATGTTTGGAATTGCATTAACTGTGGGTAGTTGGTTGCAAATTCCATATAAATGCATATTTATGAGTTTATAAACTTTACGGGTTATTATCGCTCTTATTAATAATTTATTGATGTATAATAAATCGTATATGTTATTTATTATATTATTCAGTAATGAAATTAAATAACAAGAGTATTAATAATTCTACAAAACAAAAAAGATGAAATTAAAACAGATAGTTTTGCAATTATCTATTTGAATATAATAAAAAGAAAATTATAAATATAAAAATAAGAAAAGATCTGCTGTTTCTTTTTTGATAGTGAAATATGCATTTGTGCTATAACGATGGGTGTAATGTTGTAGTTTCATATTATGATCGGGACAAAACCAATATTCTTCCATTATTAATCAACTCCTATTAAATTTCTTTTTTTCATTAAATTTTATTGTTAGTAATTTGTATATAATTAAAAGAATTATTGCGCCTCCCAAAGAATAATTTCGATTTCTCAATAATTATTGGATATATCACTTTGATATTATTAGTCCCCATAGGTTTTTTAATATCTAAGAGAAATTTTGACATAATAAAAACAGAAGACCTCTCTTCTACTGAGTTAGAATCATATCATAAACAAGTGAATAAATTGAAAATGGTAAGTCCTCTGGTTTTTTATATCCTTTATATTTTTACCCCAATAACAATTGTAGCGATTCCTTCTGATTATTTCTTACTAATTTTCACACCTTTAGCAAGCATATTAATGCTTTGGCTAATATTTTTAATATATAAAAGAGATTTCTGAATACTAAATGGGTAAAATTCCGAAAAAGTGTAAAAAAGACATTGATTCTGAATAGCAATTAGGTTAATAATAATTAAGAAAATAAAGCAGTTAAAATATGTATCCTATTTTTTGCCCCCCTTATTAATAATCATTTGAATTGTTACTGGGTCTTTCGCAAACGATTTATTACGTATAATTTCTAATCTCTTGTTTTTTGATATAATATGATTTAAAAACAGTCCCATGATCAGTAAATATAGCATAGTGATGAAACTAATAACAATCACATATTCAAATAACAAAAAGAGTAATAATAAATATACAGCAGTATTAACTATGAAAAATCTTCTCCTACTCATATTAAAAGAATTCACCCGTTTATTAGAAGGTATTTCATTTATGTCAATATCATTAGACATTTCTTCATCAACATTTAATTCATTCAACAATTAATAAATATAATTATTGTGGAAATTACTTTCTTAAATTTTTGAAATTGTCGGATTTAAGAGGAAATAAGACTAAAATGAATTTTGAAGAACTCTAGTAAATAATGGAAAAGGATTATTTGATGAAGAGTAGAAGATATTTTTTATTCTCTTACACGATATTTTTCTATTGAATCATCATCGAATCCTGTTAAATCAATGTTTTCTTGATTAGTATCGTTTTGATAAGTATTTTTCTCTTCTTTCCGATAATATTGATCATCTAATTCCTCCGAATCAAATTCAATCTCTTTCTTTTCTTTCAGGTACTGTTCATATTGGTCTTTCATAAAGGAAGTCAGTTGTTTGAACTCAACACTTTCCATAAGTTTTTTCGTCTGGTCTTTAAGGGATTTAGTAATCTCTCTATAATCGGGATCTTGGTACAAGACATGATTTAACAATTTCTTATCCTTAATATCTAGAAGAGTCATCTTATTTAGAAACATGGTAAAGCTGTTGTGATCAAAGCCTCGTTCTCCTTTCTGAATTAATAATGCTCCCTGATTGATCCCTGAATTATTAAAGACTCGATAAAAATAGTATTTTGTTACAAGATCAGCTATTTGTTCCTGATCTTGGTGTTCTTCTCCAATACCAAGGTATGGATTTAATGGTGAGGTATAATAAGTTATTACAGCTTCTTTAATTGCAAAAATTGCTTTTCCGTAATCAATAACTACAAATTCTTCTTCATTATAATACTGGATGTCGTTTGCTATGTCGGGAAGGAATAATCCTGTATAGGTCTTTTCATTTACATCAGTAAAATCCAGATGTTCTGAATCAGCATTAACTAATAATCCTATGGCGTCTTCTCTGATGTCCATTCGTATGAATAGGTCTGCGTGAACATTTATTTCGAAGATATGATAATGTAAATCAAACGTTATACTCTTATTTTTTGAATCCACAGTTATTTTCGGGATTAGGAAATTATTTTTCGGGCCATGATAGTGGATTAACTCGTATTCATATTCTTTGGTTATTTTATAAATAAATATTTGTGTGGTCATCATACTTCTCCTTTACAACAGGTGTGCTTATTCTAGTAACAGGATTCTGTGTTTTTTAATATTCACATGATTGAAAGTGAAAAAAATATCCGATATTAAGAGGTCTAGGTACGGAACGGAGAAAGATTAAGTTTTCAATTATGTGTGTCCTGTGAGCTTATTGGATGCCATACAGCGAATTGAAACTAAACTACTCCATTGAGTCATCAGAAAATCTTTTATGAGATGACTTTTCAGATACGGACTATTAGTGATTTTATTGAACAAAGTAATACTTAAACTAACGGTTTTGGGTAGTTGTTCATTATACTTGTACTGCCATTACGAAGCTCAAGGATGAAACAATATTACAGGCTAGTACATACTTGATCGTATCTAGCAGCTAGCGATAATCTTACTTACTATCCCGACATTAAGATTTGAAACACTGCTTAATAAGTAAATGAATATCAGTAAAACGGTTTCGAATCAAGAAAAGGAATGAAAAGCAGCTTCTACTCCACATTTCGAAACTAGTTTTTGGTCGGTAAATATAGTTGAAAGGTCAAAAGTGCTGCGTTTAATACAGGCTGCCTATTCTAGTCTCAATTTTTTCATTTTCAGTTTCGTGAAATTTAATATAGTCCCTCTGATAAGAGTCTGTCCAGTGAAGAATAACAATACATCAAAAAAGGTATAAATGAGAATGTATCCAGTATTAAAGCTCTCGTCAGAGGAAGAAACATTAGTACTAAACAAAATATCTCAATTACGAGTAGAATTAGAATATTTGATACAAATAAATAATGAAACATTAATAGATTATTCTAATCCTGTGATAGCAGAAAATTTTATTGAATCGATTGGAGAGCTCTATAATCTAAATATTATCAGTTATGGGAAGTAAGAAGGACATGATAAAACTATACTCCTATCCAAAACGGATTGTAAGATGGTGGAATTTTCATCAAAATTTCAAAAGAAAAAATCTTCATAGATGGAATTATGGGAGACCAGGTTTATGTCGAAATATTAATCATCCCTATCACTTATCACAATTTGAAATTTCCTGTTGCAACATTTTATCGGAACATTTTGATCAATCAGAGATATTAGTCCCATCCCAGCATAAGTGCAAGACCAAGTTTGATTTTATTATCAAAGAAAGAATAATTGTCGAACCACACGCCTCATGGAGATGGAATAATAACAAAGAATACATGAATTATTATTATAGGAGAAAGCATCTGGCTCTCAAAGAAGAAAAAACGAAAAATTTACCAGTCATTGTTATCCCCTCAATAATAGATCTAAGAATAATGAGAATTTTCTTGCACAAATATCATGATCCTATCAAAGCTTTGAAACAATTAGGGCTCAATCTGATTAATAAATACAGTGTTGAACCACTAATAAAAGTTGATTATCAAAAAAGAACTAAAAAATCTAAGATACTCATTCCACTTGCTCTTTACGAACTTATTATAGGAATAGTTGGTATTGCGACAAATCTCTCTTATTCTTATTGAAATGCTTAATAAAATATTTAAAATAAAGAATCGGGGAATTGTTAATTTATTATTTCAGGAGATTAAATAGATGGGTAAGTTGAGGAAAAAATTTTCACTAAAAATCTTCAATTATGATGGAGTGTCGAACGATATAGGAAATTACAAGTTTATGATGGGGATTTTTGCATTCTTTGGTATTCTTGTAGCCTATGCAAATATTACTTATTTTTTAAACCAAAATGATTTATTTTATTTACTAGAAGCTAGCATTGTCTTAACAGTTTCTTTGATACAATTTTTCTATATATTGAAGCTTAATCGAACTCAAAATTATAATGAGTTACTCGCTCTTACGTATTTTACGAGCATGTTCATATATTTTATTTTGCTTGTATTTGAAACACAACCATCAATTACCTTTTTTATACTTGCATACGGTGTTCTCACTTTCTTTTCTTTTGTGTGGGGTGTAACTACCTTAGCTTTAATTATTAGTAGACGTTTATATGAAAATGAAAAAAAAATACACAAATACTATTAATTTAGCTAATTCATAATTGGAATAAAATTTTAAAAACGATATCCAATTCTCTCTTGCTAACATTAATTATGTAATTATGTTTATTACTCAATTTCCTATTTAATGAACTATTAAAAGGGAAATATCAAAAAGGAAAAATAATTATGTCTAATGATAATCAAAAATGTGCTTACAACCCAGATAAAGAAATGGTTACCTATTGTGTTTGTTGTAGATGACCTATATGTTATCCTGATATAAGAAGGTATGATAAATTAGGGTTTAATGGAGTAATCCTTTCTGAAACAAACCCAAAAGATTATTGTTTAATTTGTTATTCTATAAAACTATCAAAGGATATAGAAAAGTTTTCCCGAACCATCATTTGGGCTACTGTAGCAATGACAGTAGTCATCCAAGTAAATCGACCTGCTAAAATTGAAACGTATTGTTTATAGAAAAATTGAGAAAATCAAATGAAATTACTTTGAAGCAAATAGTTTTTTAAAAAACTCTCTCAAAGTTGTTTATAAAAGGAATAATTAGAAGTGGATGAATCAGATAATAGTTCAATGAACTCTAAGGCAGAAATTAAATTTTATAACACTAAATGGGGAGAAAATCTAACAAAAATTCTCATATTTGGAACTTTTATTCATGCTTTTTTAGGTTTTTACTATTTTGTCAACTTTCCAAAGGAAGGAAATTTTTTTACAGACGTATTAGTTTTAATATTCTCAATGTGGCCGATTGCTTTGATTTTTATTATTTCTAAGTATTCTTCCATCACTTTTGGGGAAGCTTCTCCCACAACTATTAAACAATATAAGGCTAGTACAATGATGGATCAAGATGAAACTCTATTTTATTTGGAAGTCTGCACTGTTCTATTAGGAGGATTATGGTATGTATTATTTTTAATCGTTCTAGTTTTAATCAGAATTTTAGGAATTCTCTAGTCTTTACTCTAGTCTCTACTCTTATTTATGTCAGCACTTTGATTCACCAGAAATACTTACCCCCTCACAACACAAATGCAAGACTAAGTTTGATTTTATAATTAGAGATCTAATTATTCTTGAACCCCACGCATCATGGAAATGGAGTAAGACAAATGAGTATATGGACTATTATTATAAGCGAAAACACTTAGCACAAAGAGAAGAAAAGACAAGAAATTTACCGGTGTTAGTCTTGTCCTCTATAAGCGATGTAAGATCAATGAAGGACTATTTAGAAAAATATATTGATCCGATCCATGCTTTAAAACGCTTAAGACTCAATTTAATTAACAAATACAGTATTGAGCCAATTAATAAAATCGAGTATCACAAAAAACAAAATCTATCAAAGATACTTATTCCTCTAGCCCTTTATGAACTTATTCTTGGAATAGCAGGAGTAATAACGTTTTTTTAATATAATTAATTAATCTCAATCCTAGTATCAAATAATTCTTTTAAAACTCTAACATAAATTTCACTAATGATTTTTATTAATTTTTGTCTTGTTCTAAAAAAATTGACTCCGAATGGAAAATATAATGAGAAAAGGGAAAAAAGAAATAAATAGAGAAAATTTGCTTATTATATCCCTTTACAATATAATTATTTTTATCATAATTATTTAATCCATACTTATAAAAATCATAATTATATCCTGTATAATTATTTACTCGATAATTATTAACGAGTGTGTTTACTTTGAAGAAAATAATCCAAGTCGGAACAAGTATGGGAATATATATTCCTAAAGAATTTAGTAAAGCTGGGTACACCGTTGGCACTGAGGTATCCATTTCACTGGAAGAGAACAATATTGTTATTAGACCAAAACACCTTTATCAAAGTAGAATAAAAGAGATT
>MDVS01000094.1 GCA_001940645.1 Candidatus Heimdallarchaeota archaeon LC_3
CTTTTGTAATTTAGCTCTTAATTCACCATAAATTTTTCCATGAATATGATTGAAAGAAATAATTTCTAATTTCGAAACTAATTGATTCACAGCTGTTATATTTTCTTCTTTTTTTTCTGATAAATAGGCTCCAAAATATAGTTCAGCAACATTTAAGGAAGTAGTTGATAGTAATTTATGTTGATTCAGCAGTTCTGAAATTTTCTTTGATGCTGATTTATCTTTTCTTAAAAAATTAATCATTAAATCTGTATCTAGTAAAACCATTAAAAATTAACTCTTCTGTATTTCGAATTTTCACGATTTTCATAAATAAGATTTAGAATTTTTTTGGATTCTTCGATCGAACCTTTCCATGAGCCTGCCAGAGATTCAATCTCTTTTTGATTTGGTTCAGAAACCAATCGCAAAATTAACTCATTAAAAGATTCTCCTTTTTTCTTCCTTCTTTTCAGAGAATTATATGCATCATCCGATATCGAGATTGTCTTATACCCCATCATTCAAAACCTCCTTCCTAAATTAAACAAGAAATCAATTAAATCTATTAATATCTATATATAGATTCATATATATAATTATATCTTTTTTAAACAATTTAATTTATTAAAATAAGATACTATAATCTAATTATTATAAACTCCCCTAATAATTTGAAGATTTAATAAGTTAAACATATGAAGTATGAAATAGAAAGGAGATTACATCGAGTTAAAATTGAATTGGATAAGAAAGTTGTTAGATGTCATTTTTCGAAAGAATGTGATATTCCTGAAAATTCTTATAGATGTAATCTTTTTTACCAAAAATGTACTAAATTTATAAAATTTAATTTAAAAGCCAATTTATTTAAGTAAGATATAGGAATAATTGAATTATGAATCTAAAACTTAAAAATAAGGTTGCATTAGTTTTAGCATCAAGTAAAGGATTAGGATTCGCTTGTGCTAAAGGTTTTTATCAAGAAGGAGCAAATATTATTATTTGCAGCCGTTCTAAAGAAAATCTGGGTATTGCCAAAGAAAAAATAGAAACTACTAAATCTATTAGCAGTGAAAACAGGATTTTTCCCATAGTGGCAGATTTATTGTATGAAGACCAAATTAAGATTCTTGTAGAAAAAACTCTTAACGAATTTGGAAGGATAGATATCTTGATACATAATGCTGGAGGGCCCCCTTCAGGTCCTATTGAAAAAATAACTAAGGAGGATTGGTCTAATTCCATCGATTTAAACTTATTATCTTTCATACGGATTACGGATTTGGTAGTACCCATTATGAAAAAACAAAATTATGGCAAGATAATTGCAATCACATCAGTTTCAGTAAAGCAACCCTTAAATAATTTAGTATTATCAAACACAACTCGCCTTGGAGTTGTAGGTTTTGCTAAAACGCTCGCAAATGAATATGCAAAATATAATATCTTAGTAAATGTTGTATGTCCTGGACCAACTCTTACAGACCGAATGAAAGAATTAATGGATAAGACAGTTCAAGATACGGGTAAGCCAATCGAGGAGGTAAAAAAATCATGGATAGATCCTATCCCTTTAGGACGATTTGGAAAACCAGAAGAATTAGCAAATTTAGTCGTGTTTTTGACCTCAGATAAAGCTAGTTATATAACTGGAACGGTTATACAAGTAGATGGTGGTTTTATAAAAAGTCCATTTTAAATAAAAATCTAATAAATTGGGTTAATACATTCTTATTTTTAATTCCCTTAAATTCATGTAAATTTTTGAAGATGTGATTGAATTATAATAAATTTGTGAATAGTTTGATTTTATAATAAAAAGATTTTTATATACCATAACGCCATATGTCTCCTATATTTGTCTGATATTATATGTTTTTAAAAGGGTATTTGTTGAGTTTAAGTACAATAGAAGAATTTAGATTTGAAAAGTGAGAATTTTTTATTCATTTTATCATATGAATTTAAGGTTTGCTCGAAAAATTAACATAAGATATAATTAATTGATTTACTTTGAACGTAAAGAGAAAAAAAATTCATATATTAATATTTTTGGTTATATTTTCTTCAGCTATTATCCCAATATTTCCGAAGATAAGAAAAAAAGTTAATCTAGAATCAGATCATCAAGAACAAATTTATTCTTCAGGTCAACAAACTTTGACAAAACAATGGATTAAAAATCCAAATTTTACATTTCCTATTGATTCAGTATGGTCTTGGGAAAATGGTACTTTAGGGGATAATTCTGATATGGATGGCACAAATAGTAGCGGTCAAGCAGATTTTAGAGTTTTAGGGGATACAAAAACATTTACAGTAGTCTCGGGGTTAATAAATTCATCATCTTCTCCAGGGTGGGAGACTTTTAGAAACGGAGATTTTCTATTTCCTGATCATTATGAAATAAATGCATCTGGTGCTCATACATCTCATTCATGGGGAGATGATCCTAATCAAGCACCAAGTATACATTGGAAAACCAATATTAGCCTTCAAATAGATATGTCTGATTATAATATTACATCTGCTTCACTTGAAATATTTTTTAACGCAAGTGTTAGTACTAATATTGATACAGCTTTAGATACTGTTGATAATTTTGCTATTGGTGATTTTGTTACCTTTTATGCTCAAATATCTAATTTGGATTATGAATCCCCCGTTTATACAGTTGCGAAAAATAGAACAACAAACTTAGGACAAGATTCTAGTCCTGAAATAACAAATATCACTGATCAAGAATTAACTTATGTTAGTGAAAGTGATCTGATCACAGCCTTAAATTCCGCATTTGAAAAGGATCCTGATCATTCTAATTTTACTTTAACATTGGGTATTGATATATATTCTGAAGATAATGAAGCTCCAGGTGCTGATAATGATGATTTTGAATCATTAATAATTAAAACATGTAATTTAACTTTTACTGTAGAGAAAAAAATAGATCACTCAACAACAATCTCTTGGAATCAAATTGGAGATAAGCTTGATAGTGATAGTACTATAATCAATGCAACTTTCAATTTTAAAGTTAAAACTAATAATACATGGCCCAGTTCTGCACCATTATCTGAGATTAAATTCTATATTAATAATAAAAGTCATTCCCAAGGCGTTTTTAAATTAAGTTCAATATCAAATTCCTTTGAATATAAAAATCCTAATGGATTTGATGTTTCAAGTTTAATTTCTACAAATGTTGATATTAGTACATCAATAGAAGTATTTTTAAAAGATAGTTTTGTGCTAAATGAGACTATTATGATTTCAATAACGAATATAACTCTTAACATAACATATATTGATTTTTTTCCAGATTATACCACCAATTTTAATTTATTTTTAAATAGTGAAAACAAAACTAGTGATCCTGTTATTCAAATTCCAATTAATAACCTTTTGAATATTTCAATTAAATATCTGAATGAATCTCAACAACATATAATTAATGCAACTGTTAATTTAGAAGGTAAAGTTATAGGAGATTTACTTCAAAATATAACATTCCAACAATATAATTATATTTTTAATTCATCTCAATTAGGATTGGGTACTAGTATCCTTACGGTCACAGCTCAAAAGACTAATTATGAAACTAAAGAGGTACAGATTTTAGTAGAAGTGACTGAAAGGTCGACTCAGTTAAGGCTTTATCTTAATGATGTTCTTAAAACGGATAAAAGTACAATTAGTACGTTATTAAATGAAATCATTATTGTAAAAGTATATTATGAAGATATTGAGACAACAAATCATATTTCAAATGCAAATGTTAGTCTATTAGGTATAAATCAATTGAATGAAGCAAGTTCTTATTATAGTATTACAATAAATACTGGTAATTATAATGAAGGAGTATATGTTTTTACTATATTTGCAGATTTAAATAATTATACTTCTCAATCTATTCAATTTTTTATTGAACTTGTTGATAGAGAGAGTAATTTTATCTTATATGTGAATAGTATTCAGAAATATGAGGGTGATACTGTCCAAATTCAGATAAATGAAATGGTAAATATAACTGTTGCTTTTAAAGATAATACAACAGATGATTATATAACAGGAGCTACCGTTGAATTATTAGGACTTGATAGTCTTACAGAACTGAATAATTTTTATAACATTACCCTACATACTGATAATTTAAGTTTAGGAATAAATGCTTTAACAATTTATGCTCAAAAAGTTAATTTTGAATCTAAAACATTACGATTCTTTATAAATGTTGTTGAAAGAACTCCTAATATAGATTTATTTCTCAATGGTAAAGACAAAACTACTGATCCCGTTTTGGATATTCCTATCACTTCTAATCTAAATATAACAATTAAATATTATGATATCCAAACTGGAATCCACGTTGATCAAGCAATAATTGAATTGATTGGAGAGGATCTGTTAAAAAATTTTACTGAAAATTTGGATTTACAGCAATATTCAATAATCCTAAATACTTCAGATTTCCAGATTGGAGTAAAATTATTAACAATTATAGCTCAAGCACCTACTTATCAATTGTTCACTATGGATATAAGAATTGCTATTACTACTATTAAAACAAATGTTAGTACAATTACAGGAGAAACACTGATAGAAGCAAAATCAGGCCAAAATTATCGTTTAGAAATATTTTTGAATAATACAGATTTTGGAGGTTTAATTACAGATGCTTCAATAACCTTTGTCTGGGAATATGGAGTTGGAGAATTTAGTGATAACGATAATGATGGAATTTATGAAGTAACGTTAAAAAATATTAAAACAGGTTCACATGTTATAACAATAACAGCAATTGCTGGAGAATTATATGATGTTGAAACCTTTGACATAGTATTAAATGTAAATCCCCAATCAAGTCCTGATCTTACTTGGGTAATTATAAGTTTAACAGGAGGAATTGTTGGTCTTACAACAATTTTTATATTTTATCAAAAACACTTTAAATATCCTCAAATAGTACGAAAGATAAGAAAAATTAAGAAAAAAATAAAGAAAGGAAAGAAAGGGAAATCAATATTAGTAAATAAAAGAGGAGATATAATAAAAAAAGAAATGCAAAACAAATTACAAATCTTATCTTTAGATATGTTAGTTAAAAATAAAGATGAAATAAGATTAAAAAATAAAATTCCAAAAAATATTACAAATGATTTAAAAAAAGGTGAAAAATCTCCATAATTAGAGAGGTGTAAATAAATGAGATTTAAAATAAAAATAAAATCAATTTTTTGCTTATTTTTAGCAATAATGTTAGTTTTTCATTTCTTTTTTAATAGCAATTTAATTATTTTAAGATCAAGAATTAATTATCCAGAAAAAATTCAAAATGCAGGTCAAAACCCTTATACAAAGCAATGGTTAAAAAATAATGATTTTTCTAGTAGTAATAGTTGGTTTTTATTAAAAGGGGATCAGGGAGATAATTCCACTGTAAATGGTACTATAAGTGGAGGATATGCAAATTACAAAATTATTGGAGATAATAATACTTATGAATTACTAACTGGAGATATAAATTCCTCTTCTTGGGTTGGTTGGAACAATTATAGTAATGGTGATTATTTACAACCTGATGTAGTGGAGATAAATGCAACTGGACTTTTTGCTTATCATTCTTTTGATGAAAATCGAGATGGGGGTGCGGGTCAAGTATATAATTTTCCAAGTGTTCACTTTAAAAAAAATATTTCCTTGCAGCATAACATGTCTAATTATGAAATTACATCTGCTTCACTGAAAGTTTTTTTCAACGCTACAGTGGATCGGAATGTTGATGTTTATGGTGATCCTGTAGGTCAACCTAGTGATCCTGATGATGGCATTTTTGATTCAGCAACGTTTTACACTGCAATTACAGATATAAATAATAGTTATCTATTCAGAGTAGCCGAAAATAAAACAACAAACTTAGGACAAGATTCTGGACCTCAAATAACAAATATTACTGATCGAGAATTGACATATATTAATGAAACTGATCTTATTACAGCACTGAATTTGGCTCTTGAAAAAGATCCATCTAATACAGATTTTACAATCGTTTTGGGTATTGATATTTATTGTGAAGATAATAATTTTCCTGATTTTGATTTATGGAAATCCCTGATTTTTAAATCCTTAAATTTAACATTCACTTATGAGAAAAAAGTTGAGAAATTTTCTTCTGTTTCTTGGAATCAAGAAGGAGACACAATCCCCATAGTTAACACAACAATTACAGAGGCAACACTTGAATTTAAAGTAAATATTAGTCAAAAGTTTCCATCTAATTTATCAAGTTTTTCTGAAATGAGCTTTAAATTTAATAATGATTTTCACACAGAAACACTTAGATTAAGCTCACTTAATACAACTTTTGATACAATCTCTATTGACGTTACTGATTTCATCATAAAAGGTGAAAATATAACACTTGCAATTCAAATTTTTATCTCAAATACATTTAGCTTAGGAAAAAATATTACTATTTCGATTGATGATGTTTATCTTACCATCTCATATTATGAGACATTTCCAGATTATTCTACAAATAAATTAGATTTATTTTTGGATAAAGTTGATAAAACTGCGGAGAAGTATATTCAAATACCATTTAATAATACTTTAAATGTTACTATTAGATATACTAACCAATCGAATGGATTTCATATTCCAAATGCCACGGTTGAAATTGTTGAAGGTCTTTCTCTTAATTTAACTGAAAATAAGGCTTTAGAACAATATACAATGATTTTAAATAGATCTCATTTAAGTGTGGGTATTAAATCTCTACGTATTGAAGCAAGACAGACTAATTATACAACTCAATCTATTGATTTTTTTGTTGAAGTTCTTGAAAGAGCAACTATCTTTAATATATCAGTAGAAGGTAATCCTATTAATGACAGTATTACAATCAATACTGAAGTTAATAAAATTATAAATGTTACTGCAATCTATATAGATAATTCAAGTGAAGAATTTTTAAGTAGCGCAACTGTGGAAATCTTAGGTGGAGATCAATTTTCAGAGGGAAGTAGTTATTATAATATGAGTATTAACACTAATGATTTGAATGAAGGAATCAATGTTATTATTATAAATGCTAAATTAAGTAACTATACATCTCAATCATTTCAATTTTTTATAAATTTAATTGCAGGATCTTCAGAATTGCTTTTATATGTGAATGGTGATCCAATATACGACAGTGATACTATATCAGTTCAAACTAATGTAGTTATGAATATAGTAGTTTATTATAGAAATAGTATAACAAAAAATCTTCTTAATAATGCAAGTGTGGAACTTTTAGGAATAAATAATTTTACTGAGGATGCTAATTATTATGTTTATACAATAAACTCGAATAATTTGAATCTTGGAATAACGATATTAACTATTACAGCTGAAGCGAATAATTATCAGTCTCGTTCCATCCAATTTTCTGTTGAAGTGATTGAACGAACAGCAGAAATACAATTAATACTAAACAATGAAAACAAAACTTTAGATCCTGTTATTGAACTACCTTTAGGCTCAACTCTAAATATAACTGTTAAGTTTACTGAAAATCAAACAAATCTCCATATAAGTAATGCTATATTAAGCTTAACAGGTTATAACTTTTCAATTATTTTATCTGAAAACCAAACATTAGAACACTATTCATTCATTGTTAATACAACAGATTTAAAGACTGGTGTCAATTTATTAACTCTTACAGCTCAATCGGCAAATTATAAAATTGAAATTAGGGAACTAAGAATTACGATAAAAAAAATTAATACAATCATTAGTACTGTTTCTGGAGAACCTGTTATTACTATAAATCCGGGTGAAAGTGTAGAGTTAAGAATATTGATAAACAATTCAGATTTTGATATTGCAATTAAAAATGCAAACGTGAGTTATAGATGGATTTATGGACGCGGAGATCTCACAGATTATGATAATGATGGGATATATGAGAGTGATATAGAAAATATTCCCGAAGGTACATATACTATAACTATAACTGCTTCTGCAGGTGATAACTATAATTTCGAAAGTTATGAAATTACCTTAAGTGCTGTTAAAAAACCTAAATCAGATCAGACTTGGCTAATTTATACGTTAACTGCTGGTATTGTTGGATTAGTTTCAGTATTTACACTTTACCAAACACATTATAAATATCCTCCAATGGTAAGAAAAATAAGAAAATTACGAAAGAAAATAAGAAAGGGAAAGAGACCTAAAAAAATGATATTGACATCTAAAAGATCAAAGATAATTGAAAATAACATCAAAGAAAAAACTCAAATCATTGGATTAGAATCAAAAACATCATATAAAGAAATTGACAAATTAAAAGATGTTAAAGAAATTAAAGAAATTGACAAATTAAAAGAAGTTAAAGAAATTAAAGATTTGAAAGAAGATAAAGAAATTAATGACTTGAAAGAAGATAAAGAAATTAATGACTTGAAAGAAGATAAAGAAATAAATGAATTAAAAAAAAAAGATTTAAAAAAATAAAATAAAGTGAGAATGAATAATTTATGCCAATTGGATTTGTGATTACCGAATGGACTGAAGATCAAGGATTAGCTGTTAAACATAAATATCCCGAAACACAAGAAGTTGATCTAGATGACATGATGCGTATCTTTTATGCCCATATCACTGGGGCAGGTGAAGCTGGAAATGTTGTAGTAAGATTAGAAAAAACCAAGTCTAATGTATCAAGTTATTTCACAGGAATGGAATCTGATATTCCACTAATGATAAATTTAATGTTAGAATTAGACGAAGAACCAGAAATGTTTGGAGAAACTGTAATTCAGGAAATGAATGAGGCAATTTTAAGCTATTTAAAACAATCTGGAGCAGGAATTTCTCAAAAATATGAAATCGTAAAAGAACTAAACAGTTACTTGAAAAATTCATTATTCCTTTTAGATCGTTTAAAGAACTTAACTAAAGAGCAGAGAATGGTACAAATTTATAGTAGCGAGAAAGGAAGAAAAATTTTAGAGGTTCTCCAAGATAAAGCGGTTTCAAGAAAAGAATTAAAAGCAATCTTAGAAGAAAAGCTTAACAAAACTATTTCAAATATTGAAATTACTTTAGATCCTTTTATCAAAACAGGGTTAGTAAAACAAGATTGGGTTGAGGGAGATATAGATATTTCTTTATTTTTACTTTCAGATTTTACTGTTTTTAGAACCCCTACTGTTAAATTAATTGAGAATACTAAAACTCATCTCCCAACTCCAGAATTAGCTACAAAATATCTTGAGGAGGTAAGAAAATTCTTTTCTAATTATAAACCAACTTTCGAGGATAATTTAAAATTAGCTTTAAATATGCTTAATCCTGATAGATATGATTATATTTCATTATTTAGAGAACGAGCATATCCTTTAAAAAAGATTCCAAAGGGACCTGGAGAGAGTCTTGAAGAAATTGGGGAAATTTTAAAACCTATGGAAAAAGATAATATTATTAGTTTTATAAAAAATAATAAAGGTGATGTATGGGTTTTTCTATTAACAGATATTGAAGCTCATATGTTTTATCCTGAATATTTAATAGAAAAAATTAGAAGAGATCGAATGTTAGGAAAATTAAAAAAAGAAGTAGCGATTAAACATTTAGAATTACTTGAAGAAGCATATAAAAAATAAAATTTGGAACGCTTTACTATGTCTAATGAAGAAGATTCCTCAACAAGCCAAGTCCTAGAATTAATCGGATTAGCTCAAGATGAGGTCGATACTTATTTTAAAATAACGGGAAGAGGTCCCGTAATGATTGGTGAAATCGCTCTACTAGTAGATATAACTGAAGAAAGAGTTTCTGAAATCACTGATAATTTATATCAAAAAGGTCTTATTAAACGAATTCCAGGGAAAGCGTTAGTATATGAAGCCTTACCACCGTATGCAGCACTTTTAAATCAAATTCACCAATTTAAAGAA
>MDVS01000095.1 GCA_001940645.1 Candidatus Heimdallarchaeota archaeon LC_3
TAATGTATTCATTTACAATATCTATAGTAATTTATTGAGATAATTATTCTTTTTTTTAATACAAATAGAAATTAATTCGTGATAATATCATGCTTTTACCTTAAATAGTTTCTGAAAATTTTAATATGATCAAAAATTTAACAAGAAAATAGTTTAAATAAGTAAATTATATATAATGACGAATAAAAAAGGAGAATATTTTTTGTTTTTAATATTCATTGTAAAAAACAAATTTAAAATAAAAAAATAATGAATTCTGATCTTTTTTCTTCCTAAAAAGATGGCTCAAAAATTAAAATAACAATGATTCACGATTTTTTAAATAACGAAATTTAAAGAAATTTAATTGAAAAAGTATATTAGAAACAAATTAATAATTCTTAATAGATTTTGATATAAATTTTATTTTAAGGTGTAATTTATTAGCGTTCCCCCTGCAAGAAAGAAAATTGCTTCTTCTGGCGAAGTTAAAGTCAGAACTTTAACTTCAAAAGAACGATCTTTCAGACATGTACTACGAAGAGAAACTGTTACATGGATGGATAAACTTAGACAATTTCATCCGTTTTGTTATGGTTCAATTGCTAGAGGGGATATTGAACTTTCTTCTGATTCTGATATTATCATTGATCCTACTCCTAGCTATAAATATGAGTTACTTTTAAAAGAAAAATGGCTATCAAGAACAATTATTCAAGCAACACCAAACCACGGTCCAAAAACAGTTTACGAATTCCCAAATAAGATGCATTTAACGGTTCCTTTTACCAATTTGTCACAAAGAGAATCAGAATTTTTAAACTTTGGTGGAAAATTAAGCTTACCAAAATTTCAAAATGGAGAATTCTCTAGTGGGATAAATAAAAGATTAATGCTAGTTGAATCCCAAGACAAAAAGGGATTTACATTTAAATACATAGCAATTAAGAGCATGCCTATTCATTTAGTTGCCAGAAAAGTAAATGTAGGTGTAGGCATAATATTAGAAAGAATAAGAGTCCTTAGTAAAAGAGATGAAATAGGAAGAACTGGTTTATTCATAAAACACATACTTAATCCCGGTGATCAACCTGAAGGAGTTCTAAGAGAATTAGCATCAAAAAATTCTGAATTGAGAAAAGCCTTAGGAAGAAGAAAATATCGCCTTTGAATTAGGTCTAATTAGTTAATACCTTCCAAAGTTAGAATCTTGCTTCTAATTATACTACTTTTCTCCAAATCGATAATTAAAGCTTTATAATTATTTTTACTATTAGAATTCGCTGTTTTTAAACATTTTTGGAGCATAGAAATATCATCAGAATAAATATTGTCTTCATTCCTTATTTTTGATCTATAGTATACCTCAATGTCTTCAAAAAATAATTCTAAAGAATTTGCATCAAGATTTAATAAAAAGTATCTCCATTCTATTTCTTGAAAAACTTGATTATTTCTCACTACTCCTTTTATTTTCTGTAATGTTTCATTTGCTTTTTCTGGAATTCTTTGACTAAACCAAGTTAAAAATATAGCTGTATTTGCTATTTTCTTCTTAATTTCATCAGAATTATAATCAACGAATTCATCGGGTACTAATTTTGAATAGTCCTTCAAACCAACATTGATTTGATACATTTTTAGTAGCGAAAACGTAAATTTTAGTTCTCTTACTAAAAAATTCCAAAACCCACTTATTAACCAGTCACATAGAAAATGTGTGTTTGACCAACCAGAAGTTTCCTCATTTATCCCGGTGACTAAGAAGAAAGTGTTCCCCTTTGAATCAACCCATTTTTTTGTATAATCTATTTGTCTTACTAGCCAATGATCTATTGATTTAATAAATAATTTTGGGGGTGATTCAGGGTAATTATTTGGTAAAATCACCTTCCATTTAGCGGTATATGAATCACTATCTGGAATTACAGTTTCTACTTGCCAAACACGATGGGAATGTTTTTCAACTTCATCTGGTAATATTTGTAACCAATTACGCCTTTGTGTAAATTGTAACCATTGAACTAAAGAAGAAATTAGCCTTAACTCTAATTTACTTCTGGTATTCCACAATGGTGAAGATACAGATATTTCAATAATATTTCTAGGCCGAAGTGCTCCAATAACTCGAGGTCGAAGATGTTCTATTAGCCCCATTGTGGGTTGATTTAAATCAATTATTGTAAATTCGTTCCCATATTTTGATACGAATAAATCTAAAGATTGATTCCATATTTCTTTAGAAAATGGTCGCAATCCATATGGTTCTATTAGTTGAATATTCGCTTCAGAAACTTCTAACTCTTCACTAATATGGTAAAGAATCTCTTGTTGTACTTCATTCAACATTTCAATTGCTTTTTGTGTAGAATCAAAGTCAAGAACAATCTTCAATTCTTCATCTGGTGCATGATAATAAAAAAAGTAAAATAAATATCTTGACATTGATATCAGCTACTTCTATGGATCTGTTGAAACGCTAAATCGTTTATAATTTTTTTAGCATCTTTATTACAATTAAAATTATTTAGTTTTGTTTCTCCTTCCTTCGCATAGCTCTCTATTTTCTTTTGTGCATATTTCAAGCTATTGTATTTCTTAACTAAATCCCTTACTAGATTGTATTGATCATCTGGTAAATTTTCCTTACCTAAAACATTTAGCATGCGATCTTTTTCATCATCATTACATTTTTTATATGAATCAATAATAAAAAGCGTTTTCTTTCCCTCTTTAAGATCTGAATTAATAGATTTACCTGTTTTTTCTTCCTTTCCAAATGTGCCTATAATATCATCTGATATTTGAAATGCTAGTCCTAAAGGAACCCCAAAGGAAGAAATTTTCTCCATTTTTTCTTTAGATGCCCCAGCTATTATGGCTCCAAATTGTAAGGGGGCTACGATGGTATATTTAGCAGTTTTTAGAGTCATGATGTCAATAATATCTTTTTCAGTCGTTTCAGCTATTTTTTTTACTGCCACTTCTACATCTATTATCTGTCCTGCAAGTGTTTCTTCTATAACTTGATGGATTAAACCAGTTAAATCTAATTTTACGGAATCTAGTATACCTTTTAACTCTTGTATTATTTTATAAGCTTTAACCAAGGCATAATTTCCTGCTAGGATCCCCATACTTTCTCCCATATGCAAATCATTATTGTATTTCTTGGCCCATGTTAAATGAAGGGTTTCCAATCCTCTACGAAGAGGAGCTTTGTCAATAATATCATCATGGATAAGAAAAAAAGATTGTAAAAGTTCCATAACAATTCCAACTTTATGAATTGTATCCAGGATATTAGAATTTATTTTTTCATCCCTCTGAAATAATCTAAATCCAACTTCGACTAATGAAGCACGAATTCTTTTACCCCCTCTTAAAGTAAACTCTTTAATATGCTCTAATACCTCTTTTTCTAAAGTTGTATTTTTACTATGAGATAGAAGTGATTCAAAGTAATCTACTAATTTGGAATTTATAATAGTAGCATTTTTAGTGAAAAAGTTCATAATTAAGATTTTTGAAACATAATTTATATTTCTCTTGATGTAATTTGAAGCGAGATTGAAAGAAAATATAGTAATAAGAGAGAAAAGATCTAAATTTGGATTATAAGATCGTCATTATTGAAATTCGTAAATAAAAAAGTTTTTAAAATAGAAGTCCTGCTATGCACCAACAATAAAGGGTATCATAGATTGATCATGATGTTGTACAACTCGTTCTGTCTTGTTACAGATCTCACACTTCATTTCCTTAGTTTCTTCAACGTACTCCATTTGTTGGCCATCACAGGAAGGAAAATCTTGAACATGATCACATGATTGACATTTCAATTTCAATGCTACTTCAGATGCTGTTCTAGTTGTCTCAGTATGATCTAAACTTGGGTTTTTTAATTTTTCTGCTAATTCTTTTGCTAATTCGCCTTTATCTTCACCAGACATGTTTTTCAAATCCATTTTATAATTTTCTAATACTTTTACTAAGATAATTTCTTAATGAATCTTCCAACTATCTTTTAAAAAGTTTAACAAGAGGGTAATCTTTCTTTAAGATTACTAGTTTTAATATCATTTTTATGAATTTTATTATTAAAAATCTTCAAAACATTCATTTTTGATAATACTAATGAAAGGAATAATCAGTTAAGACAATTTTTATCTTTATTTAGTCTCTAAATAGCAAATTTATAATGATTAGGTATCATTCATGGACTATGATGTAATAGTTATAGGTGCTGGTGTTGCAGGTTCAGCAACTGCCATTCATGCAGCTAATAAGGGTTTGGATGTACTTCTTCTTGATCGAGGTGATCCCATTGGAAGTAAAAATTTATCTGGTGGAGTTTTATGGGGAAATGATTTAGGAACATTACTCGGAGATAATTGGTGGGAAGAAGCACCTGTTGAAAGATATATTGTGAACAAGGGAATAGGTTTATTAGCCCCCGAAGATTCTATGTTTGTAAATCTTAATTTTCCAAGTTGGAAAAAGCCTCCTTATAATGGATTTTCAGTTTTACGTGCACATTTTGATCCATGGTTAGCTGAAAAAGCTAAAGAAGCTGGGGCTGACGTATTTAATTCAGTTAATGTTGATGAATTAATAATTAAGGATGGCAAAGTATGTGGAATTCGGCAAAGTGGGGATGAATTCACAAGTAATGTCGTTGTTTTTGCGGAAGGAGCAAATCCCCAACTTGCAATAAAGTACGGTTTTAGAAATGAGTTAGATCCAAAAAAAGATGTCCAAAAACATTTTATGTTAGGAATAAAAGAGATAATATCATTACCCCAAGAAACAATAGAACAACGATTTAATGTTGGAGCAGGGGAAGGAATGGCCTATGAAATGCTTGCAGGGTGTTATAGACCACCAAATGATCAAGCAAGAGTTGGAGCTTTTCTGTACACTAACAAAGAAAGTTTATCAATTGGTATTGTTGTTCAACTTGAAACAATCACAAGGAAAAGTCAATCTGAACTCGGAATCCATACATATACCCTATGGGAACAATTTAAGAAACACCCATTTATATCAAAATTAATAGAAGACGGCGAAACAGTTGAATATGGTGCTAAAATGGTTCCTCATGGTGGAATTCATATGATCCCGAAAAAATTATTCTTTAATGGGGCTTTATTAGTTGGTGATGCCGCTGGATTCGTATTCTCAAATGGTCTAACCATAAATGGGATGAATTATGGTATTTGTTCTGGTATTTTAGCTGCTGATGCGTTAATTGAAGCTAAATCGAAAAACGACTTTACAAGTAGAGGATTATCGATTTATGGGAAGAAAATAAAAAGCTCTTATTTCTATAAAACCATGAAAAAATTCAAGAAAGTAGATAAATACCTAACAAATCCTAGATTATTTAACAGATATGCAGAGGTTCTCACTGGAGGATTAAAGGATATGTTAACTGAGAATCAAGAAGTGAAACAAAAAGCTATATCTGCAATGATTAATAACCTTAAAAAACAGAAAGTAAATAGATTTAGAGCTGCATTAGATGCTTTAAGTTTAAGACATTTGTAATAAAAGAAATTATTAAATTATCTTTTCAAAGAGTGTAATTAAATGAGTGTCTCAGACAAACATGGACCAGAATTTGATAAAAATAAACTTGGAACACTTGAATACAATATAGATTCACATGAAAATGCACATATAGTAGTAGATTATAATAAATGTGCAAAATGTCCACACCAGAATTGTGTCTGGGGATGCCCGGTACAATGCTACACTCTTGTTGATTTAAAACAAAATATTTTGTTCCAATTTGAAGACTGTGTTGAATGTGGAACTTGTTTTTTATTGTGTGATCAAGATTCTGTTAAATGGTCCAATCCTCGTGGAACTTTTGGTGTAAAATATAATTACGGTTGAAATTATAATCGATTTTCAATTTTCTTTTTTTGAGTTCTAAGACAATGAAATATAAAACTTTCATCAATGCAGATCAATTATTTGAAATTCATACTAAATCAAATATTGTTATATTTGATATCAGATTTGGGGATGAAACACAAGGTTCACGAAACTTAATTTATTTAGAAGCTCATATACCAGGAGCTATCTATGCAGATTTTAAATACGAGATTACAGGTGATGAAAATGCCGGTAAGGGGAGAAATCCATTACCGAAAATTTCTGATTTTAAAAATTGGTTAGAAAAAAACAACTTAAATCCTGCTGATTCTAATCTCCAAATTGTTATTTATGACAACAATAAGGGTTCTAATGCAGCTAGAGTATGGTGGCAACTTCGAACTATGAATTTTCATTCTGTGGCTGTTCTTGAAGGAGGTTATGATCAGTGGATAAGAAAAAACTTCCCTATAATAAATGGTGAAGAATTGAGGAAAAAATCAGAAAAAAGTACAATCATTCCTCCAACGTGGGAAGAAGGAATTTTTCCTTTTGTTGAAATTAACGAAATTAAAAAAAATATTGAAACGCAGAATAAGATAGTGATTGATAGTCGTGACGCGGACAGGTACAATGGGGTAACAACTGGTATAGATCCTATTGCAGGGCATATTCCAAAATCAAAACTCTATCATTGGGCGTCGAATGTTAATGAACAGGGGTTATTAAAATCAAAAGAAACCATCAAATTGCAATTAAATAATGTAACTAAATTTCAAGATATTAATAACATTATTTTTTCCTGTGGGAGTGGTGTAACTGCTTGTTACAATATTTTAGTTTCAGAACATGTAGGGTTGGGAATACCAGCACTTTACGTTGGTTCATGGAGTGAGTGGTCTTATCATAATCCAGATCTCACAGAACCATAATCAATCCTTATCATCGTCTTTTAGAAATGGACCATATCCGTATAAATACTTTTCAAACGAGTCGAATTTTTCTTTATTAAGGAAAAGAGATCTATTCGTTTTGTAAGCAATGAAACATTTACGTGTAAATGTATTAATAGTCAATTCGTCAAATTTTGATTCACCAATGAAATTTACATCAAAAACTTCTATACCATCAGGTTTAGGCTCTCCTGAAATATATTCGGATGCGAAAATTATACCCATTCCACTGTGTTTATAAGGATCATCATCGAAAATTGATTCCCCAGCCCAATCAGTAACCGCTAATATGCCTTTTGGTAAAATTTTAATGTTTGTCTCTTCAAAAATTTCTCTTACTAACCCGATTTTGAGAGGTTCTCCTTTTTCTAAAAGTCCTCCTGGTAATCCCCAACCCTTTTCCCTACCTCTGAACTGATAAGTCAATAAAATCTTGTCATCTTTAACAATAACAGCTAAAACTGCAACCCTATGTACATAATATCTCTGATAAAACTCATCAAAACCAAAAGGTGTATAGGGTTTCTCATTATTCAAAATTTTCACAAGCAAGAATGTAAATTTTAAATATTTTTTCTTTAAAATTGTATTTTTCACTCAAAATTACATTTTAAGATAAACTTTATTTGAATATATTCATTGATTACTTTTTTGGATTAATCTTTCAATAATTTTTTTTTTGTTGGCAGAAAGATTTATTATCTAGTAGTTTAGGTGATTTATTGTAATATTATATTATTTGTTTTTACGGTGATAATAAATGACAGATGAAGAACCAAAAAAGATTGACTCTGATTTAAAAAAAGAATTACTCAAAAAGACAAGTGAAGATGGATTTCACACAATTGAGGACGCAAAGAAGAAACTAGAGGGAAAAATTCCAACCAAACCGAAAGAAGACTAATTTTAATCCTAATAACCTTTTTATTCACTTTTTTTCAAATTAGTTCGTTTTTCAAAATATTTTTTCTCAGCAACCTTTGTTTACTATATTCATTAAAGACAGAACTCACCTGTGAAAATATTTATTGTTCTTAAGTAATTGTCAAAAATATTTTCTAATTATTAATTACATAATTTTGCATAATCGGGATTTACGATGGAAAAAATTGTTGTTCTTGTTGGATTACCTGCTTCAGGAAAAAGTACAGTTGCAGAAGCTCTGGGGAAAAAAATGGATATTCCGGTAGTTGAAACTTCACCGTTTGTCTTTGAAAGTGTTGAAGAAAGGGGGTTACCCGTTACACCAGAAAACATAAAAATGGTCACTACGGAATTAAAATCACGAAGCGACTATTATTATACTCAAAAAGCTTTTGAATTCTGCCAAAAAGAATATGTGGACAAAAAAGTGGTATTTTTTGCTGGTATGCGAGCAATTTCTGAAATAAAATTTCTTAAAGAACAATTGGGACGTGAAAATGTAATTGTTATTGGTTTTCACGCTTCTCAAACAACTAGGTTTAAAAGAATGTCTAATCCTGACCGTGCTGGTGGATCTGGTGATAAAGCAGTTGAAGATAAGAAATTACTTAATTTTGATTATTTTCTGGCTAGGGAGGAAAAAGAGTTAGGATTTGGAGCTGGTAGTATCTTTGCAATGAGCGACTATGTCATTAAGAATGATGATCTTCGCTACCCTTATAATACAATGAAACGTAACCTAATTGATTTTGAAAATATACTTAGATTATTTTTAGATAATGATCAATAAGGAAATTTATTCAAATGAAATCAACGTTGAAATTTTCTTATTTATTTTAAGATCAACATTACTGGAGATATTAAATCAAGTACAAACATGAAAATTTTTCAAATATCAGCTTTGAAATGAGCAGGACCCCTTTTTATTTTCTTTTGAATTTCAGACAGATCTAATATTTCAATCAATTCTTTGAATCGATTTCTGATAGTGACTGGGGTTGTCTTTGATGCTTCGCTAAATTCCAATTGTGTTCTTCTTTCATTTAATTGTATCCCTGCTATATATAGACTAGCTGCTGCAATTGACATTGGATTTTTTCCCATAAGTATTCCTTGATTCTTTGCTTTTTCAACAATTTCAACGGCATATGCTCTTGTATCCATACTTAGTTGTAATTTTTCTCCTAAGCGATAAATATACAATGAATATTTGGAATATTGGGGTTTTAATTTCATAAACCTAATCATTGTCCTTACACATCTTGCTAAATCTTTTATTGAAAGATTGGGTGTTGCTACCACAATATCTTTTAGTGTTTGAGGTATTGCTGTTTCTCGACAAGCAATATAAACTGATGCGGCCATCATACTATCGATGGATCGACCTCTAATTAAATCTAGTCGTAGAGCTTTTCTATAAATGCTACTTGCTGTTTTACTCGCATTATTTGGAAGTTCCAACTGGCTGGTAATACGTGATAATTCTCTTAATGCTATACGAAGATTTCTAATTTCTCCTTGTCGTGATCGATTGTCTAATTTTGATAACCGATAAAAATCAAATCTTTTTGTCGTAGACAATCGATTTCCTTTAGCATCAGTTGTTAATAAGTTAATTGCACTAAAAGTACTTCTTAATTTAATATCGTCAGATAATACATCTAATGGCTCTCCAGTTCTCGATCTATTATTATGTTCATCACTGGAATAGGCTCTCCATTCTTGGCCATGATCAATCATTTTAGATTCTGTTACTAATCCACAATTTGAACAAATTATTTCTCCTCTTGAATTATCAAATATTAATTCCCCCGTACATTCTGCACAAAAGTCGGAATCTAACGTATCATCAGGTAAGATTATAGAATTAATGTCATTAACTTCTTCAAATGTTTTCATCAAAGTAACTCCAGTCTTCATCATTTTACAGGTCACTTTCTTTTAATAACTTTTCTGGAACAATCTTTTGTAAAAATAGAATCGGGCATCTCTACCAATTAATATTTGTAAATAGTTCAAATTTAAACAATCTGGAGTATTTATTCGTGAAAACGTGACAAAATATGAAATGAATTACATAACTAAATTAGTAACATATTTTAATAATAAATTCGATATGAATTATTTCTTTTTTTCAGATTATTGTATTTAATACAAATAAATTTGCGATTTAAGAAAATTCATTCAATAAATTTAGTCTTTTTTATTCTTAAAACAATTAATAGAATTCCGATTATCATGAAAAAGTAATCGTATCTGTAAGAAAGACTGCTTGATTCAGATTCAAAGGAATAATTAGTTGAAAAATATACTGAGCCACTTGGAACTTCCACTTCCATTTTTTTTGCTGTTTCATTGAATATAACCGTTTTTGTGACTATTTTTCTTAAATTTTCTTCATTAGTTACGAGTAATTGAAAATTTACATACAAATTGATCAAAATATTTTCTCTTTCAAGGGTTTCAAGATTATATTCCGAAGAAAATTTGATAAAGAATTTTTCTAATGGCTGTAAACCGATAGCTGAGGGATGATTTATTGATATCAAGGAAATATTTTTGTTCATGATATTTTTCAAGGTTAAATTTCCATCCACTGATGCAATAAAGATATAATGTTTTAACGATTTTAGAGAAAAAGAGAAATTTGAATAATAATGAGTCGCATTATATATTTTATTATATTCTTGAGAATTCAGTTCAATTTCCACAATGATTGCTTGTGTTGATGCATTTCCATTCATTGAGGAATAAATAATGATTGAATTTAAAATTATAATTGAAATAACTATAGAATTCTTTAGTAAATTACGTTTAATCACTGTATGAACCATTTTTTATGCATCAAAATAAACGTTTTTTATAAGAGAATAAATTTTTTGTTCATAAAAATAAATTGTAAATTTAATTAAAGAAAAAACAATTTAAAATTGACTTGAAAAGGGGCAGTAATTTGGCAGAAAACATAATTGAGGCTTATAATCTCTTCAAATATTATAATAGATTTCCCGCATTGGATGGTGTCTCATGTAAAATTCCTCCAGGTGTTTCGGGACTTGTAGGTAATAATGGGGCTGGAAAAACCACTTTTTTAAGAATATTACTCGGTTTAACATTACACTCTGATGGGGATGCATCTATCCTCGGAGTTTCAATTAATAAGAATCTTGATGAAGTAAGACAAAAAATTGGGTACATGTCCGAAATGGATTCATTTATTCCTGATGTTACAGGTAAGAAATTCATTGCTCATTTAGGTCAGATGTCTGGATTAAGTAGAAATACAGCATTAAAACGAGCTCACGATGTTTTGTCATTTGTAAGACTCTCTGAAGAAAGACATAGGAAAATAAAAACTTATAGCAAAGGTATGAAACAAAAAATGAAGCTTGCCTCTTCTTTGATTCATTCTCCCAAATTATTATTATTAGATGAGCCAACAGATGGATTGGATCCAGAAGGAAGAGCTCAAATGCTTTCTGTAATAAAAAAAATTTACAAAGAATATGGAATAAATGTCTTAATTAGTTCACATATTCTTCCCGATATCGAACGTGTTGCTAAATATTTGACTGTCATGCATATGGGGAAAATTTTGTTATTTGATTCATTAGAAACTCTTCTAAATAAATATCAAAATACAACAGTTCTTTCTTTAGATAAAATCAGTAAAAATCTGGAATTTTTAGGATTTCTAAACGATCAAGGGATTGAAGGAAGAATAAATCATTATGCGCAAATAGAAATTAGTTCTGATTCAGAGGAGGTCTATGATTTAATTTTTAAAATCAGTAAACAATTAAATGTTAAATTGGAATCAATGAACAAGCATAAATTAGATCTTAATGAAGTTTTTATGGATCTTTTCACGGATGAAGAATCACAAAAAGGTCATGTCGCAAGTCGATAATAAAGTTAGAGGAAAAAAAGTTGTCAGTAATTAAAAAATTTGGTTATCAAAATTATACGGGGAATTATTATCCAAGGAAATATCGGATTTGGCAGTTATGTTGGTTCAATTTAAGGGAAAGAATTTGGAACCAAAAAAGTGTAATTATTCCATTAGTAATACTATTATTTTTGGCTTTTATTATATTAATTCCAATAACTTTTATCGTCCCAACTTTGGTAAATAGTCCTTTTCTTGGATCAAATCCAATTCAAGAAGAATTAATTGATATATTTAATGATTTTTTTACACTAATAATTTATGTTATTTTAACTAATCCATTAATTTTTATTTTATTTGGTTTCATTGGTGGAAGAATAATATCAGAAGATATTGAGTATAAATCATTAGAACAATATTTTACAAGGATGAGAAGAACAGATTATCTTATTGGTAAATTTCTATCAATTTTTATCTCATATTTTTTCACTTTGTTCCTAATTTCTTTTGTATTTTATTATTTCATGTCTTCAGCATTTGCTTTTTCAATTTTTGACGAAAAAATATTCAGTACTTTTATCAAAGTGACGATTTTCATATTTATTATTTCTCTAACCTTATCCTTATTTATGTTAGCACTATCAGGGGCAACAGACAAAAAGAATTACGCTGCATTGATGTTTATTATTATTTTACTAATTTTAGGGGATATTTTTGAAGTATTTGCCATTTTATTAGATAACAACTTTTTTTACATATTTAATCCCCAAGATGTAATGGCAGCTATTTTATTTGATATTGTTCCTTTGAAATCTGATTTTAGTGGGCTAGGAGGTTTCATATCTGGAGTACCAAGTGGAAGATTAGCCGTTAATTCATTTTTCGAAGCTATGGGTGCTGTTACATTACTTTCCTTTAGTTCTATGTTATTTGTTTATTATAAAATTAAAAGAATCTGGAGTTAAAATTTTTTGAAGATAGTAGAAATTGACAATGTTACTAAAATTTATGATGGTATAATAGTTGCTGCCTCAGATTGTAATTTTTCGTTATCTCAAGGAATAACCGGATTTCTTGGACCAAACGGATCAGGAAAATCCACTATCATTAATACCATAGTGGGGGAATTAAAGCCTACTCTGGGTGAAATAAGGGTTTTCAATCAAAATCCTTGGAATAATCCAGAATTAAATAGAAAAATTGGTTATATTTCAGAAATTAATTCCCATTTTGATTTTCTAACACCAATAAAATTTATTGTTGCCATAGCAAAAATAGGCGGATTTTCAAGACAAAAAGCCATTGATCGGGCTGAATATGTCTTAGATTTAGTTGGAATGGAGCATTTTCATCATCGCAAACTAACTCAGTTATCTAAAGGGATGAAACAACGGATAAAGATAGCTAATGCATTTTTATTTAATCCAGAGTTTATAGTTGCAGATGAACCATTATCTGGTCTTGATCCAATGGGAAGGAATCTTGTTTTTAATATCTTTCAAGATTTTGCAAGTAATGGAGGGAGTGTTTTTTTATCATCTCATATTCTATTTGAAGTTGAAAGAATTACAAAAGATTTAATCCTGATTTACAATGGACAAATTGTAGCTCAAGGAAAAACGAGGGAAATTAGAGAAAAACTTAGTGAATATCCATACCACTTTGAAATCACATCTAATAATCCACTTGATTTAGCAAAATTATTATTGGAAGAATTTGCTATTATAAAAAGCGTTGAAATTAAATCTGGAACTAATAATGATTCAAAACCATTAGAAATAGATAAAACTAAAGAATCTAATCATGAATATAAAAAAATTGATTCAATATTAGTTACCACGATTAAACCATCAATTTTATTTGATTTACTTGCAAAAATTAATTTAGAAACTGGTATTAAAATATATAGCATGGTGAATTTGGAAGAACAAGCAGAAACCGAGTCTATATTCAATTATATTATTAATTCTTAATAGTGGTAACATATCATGTCATATTTAAGAGGATTTTCAATATATTCTTTAGGATTGTCTAAATATTTTTATTCACGAAGAAGGAACACTATAATTTTGCTTATTTTGGCAATTCCTGTGTTTTTATCTCTATTAGTTCTAATGACTGGGAGAGGATTCATTTCAAATTTTTCTTTTATTAGACAAGTTGTAATTTTTGGATTTGGTTTTTATAATGTTTATGCTGTTATGATCATTTTATTTTTTGCTACACATATTACAAGAGATGAAATTAATGATAAAACCTTATCGTATTTTTTACATTCACCAATTTCACGTGAAGAAGTATTTCTATGGAAATTTTTGAGTTTTATATCTTATTCAATTTTGATATACGTATTCATGGAAATTTTATTTTTTATTACTTTTTCTTTACCAAATTTAACACTTCTTTCTTCTAATCCCGAAAATTATAACTTGTCTAATAAAAGAAAAATTTGAAATGAATCCTCTCCCAGTCATTAGAACTAATAGAGATAAAAACACAGGAATTGCCAAAATAAGCAAAATTATAGTGTTCCTTCTTCGTGAATAAAAATATTTAGACAATCCTAAAGAATATATTGAAAATCCTCTTAAATATGACATGATATGTTACCACTATTAAGAATTAATAATATAATTGAATATAGACTCGGTTTCTGCTTGTTCTTCCAAATTCACCATGCTATATATTTTAATACCAGTTTCTAAATTAATTTTTGCAAGTAAATCAAATAAAATTGATGGTTTAATCGTGGTAACTAATATTGAATCAATTTTTTTATATTCATGATTAGATTCTTTAGTTTTATCTATTTCTAATGGTTTTGAATCATTATTAGTTCCAGATTTAATTTCAACGCTTTTTATAATAGCAAATTCTTCCAATAATAATTTTGCTAAATCAAGTGGATTATTAGATGTGATTTCAAAGTGGTATGGATATTCACTAAGTTTTTCTCTAATTTCCCTCGTTTTTCCTTGAGCTACAATTTGTCCATTGTAAATCAGGATTAAATCTTTTGTAATTCTTTCAACTTCAAATAGAATATGAGATGATAAAAAAACACTCCCTCCATTACTTGCAAAATCTTGAAAGATATTAAAAACAAGATTCCTTCCCATTGGATCAAGACCAGATAATGGTTCATCTGCAACTATAAACTCTGGATTAAATAAAAATGCATTAGCTATCTTTATCCGTTGTTTCATCCCTTTAGATAACTGAGTTAGTTTGCGATGATGAAAATGCTCCATTCCAACTAAATCTAAGACATATTCAGCCCGATCAATGGCTTTTTGTCTTGAAAATCCGCCTATTTTTGCTATGGCAACAATAAATTTTATTGGTGTTAGAAAATCAAAATGGGAATTAATTTCTGAAATATAACCAATTTTTCTATTTAATTCTGGATTATTCCAAGGATTTTGATTGAAAACCCTTATTTCACCCAGAGTAGGCTTTAATTCCCCCACTATGGTATTAATGATAGTGGATTTTCCTGATCCGTTTGGTCCAAGAAATCCGGTTATTCCTTGAGATAACGAAAAATTACAATCTGAGGCAGCAACTATTATACCATCATAAATTTTAGTAACATTGTCAATTTCTACTATCTTCAAAAAATTTTAACTCCAGATTCTTTTAATTTTATAATAAACAAATAACAT
>MDVS01000096.1 GCA_001940645.1 Candidatus Heimdallarchaeota archaeon LC_3
TCAGGAGAAAGAGATTAATACACTAATATATGGCCGTTGTAAGGTTTTTGCTATTCGTCAAGGTGATAGTTCTACTATCAAATATTATTTAACAAATCTGGTGAAGATGACTATTCAGACGTTTTCTAAACGTTGGAGTGATCATTGGGAGGTAGAAAACCTTCATGCGAAAGTAAAAAAGTTCTTTGGGTTTGAAGATTGCTATTCTGGGAAGGAGGACTTTAATTTATGTTATTGGGAATTAAGTTATTTTTTATATTATTTATTCCGGTTATATCAAGAACAATTACGAAAAAAAGGAATAGATTATACCCTTTTGAAACTTTGGGAATGTTATTGTACTGATTATGATATTTCTAAGGCTAAAAAACATTTTTATTCAAAATCAAAAATGAAATCGTTTAAAAAGAGGATATTAGCAGGATGATGTAAAATCTATGTTAAGTAGTATTTGATTTAAAAAATTAAGAAATAAAGTCCATAAGAAAAATAATTAAAATTTTTTTTACAATTTTTTAACATTTTAAGAATTGGAAAGAGAAGCTATTAAGATGAAAATTGATATTTATCTTTGAATTAATGAAGAAATTATCCTCTAATTACAAGTTTATTTTTTAAACTAACCAAGATTTGAAAAAACATGTCCATCCAATCAGCAATTATATCTATTATTGGAACTCCCGCTTTCTCTATGACCCAAACAAATAGTAAAGTACCAAAAAAACCTATTGGTTTAGCTAGATCATCATGAGCAAAACTAAACGGTAATTCTAGTGCTCCTACTAAATATAAATGAAACCAGATCCTCACAACATTAGCTATTAACAATGTTAAAAAGAATATTATTATAATTTTAAATTTAAATAGCAGTTGGGAACGCCCTAGGATTGATTCCATAAATGTATTGGATTTTTTTATTTTTTGGGGAATAGGGGTAACCAATATAAGTGAAATTAATATTGCTCCAGCTTGCATACCGGTACATGCTTTTACAATCCAATAATCAAGATATTCTGTATCAGGTACCGTTACACCTGGAGTATTTATTGACGCTTCCCCCCATTGAGTCCAAGTTGGACTAATAGGAAAATTCCGAGGAGTAGATTCTGAATAAACTCCTGTTAAATTTAATAAGAACACAACTCCATCACGAGTAATTTGTTCCAATAATAAATATAAAGAATCGAAATAGGGAGCCCAATAGATTAACACTGATAGGATAATTGTTATTACTAGACTCGAAATTAAAAATTTGTTAGAAACCTTATCTGTTATTGGTTTATTTTCTGGAACTGGATTCATTGTTGCCATAGCAGATCAAAGTTCGAATTATTTTACCTCTTAATAATAAATTTCTTTAAAAATTGTATTCAAAATGGAGAATTTATTTAAATTATTAAAAATAAAATCACTAAATTTAATAAATTAAAAATCTGAATTTCTCTTGTTAATCTTTTAATTTAGGAAGATTTACTTGTTACACTTTTATTGGAGAGCTAGATTTTTTAGATAAATCAATAATTAAGATGGATTCTTGCTTTTTTATTCAAATTGATAATCAAAACCCGGATTAATGATAATTGGATTCGATTCTTTTCTTCAATAAAAAAATCAGCTAATTTTTTCTTGTTTTTAGATTTGAAATTTTTTTGTTAAATTTGTTTATTTTATTAAATTAAATCATATTCAATTTGCACTTTATAAAGGGATAACATCAAAAATAAATTTGAAATTACCATAATCACAGTATTTTAAGGAGTGTTTATTATGGAACAAATTAAAAATGCAAAATTTTTAGTTTCAGGGATGACTTGTGCTAGTTGTGTGAGAACTATTGAAAAATCCTTGTCAGCAATGAAGGGAGTAGAAAAAGTATCCGTAAATTTAATGACAGAAGAAGCAAATGTAATATACGACGAACAACAAGTCCGAATAGACTCAATAATTAAGAAACTTGACCAAATCGGTTATTCAGGACAAATTAAGGAGGAAAAAGTCGTTATCGCAGATTTAAATATTTCAGGTATGACCTGTGCGAGTTGTGTGAAAACAATCGAAAATTCGATCAAAAAACTTGAGGGTATTAATAATGTTACTGTTAACATAACAACTGATAAAGCACATGTAGAGTTTAGATCTGATATTACCAGTTTACGATCAGTTGTTAATGCAGTTGAAAAAGTAGGATATAAAGCATCGGTATCCACAGAAGATATTGATTCTGAACGACTTGAAAGAAAAAAGGAGATAAAATATTGGCAGAGAAAATTAATTATTAGTTCTTTACTCACATTGCCAGTGTTTATACTCTCCATGATTATAATTGAACCTTTCAGTTCATGGTTTCCTGATTTCGTTCATCTAGCTGAATCAACATTATTCTATAAAGATATAACGTTGTTAGCAGTTATTTTATTTTTACTTTCTACTCCTGTGCAGTTTTGGATGGGAAAAGATTTTTATGTGGGTGGATTTAAGGCTTTAAGACACGGCGCAGCTAACATGGATCTGTTAATAGCACTTGGAACCTCAGCTGCCTATTTTTTTAGTATTTTTTCAATACTTTTTCCACTAATCGAACCAGCATTTGAAGGAGAAATCTTTTTCGAGACTGCTGCCCTTTTAATTACCTTTGTAATCTTAGGACGTTACTTAGAGGCTGTAGCTAAAGGTAAAACATCAAATGCAATAAAACATCTCTTAGGACTACAAGCTAAGACAGCTACACTACTCACAGAGGATGGTGAAGAGAAAGAAATTGCTGTTGATCTGGTAGAAAAAGGTGATCTCTTAGTCGTACGTCCAGGTGGAAAGATTCCATCCGATGGAATAGTTGAGTCAGGATCATCATCAGTTGATGAATCAATGCTAACAGGAGAAAGTATGCCTGTATCTAAAACAATAGGGGATAAAGTCACAGGAGCAACGATTAATAATGAAGGATTATTGAAAATTCGTGTTAATAAAGTAGGGAAAGAAACAGCATTAGCGCAAATTATTAAACTGGTTGAAGATGCTCAGACTTCCAAAGCACCTATTCAAGCTTTCGCTGATAAAATATCTCAATATTTTGTCCCAGCAGTTGTTGTACTTGCGGTTTTAGATTTCCTTTTCTGGTTTGCCCTTTTTGAATTTGGTTTTTATGATTTCAGTAATCTCCCTGCTGGATCAAGCAGTTTTCTTTTTGCTTTTCTTTTAGGTATTTCTGTCCTTGTGATAGCTTGCCCATGTGCACTAGGATTAGCCACTCCGACAGCAGTCATGGTCGGAACGGGTATTGGAGCCAAACAGGGTATTTTAATTAAAGGTGGTGAACCACTGGAGACTACTCACAAAATTAATGCATTAATTTTTGACAAGACAGGAACTTTGACCCATGGAAAACCAGATGTAACAGATATCTATATAGTGAAAGAAAGTTTTTCAACTCAAGACATATTATTTTACGCAGCTTCAGCAGAAAAAGGATCCGAGCATCCTTTAGGAAAAGCAATAGTGATCTATGCACAAAATCAAGGAATACCATCAATAGAACCATTAGACTTTGAAGCTATTAAAGGACATGGAATTAAAGCTGTCATTGATACTAAACCCATATTACTGGGTAATAGAAGATTAATGACTTCTAATTCTATAGTTATTCCTGATACCATTGACCAACAACTTATGATATACGAGAATGATGGTAAAACCGCAATGCTACTAGCTATTGGTAATGAATTAGCAGGAGTTATAGCAGTTGCAGATACGATAAAACCAGAGTCAATTACAGCTGTTAAACATTTACAGAAATTAGGAATTCAGATTTGGATGGTTACGGGTGATAATGAAAGGACTGCTCAAGCTATTGCTAAACAAATAGGAATTAAAGAAGTTTTTGCTGAAGTTCTGCCAGGCGAGAAAGCAGATAAAGTTAAATTATTACAAGACGAAGGATTTATTGTTGGGATGGTTGGCGATGGTGTCAATGATGCCCCTGCACTTGCCCAAGCCGATGTAGGTATTGCTATTGGTTCTGGAACTGATGTTGCTATAGAAGCAGGTGATATTATCCTTATGAAGGATGATCCGAGGGATGTTGTAACAGCCATCGATTTAAGTAGAAAAACTATGAGACGTATTCGAATGAATATGTTTTGGGCTTTAGGATATAATTCCGCTGGTATTCCCATAGCAATGGGTTTATTCTATCCTTTTATTCATTTGACCCTACCTCCAGAGCTTGCGGGGCTAGCAATGGCACTTAGTTCTGTATCCGTAGTTACGAGTAGTCTTCTCCTTAACCGTTATAAGAAACCTCATTTACCTTTAGACGAAGAAGTAACCGGATCTGTTCAGACTATTCCAGCCTCAGCATAAATTAATAATCAACATTTCTCTATTCCTAAGTTCATTTTATCTTTATTTATTTAATATTACTATTAAAATTAAGATGATTTACATATTATGAAGATTTCACATCCCCATTAATTCTCTAATTTAAAATATGACTTTGTTAAAGGTAATAAAATTGAAAAATAACCATATGATTATCATGATTTTCCCTCTTCTCCTACTTGTATTCCTCCCTATTTTTGGGTTTTCTCAGGATTGTGTCTTTTTAATAGCAATAATTCTCATGTTTGGACTACACTTTTTAATGATGGGAAGTCATAATCATGAGCATCAGGCTAATAATCGAAATAATATTGAAAGTAAAGCTTCAGATCCATTGATGGAAAATAATAACACTACTAGCCATGCAAAGCATGATTTACATCGAAAGGATAAAAGACGCTAATTCTGATATTTATTAATACCCTGAAGAATCATGCAAAACTATGACGTTCTTATTGTTGGAGCAGGTCCTGCTGGAACAATATGTTCGTATTACTTGGCTAAAAATGGATTAGAAGTTGCATTAATCGATAAGGGACAGCTGACGTTAGAAAAAACATGTGGGGGGGGAATATCAAATTATTCGCTAAATGAATTACCGTTTTCTCTTCCCGATTTCATTATCGAACAAAAAATTTTTGGAATTTCCTTTATAGCTCCTAATCACAACGTGTTTATTAAAAAAGAATTGAATTCTTTTGGAGTTACCGTTCGTCGAAATAAATTTGACTCCTTTCTTATAGAAAAAGCGATTGATAAAGGAGTAACGTATTATCCATGTACTAAGATATCTAAAATTGTACAGTTCGATAACTCATATTATCTCCAAGATAAATTTAAAGGAACATATTTAATTGGAGCAGATGGAGCAAATTCCACTGTGGCACGTATTTACAATATTGGGAAAAAACCCGTTGGTTGTCTAGGAATTCGTGCAATTATTCAACTTCCCCAAGAAAAATCAGAATCTTTTCTCCTAGCAGAAGATATATTAGAATTGTATTTTCAAAGACATTTGTACGGATATGGGTGGGTCTTCCCACTAAGAAATAGTATTAATTTAGGAGTAGGAGTGGTAGGGAATACGAAAAACATCAAAAAAATTATGTTGAATTTTGCTGAAAAATGTTTTGATCTGCGTAAACTCTCATTCAAGAATATATCTATGCAGAGTCATCCAATCCCATTTTTAGAAGTTCCTAAATATCTCTTCAAAGATCGAGTTCTTTTAATTGGCGACGCTGCTGGTCTTGTAGATCCTGTAAGTGGTGAAGGTATTCATTATGCAATAAGAAGCGGAAAAATTGCAGCAGAAGCGTTAATACGAGATTTTGATATGTATGGTAAGTTTTCTAGCAACCATTTAGGTAATTATTATGCAAATAATCTTAAAAAAGATGTCCTGCCTAATATTAGGGTTGCCCAATCCATTAGAAAATTTATGGAAATGTTTGTGATCCATCATATGGATTTTTGGTTTTATTTAATGAAGAGAAATCCATTTCTATTAAATTTTGTCCCAGAATTAGCTACATCAAATGATTATTATAAAGTATACATAAAGACATTAAGAAATTTACCTCTAATTTTAATAAAAACATTGAAAAAAACAAATGGAATGCAAGGTTATACCTTTTACGAAAAGCACCCAAGGAATTGGAATTAAAAGAAGGACAGGAAAAGCCCATTAAAATAAATCGTGTTGTTTAGAAAAAAAATGTCTAAAAATTGAAAAGTGTCAAGATATAAAACAGGAGTAAAAACAAAATTTTTGAGGTACTGCAATGATTGCTCTAGGTGAACGTATATTTGTGTTATTCTTAGGAATAATATTGATTATTATTGTATCTTGGTATTTACTAGGATCTAAAAAATCTGCTCAAGCAAAAATCACTTCACAAGGAAAACAGGAAATTGAAATTATTGTAAAAGGAGGATATAATCCTTCTATTATAACTTTAGAAGCGAACAAACCTACTAGATTAAAATTTAATAGAAAAGAAGCCTCAGATTGTTCGTCGAGAATTATTTTTCAAAATTTAGGCATTGCAAAAACTCTGGAACCTTATCAGACAACCACAATTGATCTTCCTGCCCTAGAAACCGGTGAGTATGAATTTTCTTGTGCTATGAATATGCTAAAAGGCAAATTAATGGTGAGTAGTTCCAGTTCCAATGGTGAAAAAAAACTTGATGCTCAAATCGAAAAAGAATTAGTTTCTGGCCATCATCCTCAACGAAAGGAAGATCAAGAGCATGAACATGAACATTTCCATCATTTGAAACCACTGAAAAAAAGTGAACTTATAAAAAAAGCTGAAATTCAAGCTGATGGAACTCAACAGATTGAGATCCTTGTTAAAAATGGATATCATCCATCAATCATTGAAGTAAAGCCAGGTAGAACTAGTAAACTCATTTTCGACCGGCAAGAAGATAGTAGTTGTTCTAAGCAAATCAAATTTCCTACTTTAGACATTTCCTCAGATCTCCCAGCTTTTGAACAAACTGAAATCATATTGCCCCCTTTTAAAGAAGGAATCTACAATTATACATGTTCTATGGATATGCTAGAGGGAATGATTCGGGTCAAATCTAAGAGTGAGAAAATTTCTGAAAAAGAATACGGACAATCAACAATGATAGATGCTACCATTCCACCAATATCAGAGAGATTTTATTTGGAGGGTATTCATTGTCCTTCTTGTATAAGTACTATTGAGAGTTCTGTATCTGACATTGACGGTATAGAAGCAGTAAATGTTAACATGAACACAAACATATTAGCAATTACTGTCAATCCGGGATTTAATAGCACTAAATCTGTTCTTGATGCTGTATCGAAAACAGGGTATAAAGCTGTAAAATTAGAAACAGATCACCCAGAAACTAATGAAATTCTTGAATCTACCAATGAAGAAAGGCGCTTAAAGGCGAAAGAATTATTATATATTAAGCGAATTACTGGTCTCGCTTTATTATTCTCCATTCCAGTTCTATTTAATATGTTATATGTGTTTTTTTCTTTTCCTTTTCCAGATATAATCATACCTTTCATCGAAAGTGATTTTGTTGTATTATTCTTTTCATCAATTATATATTTTATTGCAGGAAAAGATTTTCATATTACAGGTCTGTATGCCTTTAAAAATCGCTCTCCAAATATGGATTCTTTAGTATCTCTTGGTACATCAGTTGCGTACTGGTACTCCTTAATTATTATAATAGCAGAAAACTTTTTTCCTCAATTAGGAATAACTGGAGAAATTTATCTTGATGTTACCGCAATTGTTATTTCATTGATCCTTTTAGGGCGTTATTTCGAAATTAAAGCTAAAAACCAAACAGGAAATGCAATCGAAAAACTCCTTAATTTACAAGCAAAAACTGCGTTTGTAATAAGAGATGGAAAAGAATTAGAGATAGATATTAATGAAATCAAGAAAAATGAAATTATTGTTGTAAAACCGGGACAAAAAATTCCCACTGATGGAGTAGTTGTAGAAGGTTCCTCATCAGTAGACGAATCCATGATAACAGGAGAGAGCATCCCGGTCTCAAAAAAAGTATCTGATAAAGTAATTGGAGCAACAATAAATCAAACTGGTACTTTTCAGTTTCGTGCAACAAAGATTGGAAAAGAGACTGTTCTTTCTCAGATTATTAAAATGGTTCAAGAAGCACAAACCTCAAAGGCTCCAATTCAAAAGCTTACTGATAAGGTAACATCATGGTTTGTTCCAATTGTAATTAATCTTGCTATTTTAACATTTATTTTCTGGTTTTCAATCCTCGAAAATCCCACATTAGCGTTATTAAACGCTATTGGAGTACTAATAATTGCTTGTCCATGTGCGTTAGGATTAGCAACTCCGACATCGATCATGATTGCAACAGGGAAAGGTGCAGAAAATGGAGTTCTAGTTAAAAGTGCAAGTTCGTTAGAAATTACAAAAAAGATGCAAATATTGGCCATGGATAAGACAGGCACTATAACTTATGGGAAACCAGTAGTCACTGATATTATTCTTATAGAAAATACTATGAAGGAAAATGAGATATTACTAAAAGTTGCCAGTGTTGAAGCTCGATCTGAACATCCTCTAGCGCATGCTATTGTAACCTACGCTAAGGATAAAGATATGGAATTAGAAAAATTATCTTCTTTTGAAGCTATTAAAGGAAAAGGTGTAAAAGCAACCATCAGAGAAGAGACCATTCTTATTGGTAATGCTAAATTAATGGTTATGCATGAAATTGAAGTCAATTCTGTTCTGGATCGATTCGATGCGTTTGCTAAAAGTGGTAAAACACCTATGTACATAGCGATAAATAATTCGTTGACAGCAATTATTGCTGTATCAGATACGATTAAAGGAAATGCGATTGATTTTATTAAAACTCTGAAAAAAATGAATATTGAACCAGTAATGCTTACAGGTGATAATTCGTTGACAGCAATGGCCATTGCCTCTCAAGTTGGCATATCTAAAGTTTATTCTGATATTTTACCAAGTGACAAGGCTAGAATCATCTCTGAATTACAAGCGGAGGATAAAATTACAGGTATGGTAGGAGACGGTATTAATGATGCCCCTGCATTAGCACAAGCGGATATTGGTTTAGCTGTTGGTAATGGTACTGATGTAGCCATAGAATCAGCTGATATAGTTTTAATGAATGGCGATCTAATGGCTATACTAACTGCTATCAAACTATCTAAAGACACTATTACTAATATTAAACAAAATTTATTCTGGGCTTACATATATAATATTGGAGGAATTCCTATAGCCGCAGGAGTATTCGCTACTTTTGGATTACTCTTAAATCCTATATATGCGGGATTCGCAATGTCTTTCAGCTCTGTATCTGTTGTCTTATCAGCATCGAGATTAAAATTTTGGAAATTGAAATAGGAATGAAAAATAATAATTTTCTCTTCTTCGACATTTGATAAACGAAGATAATTTTATGCTTGATTTTCCATTTTTCAATAAAATTTCAGCTATTTCTCTTTGTTGTGACCTGAAGATTGAAATCTTTTCTGTAAAAACCTGTTTCTTATTTAAAAGATCTTATCTCTTTAAGGAAGAACAATTGCACTGACCATACTATAAAACAATGTTTGAATGTAGTTAATTGACAACATTTATCCTACCTCATTAATATGTCTCTAAGTATCTATTTTTTTTTCTTAAACGTATAACAAGGAACAAAATATTCAGTAAAACAAATAATACTGGGATTAATAGATCTACTACCTTGATCCCATTATATAATAGCTTCACTGAATCAAAATAATACATTGGAGTGAGCTGTGCGAGCCATTCAATATTCTTATTTATTGTTCCAAAAACATAAGCTAATATTATTACTAAAACTAGAAATGACCCAATCTTTTTTCCATATTTTGGTGAATACGCTATTAAGACCGAAATAAGCATTCCTATACTAAAATAGACTGGTCCAGAAAGGAGCATTACATATATTTCTGTTAATGAAAAGCTTGTTTTATCCATAATAATTTCTGGAAGCAGCATCCACAAAGATGAGACAATTAACACAATATAATATTCAATTATAAGGGCTACAAGACGATTAAGGTAAATTCTATTCTGTTTCACAGGTTTTACCCAGACAAATTCATCAGTTTTTCTATTATCACGCAATTCTATCTTATATATTCTATAAACTACAAAAATTATGTATAATATCCAGATATATGAGAAAAACATTGAAGTAAGGTACGCCAGATATGGTTCTGATTCTAGACTAACTCCTCTTGAAATAAGAAGGTAAAATGGGGTAGTTTTAAACATTAATAATAAATTGACGGCACCTTCATCTCCGGGGTAAAGCATTAAATGACCAAAAATCAATAAGAACAAAGCAATCACATAAATTAATAAGAATGATCCGTGAGCCCAAAGTTCATCTGCAATAATAGGAAAACGATTTCTGATTAAAGGAGCCCAGCTAACTAAAATTTTAGACATTGAAAATCTAGATTTAACATTGCGTTTTGATATTTTTGTTTTTGAATTGCGGTTTTTCCAGTAAAATGGATTCAAATAGACCCATAAAGGTCTATATTCGGTATTGATTAGATCTCGATTTCTAAAAATAAGAAAAGATGCAATAAATAACACTATAATAACAAAGAATAAAGGATAAAATGGATCAAGTTTAAAGAAATTATTAAATATAATCTCTTTCGCTTCTAAATAATTCATGATGCTAAAAAATCTAATGATATCTAATATCGTATCATTGTTTATTAATTCAAAATTAAAATTATTAAATCCAATTATTAAAGGATCTTTAAGGAAAACAGGGCTGATATTCAAAATAAAACTTAAAAACAGCGACAATATGACTAATACAAAAGAAATTTGAAAACCTATACTTCGATCAAACAGGATTGCACCTATGAACACTCCAATAGCAAGACCTGCTAAGGTCTGAATCCCCATCCCAATCCAGATATTAATAATTATTTCAATTTTCATGCTCTCATTTGCAAAAACTACACCTAAATAGGTAATAAGTATAGATATTAACAGCGTAATAATAATGTAAATGATTGATCCTAATATACGCAAAGATAATACTGATAATCTATGTTTTGGTAAAATAAACCCAAGATCAAATGTTTTATCTGCTTGTTCCCGAGTAGTAGCTTCAACACCAAGGTATAAGCCAAACCCAAACATGAACAAAGGAAACATGCTTGCAACCCACATTTGAAGCCATAAACCGTAATAAAAATTAGTATTCTCTGGTAAGAGACCTATAAAAAATTGAAATGCAGGAGATCTCAGTACATCTATCAGATCAAGTAGGTCACTTCTTCCTGGATAAAACAGCACAACTGAAACAAGAAAAGTACTCAGCAAAATCCAAAAATATAAAGTTAACCAACGAATTTGCTTATATTGTAACTTTAAAATGGATATACTATTATTAACCATAAAATTACCCCCTTTTTTCGTAAAATGTCATAAAATAGTCTTCTACGCTTGATTCAGGTAAAATGATGTCTGAAATTTCAGGATCTTTTGCTAAATTAAGAAGAATCTCCTTTATCTTACCTTTCATGAGATAAATGACTTTTTCTCCTTCTTTTCTAATAAAATCCAAATTTTCAAAAGTTGGTATCGACGATTGATTATTATTATTAAACTTAAGGATGATTTTTCTCTGAATCTTTTCTGAAAGCTCTATTACATGTTCAGAAGACACTATTTCTCCTTTTCTAATCACTGAAACATGATCACATACTTTTTGGACTTCAGACAATACGTGAGATGAAAAAAAAATCGTCTTCCCACGGTCTCTAAACTCTTTCAAGACTTTATAAAATTCGTTCTGTAATAATGGATCTAAACCAGATGAAGGTTCATCTAATATAAGTAAATCTGGATCATGCATAAAAGCTTGAATGATCCCAACCTTTTGACGATTACCTTTCGAAAGAGCATTAATTGAAGTTGCTTCATCAAGACCAAACCGTTCTATTAAGTCCTTTCGTAAGGGTGGGTTTTTTTTGCCATACAACTTTGCAAAATAATCTAACAGTTCTTTCACATTATAATAAGGATAAAGAATAACTTCTCCTGGAAGATATCCAATTCTTTTCAAGATATCAATATTATTAGGTTTCATAATTTGTCCAAAAACTTTTATTGTTCCAGAATAAGGTTTCAACAATCCTAATAAACAACGAATTGCTGTTGTTTTACCAGCACCGTTAGGACCCAAAAAGCCATGGATTAAACCGTGCTCTACTATCAAATCAATATTATTGACTGCGATAAGATCGCCAAATTTTTTGGTTAGATTCTGAATTTCAATAACCGGGGAAGATGGTTCCATCAAATCTCATCTCTTTTGACAACACACTAAAGACTAAATAATTTTAGGTTAATTGTTATCAGCTGATTACAAAAACAGTATAGATAAGATTTCTCGTTTATAAAAGTGAAAAATTTGTGATTTAAAATTTAAAAATTAAATCTTGAAAAAGGAAAAATTAAAATTCTAAAGTTTACGAGTGAACTCCCTATTTTGTATAGTCAATTGTCTTAATAAGCTATTTTTGATCTTTTTTAATAAGAAATCTTACTAAAGAAATCTTACTAAGAAAAAATAATTATTCTTACTTGTGTCATTTTGCAATTAAAATATTTTTTGATATATAATTCACAATTCTAGATTTTCGTTAAAGTCAAACGTTTGACAACTCTATTATTTTAGAATTCATAACACACAACTTAAAAATTTTCATAAAATTAAAATATTTTTCACGTAAAAAATCTCAGAATTTTCAAAATAAGAATGATTTCATATTTATACTAAAATTAGAAGCTAATTTCACTTGATAAAACCTTTGATTTTTTTGGTGAAACAAAAAAATTCCAGCAGAATTTTCAAAAAAAGTTCACTTTCATATATGAATTCATAATTAAAACTCAAATTTTACTGGAAAAATTTTCATTTACCCAAATAATTATTTTGTGTAAAAGAAAAAAAATAAGGTTGGTCTCATATATGAATCCTTAATTAACCTTCTAAAATAACTCTAAAACCTTAGGTATTCTATTTCTGATCTTAAATTAAACATTCCTATGAAAATTTTCTTTTTAAAAATGAATTTTTTCTAATCATAATTTTTTTCGTGACTTTCTCCATATTTTTTATCGATAATTCGCATATAATGTTGCTGCGTTAATCCTGTCATATTTTTCTATATAAATAATTAGTTTATCTTGAATTTTCATAAATTTTACTTTTTTTAATCTAACAGTCTTATCATGGTAGTACAAAGATTTATATAACCTCATTTACAAAATTTTATACACAATGAGTACTCTAAGTTACTTAGTAACACATGGCCAATATCCTTTAACAAAAGTTCCCGTGATAGAAAATTTACTTCTTGAATTAACACATGACGATTTATCTTGTCCTAAATGTGATCGAAAATTTCCTGATGTCACTACCTGGGGATCCTATACTACAAAAATAGGTGAAATTAGAAGATATTACTGTTATATTTGCAAAAAATCCTTTAATCCATCGAAAATTCCAAAAGTATATGATAAAATGGGAAAAATAGCATACCAATTAGGTAAATTAATTATCAAAAATAATACTTCAATTAATAACCTTGCTAATGATCTAGAAGTTCCTGAATCTACGTTAAGGTTTGTAATTGCTGAAATTGAATCACAACTTGCTGAAAATTTTGAGTTTATTAAATCTCTAGATTCTGTTTTAAAATCGAAGAAAAACGAAATAAACAAATCAATGCGAATTTTATATTATGATGAAGGATTTCATCGATTATTAGGAACACAATATTATTTAATCTTTGCTGTAGATAAGGATGGTCAACCTATACAAGCTGAATTGACATCTTCAAGAAATAGAGAAGAAATAAGAGATAGTTT
>MDVS01000097.1 GCA_001940645.1 Candidatus Heimdallarchaeota archaeon LC_3
GTTGGAAAAAATATTCTAAGATCATCTCCTTCAAATTTCTTGGAATTTCTAGGAGTAAAGTACTGAACATCCCAAATTCGAGGAAGATAAATTGAATTTTTTATCCTTAATTTTTCTACAAAAGGTTTGTGAATGGGCCAAACGTAAACAAATTGATCCGCCTTTCTATACGCTCTTCGTAGCAGATAACCTGTAATCGATCTTTCAAATGCTTTTATTCTAAGATCATCTCCGCCACTTTGGGCAACATAAGGTTTCTTCGATAACATGGCATGAATTGGAACCGCATTATATGCATGAATGATATCGTACTTTCTCATCATCTTGATTATATTGAAAATTTTTGTTCGTTTGTTTATTTCTCCAAAAATTACCCACTCTGGATAGGAATCCAATTCCTGATCATGTAGAAGGGGATCATTAATTGATGCACTACCACTTATGATTTGTTTTGAAATCAATAAATCTGCCTCAATTCCTCTTTTACGAAGCTCCTTTGCCATTACATAACCAAAATTAGAGTTTCCTGCTTGTAAAATTCTCAATTAATTCAACATTTTTTGATTCCTTTAAAACTGTTTTAATTTTTCTACCTTAAAATCCTTAAAGCTAACATTATCAAAAATTTTAAAGTTATATATTTACTAAGAACTCTTTATAATTATCTGAAACGAATAATATGAGGAATTCTATTTTTTTACAAAAATTATTTTCATCATTACCTAAACCTATTTTATCTTCAATAGTTTCTTCTTATATCAAAATTAAAAGTCCTTATAACAAACACAAGGAGCATAAGAGATTTATTTTTGATGAAAATGGAATCCCATCAATTGAATATGGCAAAATTAATGATATCAAAATAGGAATTCAACGAAATCCAGTTACCATTAGTCAGCAGACAATGACTTACTATAAGCAACTTCAAAAAAAATCAACTAATCAAATTAAGGAGAAGTTGTTAAATTGCGCTAATTGGCTGGTAACAAATTCTGTTCCTGTTAAAAATTATTCTTTACTTTATTACAATTTCCCTTGGCCAGCATATAATTTAGAAAAACCCTGGGTTTCAGCTATGGCCCAAGGTCAAGCAATTCAAGCATTGATCAATGCACATAAAATTCTGGAAGATGAAAAATACCTTGAAACCGCAAAACTACTACTTAATTCATTTCATGTAGAAACAACAGATGGGGGTATTACCTACAAAGATAATTCTGATAGGTGGTGGTATGAAGAATATGCATCTAAAAAAGGTAAAAAATCCAGAGTACTTAATGGAATGATTTTTGCATTGTTTGGGATTTACGATTATTATTGTTACCAGAAAGACCCGGATGCAGAATTTTTGTTTCAACAAGGAATTAGAGCATTAAAAAACGATTTACCAAGATATGATTATGGAAAAGGGTATTCATATTATGATTTACTTCAAAATCCAGCAAGAAAATATCATAAAATACATGTGGAGCAATTATCACAGTTGTACGAAATTACTGCCGAGGAAATTTTTAAAACATATTTTGAACGTTGGAAAAATTTTGATTATAATAAAAATATGTCAAATTTAATTATAGAAGATATATTGAAACAATAATATTTATTTATCCCACCCAAAATTTCTGCCCAATAATTTGTTTAATCTTTCATTATGGGGTTTAAAATAATCCACTAATTTCTTTCTTATTGTAGGGTCGAGAGGGGGTTTATTGTCGTAATAATTGTATTTTTTATATTTTTGCAATTCCCAATTTGGTAAATTTAAAAATTTTAAAGTTGTTTTAAAAATTGATGAAGGGTCATTGTAAAAATCTTCGCTCCTTAGAATCAGAATTTGATCTTTTGGAAAAGAATTAAGCCATCCTCTTAGTTTATCAACGTATATGCCCGAAGATAAATATGAATAATTATGGTAATCCATACTATAATAATTCTTATTGTTAATCATCTTTTCCCATTCACCTTCTATTCTTTTAGATTCAATTTCTATAGCATCTTCAAAAGACAAGTTTTCCCGTCCGATGTTTACTATTTTAAAATATTGTGAATAAGCTCTATCAATAGGATTTCTTAACATTACTATTAATTTAGCATGTGGAATAGTTTTTTTTATTCTATCAGATGCTAAAGGATGATGAATATATGTTGCACTTCCCTCTCCTGTCAAAAAATAATTCCTAAAATGTTTCCTTATTTGGTATTTGTAGAGTAAAGTAGGAAAGTATCGCTTATACCAATTTATGCCCTTCTCAAAGTTAGCTCCAAAAAAAAAGATTTCTTTTTTTAATGGTGGAGCGACTGAGGGATGTTGAATTAAATAATTATAAAGCGATGTAGTTCCACATCTAGGAAATCCAATAATAATAAAGGATGGTAATATTCGAATTGAACTTGTTAGGTGTCTGAATTTTAATGACATTTTTTTCAATATCCGATTAGCATGAAAATTTTCAGATTTCATTGGTGCTTCATTGCTCTGATAACTATTTTTCATTTTACCGATTAAATAATTATCATTGTTAATTCATTAAAACTTCAAGTTTCAACGAATTACAGTTGAATTTCCTTTTATTTTTTAGCCCAAATTTCAAAAACATTGGTTAGTCCTAGGTATTTTTTGGGATAGAAAGGGTGTTTCTTAATGTTTTCATTAAATTGAATATGCCCTTCTTCAGCATTAATCACTTCTCTAAATCCAACTATTCTCATATATCTTGCAAGGGATTTTGGTGATAGAATAATGTTCCCATTTCGATTTTTCTTTTTTCCAGTCAGATAATATTCTATTGAAGCAGAAATGGTTTCTAGAGAATGTATTCGAGAATTAAAATCCTTGGCTGAGCTATGACCAGTAATTAGGTTATACAGATACCAACCCAAACCGTTAGCTACAACATAAACAATTCCATCAGGTTTGAGAACTCGATAGAATTCCTTAATACTTTTTTTAAAATCTGTCCTATAAATCACACTGTAACATATTATAGCATCAAAAACCTTATTGTTAAAAGGAAGCCTTTCGATGCTGCCTACCTTATAAGAAATGTTATTTTTTTCATTTAATTGTAATATGGATTTTGCAATTGTTACTTTCTTACGGTCAGCATCTATAGCATGAATATTTTTGTTAAGATTACTCAATGCTAAAGTCCATTGACCAAAGCCACATCCTGCATCTAAGACATTGTTTTTATTCTTAATTTTTAATAATGATAATCTATTTTCATATATCCAAGGAGGCGTAGAATAAACCCTCTTAAAGAATTGCTTATCAATTTCACTGTCAAACCTAAACTTTGCTAATAATTTTTTAGAATCATTTGGAAAATATTTTTTCAACTCATCTACAAAGACTAACTAATTTTAATATAAATTCAATATTTCGTTATCAATTATTCCTTAATTAGGAAAACGTTGTTTTAAATACCCATACCTTTGATGCTATCAAAAAATTTGAATATATTGTCTAAGAAAAAAGTGAAATAGAAGGTTAAATATTCATTTCAGAAGAGTAACATGAAAATTCTACATGCTGGAAATACTGCTAATGTGGGATACCAAACCACAAAACAACTTCGAAAAAATGGGATCGAATCCGAACTATTATTGGAATCATCAGGAATGAATAAACTCACTAATATTGATCCTGACTTGAAAAATGAATACCCAAACTGGGTATTTTTCTTTAATAAAAAAAAGCATTTTTGGAAAATGAAAATAATTACAACTATGAGAGATAAAAAATATGATTTAATTCATACCTATGGAGAATTGCCTATTTTTGCTTACTTTTCTGGCAAACCATTTGTAGTTCAGGCTCTTGGAAGTGACTTTAGAGAAAAAGCTGTTTCTAATTCCCTTATTGGATTACTTCTAAGAAGAGCATACAAAAAAGCAAAGATAATTCTTTTTTCAATGCCAGATCATATACCAATTTATCATAAATTAGGTTTAAAAAATGGAATATTTCTTCCGCTCATTGTAAATTCCAATTTTTTCAAACCACTTAATTTGGAACGTACTGAGTATACTGACGAATTAGTCGTATTACATGCTACTAATCTTGAATGGAGACTCAAAAGGAATGATATTCTTATCAAAGGATTTGCTGAATTTGTAAAAACAAATCCACAATCACTTTTGATTATTATTGACAGAGGAGTTGATTCTGAAAAGACAAAACAATTAGTAAATTCATTAGGATTGGCTAAAAAGGTGAAGTATATCAAAGGTCCATTAAATTCTACAGAAATGCGTCATTATTATAACACTGCCGACATAGTTGCAGATGCCTTTCATTTTCCTGCGATAAGCGGTACCACAAACGAATCTCTCTGTTGTGAAAAGCCTGTCATTGCATATTATCCTACAAAAGAATTTGAAGAAGTCTATCCTGAACAACCTCCAATACTTAATGCTTCAACTGATTCAGAAGTAAAACAACAATTAGAAATGTTAGTAGATATTAAAAAGAGAATTGAAATTGGCAAAAAAGGCCGTGATTGGATTTTAAAATATAATAATCCTGATTTCTATTCAAACAAACTCAAGATCATGTATCAATCAGTGCTAAATGGTGATAAAATTGAACAAATTCGTGAAAATTTACGTCAAGTCACCCCTTTAAAAAAAATCAATTGATAAATCATTTAACAGAATAATAAATTTAGGTAATAAATTATTAAATTGCATTTGTAAAATGGTTAAGTCTATTTGAAATTTTTAAAAATTATTCTGAAAAATTATTAGCAAATTTTTACTAAAAACCTTTTTAAATAAATTAAAATGAAATTATTTGTGGTAAGAACAGCACTTGTTACTGGTGGAGCTGGATTTATTGGTTCACATTTAGCAAACAAACTCCTTCAGAAAAAATATAAAGTAATAGTTTTTGATGACTTATCCAATGGTAGTGGAAAAAGCAATTTATCAAAAAATATAACATTTGTAAAAGGAAATATTTTCAACATAGGTAAACTCAAAAAGATTTGTGAAAAGACTGATGTTGTTTTTAATCTAGCAGTAAAACCCTTGATTATGTCATTT
>MDVS01000098.1 GCA_001940645.1 Candidatus Heimdallarchaeota archaeon LC_3
ATAAAAGATAAAGACATTGACACATATTGACCAGGAAAAGCTACATCCAATGGAATTCTTCTACTCTGAATAGAGCGAATTTTTACTTTCAAATAATTTCCATTTGTGTCAGGTCCTAATGAACAAGTTATACCGACCCTAATTTCTCCTGATTGGATAATTCCAGACAATACTGGCCCAACACCAGTTACTTGAAACCATTCCTCTATAAAGAGAAGAAATTGATTGGATTCTTTTCCTTCAGGTAATTTTTGTTGTGCTCCAGTTATCCCTGAATTTCCCCATAGCTTTCTTGGTGCTAATAAGTTCAAGAATTTTTTCAGGAGGTGTACGTTCTCTCCAGAAACTACAGAAAGAGGAAGTATGGGAACAATACGACTATTATTTAAAATTGGTGCTAAAACAGCAATATCATCATAATCTTTAACAACTTTAGGAATAGAAGATAAAATCGGACTTTTCAGGAGTTGCTTCAGCTCTTGAAGTGTTTTTTTATAAATTAAAGGTGGAGCAAGATCAATTTTTGTTAGTACACAAAATACTGGTACTTTTAAAATTGATGCTAACCCTAAGTGTTCCCTTGTCATTTTTTGAATACCACGATTTGCATCAACAATAATAGCAGCATAATCTGGTTCGGTTCCTAACATACCAAAAATGGTTGTTTTTAAGTATTTCTCATGTCCAGCAAGATCAATAAACCTCAATAGCTTTGAGGAGTTTCTAATAACCTCTTCTTCACGTAATTTTCGAAATTCTGAGCTATAATTGACAATGGTCCCATCTGTTTTGAACCCCAAGATTTTTGTAGCAACAGAAGATGTTCTTCCGCTCAAAATTTCATGAGGATGTCTCATTATTAGTTGCCTGGTTAATCCATCCCCATCATCATTTTTTCCAGAAATTAAATGACCAATTAATGAACTTTTTCCGCTATCTACGTTGCCTATTACAGCAACAACAATTTCTAAAGGAAAACCACGAAATGGTTTTTTTCTGATTAAAACCTCACCAATATATTTTCCTTCAATTACCTGTTTACGAATTATAATAGCTTCCGCATCTATTTCAGATGCAATTTCTTCAAGAACATCTAAGCTTTCAAAAAAATCTTCTTTATTTAGTCCAAGAATTTCACCATCATCAGCAACTCCAATAACATAAATAGATTCTCCTTTTCCTTCGCCTAATCTGTATTTCAATTGCGTTACAAGTTTTTCAAATCGTAATTTGGAAGGAATGCCACTTAAACGTTGTTTATATTCTATAAATCCGTCATCCTTTTCAGGTTCGTAGGGGTCGTTCGGAGTCATTTGTAATCATATTTTTTGCTAAGTATTTGTTGATAATTATGAGCTTTCTTGCTAAATATATCTGCTTTTATTCTATATTTCTTATCGAAAGACTTTTTACAAAATTTTTTTAAAACTAAACTATGTAATAATTTAGTTATAGCGATTATATTTACTTAATCTATTTTGAAGATTTTATATTTTCCAAAAATCTAAATTCTTTTTAGGGAATATGGTTTTACTTTAAATATTAGTTTAAAAAGAAAATAAAATTCAGTGCAGGTTATAAAGTAATATAAGACTTAAGATTGAATCGGGAATTAATCATGAGTGAAGAATTGAAAAAATACTACAAAGAAGTCCAAAATTATTATAAACAGCAAGAAAAAATTCTTGATAAAAAAGCAGATATTTCTAAAAAAGAAAAAGAAATTATGGAAAAATACCGAGAGTGGTATTCTACATTAGAAGATTTAGAAAAGAAAAAGCAAGAAAAAGAGAAATTAGAAAATGAATCTATTAATGAAAATGATGAAGTAAAAAGAATTAAAAAAGAAAATGATTTAAATAATAAACGCATTAAAAAGGGAGAAGAAATCCGTTCCCGTGAACAAAAAATAAAAAAAATTGAATTAGATATTAATAAAAAAAATAATGAAATAGAAAAAATTAAGCTTGAAATAGAGAAAATAAACAGCGAAAAACAGCGAATTTTTAATGATGTAAGCGATATAAAACCTGATGGTGCGATTGATTTACCTAAAGAACTATAATAAATTGGTGAAATTAGATTTCGAAGTTAATTGACTCATCTAATTATATAATAAAACCTTGTTCTGATGGGGTTTCAATGGATGTCCGTCCATCTAAAAGATTTTCCATATCCTTAGATGAAATTAATTTTGATAGTCCTCTACAATTGAAAACTGAAATAAAAACATCACAAGTAGTGATTCTATATTATCTTAAAAAAAATCCAATAAAAATTACTCTTTATACTTCTGGACGAATGTTAATTGACACAAGGAAAGTGTCTCTTGTTAAGGAAATAATTCAAGTAATAATTTCTAAGTTTCCTTCACAGATATGAAAAACCACATCATGTCTATATTTAGCAATTAATTCTTTAATTATTTTCAAAAATACTTGATATTTTTGAATTAAATTCGATAAGATTATCAATTCCCCTAATTTCGTCTTTAAACATTTCTATCGTATGAATGCGATATTCGTCCGAATACAAATCTTTCAGTTGATCAATAATAGAATTATGTTGTTTGTGCTTCAATTTACAAAAATCACATTTATCATTTTCAGGATTAACTTGATTCACTATTATTGTTTTAGCGCTAATTCCGTATTGGCGTAGTGCTTGTAATAATCGCTCAGTTTCCCATATAGACATTAATGTGGGAATTGTAATTGGTATGAATTCAGTTTCTTCATGATTTTGCAAATGTTCCCTTGCAGATTCTATTCTTTTTCTTAAAACGTCAATACTTTGTTTCATATCAGCAGTGTTGACATTTTTTCCTCCTCCTCCAAAAATTTTTTTGATTCCACCTAGGGTTGAAGATAATTTTTGTCTCAACATTGCTATTTTAAATAACCAATTTGAAGTTAGTTCTGGTAAAGATAATAATTTCAAAGTATGCCCTGTAGGAGCTGTATCATAAATAATAACTTCATATTCTAATGGATTTTCAATAAATTCTAATAATTTAAGAAAAGCAACAGTTTCATCTGCTCCTGGAGGAGTTAAAGATGAAATATCATCTCCTCCTAAGAATTGTGAAAAAATCGAAGATTGATCAAAACCCTGCTGAACGAGCAAATTTCCATATTCTTGGGTTGCTTTTTCTGAGTCAATTTCTAATGCCCAAAGATTTTTGATTTTTCTTACAGGAACTATTTCACTACCAATTTCTTGATCTAAACAATCAGCTAAGCTATGAGCCGGATCTGTAGAAATAACAAGAGTTTTTAACCCTTTCAACGCATGATAAATCGCTATGGAAGAAGCTATAGTTGTTTTACCAACTCCTCCTTTTCCTCCAATCAATTTTGTCTTCAATCGAATCAAAACCTTTATCGAGTCCTACATGAAATGATTCATTAAAAAAAGATGTTATTCATAAATAGTCAGTGTCTGTAGGCTCGTGTTTAACCTTCTTATTAGTAAATCGGTCATCTCGAAATTATTGAAACCATATGCAAGGATTTGGAGATTTGAAAGAGAAAAGATTTCTTCCGGAAAATCTGCAATTTGATTACATCTAAAGTCTAGAAGGGATAAATTGATAAGTTTTTTTGATTTAATTGGTAATTCCTTAATATTATTTGAACAACAAATCAAACGATGTATTTTATTTGGGATAGGGATATCTGGAAGTTCGTTAAAATTATTACAGCTTATATCTAAGATCTCTAAAGATCTCAGACCAGTTATATTAAGGGATTTTTCATCTAGTAAGTTATTGTCAATATGTAGATCTTTAAGAGATGCTAAGTTATTTATTTGAATTGGTAATTCAGTGATTAGATTATACCCTAAATCCAGAATTATCAGCTTCTCTAATAATCCAATTTCTTTTGGAATTTGTTTGATCTCTTTTTCTCTTAAATAAAGCTCAACAATTCTAAAATTATCAATAACAATTACGTTTTCTCCAACGTCTACATTATTTTCCTCTTCTAATTTGGTAATGAAACTAAAATCGACCTCAGAAATGCGTTCACCAAAGAAATCGCAAGTATTTTGAATGGACATATAAATCATTGATAATATGTAATATCGTAGTTATTATTTGTCAAATATTAAAAAATTTTGCACACTTTTAAAAACATTGATTTCCTCACTCTACTCTATATTTCCGTATTTGGAAGTATCATCATAACAATTATAATTCCGTTTATAATGATCATTTTTATCTTAAAGATTCCTTTTATTCTCTTTTCTAATTAGTTATCATAAAGAACATCCACAACTTTCGAAAACGTAGTCGAATAGTTATTAAGTCGGGTTGTTGTGATTGTGTACATTACACCATCAGCAATTTCTCGTAATTTCGTTCCAACAATCGAAAATCCAATTTTTAGTCTTAGAGAATCAAAAATTTATTAATATAATGAAAAGAACAATGAAAATTATTAGAGATTTAATAGAATAATATAATGTTGCTATGGATTTGATTTCTTTAAATGACCGAAGTATGTAAAAAGAAAAAGACTTGAAATAAACGGAACAAATTGATATTCACCCAAAGCGATAAGGAAACCTATAACATAGGTATCTAAGACAATATTTAATGTATATGTCTGATGAGGTACAAATATAGGATATAAAATAAATGGAGAGAGAATATTAATGAGTACTCCAATTGTTGTTCCAATAAATAAAAGAAGAATTAACTTAGAACTAAGTCCTTTTATATCGTAGTTGGATTCAATCATTGATTTATAATCTTTTGAAAAAACGATAAAGGATAATGATGAATTATTTACTAGTGATAATTTAGAAGATTGTATCGAACGATTAAGAGAAGATCACTCTGAATCAAAGCGATGGATGTTTGTTCCTCCTAGTTTCCAAGATTGAGATAAATAATACAATTGCAGTTAGAATTAAATAAGGAAACAAATTTAGCGGATTTTTAGTTGTTGGTTGCATAGTGATAGTTCTCACCTGTGTTGTTGGTGTTGTTGTTACTTCTTGTCTCTCCCGAGAAACAAATTTTAGACCACAACTAGTACAAAATAGAGAATCATCGGGATTCTCCGTCCCACATTTTTGACAGAACATTTTTTTCACCAATTAATTATCCTAATTAATATTTGAAACCGACAAAATTCCTCTTTTTGGGATTAAGTATGAATAAAAATATGCTGCGAAAAGTATAAGAAATTTACTATCAATGACATTTAATAATAAAAAAATGTTTATTCGAGAATATCTTGTTGGAAAGCATTAACACCAAAAGAAGTTGAAATTCAAGCTATTTATCCATAGAGCTAATATATCGAAAAGTAAAGGAGGTAAAACAAAAATAATGAAAAATAAACCCCACGTAGTAGTAGAGAATATCCTAATCCTTTTTCAACTAAATAAATAAGACTCATCGCTACATTTGTTGGAGTTTTTATGTCGCATTCTTGAAATTAATTTCTTAATTAATTAATTCTTTTGCTATTTCTTCCCTATCCTTCTTAAAAATATTGCAATTAAAGCACCAAAAGAAAAAAAAGCTACGGTTACAACTGATAAAGGTATTATTGTATTAAGAATTCCTACTACTAGGATATTGGATTCTAAGTAGCCAGAATATGTTTTTTCATAATATTCAAACCCAATCTTGATATCTTTATTCACGTGTACATCAAAGGAAAATGAAAATTGTGTTTTAATAGCATGAAAGATTGTTATTAATGTATAATTATCGGTTTTTGGAAACATTGGTGTAATTGAAGCATTTTCTACCCCAAATGTGATAGGGATTAATAAATTATTATCCTCTATTGTTCCAATAAGAGTTAAATTATTAAAAATTAATTGGGGAGTATAATAACCCCAAACAATGTCATATGTAGAATTAGCAATTCGATGAGCTAAAAGGGGGACAACGACATTTTCTAAATAGATAGCTTCAATGAAATGCAAATTAGTAAAAATATTCAAGAATAAACCATCAGAGTTATTTATTATTGAATATTTGGTTGTTAAATTCCAATTTGGAAAATTTGAATCTTGATTCCTTTCTAATGAATTTACCTCCCCTTTAGCTATTGGATTAATTGGTGTTGATGAAACGAAAAAATTTAACATTAAAAGAATTAAAACAATCAAAATATTAGTTCTATTGCTTGGTAATGGATTCAAATGAAATCTTGAAGTTAAAGAAGATTTCAGTTTAAAAGGATATAGAATATTGAAAAAGATATTAGAAAAAGCCATATATTATTTCTTCTAAAATCCTCCCCTGTTGTAAATTTCTACTATTGAAAAGTAACTTATTAAAGCTAAATAAGGGTTGATTTGAATGGAAGAAGATCTAGAATTAAAGGGACTCAATGAATCGAGAATAATTAGTAGGTTGGAAGAATTAATAACTTTAATCAAAGTTATTCTGTTCGTAAATATTTTGATATTAGCAACATTAGTAATTACTTTTTTGTGATCACAAGGCCATATCGGTTATTTATTAAAAACATGCTATGCAAGTGAAATGAGGATAAAAATAAGAAATTCTCTAAGTGGTGTATAAATCTGAAGGACTAGTCCTAATCATCATTATGGTCTTAACCCAATTTCATCTTTTTGCTTAATTTCTGACGTTATCTTGCCACACAATATCATACAGTCAATAGATTTCAGTTCTGATTTACTTGTTTGAATTTTGTAAGTCCAAATTAAAAGTGAATGGTTAATTAAACCTCTATTCGATCTCAATCTATTTGAATAAGAAAGAAAAAAAGAAAAAATACTGATACCGTATCTAGAGGTATAATTTTTATGTCAGATATTTTTGTTATAGGACCAGAATCACATATTGCTCATAGTGTCCGATCTCAACAAATAATGGTCTCCAATTTCAGATTAGCTCTGTATTGCAGAATAATACCCTTATATTTGTCGATTTTGCTTTTCTTAATACTGATAAAGATTTAATGTATCGAATAACCATAGATCAAGCAAAATTATTAATTCAGGAACTAACTACTGTCTTATCAAAAACACAATTAATTAATCAAGTTCTTTCTCGACCAACTCCTACTGAAAATCTGAAAATTGCAGGAATAAATTCATCATCAGTATCATCCATTATTGAGACGAGTTTAAATGAACCACACTTTCAATTAGGTGATCAGTCAACACCTTCTGAAGATATAAGACAAAATACCGTTCCTGGACTGAAAAAGACTGCTTATGCTAATTTTTCACAGGAACATCTGGATGTGGCTATCCATGCTATACAACAAGATGATATGGAACTGGAACGATCAATATTTGTTCCAACACAGTATTTGGAAGAGATATTATTACGAGGATTCGATAAACAAAGTCTGATCACCAGAAATATCCATAATACCTTAGAAAAAAGCAAGATTAAGTATGACAAGAAATATTTATCAAGAGTATTTGCACGATTAGTCGAGGACAAGAAAATAATCAAACAAGAACGGGTATCGAAACAGGGCAGAAATTATACACTCTATAGTTTTGGGGATGTCAAGAAAAAGAATTCAATACAAGAAACATTAGAAGAAGTATTAGTAGAGTTTGAGGAAAAAATTTTTACTAAAGATGATTACTTGTTAGTAGTGAAAGAACGACAGGTCGATCAAGCGTATGCAGAACAATATCTGGATGAAATGTGTCAAGAAGGGAATCTATTACAGTCGTTTGAGGGAAAATATAAAAATGTTTAGGAAAGAAATTTAATTGACTGCTAACATAAAAAAAGCGAAAACGATGAAGGATAAAGACGAATTATTCCCTATTACCAACATAGAAGAATGTGTTAAAAGGTTGAGAGAAAATTACTCGGATAAAAAGCAATGGATATTTATTCCTCCCACCTTTCAAGATGAATTATTTCTTAAAGGATTTATGGGAGAGTCGTTGTTAACTTCTGATATTAAAGGAAAATTACGAAACAACAAGATAACTATTCGCAACGACAATATTAGGGAATACTTAGAAAAATTAGTGAAAAATGGACACATAACAATTGAAGTAAAGACAACTAAGCATGATCGCAAATATCAAGTGTATAATTTTCCCGAGAATTGAGATTATTCCTCTTCTTGTTTTTTGTTACCAAAAATCTCTTCAAAAAATTCTCCAAATTGCTGTGATAGAGCTGGATATCCAAGAAATGCAATAACTCCTGTTATCAAGAAAATAATTCCAAACAATCCGTATATTACAGAACCAAAAAAAACAACAAGGCCGATTATATTAAATCCTATCAGAGTCAACGATCCTAAATCAACATCAAAATAGATAGGAAATCCAAAAAATTCTCTAAAAATAGCAATTATCCCAAAAAATATTATTGGTGCTGAAATTATCACCCCTATTCCCATTCCAAAAGCTTCTTTTGCAAAGGTCCTATTTCTATCTCGTTTATATTTTTTGAGCTTTTTTTTGACTCCTTTAACTATATCCTCTGCTGTTAAGTGAGAACCACACTCTGGACATAATGTTTTATAGCCTGAATATTCAATATTACAAGTTTTACAGACCTTAACACTCAATTTCAAATGCTCCTTTCCCTGGGTAATTTGTATTGTTTAAAAATTAGATTAACATCGGATAAATTATTTAGTTTTAAAAAAATATACCAGTACAAATTCATAAAATGAGAATTTGTTTTAAATATTCAGTTTTAAATATTATTAGGTGTTAACGATCTTTTCCAAAACAAAAATATTAAGATTTGTAAGATCAAGAGTAAGACTCCTATAAATCCAATTATCGAAACAGTTAATTCTCTCAAGAGAATGATTGAGATCAAAGCACCATAGAATATCGCAGTAAGGATGAAAATATCTATTATAGCATCACTTAATGTATCTTTTACTGTAATTGCCATCGAGGTTTTGATTTCCTTATTTTAATCCCCGTGATTTGAAAAAATATGAAAAAAATAAATGAAAATGTTGTTTAAAAAAGCATTTCAGTACAAAAAAGAATTTGAAATGTTTTTTGAATATATATTAAAAAAATGTTAGTAATCCTGCTATTCCTAAAATAAACTCATAAAAAACTAAGGGAACAAGTATTTTCGATCTTTTGTGCTTTTTCTGATAATCGACCTTTGAAATAGTCTCCACACTGTATTTATTTATCAAATTAAGTCTTAAGGATGAAAATTTTCTCTCATCCATTTTTCGTATGATATTTCATTTACTATTGATATTAAATTATTAAGCGTAGATTCACAATCATTTTTAAGATTTGATTCAAGAATAGAGTCAATATGGACATATTTATTTCTTATGGTACTTATTTTCATCATAGTTTGTTTTTGTTTTAAATTTATTCTCTCGATATCGAAGAGAGTATGAATTCTATCTTCTTGTTTATTTTTGTTCCGGTTTTTTACGCTAATGATATTTTTTGATTTCATTTGTTTGTCATTTTCCAAAGTTAATATTAGATGTTTAGTAAGTGATTCATTGATCATTCCTACTGTTGCTATGCAAGGGAACCAAATTCTGCTAACAAATAAATTTGCAGCTTCTTTAATTCTTTCCATAATAAATTCTGGGACAATAATCCGAATTTTATTTAAATTCGATATATTTTCTATTTTTCCTGATAATGATTGGAAATGTTTAGTCTTTACTGTGTCTTCCCACTTTTCTAATATCTCAACCATTTCTTCTTCATTCAGTATGGAATTTTCTTTTCTTTTCACTATTTCTAATGGTAAGTCATTCCAATAATACCAATCAGGTCCTTCAATTATACTATTCATGTTGTTTTCATAAATAATCTTTTATTTAATAACGCATTGATTTTGGAATCACTAGTTCTTTAATATTTGAATAAATATTTTGTATTCAAAATTTAAACTCACTAAAGAACTTTATCAGATTTTATTGAACCAAACAAAAACAAAAAATAGATCATTGACATCATTTGTGGGTTGAAAATTATGGATAAAGAATGGAAAACCATCTTTACATTTACGAGTAATTCCGACGTAATCCCAATTTATTTAGATACTCAAAGTAATTGTCAATATTATGAACCCATCACACATGGGTGTCAAGTGTATGGTTCCTATCAGTATCAGAACTGTCCAAATTATATAAAAAAGTGAAAAATTTAAGGAAGTTAATTAATATGGCCTCACTAGTTGAAGATATGGAAGAAGAAAATTGATTATTTGTGAATCAAGCAAAAACTTATGAAAAAATCCTAATTGCGATTATGATTTGAAAAAAGACGAATGTTGCCTATGTGTGCAGACGGAAGCACGATGTTCTTCCTGCTCGGATAGAAAATTGATAGAACAAAAGAAAAAGACTAAAAAAGAATTGATGTATTTTAGATATCAAGTGGTCGGAGTGTAATAAAATAAAAAGAATAAAATCAGAATCAAATCTAAAAAATAATTGTAGAATTTTCCTATTTGGTGAAATTCATATTGAGACCTATTATCAGATGTTAGATGAATTTCCTTATTTTTCAGACCAAATGAAAAATCATAATTTAAAGTTACTTCAAATATTTCTGATCAAATTTTATTCAATTATGTTTGAAAAATTATTTTCTTCGGAACAATGTAATAATATTCTGTTTGTTGAAGATTATAATATAGTTAAAGATGAGAATAAAAAGTTTTTTTTTAAAAATAGATTAATGGACCCAAATACCAAAAATTTATTTAATTTAGGAATTTATCCTTTAAATACAAAAAAAACAAATTCTAAATGGAATAAAAGGAAATCATTCAATTGGAATAACAAAATAAAAGAAGAAATATGGATTAATAACATCAATAAGACTGTTCTAGAAATAAATAGTTCAAAAGACCTAATTGATTCTTTTAACATAATCATTATTTGTGGATCCTATCATATTGAAGATAATATTACAAATAAATTGGAAACAAAAATTATTATGAACTTCATTACCAGAAAATTATTCACATTCTCTTTAAAAATACAAGACTACATCAATTTCCCAATAAAAATATTTAGTAACACAGAAAAATGTATAAAATTTATACCAAGCTCTATTTCAAAAATAATGTTAGAATTTTTTTGAAAAAAGGTCACATAAACAGTTAATATGATTAGTTTTAGTATAAATTCGAAAAAATTTCCACAGAATGGAACACTGAAAAAAAATAGTTAATGAGATTTCCAATCATAAATTCCTTCTCTTTTTTTCATTTTAACAGACGAGAAGCTAATCTCTTTAAAAGCGTTTTTCATTCCAACCTCTATAATTGGTCTACTTCTCCTCAAATATCCTTTTGTATTATCGAAAAATCTTCCTTTATTGTCTATCATAATATAACTTCCTCTCATGTCACAATTTGTTTCTTTGATTGGATTTAAATTTTTGTGATTATTAATAAAATGATTAAATTCTTTCTCGTTAACACTATATTCCTTTAGAAAAGCATCATTTTCGCCAAAAATATGTAAAACTTGAAACACTTTCCATCTATCTGGATTTAGTTCTTTCATTAAACTTTGCATGCTTTCTTTCCAATTTAATTTTGTAATTACAGTATTTATTTTGATTCTAATTCCTAATTGTTTTATTAATGGAATTAATCCTAAAATATAATTTATATGGGCGTGAATATTAGAATTATACATTTTTCTTCCTAACAATCGTTCTGTATTTTCATTAGATGAATCAATGCTAAAACCGATCCAATCTAGGTTTTGATTATTATCATATAGAAATTTTTCTCTAATTAAGGACCCATTTGTTACTATACAGGTTGTGATTCCCTTTTCATGAGTAAACTTTAGTAATTTCTCTATATCATGATAAAGAAGTGGTTCTCCTCCAACAAAGGTTATCTTTTCAGTTCCATGTAAGAAAAGTTGATCAATAATGAATTTCCAATCATCAAAGCTTAAGACACCTTTTTCATCATTAAAATGTGCAAAACAAAATTTGCATCTATAATTACATGCTCTTGTAAGGTGAATATTGACAGAAATTAAATTCATCCCTTTAATTCCCTCCTAATTCATTTACTAGAATCTCATAAGTCTTAGATGCATTTTCTTTTGAAGAACACTCTATTTTTATTCGTTGAGTAAAATTTTTTCCATGGATTTTTATCCTCAGATCTGTTTTATTATAAGGAGAAAAATTTATTTGAGAAGTTCTTTTTATACCCTTTCTACGATTGAATTGACCAGGGATTAACCGAACCCAAGGATCTATTTTGAGACAAGTGTTATTAAGATACTTAATTATTGATTGGGCCTCTGTCACTATTGGATGTTTTCCAAATTGAATATGGTGTTTTTTCATACATTAAAGATTTAATGGGGAACTTATAGATATTCTTCCCCAAAAAGCTTCAATCATTATTCACAATTGATTCAAAAATATTGGAATAATTATACCAAGTTTTGGGATACAAAAGTTCATAAAGAGTATAAAGAGTCCATTTATAGTCCTGCGATTCTAATTTTTTGATGTATGCATACATTTTTAATAAATTTCTTCTTGATAATCTATTTAGGGGCAAAAAATTGAGATTATCTTTTAAGATTAAGATAATAGATTCGAAATTTTTCTCAACAATATTTTCTAGTTCATCTCTCACTATTTCATAGAATCTATGTCTTGGAGATAATTCCCATGTATCTACAATACTATATATGCGGTTCGGTCTTGAATTCTTCTTTATCCACGTTGTTATTATATCTAATACATTCACTACGTGATCAGTAAAATTTATTTCATTTAATTCGTTTAATAAAGTTATTTTATAAATATTATACTCTTTTGTGTTATTTTCAAAGATATGATTAATTACTTTTTCTTGTTGCTGGTAATTTAGTTTAGAGAAAAGTGATATTACAATTGATAAGTTTAGTTGGCTTAATGTGAAATTTTCAGCAAAGAATTTTAGAGTCTGAGGATACAACAAAGTTAATTCAATAATTATTCCTAAATTTGACAGACTTTTGTGAGTATGTGCCTTTAAATTGGCAACAAGGACGTTGATTTCAGATATATTCCAATTGCTATTAGAATTAAGAGAATCAATTATGTAATTGACTTCATTTGAAATATAACATCCATATTCTGTAATAAAATGGCTTGGAATATCTAATAATTTATATAAACTTCGATGGAAAAAATAATAGGGAGTTTTAGGATATCCTTTATCCATTAATTCCGATTCTATTAAATCTTGTTCTAAAGTGACGATTTTAAACCAACAATACATAAAAGATTGTTCGTAAAGTAAAATCCATGGTACAAGGATTTCTAATATTTCTATAAATTGATGATTTGTGATATTTTCTAAATATATTTTTAATTTATTATCCAGATTCTTTGTCACATTTGTATTAACAGCCCATAGAAAACCATGTAAGGTTTCTTTAGTCGGCTGATTTTCTCTCAAAAAATCTAATTGTTGAGTTTCACTAGCCATTAGATAATATATGTAACTTGCCATGACTTTAATTAACTTATTATCGTGTATTTTTAATGTTTTAAAGATTTCTAAAAAGGAATTAGTTATATTTATGTGTTTCTGATTAAAAATTAAATCTTCTAAATAAAATAATAGTGAAAGGACAATTGTTTCTTCAGAATCCTTTAGTCCTTGAAGTAGCCACAGAAATTTATCACTTCTTAGATCAATGACCCCCATCCGTTTGGGAATATCTGTCTGTATCCATTCTGCTAAATTTATTCTTGATTTATCAATTGATGAATAATCTGTTTTAGGAAATAAATGAACATCTAAATATGGATTATCTAGTGTAATTGTTTTAAGAAATCGCTCCATTCCTTTTTCAATCATTAAAGGCTCAAATTCGTCAAAATACAAAATTCCGAAATTAATTCGAGTATCGGTAATAATTTCATCATTTGTCACAAATCTAGAATATCCATCTCGTGGTGATTCGTTAAAATTATTAAAAGAGCTCCAAATTATTGGTCTACCGGTTTTATACTTATTACATGTCGATGCTTTACTCATTACTTTGGTAATATTAATTCCTGTCTTTTCTGCTAAAATTCTGAATGCAATTGCTCTGGATAATGAATCCTTTTTGACAATAAGAATACCTAATGCTTCATTTTTCCATTGCTCATCGAAATATTCACTTACAAGAGCAATTGTATAATAAGTTCGAATGTTTAGATCATTCTGAGATCTTCTAAGATATTCAATTAATATTTTCTGATTATTTTCATCTGCAAAAAGAAGAAGTCGCTTTTCTATTAAAAATCTTCTAAGATAATATTGAATTTTTTTATCTTGGATTTCTAAACTATCTGTAATCCAGTCAAAAATGTGATTACTATGAATAACAAGTAATTCAGGTAAAATTTCAGATATTATTCCCTTTTCATGGATGTAAAATAGAAAATTTCTCTCTAATTCTGAATTTAAGCTCTTAATTCTTTCGTACAGAATTGGAATAGATTCAGAATCATCTTCTAGGAGTACATCTAAAAGAGTTTCATTTAGAGTTTTTTGTTTGATCTGTTTAATAAATTCGTTCTTTCTTTTTAAAATCGTGATTAAAGTTTCAATTTCGGTAGAAGAATCATTTATAGACCTTTTTCTTCTTTCAATAACTAAATCACTTATTTCTGAACCCCAATAGTTAGAGGAATTTATGAAATGAGTTATACATTCCTTTAATTTAGTTGTAATTATTATTTCAATTCCTTCATTCCTTTTGTTATATAATGGTGAGTCAGAAGTGAATAAATGTAATAGATAAT
>MDVS01000099.1 GCA_001940645.1 Candidatus Heimdallarchaeota archaeon LC_3
ATAGGAATATTCCAAGAATATGATGTAGGTGACGCTACAGATGATCAATGGCTACGTGTGAGGTTATGCAGATGATACCCATAATTTTTATTCAATTAGGAATATTTTTGATATCGATTGTTTTCATCATTGTTTCTGTTGTTTCAATGGTAACTAAACCTAATGGACTAGGTGCAGATGCCTCCTATGTTGTTACTGTTGAACAAATAAGAAAATATGATACTAAAATAGCTGAAATCCTTGGTGGAGCTAATATGCTCACTATGAGACAATTATTAGGTGTGGATTATTCTTATGATCCTGGACTAGTCGATTTTCAAATGAAGTCTATTATTTATCCATTTTCAACTAAAGGAGTAAGCAAGTACGGTATTGAAAGCATGAGAGTAAGAGTCCGCTATAAAACCTTTACACAAAAGATTATTGCCATAGCTAAGGATGTAGAAGAAGTTTACAAAGATATAGCTTCTTTCCAGAGAAATGTTTCTGGAAAAATAGATATCCTTGGGAATAATGTTCAAGCTGCAGGTCATCTCATTAATTGGGATGAAGATTATAATTTATTCAATGGTAATTCTGATGAAGGATTAAATGGTTTTCTTGATGGAGATGGTGTTACAGTTCCAACAGATATTGGAGGTCCAACAGGAGCTTGGGATGATCCTACAGATCTTTTTGCAGATTTTCCTAAGTTTATTCGAAGACTTAGAAGGTACGGATTTATTGGACCTGTAATATGTCTAACTGATCCTTTCCTTTTCGCACAAGCATTTATTGGAAGAATGTTAGATGATGGAACTAATTACTATGATGCATCTGTTCTTAACTGGGCATTAGATATGCTTTCAGGTGGAAGATTTGTCCTGAGTCCATATCCATTTGTTAATCCTAAAACAACTCAATCCACATCTCGAGCTATTCCTGAATTATCAGCTGGAGCTAATCATCTTTTTGTAGCAGGTGTCCAACATAAAGACAATCACGTAGGAATTGCTGAGGATGTGAAAGGATTTAATAAACCATCTGTTGAAGGTGACTTAGCTAGAAGATTCAGAGAATTTGTAACAATCAAAATGAATCAGCCTAGAGCATGGACTTTCATGAATGCCATTGATGAAACTACATAAGTTTCCACTTCCTCCCTTTTCTTTTTATATTTTGGAAGTGTTATAATGGCTTATGCTACAAGTGCTTATATTAACAGTTTTACTAACTCAGCTTATGCAGCTGGAGATGTTACAGCTGCTATTACTTTAGCTGATGCTTTAGTTGATTCTTACACTAGATCATCAAGTTTATCTGGAACAGCTGTTATAGTTGCATCCAGTCTTTTAGCAGCTAGAATTCTCCAACAGGGATTAATTCATACTTTACAAAAGCAAAATATGGAGATACAAACATTTCTTCCCAAATTAATGAGTAATGAAATCAAGGTACTTCTCGAACCATTTATGAATACAGATTATGAAGGAATTCATTCTGAGGATGCAAATTAACAATGGTAGGAACTGGAAGGGCAGGTTCTGGAAAAATTGTTTTGTACTTTAGATCAGGTGAATTTAAAGATGAACCTAAAAAGTTTCAAGAAAAATTATTGGCAGCTTTCCAGGGATCAATTGAAGAAGGAACAGAAGATTTCAAAGCTTCATTTGTGAAAAAGGTTGCAAGAAAAACAGGTGCATTTAGAAAATGGTTCAAAAAAATGATAACCATGCAGGGAGATATCGGGGATGAAGTTGTTCGAGTAAGATTAAAATTTAAACCTCCTCCAACTGATAAATATTACAAATATCATATTCCAGCTTTTGCTCCAAAAACTCGTTTTCGTGTTGGTAAGCCATATAAAGATCCAACTACACCTGGAACTGAACCTATTAGCATAAGTAAAGCTTTGAAGTTATGGAGTACAGCAATCGAAAAAAGAATGATGATTAAATTTGCAGCTTTAGGAGTGAGTCTTAAAACATCAGTTAAAGCTAGATGGTATAGAAGTGGATAATAATGGCTAATAAGTTTACACCTGTAACAGATTTAGAAACATATTGGAATACTAATTTTGTTCATGGTAATGTGTCAGGAATATCGGGAAAACCTACTTTTACTCGTAAAGCTGAAGGTTTAACTCCATCTTCTAGTGTTACTGGTGTTGTTCAGTTTAAAGCTAGTCGATTATTACAAACTGAAGGTAAAGGCGATTATTATAGAAATGAGTTCTTCGCCATTGATGTTGAAATTTATTTCGAAGGAAATGAAACAACAATAAGGGAAATCCTTGGGGAGTTAGATCGTTTAAACAATGTAAATAATCAATTATCAAATCGAACTTATCAGTATAATATTATTTATGATTGGGATGGAGATATTGATATCGGTAAAATGAAATGTACTGTTTTAGCTAAAAAATACTTTGTGAGTGTACCTACATCATGAGTCCTGAAATGGATCTAACAATTGATGCTACAGAAGCTAAAATGGAAATGGCAGCTCTAGAACAACATGCAGCTATAACATTGGAAGGAGTTATGAAAACCATTTCAACTAGTTATATGGCTTTTAGTTTATTCTTAGATATTTTTCACACGACATTACCTATGACTCTTCAACTAGCAGCTACAGCTTCTCTTATGATAGGATCAATGTTTGTCGACCTAGCGACAGCTCAAGCTGCAGCTGGTATTACTGGTGTTATGGCTATTAAAGCGGGTATAACTCTTATGGCAGCTGCAATGATGTTTAATCGAGCTATGATTCTAGAACAACAGGCTTCTGAAACTGAACAAAGTATTAATTCAATGATTCACTTATTGGATTTGATGACAAGATGAACGAATTTATTTTACTGAATATAATTTATTTAATTTTTATTGGTTATTTGATGATAAGAATATATTTGGCTGTAACAAAAGAAAAAAAAGGTGAAACTAAAGATGTCAGTCCATGATACAGCTCAAGAAATAGGATGGGGTCATGAAGGTACTCCAGAAACAGATGCCATTAATAATGGTTCAGCTAAATATTGGAAGATTGGAGTTAAACTTAAGGACCTAATAGCTGAACATCCTGAACATATAGTTGACTATAGACCTATTTATAATTCTTCTAAATTATATCCAAGTGATGCTCAAAGAATAGCTACACATGGAACAGGTGGGTGGGTTTATTATCCTGTTAATGGAATAATGCTTTACTTACTTTTTGGGGGAAGTTCAACATCAACAAGTATTCACACTGTAGGTGGAGTAAGTAATATTTTAGGTCCAGGTGGAGTTCAGCCCTGGATTACAATACGAAGTCAGATGACAGGTGGAACAGATGATAAATTTATTTCAGCAAAAGGAGCTAAGATTCAATCTGTTGGTAGTAATGTTAATTTTCTTTCTGATTGGAAATATATGACAGAAACAATCACTTACAATGCTATTAAGACAGAAGCTGCAGCTCATGCAGCTGCTTACTCACCTGTCCATCCAACAGATGATTATTTGATGAATGGTACTCCAAGAACAGATCGTTATTGTGTCAATCCAGATAATACTATTTTTACCTGGAGTGGTGATAATTTCTTAAGTGAAATAGCAGGACTCAATATCGAAAATGTTAATCATCATCGATTAGGAAGAATCGATAATCAAACAGAATTAGAATATATTGATCTAGGAAATTATACTAAAATTTTCACTATGAGTTTTACACGTGGGAATGTCGAGGAAATATGGAATGATTTCAAAGCTGGAACTCAAAGAACTATGGTTTTCAAAATTTATAATGGTTCTACTTATTATCGAGAATACACCTGGACAAAAGCTACGTTAACAAAATGTAATGCTCCTTATACAGATTTAAAAGAAACTAATCTCTGGACAGTTAGTGGTTTTGCTGAGCAATTAGAAATTAAAATCAAGGATGGAGTTAGTGATAGTTTCTATGATGATTAATTTCTTCAGGTGATAATTAATGAGACTTTACCTTAAAGATGGAACTGGAGATGAATTTACACAAATAAAGTTTCACACTGTAAATAATGCTATTGCATTAGGTGGTGTATTATCATTTACTTATCGTGATCCTTTAATGGCCAATATTGCTATAGTAAAAAAATTTACTAATCAGCGTGTTGAAGTACGGAAAAATGATGGTTCTACAGTAATATGGGAAGGTGTGATTAATTTCTCTCTATTTAATAGCATTACACAAACTTGGTTAATTAGTGGATCAACTACAGGAAGGATTTTAGCGGAAACGGCTTGTTATTATAATGGATTATTAGCTTCAGGAATAGTAACATTAATCGATACTGATGATACCCCGCCTGAAGTTACTGATAGTAACCAAACATTTAATAATAGTTTACAAGATTCTTTTGCTGTTTTTAGTGATAAGGGAGCTGAAGAGGATGATCAAGAAGTAATATGGCCTAATAGCGATAGCTCATTTGTTAATGGTGGAATAGCTCCTACTTCAACAGATGGAGATTGGACTGATCTTAAAGAACATTCAACTAGTATGCTTATTTTAGATACAAATGATCGAGCTCTTGATTATTATGGTATTGAAATTGTTTGGACAGTTCCAAATGAAGACACAAGCGTTAAAGCTACTATAACTATTGATTGTATGTTTCAAAATAGAAGTTATTTTGCTACAGATGGTTCAGATTCACCTATTATACAAATATATGATTTTGTTGGTGGTACTTGGAGAAAAACTGATGCTTCTACTAGTGGAGATGTATCAGGATTAGGAAGAATTACAGGTGGAGCTACAGCATGGGGTGGAAGTCATAATGCTCGTTATATTCGTTATATTGAAATAACATCTAATCTGAGTAAATATTTTGATGGATCTAACAAGTGTAAAGTAAGAGTATTAATGGGCCAAACAGGTGAAGGAATAGATACTGTTAGAGTTTATCAGGCAATATTAATAAATAAATATGGAGTTCTTTTTTCAGCTGATAATGTAGCTTATCAAATTGATGATGTCACTAGTAGTGTGTTAACTTTTACTGGACAAACACCTTATGCTAATGGTATTCGAATAGGCGATACTTTCAAAATAGGTGATCTTTTACACAATGTAGCTAGTAAAATGTTTCGATTTGGGATGATTAATTGGATTACTTTATCTATGGATACATCCTCACTAATCGATCCTTCAAATTTGAAGGGATCATATATTTTACCCATTCTAAAAAGATATGCTGATCAGGAAAACTGGAGAATATGGGATAAAATAGGATGGATTTTTCGTGTTGGAGCTCCATCTGTATCGACATCTTTATCATTAACTGAGGCCAATTTTACAAAATGGACCTTTGATGCTGATGGACAAAAAACCACTCGATCAGCTATTACAGGAACATCTGGAAAAGTTGAACAAACAAGACATTCATCTCCATCATGGATTTATTCCTTTTTAGATGATGTAATAGTTGATGATCTTTTTGCAACACAAGCGAATGCAGCCTCAGCTGGAGTTAATTATCTTGCACGAAAAGAAATCATTGCACATCATTTTGTAGGAACAATCGATTTAGATGATGGAACAGATTATTCAGCTATAGAATTGGGGAAATTAATCACAATTACCCTTTATACCGATAAACATGTTTTTACATCCAAAGAGATCGATAAAATATCTTATACTCAGGATTCAGGCGGTCATCTTTTTTGTGAAATAATGGTGATTGAATAAAATGTCTATGCCAATAGTAAAATTAGCTGACACAATAAGATTACTTCGATTAGAAGTTAATCAAATGAAAGGACAATATGCAGCTAGTCCTTTGGGAAATCAAACTTTTGCACAAGCAGCTAGTGGTGAGACCCTTTACAATACAACTCTAAACACAACTTCTTTCGAAAATGCTACTTTCAAGGATGATCAGTTAATAACTTCAACAGGTAATGCATTAGGTTTTCCTAGAACAGATGCTGATACAATAGCAGGATTATTAACAGAACAACAGTTAGAAAATAAAACAATGGTTCAGCCTATAATTGGAATTATTAAACCTACAGCAGAAACTGCGATAACTCTTCCTGTAGTGACTGATACTTTTGTTACATTAGCTGCGACTCAAATATTAACAGCTAAAACTCTAACTACACCTACGATTAATACATCTTTTACTTTTGCAAGAGGAACTAATCCAGCTACAATAACTAAAACTAATAATGTTAAAGAGCTTACTTTCGGTTCCGCTGTATTAAAAACAGCAGAATGGCAAGGAACAGCTATAGCAGACACTTATCTAGCGGGTTTATCTGCATCAAAGCTTTCTGGAACTATTGCTAGTGCTAGAATATCCGGAGCTTATACTGGAATTACACAAGTAGGAACTATAGCTGCAGGAGTATGGCAGGGTACTCAGATAATTGATACTTATTTAGCAGCTTTAGCAGCTACAAAACTTACTGGAACTGTTGCTAGTGCTAGAATAACCGGGAGTTATACTGGAATAACAGGACTAGGAACAGTAACTGTTGGTAATATTTCAGCAGCGTTATTAACATCTGGAACTCTTCCAACAGCTAGATTATCAGGAACTTATAATTCTGTTACAGGATTAAGTGGTTTAACATCTTTAACATTAACTGGAACATTAACTATGGTTAATGGAACTAATAATGCAACTATAACCAAAACTCCTAACGAAGATAAAGTTATTTTTTCTAATGGTTTACAGGTGACTACAGGAGAGTTTTCAGCTACTAGTGTTATTATTGGAGATCAGATTTTATCAGAAACAGCTGGATTATTAGTTATTACAAATGCCTCTCCCGGAATAATTCTTAAAGATAGTAATGGAGCAGGAACAGCCTCTACAGGTTTTTTTCGTGCCTTTGATTCAAATGAGGTAACGACCTTTCAATTAGGAATAGAAAGTGAAGTTAATAATAATGTTATACTAAAAAATTTAACTTCAGGTGCTAATATTGAGTTAAATACTACTGGAGCTGGAGGGGTGAAATTAAATTCTGGAGCTGCAATTACTGCATTTGATAATACACCTTTGGTTGGTTCTGTCACGAAAGTTCCAACAAATACAACAGTAAAGGTATATGTTGATGCTGGTGATACAGCTATTCAAACACAAGTTGATGATAAACTTCATGCAAACGAATCAAGTTATACCGAAACTGTTGCCTGTAATTATATTTTCGTGCCTAGAGGAACAACAACTCTTTATGGAGGAGAAAATGTTAGAGAATCAGCTACAGGCACTAAGCAAATCGGTTTTTCAGTTCAACCTCCTAAATGGTTATACAAATATGCTACTGATAATTCTTTAATAGTAACAATAACTACATTGACAATCAACTGGAATAATACTGTAGATGCTGATTATATAACAAAAGTAAGAGCATGGCATATGAACTGGGATAGTTCAACTAGTGCTTCTCTTTATGATGTTGGCACAAATTTAGGACAGGGAACAGGAACAGCTCCTAATGTATTTCGAAATGATGTTATTAATATCAATGATCAAGATTTAGAAGAAGGAGATTGGATATTTCTCTTACCTGAAGTACAACAAGGAACAGGACAATCATGTCAATTTTTCAGTCTATCAGTGACTTATACAATAGCACCATAGTAGTAAGATGAGGAATTAATATGAGTGAATTAAAAGAAACAGATTATACAGATTTACATGAAAAAGAAGAAGAAGATAAAAATAAAATACCTGAAGTTATGGCTTATTGTTATAGATGCAACAAAGACACAAAAGCATTTATACCTTTTATTGATATTTATCTTTGTGATAAGTGTATAGTAATTATAAGAAAATTATTATTAGATGGACATAAGGAAATTGAATAAAAATGAACAAACAATTAAAGATTATTGAAAATAAAATTCTTGCTTTAAAAAATGAGTTAGAAAATGTCCAAGGAGGAAAACAAGCTCACTTAGAACAATTAGCAAAAGCTAATCCTCTATGGATGCAATTAGACACATCAGAACAACAAATAATACAAAGAATAGCTGAACATAATAATTTCAAGAAGACACTGGAGGACATGATCAATGGACAAGGAAAATCTGAAGAACCAACAAAAAGAAGAAAACGGACTATTGATCCAGAACCTGAAGAACAAGATAAAAAAACTAAATGATCTTGAATTAAAATCTCTTTTGAATCAAACAAATGGAACTCCAAAGTTAGATGCTCTTCGAACAACTCTAATTGATGCAATAAGTGATCCAGAAATAGTTCCTCCCTATGAACTGAAATTACTTTATATTAGTACTTTTCATCTCCCTACGGACACCCCCGAAATGATGCAATTGCATGAGATCCAATTTGGTTATAAGAAAGAACAAGCTGAAATGAAAAGAGAAATGAAGTTTATGCGTTATATGATCATAGGTTTAGCTATTGGTTCAGGTTTATTGAAAATTATTACTGTTGATGTGTTAGAAGCTTTTCTTCGTGGATGGGGATTATTTTGAAAAACAGATATTTTATTTTTTTCTTTCCAGGTGTAATCTTTAAACATATTATAATATTAACTAAAAAATCATTATTTATTATTAAGAAAATTCTTTGGAATAAAATTATGAAATGGGTTTATCGGAAAATACTTTTTTTACCATTAAAGATTATGCGCTTTTTAGGATTTTCCACTTTAGCGATATCAGCTTTACTTCAATAATTGGATCTCTTCTCTAGTGACTTATCTGATTTTTGATTATTCATTTCAACTAAATATCGATATTTGAACATAATACTAATACTAGGGGCAGTTATGTTTTAGTTGAGAAAAACAAGTTCCTAGGAAGTGCTGTTAGAATGGTTTAGACAAAACAGCTAGTAACAAAGGGGGTTAAAAGAAAGGAATCGACATGTTACGCGGGTATTGCATAAAAAACCCGACAAAAAGGAAAAACAATATCCTAGATTTTTTATCTTCCCACTATATGGAAGGTATATTTCACCTTCCCACTATATGGAAGATATATTTCTGTTATTATGAAATTTATTACTATGATGATTTACTCGAAACTTTTACAAAAGGGGTTAGAAGAATTTCCAATAATTGCACCTGGATGCTAAGTTTGTAAAAATATCGCTTAACCCCTATGTTTCCATTGGAACTTTTCCTTGTACTTTTTACCCCTATGTTTCCATTGGAACTTATCCTAAACAATGTAATGCATGTTATGACCATATATAAAGGACCCACACCCCTATCCTGCCACTCCAACCCTATATAATATATAGCATTAAAGCTAATTATTATTATATTATAACTATATTATATTTACAAGTATCCATGAGGTATTACAAAAGTTTCAAAAAAGAGTTTTTCTGATCCCCAGGGGATCAGTAAATATTCTCCAATGGAAATATTGGGGTCTGTCTCATGGAACAATTACAAGAAATTACAAAGTGGGCCCACGATAATTATTTAAAGAGAAAGATATCTTAGAAAATTAGAACATAACTGTCATCAAACTTAGGGGTTGTGTTCCCTGTATCGAAGTCGATGACTGTAAAATCCATATTTGTTTGTTAATATCTTTATGGATCATCCTTCCATGGTTTGAGTAAATTAAATGCAGATAATAGGTCAATAGCAACCCCGTTCACTATCCTTGAAAAAAGGGGTTAATTCATTCAGGTTTTTTTCATTTTACTGTTTGGATTAACCCCGTATAATTTTACTTTGATGACACAAATTTCATTAAATCCGATATCTTAACATTTTCGTAGCCATGTTCTTTCAAAAAATCTCTAAAACAATAGTACAAAGTACATTCATCATGATCACATTGATCACAATGCTTAACTGTTTTTTCAAACCATCTATTGGCCATAAAGGCATAATTACTAATCATTACTTCTTCTGCTTTTTCTGTCATCTTAACATCTCCTCATATTCTTCCAATAATTTATTGGTAGCACTTCTGATAAAATCTCCAAAAGAACGAAAATAACCTTTTCTAACAAGAGAATATATTTTATCTTTTGTTAAATCATTAATTCTAATAGATGTTGTTTTTCTCTTCATTATTTTTCAAACGTCCTCTATTTCTACTTTGACGACTCATTAAATGGACATTCATGATATAATGGACAATTTTTACAATCAGGGTTTTTACCACAATATGTTTCTTTAGTTTCCATTTTTTATGTCTCCAATTTAATCAACCCATTCCCTTAAGTGGATAACTTGCTTGTATCTCTTGCTTAAGAGTTCGGTCACAAGACTTGCATATTCCGATAAAAACAATGCTATTTAACGATACAAAATGCCCACAAATAGGACATTTATGTCGATTCTCAAGGATTTTATATTGCAGGTGAGGATTTTCTTCTATTTCAACCATCATTCTTTTCATAGCTGCTTTGTGACTCATATAAACAAGTCTTTGACTACCTGATCCTAAAGCAGGTGTCCAATCATGTTTTTTTGAAGAATATACCCCTGAATTTTTCTTATAGATAACAAATTCATTCAAATATTTTTTTCAACTCCTGGGAATACACTTTGTAAATTTTTGCACTGAGCTTTAATTTCATCAGTGCATTTTTTTCTAAAGAACTCCTGATTCTCTAACAAACAAATCCAATTATTACTAATGATAAATTTTTCATGGAAGCGTTCCATTGTGAAACCTGGATTCAGTTTGAATGTTCGTATTCTGCAATAACAAGCTTTTGGAGTTTTATCTTTTTTTTGTTGAGAATCGTATTCTTTTTGGAAGTCTCCTTTCTTATCTACTCCACAATCCAAGCAAACAGCATGTTTAGGATAATAATCCCAATCGTGATTACAATTTAATTGAATTATTGAATTGACTTTTTTTGTGTCAGCTTGACTACGAACAAAAGGATAAAATATTAATTCTCTTAGAACAGTAATTCTTTTCTCTTTCCATGCATGAGTAATTACATATTTCTTGCCATTCCAAATGGTAGAACAACAGAAATTGTAATCTTCATCAAAGATACTATTGAATCCATCTCCCCATTCCTCATTATACTTTGTTCTAGTAGGATATTTATTTCTCATTATTTATTCCTCCGTAAATCTATCAAGAACTTCTTGAGCATAATCCATCTGGTAATCATCAGGTAATTGTTTCATTAATTCATCTAACTTGTTAAGTATTGAATCAATTCTGTTTATTTCTTTTTCAGTTGTTTTGTTTACTGACATTTTATTTCTATATTACCTATAGAAAGGGGGGTTATAAACTTTGGTATAACCCCATGGATACCGGGTGAAAAGGTTTATTAACCCTAACAATAGTTGATAAAATAAAGTGAATAACTATGCCAAGAAAACTAAAAAAGGATCAGTTTGTCAAAGAAAGACAGCTGATTGCTAATCACATTAAATTATTGATCAATTTCTTTTCTCGTACAAAGTCAGCTACTGATAAAGTAATGGATTGGAAAGAAAGGCAGGTATTGAACAATTTTATCATGACCGCGGGAAAATTAATTGCTAAATTAGAAAAAAGTGAGGTAATTAAAATTGAGTAAAGAAAAGAAATTCACGAAAGCTCCACCTAAATGCAGGGAATGTAAAAAAGTATTGAAGTGGCCTGAATGGACAGGTTCACCTTCGAAACCAGTAGAAGAGGATGGATCCGAACATTTTTGCTCTAAAGATGAAAAAGAATCAGCTAAATTCGAACGGGAGGCAAAACCCATTCGACAAGATCTAGAAGAAGACTTTCTTGATCAGGATTTAGAGACTGATCTAAAAGAACAACCTAAAGATTTAACTGAAAGAACTGATTTAAGACCTGCAGAACCAGGTGAAATTGTAAAAGATAAAATCCCTAATACAGCTAAAATGAGGATAACAAAAATAGCTGTATCAAGGACCACATCAGTAAATTATGGTGTAGCAAAAGAATATTCAGTTGAAAAGGAGTCAACACTAGATTCCTTTACTTTAGGGATGGAGATAGATACTGATGCTAATTGGACTCAAACCGAAAACATGACCAAGGACTTGATAAAATTAATCAATTATATAACTAAAGTTGAGTTCAAAGAAAAAACTGTTCTGAGGTTGTTAAAATGAATTTTTTCTGTTGGTTTGGTTTACATAAAGAGAAAATCGATTTTGATCAATTACCTAAGAAATTAGTTTTAAAATGTTCAAAATGCGGAAAAATAATTTTTGAAAGAAATGGTCATAAAGTAGTATTTGGTGAAAGGAAATGAGTGAAGAAAAGAAAGTAGTAGATTTAACAAAAAGAAAGAATACTCGAAATAAATTATTCGAGGAACAGTCAACAAGAATTCTCAAATTAGAGAAAAAGATTGCTGAATTAGAAGTTGAACTATTAAATAAAACTCTTGTTTCTTTATCAGATAATACAAGAGAAATTCAAGCGCCTTATGTATCATATAAAATTGATAGGGAAGAAAGTAAAAATCCTAAAACAAGAACAACTATTAAAGTATCAGGAGCTCTTGAAGAATTAAAAATGGTGGATGTTGAAATCCGCTTGAATGAACTTCGAGCTAAATTAAAAGAACATTTTGATCATCCTGTAGAAGAAATACAATAAATCAAGTTACTATGACTTGATTCCATCCTTTACTTTTTTTAGAGAGTTAGAGTATTAGAAATATATTCTAATTCGAAATAAGGTGAAAAGAATGGATGAATTTGAACTAATGTTACAAGGAATTAGAACAAATCAAAGCTCAACAGCTGATGGATATGTTGAAACGAAAATTCTTAGATTGTTAGGTTCTTTCATAATAAATAAAATAAATATTGCACTAGAAATTAAAATCAGTGCTAGTAAAGAAGGAGTTGATGCTGTTCAAAAGGCATTTAACATCTTAGAACCTAGAGAAAAAATGTCTATGGTGCTTGTTGAAAACAAACAAGGAAGATTATCCAAACAGAAAAAGAAATAATCTTCCCCTTCCCTTTTTTTTATCCAGGAGAATTAATTATGAAAAAGACGTATAGAAGTTGTTATGATTGTGATCATTTACATGTACCCCCTGATGAATCACCTTGTCATGAATGTTTAGATGAATGGTACAGACAATTTCATAAAAGAGGTGAAGAAAAAGAATGAGAAAGCAAATATCTTTTGCAATAAACTATGATAAGTTGAATCAAAAAACATTCTGCACACTTCGAGGATTTTCATGGATGGAAGAAACATTTAGATTTCCTACGATTATAAAAATTAAACGTCAGGTAATAGGTTATGCTCAAGTTTTATGCAGAAAATTAGTTAATGTTAGTGAATTACCTCTTGAATTTCTACAATATGATGTCTCCCCTTTTGTCATTAAAAGAAAAGGAGATTTTTACGATTATGTTAATAATTTACGAAATGATCGAGCTATTCCCATAGGAGTTATTGAAGGTGAATGGCAAGCTGAGATGACCCTTATTTATCTTACATGGATGAGTAAATTAAAAAAACTTGATTATTGGATGTTAGAGATGTTATCATAATGGTACGTAGACACTGGCCTGAATTAAGACAGCATAAGATACCTGAAAGGGTTTTTGTTCTTGATAGAAAATGTCCTGCTTGTCAAGAGGTAACAAAACATATCCAGTATCGATTAGAAAAATATTATCAATGCATTAATTGTTCAATGAGGAGTCGATATTTATGACAGTATGCAGTAAATTTTGTGATAAATGTAAATTAGAAAAAGAAGAAATAAAAACCATATTTCTTTGGAGTATAGATCCAAAAATTGATCGAATCATAGATTATAATAGTAAAGAATACAATATATTTAGCATGATTGATGCCTGTATTTGTAGGGGTTGTTATCTATCCTTAGGCATACTCAAGGAAGAAATGCCTGAAGAAGATATTAAAATAACAGTATGGAAAAACTTTTGTGATAAATGTAATAAATTAAAATTAAAAAAAGAAGAACTTTGTATTTGTGAAGATAGAAATATAGAAACAGATATGGATGAATTTAAAGACAAAATGAAAAAAATAATTGAAGAGTTACAACCTATATTCGAAGAGAAGATCATATGTTTTAAAAATAAACCGATTAAGTTCAAGGGTTATAATGACTATTTGGATGTTTTAGAATATTTATGGGGAATACCAAAAGCGATTATTTTAGGATGTAAACCTGATAATGAATAAAGAAATAACTAAAGAAGAAGAAGAAGAAATGTTCTTCAAATCAATATTATACAGAAGAGCAATGCTAAGAGCTACAGCACTTGTATTATTCATTAAAGCTAAAAGAAAGGAAGGAATGTCTGAAGAAGATATTAAAAAGGTAGTTGAATCATTAAAGGTGTTACTCTAGTGATCAAGGCTTGTATCATTACTTTGAATGATGATCCTACACTAGAATGGACTATTTCTTCTTTAATTGGTTATGTGGATGAAATAATAGCTATTGATGGTCCTTGGGCAAATTATAGTAATGATCTAGGTTCAACAGATGGAACATTACCTATTTTGGAAAAGTATGGTGTCAACATTATTGAGGGAAGATGGAAAACTGAAGTAGATAAAAGGAATGCTTATGTTAATGCCTGTAATACTAATGATTGGATCCTTGTTATAGATGCTGATGAAATATTAATCAATGGTTATTTTCTTACTCATCTTGATAATTATTCCTTTCCTGTTTGGAGTGTAAATCTTTTTAGTATTGATTATCCAGATGATTTATACATAGGAATGAAAAAAGGATCTTTCTTAGTTAGTGATTTTACTCAAAACAGACTTTTTAAGAAATTCAATAAAACTCATTACTGGAAAAAACATTATTATATTTTTCAAGATGGATTCAATATTACCTGGTTACATTATGCACCTGAAGCTGAAATCGGAATAATTCACATTCATTTTCTCAGACCTTATGTTCGAAAAGAAAACAAACTAAATTTTTATCTTAAAGCAATGAACCTCAAAAAAGAAGGAAGGGGTCATTTTAGTTATTGGTTATTTGATGATTGTTGGAGAAATTGCATAGCTTTTCAAAAAGATAAAAACAAACGAATTGATTATGATTGTGTTAGCTATAAGGACAATCTTTGTCGAGCTTATCCTGGGAATACAGATATAAGAGGAAATAAACAAATAGGACCGTTAATTTTATGATACATATGGGTATTCAAATATACGTTAAAACAATAAGTCTTACACCAACAGAACCAATCAAATTGACTTATCATGGATATTTTATTGATTCTGACTCTGAAATTATGACAGAACATGATATGGACTGTATTAAATCTTTTGAGAAGAGTATCTTAGAAGAAGGAATAAAATATTGTATTATTATTAATCCTTATGGAAAAATACTTGATGGTAATTGCAGATATCATGTAGCAATAAAAAATAACATTGAATATGTTCCTGTTGTAGTTATTCATTGGATGGGAATGGATCAAGCAATGCCCAAGATAAAAGTAAAAGATACCATAGCAAAAATACCGATATTTGCATAATAATATAAATACTGGTAAATATTTTCTTTTGTTGTAGGGGTCTAAAAAAGTTTGACACCTGACACCATACTAGTGACACCAGAAATTTCTAGAACAAAGTACAACTTTGATGAGATACTTAGTTTAAGAAAGAATAAGAAATCATGGAGAGATATAGCTGCATATTATAGCGTAACTCACCCTTCTCCTCT
>MDVS01000100.1 GCA_001940645.1 Candidatus Heimdallarchaeota archaeon LC_3
TGCAAAAAATGAAAATATCGATAAATCTACTGCAGTAAGAAAACTATTGGATATAGGATTGAAAGAAATAAGAAAGAAAAAAGCTATAGATATGGTACGTAATAGAAGATGGACTGTTTGGAAGGCTGCTAGTCATTGTAGTGAGTCATTTCGCAGTTTTTTATCAATATTAAAGGAGAATAACATCCCATTTCCCATAACATTAGATGAGTTAAAAAATGAATTTGAATAAACAGGCAGTATCAAATTCAAGCCCGTTGATTCTTCTCGCAAAAATAGGAAAACTTGACTATTTATTTAATTTGTTTGAAAATATTTTCATACCGCTTGAAGTATACAAGGAAACGGTTGTAAGAGGAATACACGATGGGTTTCAGGATGCAGTTATAATTGATGAGGCAATAAAAATAAAATTGATAATTGTAAAAGAAACAAAAAAAATGTATAAAGAGGACGAATTGAAACAATTTTTGCATGAAGGGGAAATAAAAGCAATTTCATTAGCAAAAGAACTAAGTTCCAACACGATTTTACTTGATGATGAAGAAGCAAGAATCTATGCTAGAAATATTGGATTAAAGGTAAAAGGAACTATAGGAATAGTAATTGATAATGTGCTAAGTAAGAAAATAACAAAAAAAGAAGGAAAAGAAAGTTTAAAGAAATTAAATAGAATAATGTTTCTATCGGGAGAAATATATGAATACGCCTTAGAAAGGATCACAAAAATTGAATAATAATAGAATATCCATATAGAAACTAAAAGACCTTCCTTCTCAATAGAGTAAGCTGAAATGTTTCTTGTATCTGTTGAAAAAAAATAATTCGTTTTACAGGTCTTCTATGGTTTCTGTGATAGTAACATCTCTCTTTTTCAGTTCTTTCAGGAGTGTACTGTAACATATGCTATTTTCTCCTATATACTCCGGTGGAGATATCCCTTTCATTTTATAAACACCCTTAGCAACGAGACGGGTAACTATGGAACATGTATAACCAGTAGTACGGGCCATGGATGTTGTCTTTGATTTTCTGTCATAACGATCAAGCATATCATAACAGTATGTAACTTTTTTACCTTGTTTCTCTCCTTTAATGATGATTTGCATTACAATGAGATCTTCTTCACCTTCCTCGAGTTTCCACTTCGGGAGCATTAATTTCGTGGTGAGATCTATAGGCTTGACTTTTACCCCCTTGACTTCAATAATTTCATGAGAAAATAAATCTAGGTCCATTAGTAGTTTCATCTTTTCGATATGGCCAGGATAACGTAATGTTTTCTCTATCTTATCAGGAATGTCAGGGAATGTCTTTGTCAATGTTCTTAATCCATCCAAATTGAATGCTTCAAGAGAACCAATTCCAGGGAAATTTAGTATTTCAGGATCAGATAATGCTGGTCGGATAACAAGATTACTTTTAACTACAAATCTCGCTGGCGTTGTATAATCATCGATCACGTCAATGGGTGAAAAAATAGACTTGTATTCAAGTGGTTCGTCACGAATTACTGGAAGACCTCCAACATAGCATGTGTAAGATTCTATTTTATCTAAGGAACTATGTAGATGGCCTAGTATGATACTACTAAAACCAGGAGCAACCCCACAATCCACTACTGCTGTAACATTATTGTCATTGGCGAGTTTATCTAGTTTAAAAGGGTCTTCAGGAAAAAATGAAACATCTACAACATTTTTACCTGACTCAATAATAGACTTTAGCGTTTCAAAACCCATTATACCCGGTAATGCCCCAACAATAATATCAAAGTTCATTACAGTGTTTTTCAATAATTGCAAATCTGATAGATCAGCGTGTATTACCTTAATATGGTGTGCTTTCAGTTTATCTAAGGAAGTTTGGTTGACATCTGCAGCTGTTACGTCCATATCTTTATCCATTGCTAAATCAAGTGCGATGGCACTTCCAACAAGACCTGCTCCTAAAACAAGATACTTCATTAAAATTTCTCCAATATATACTCATATATTTAGGTTAATAATAATTAATAATAATTAATAATAACTTTTTTCGTCCTATTACTATAAATGAAATTACTTTCCATAAGAAAGAGATAAGAAATTCATTTTTTATTGAATATGATGGGCGGAGACGGCGAAGAAATAAATGGAGAGACAACGAAAAATTATCTTATTGATTTTTTATGCCTTGACAGAAGAAGAAAGAGAAGATCCCGATCCATTAGCACTTTTTAATAGAGAAAAAATAAAGGAAATATCTAATAAGACAAATCTGGAAGAAAAAGAAATCGAGGTATTTAGAGATATTTATATTAAAAATACGATTGACTTGGTAAAGATTATGAAGCTATTAGGACCCAAAAACAAATGTTAATTTTATTACTGAAACTAACTACTAAATTCTATTTCGTTTATCGTTTTTAAATTTAGCAAATGAAACTAAAATTCATTTGAAAATCGTTGGAGTATGTCTTAATACCAGAGAAGCAGTTTGGTTTGATCACAAAGGTCCATGGAAGAAAATAACAATGTATTCTAATTTTTTTAACATTAATATACCCAAAAATGTTGATATTTTAATTTGAGAAAAAAAATTATCGGTACATTTAGTAAGATTATGAAAAGGGAGAAAGAAGTCTTAGGAGTTAATGAAATTAGTCACTTCCCTGACTTTAGTAAAAAGCAATTTTATTTAACGAAAGAAAATAACATGAATTCTTTCCTTTTGGTGTTTGTTAAATGGATTTTTCTATAAAATTTCATGAAAAAACAAAGCATTCTGCAGAAAGTGTATATGGATCAACATGGTCTCTTGATTGGGATAATCGTCCATTCCCTTTTAAAGTATATCCAGACCTTGTTCCTATTACTCTTTCTGAAGATTATAAAATCCAAGAAAAAAGTGCTTTAGATGCAATTAGTACTAACCCAGAGAAATCTGATAAAATTCGATTTAATAAACAATTATTAACAACTTTTCTATTCTTTACTGGAGGAATATCAAGAGTTATTAAACATCCAGAACATTCATTCTATATGAGAACAGCATCAGCGACAGGAGCTTTGTATCCAATTGAACTCTATGTTATTACTCAAAATTTTTCTGATTTAGAAAATGGGGTTTATCATTTTAGTGTCGGTGATTTCACATTAAATCAAATACGTAAAGGAAATTATTTTAAACACCTCTCTAATAATTGTTCAGAATCTGAAATCGATGTAAGAAGTCCTTTAACTTTGTTGTATTCTTCTTATGCCATTCGAAACTCTTGGAAGTATAGAACTAGATCTTATCGTCATTGGTTTTGGGATGGTGGTGTAATGATGGCAAACACAATTGCAATCGCCTCTGCGTTCAATTTACAATCTAAAATAATTACCTCATTTAATGATCAAGCCTTAAACAAATTATGCGGATTAACTGATAAACAAGAGGCTATTATTGCTTTAATATCTTTCAATCAAGACGATATTGCAGATTTAAGAACTGATAAAAAAAACAATTTTATTACTAATGTTCCAAATATCAAATTGGATTCATTAAAACTTGCAAAAAAAGCATATAATTTTGAATCTATTTGGGATATTCATCAAAAAACGTCTTTTCTTGGTAGAGAAGATTTACAAAAATGGAATGATGATGTTAATAGTTGTATTAATTTTATAAAAATTAAAAAACCAAATAAAATCATCAAGTCATTTTCCCAAATAGATGTTTTAGACCTAGAAAAAACTATATTACAACGAGGATCTACTAATCGATTTAAGCAAGAACCTATCCCAAAAGAATCTTTTTTGTTGATTTTAAAATCAGCAAATTCAGGTATTCCCTCAGATTTTTTACCAAATAACGAATCTACTTTTCTAGATTGCTATATTAATGTTCATGACGTGATGGACGTAGACTCTGGATCATACCATTATGATATAGCTAACAATACCTTATCATTATTAAAACCCGGTAATTTTAGAAATGAAACTTCACAACTTTGTTTAGGACAGCAATTATTTGGTTCAACAAACGCAATAATATTTCTGTTAACAAACTTAGAAAAAATTGTTCATCATTTTGGTGATAGAGCTTATCGTGTAGCTCAATTAGAAGGGGGAATCGTTTCAGGTAAACTTTATTTGTCAAGTTATGCCTTGAAATTTGGAGCAAGGGGAACTACATTCTTTGACGATGAAGTAACTAAGTTTTTCTCACCTCATGCTAATAAAAAAAGTGTTATGACGGCTGTTGGAATAGGTATTCCAGATTATAAGACAAAAGCTGGAAAAAAACTTAAACCAGTTTATACTAGAGAAAAAATAACTCAAGAGTTAATTAATCATTTAACATGATGTAGTTTTCATTTAAAAAAGATAAGCAGAAATTGAGTAAATTTTTTAACAAATTTGTAAAATAATAATTGATAAAATTAAGAGAAAATTAACAATTCCAACTTAATTTCTCTAAAAAAATTGAAATATTAATTAAATATAATTTCCATTTTTTTCTGATAAAATTACTTTTCTGTCAATTTGTAATGGACGGGGATTTACTATACTCAATATTGTGTTTCTCAAAATGTTTAATTGAATGAAAATTAATGTTTTAATAATTATACTTAACAATAGTTAATTCGGTGAAATTTCCTTTGACTGAAAAAAAAATAAAAAATTATGAAATATTTGATGTTTTAGTAACTACTGATTGGATTGCTTCTAATATTGATAATCAGGATATCCGTATTGTAGAATCTAATGAAGATACTTTACTTTATCCGTCGGGACATATTCTTAATGCTGTTGAAGTTGATTGGATTCGCGATTTGAATCATCCTATTAAACGTGATTATTTAGATCGTGAAGAATTTAATGATCTTGCTTCACGTATTGGTCTGACTAAAGACACAACAGTTGTATTTTATGGTGATAAAAGTAATTGGTGGGCATGCTATGCTTTTTGGGTTTTTAATTTATTTGGACATACAAAAACTAAAATTATGGATGGTGGCCGACTTAAATGGGAAAAAGAAGGTCGAGAATTTACCCGTGACACTCCAAAAATTGTTTCAACTGATTACAATGCTCCTGAACGTGATGACACGAAAATTAGGTCTTTCCGTGATGAAGTGTTGGAACACATTAACGAAAAATTACCTCTTATTGATGTACGAAGCGTCGATGAATTCACAGGCAAACGTTTACATATGGAGGGGTATCCAAATGAAGGGGCCTTAAGAGGTGGGCATATACCCGCTGCAAAGAATGTTCCTTGGGCAAGAGCAGTAAATGAAAATGGTTCATTTAAATCTCGAGATCAGCTTGAGGCTATTTATTTAGATGAAGTAAATTTATCTCCAAAAAACGATGTAATAGTTTATTGCAGGATTGGAGAGCGTTCTGCGCATACCTGGTTTGTCTTAACTTATCTTTTAGGCTTCAAAAATGTTAGAAATTATGATGGAAGCTGGACGGAATGGGGAAATTTAGTTGGAGTTCCAATTGAAAAATAGGTGATAAAGATAAGTGTCCTCTCAAAACTAACTGACTTATTAAGCATGTTCGAATCAATAACTGAACGTAACGAACGTTCAGAGATGCTATTATATTATGCTGACCAATTCAAAGAAGTTCCTGAATCTATCGCAACGAAACCATTTTCAGAGAATCACAAAGTACCGTTTTGTGAATCTCAAGCTTACGTTTGGACAGAAAATCCTAAGAATGATATTTTAACTTTTTATTTTGCAATAGAAAACCCTCAAGGTATATCAGCAAAAGTAATTGCAAGTATTCTAAATAAAACAGTATCAGGACTAACAGCTAAAGAAATTATTAATATTTCTCCAGATATGGTTTATTCTTTATTTGGACACGATTTAGGAATGGTTCGTGCTGAGGGACTTCGTGGAATAGTTAAGATGGTAAAAGCTATGACCCAACAATTCATTAACAAAACATCTCAAAATGCAAAATAAAATGGATTGACTCTCCTAAGAAAAAAAATTAAAAAGACTAAAGATGTCTTAGTGTCAGAATTTACTAAGCGCTAAGAACTAAAGGATCGAAATGCAACTTAATTTGGAATTGTTAATAAATTTAGAGCCTTGATATTATTATCCAATTTAAGCTTTTTTTGTCTTCATGTCCAATAGAATTGAATGAAACCGTAGATTTTTATAAACCTAATCGTGCATAAAAAGCAATTCTATTTATTAATCTATTATAATATTCTCATCAGTGAAACAAAAGGAGAAAACGACTAGTTTTTATGTCAAATGAAGAAAATGTACTTAAAATAACAAAAATGGCTAAAAATATCTATAAAGGCTTATTGAATGAAGTTAAACCAATAATAGCACAAGAATTAGCAGAAAAACTTAATTTGAATATTAGAAGTGTAAGGTATGGATTGCGAATTTTAATAGATCAAAAAAAAGTTTTTAAATATTCAAATTTTAAAGATATGAGGAAAACTCTTTATTGCGTCTTAGATAACTTTTCTAGTGTTTCCAATAACGAAAATGCTCTTGAATTATTCCTATAAGATTAAATTTTATATGAGATTATTCGTCATTTAATTTAATGATGAGAACTTTGGAAGAACGACTATAACCGAATAAAAAAAATGCTCATTCTAGTACAAATTATGTTAAAAAACAATGTTCTAAGGAGGAAAAGACGTGAATGAAAAATTGAAAACTCAAAATAATCATGAGCACACATGGAAAAAAACAAAAGTGGCAACCTTAGGATCCACAATAATCAAAACATGTGAAAAATGTGGCATTCACAAAACTTCAGAAGAATTTTAAAATAATGGCTCAAATGTTACTTTATTATATATAATATGGTTTTTATTTCTGATATTCAAAATTTATATAAATTATAATGGATGATTTATAACTGAAATTTGGTTAATATGATTAAAACTGAGACAACTACCAATTCCACCCGAATGGCATTTTTTACCATGATTTCTGATTCTGTTCGTCATTCAATTTTAGAATATTTACTTGAGCATAGGAAATCTTCAGTAAATAATCTAATTGAAACTTTAAATAAACTTCAAACATTGATATCATATCACCTTCATTGTTTAACAGATTGTGGTCTATTAAACAGAATTAAATCAGATAAAAATGCAAGAAAAATGATTTATTCGATTCATGAACCGGATTTTGTAGAGAAAATGTTTCAATTAGCTGATAAGTATCTACTTCTTCATAAAAACTGTGAAACACACCAAGCTTGTAGGATAAAAAACGCAAACTAAACGTAAATGACGAATAGAATGTAGTGATCTATTGTTTTATTTTCATCCAAACCAAAGATAAATCAGGAAGAAAAATAATTGGACAAATATGTCATAGAATTTGATGGTGTTACCTGTGTTGGATGCATAACTGCTGTGAAAGAAAGACTTTCAAATCTCAAAGAGAGTGATCTTAAAAAAACAGATAAATCTACTGGTAATTCTATTTTAGAATCTAAATTAATGAAAAATCAAATTTCAAAAAGTCTTGAATCTTTTGAAGGATGCTGTTCCTCCTGTCAGATTACTATTAAAACAATTAAACCGGTAACCGGTAAAGATGACGAAATCATTCTGTCTGCAGACGATTCAAATGTGTTAATTAAAAAACAGTATAAACAAGCTCTAGAGAGGATTATAGCTAAAGAAGAAGTTGCCTGCAGTGATTATTGTGTTTGTAAAACAACTGATATTGATCGTTTTGAGGAATTTTCTGAAGCTCCAAGCTTTAGCTCCATATTCAATTTGGTGGAATATTTAGAGAAATATGAATGCTTACATTTTGGGATGTCTGTGATTGATTTTGGGAGTGGTACTGGTCATGACGCTTTTCAGATCGCTCCATTAATAGCTCCTGGTCAAATTACCGGCATTGATATCACACCAGAAATGGTGGATTTTGCAAAAAAAACTGCTCAAAAACTGAATATACCTAATGCTGTTTTTCACCAAGCCAGTAATTTAAAACTAGTTAAACCGGAATCTCAAGACCTAATATTAGTTAATAATGTCTTTAATCTTATATCTAATAAGCGTGACTTCCTCCAACAAGTTCGAACATGCTTAAGATCAGATGGATTTCTAGTTATGGCTGATGAGTTTACAATAGATACTCTTCCGGAGTCATTACGCAATGATCCAGCTTTTAAATGCGGTGGAATTGCTGATGCTCAAAAGATGGAATTTATAATTAGATTATACCAAGAAAATGGTTTCAAAATTCTTCGTAAAGAGAAAATAAGAACTTATGAAATAAAATATAACAAAAAGAATTACCAATTAACTTCGGGATTATTAATATTTCATTAAAAAATAAATAATCAAAAAAACCAAATTTTACCAACAAAATTATGTCATAACTAGGGTTATGTTCATTAAAGGAAATAGTATTACTTTTGCGAAGTTATCTGTTGTACGATTCCTGTAAATCCTCCTTCTGGATGCGGTCTAAAAGATTCGTATATTAGATATACAACCATCCAAAATTGGTCAAGAGACGTTTTTAATCTGGTTACAAAAAGAGCTTATGCTTATGAAGGAGCAACGATTGAATGGGTAGATGGAAACTTAGGGAGTTATTTAACAATGAAATATCCTTCGGTTTATTTATTAGGACCTAATGATAAAGCTGAAATTATGTCGATAGCTTACGCAGGGAAAGGTATGCATCAGGATGCTGGAGCAAAAGTCTTACATCTAGCAAAAGATACCACATCAAGAATAGTTTCAAAATCTATTTCTAAATTTGGAGGAAGATCAACATATCGTGGATTATTAAAGGTAGCTAAAGGTGCTACTGGTGTTAAATCCAGTGTCCAATGTGATGCTTTACTTTTAGAAGATGAATCTAGTACTGATACTTACCCATATATGGAAATTGATGAAGAAGATGCTACGATATCTCATGAAGCTACCGTAGGAAAAATCGGTGAAGAAGATTATTTTATTTACAAACACGCGTTATTCCTGAAAATGAAGCATTAAATCTTCTAGTAAGGGGATTTCTTGAACCTTTTGCAAAACAACTACCTTTAGATTATGCTGTTGAACTTAATAGACTCATTGCAATGGAAGGTTCTATAGGCTAAATAGCTATCAGTAAAATAAAGTGGAAAATTATTGTTATTATGGTGATTTAAATAACTCATATTATTGCTGAACCATGTATTGGAGTAAAATCCGGTGACTGTGTAGATGTCTGTCCAGTAGACTGTATTCATGAAGGAGATGTATATTTTACATTGATCCGGACGAGTGTATTGATTGTCAACAGTGTGTATCAGCCTGCCCTGTAGAAGCAATTTTCGCTGAAGATGACCTTCCAGAGAAATGGAATTCGTTTATCGAGAAAAATACTGCCTTCTTTGCATGAGTTTTGAGTTATATATAATTATCAACAGAGATGAGCACAAAACTGATGTACACAGAACACGAAAATTTCAACTATTTAACTTTTTACGACATAATTATCAAAATGCTATTTGATTGAAAGATTTGAATTGTAAAACAAAATTTAAGGATTTTCATGAAGTTGCTAAACTAGTTTATCTTAATCACGAACCTACAATTAATTCTCACATCAATTATATAAGGAAAATAATTTATATAAACAAGCTAAAGACGAATGTAAAAGCTAAAACAATGAAGAAAACAGTTGTTAATGCTACTAC
>MDVS01000101.1 GCA_001940645.1 Candidatus Heimdallarchaeota archaeon LC_3
CATTATATTAAATATGGCTATAAATTTATATAAAGTACTAATTCGATCTTTTCTTTAATTAAGAGATGAATTTCCAACCTCGAATTGGAAGATGAAGCTTCCAATGATTTTCGAGGTGTTATCAAACTTCAATAGAGATATCTTCCCTCAAGGAGTGGTAATGCACCTACTCAAATTCCATATTAAGTGGATTTTTGCAAGAGTAACATTCACCTTCATCTCTTACCCATTTTAGATAATGACTTCTATGAAAGAATTCATAGCAATGAGGACATCTAATACCTACTTTTAGTTCTTTGACTTCTTTATTACACATTTTACAGATAGGTAGATCACCACTATCTTTTATGAATAAAGTTTTTTCTTTTTCTTTTGAAGTTACTTTTTCTTCAACAATTTCAGGTGTTATGATTTCTTGAATATCTTTATTAACTTGGACTAATTTTTCTGCTCCAGTGTCAAAAGTAACAACCATAGATCCTTTCATTTTTCTCTTTTTCTGCTTTTCATGCCTTCTTCTCTCACGTTTACCGCGTTCTTTCTGTTTTTTGAATTCTTTCCTGGTTAAACTTGAACTAGTAGCATCTTCTATAATTGTATGGTCTGTTCCAGCCATCAACATTTTTCTTTCTCCTGATAACGATTGAGATAAAGCTAAAATTTTATTAGGATCATCAAGAATATCTTCAAGAGGTCCGGCCATTAATTTATTCAAAGATTGTTGATCTTCTGCAATTTGAGAAATTTTAGAAGCAACTAATTGTTTGTTTCCTTCAGAAAAATTTATTCCGAATACATTCACTATGTTACCATCAGGGGTTTCAAGAACAGTAAATCCTGGACCTTGAACAAACTCGTAATCTCTCGACTCCATTATTTTAACGAAAGGTACGTCAACACTATTTAATCCCAGTGCTGGAATTTCAAGAATTTTTACAATACCCATAATATTTACATACTGTATTTCAGGTGATTCAATAACTGTAATTCCTGGAAGTCTAACTTTCGAATATCCTCCCTCTTCTGTTATTCCATATTTACCAGATTGTACACTATCCAAAAATGCTTGTATATTTGCTTCTGCAACCAAAGCTTTTGGTCCCTGCCAATTCTTAAATCCTTCCAAAGCTTGATTAGCAATAGAAATAAGCTTTTCTTTAGATTCTATTCCTTTTAATGCTAAACTTTGAATTAACTCTTCAGATGGTTTTATTGCTTCTAAGTTTGAATAAATATCTTGCCATTGATTGTGAGGTATTAATAGGGTAGTAGCTCCAGAATCAGCTTTCTTAACTTCATTATTTTCTAATATTGAATCACCTACAAATACTACTGTTACCCCATCTTTTGTTTCAGAAACAGGAACAGCAATAGCATCCTTTTTCATTGTCAGCTTATTTTTACCTTTTTCTTTGTTTATCACTGGAAAGTCTTTATTTATCTTATAAAATTGTTGCTGATTTTCATCAATGATTTTATCTTTGATAGATTCTTTGGCATCTAATATTGATTTTGGCATACTTTCTTTAATAAGATCAGCAGAAGGTATTTGGCCCTTTTTCAAGGATTCCCAAAAATCCTTGCCCGATTTCTTTCTAGATCCGGTCCCAAATATGAATAACAAAAGACCAATTATAAATAACACTGCACCAAGATTAACAAATGTTTGGTGGTTAAGAAACCCAGGAAGTTCATTATTTAATATCTCAATTAAATCTAGAAAAATGAGTAAAAATCCTGCTGATATTGCTGAAAAGCGGAATCGTTCTAATCTTGTACTTTGTATCATAACTAGTGATTTTGCTCTTTCAAGTCGCCTGTAAGTCTGTCCTAAGGGACTTAAACTACTAATAAAATACGCTAGTAGTCCTGTAATCATAATGACCTCTAATACTGTGAATCCTAAAAAATCTGAGGGAATTTCTTCAAAGAAGTTTCTAGGTACAAATTCCCAACTGTATAAAAGTACGACTACTAGAGATACTTGAGCAATTGCACTCAGAATTCCACCAAGAAAATCAAAATAATCATCAACTTTTGCACTTACAAGAAGTTTGAGTCGTAAATTTCTTGTTATTAATCCTGTTAGGAAGAGGACTCCCAAAATAATTTTTTGTGTAAGTAGTATATCATCAACAAGAATTTGTCCATTAAAATCAAATAGTTCTATGATTTTTGGAGGACGGAGGTAAATGTACAACCAAAAGAATAAAGCAAGTCTAAGAATAGATCCAGCTAGGGGACGATTTTCCACTTCTTTTATTAAAAAAGACCGCACAGTATTTACTAGTATTAAAGCAATTAGAATAATAAACACTGTAAATTGCAATTTTGCATCCGTAAAAAATGCTAGAAGGAACCATAATATCATTACAATATACTGTAATTGCTCAGTTGGTGATTTTGGTCTTAAAAATTCTCTTGCTCTATCTGCTGCTAGATTTTCTAAAACGTTTATACCTATGTCGCTAGTAAATGACATATAATAATCATCTCTAATAAAATATCAATTTGAATTTATATTAAAAGCTAATTAAAAAATAAATTGTACATATAATATATTTTTTGACTTATTTTTTAATATTAATATTTTTTTTGCTAGATTTAACAAGATTAAAACAAGAAGGTTAGAAAACTCATTTTTAAAGTTGTTTTAAAGGCAGTATTTAAACCTTAATTGCTTTCAAATAATTTGTTCTTATCATTTTTATTATTGAAAAGCTCAAAAAATTATGATATTATTTAAAGATTTTATTTTAAAAATTTATTTGATTCTTATCACCATAATGAATAACTTTACATAATGTTTGTGAGTATTGAAAATGAAAACGATTCATAAAGTTCATTTTACAAATTCACAAAATTTGGATTTGGTAGATGATAGCAGTATTTCATTGGTGGTGACTTCTCCTCCTTATCCTATGATTGAAATGTGGGATAATTTATTTAGTAATTTGAATCCACTAATCAAGGAATCTTTAGAGAATAAAGAAGGTTCAAACGCATTTAAACTAATGCACAACGAATTAGATACCGTTTGGTCTGGAATATTTCGAAAATTAATACCTGGTGGAATTGTTTGTATCAATATTGGAGATGCTACCAGAACGATTAACAAGAATTTCCAACTGTTTTCAAATCATAGTAGGATTATTCAAAGTTTAATTGGAAATGGATTTCAGATGTTACCTGAAATTATTTGGAGAAAGCAAACTAATGCACCCAATAAGTTTATGGGTTCTGGGATGCTTCCACCAAATGCATATGTTACATTAGAACATGAATTTATAATAATTGCACGTAAAAGTGGTAAAAGAGAATTCAAGAATAAAAATGATAAGAGTATCAGAAATAAAAGCAGTTACTTCTGGGAAGAGAGAAACACTTGGTTCTCTGATTTGTGGGATTTTAAGGGGACTGATCAAAATCTATCAAATACAAATACGAGATCTAGAAGTGCTGCCTTCCCTTTTGAATTAGCTTATAGATTGATTAATATGTTTTCAGTCCAATTAGACACAATTTTAGATCCTTTTGTTGGTACTGGAACTACTACATTAGCATCTATTGCTACTGGAAGGAATAGTGTTGGTTATGAGATTGAATTATCTATGAAAGACTTGTTATTTGAAAAAATATCAAATTCTAAAAAGGAAATAAATAAGTTAATTGTGGATCGTGTTTCAAAACATAAAAATTTTGTTGAAGAAAGAATTCAAAAAGAAAAAGTTGTTAAATATACTAATCAAGAGGCTGGTTTCCCAGTCATAACACAACAAGAAACTAAATTAAAATTAAATAGTGTTAATTCAATCAACCTGATAAACACAGATCATTTTGAAGTTTCTTACGAAGATTAACTTTCATCTTTTTTAATATCTTCTGGATTTACTTTTCTTCTTTTTTTAGGAGTATGGATATGTCTACTCTTTCTATTCTTTTTTGGAGAAAACATAGATGATATGGAATCAACTATTGATTCAATATCACTCACAGACTTTATTGAACCTAGTTTCTCCTCAAAATCTTCAAGCTTTGTTTTAACACTATCAGACTTTTTAGTACTATCAAGCTTAAAACCAACAGGATCGACTATCTCTGGTTCAATAATCGTGTCTTCTGATACTGAAGATGGTGATTCCATATTTACGCTGGTTTTATATGGATCTATATTAATTTTTAAATCTTCCAGACCTTCCAAATTTCTTATCAGTGATTTTAAGTCGAACTCAAGACCTTTCTTCTTTTTATATGACTCTTTTTCTTTAGAAGTCTTTAATTCATCTAAATTTGATTGAATTCCTGAAAATAAATTATTAACTTGTCCAGAGATTACTTCTGTGAATTTGTTTGATATTAATTCACCTAAACCAGGCTGTTGAGATGCAGTTGAAGAACCTGCTGTTACTGGTTGAGGTATCGGACTAAAATCTCGTTTAGTTACTTCGCTAGATCCCTGTAATATTTCCTTATTACTACTTACCATTTGTTTTATATCATTTAATTCATTTTCAAGAGTATTAATCGCTAGTACTAATGATCTTGTCTGGAATTGGTTTACTTTACTAACTTGGTCAAGAATGATATCTAATGCTTCTTCCTGTCTTTTATTTCCCCGTCTGTCAACAATGTATATTAAAAATCCAACTGCCGCACTTATTGCTCCAAAAAGTAAATTAGACAAAAAATCGAAAGATTGAAAAAATGCAGTAACATCATCCATTAGTTAATCACCATTTCAAGGGTAGTTTGTTAGTAAATATTACTTATTATATAATTTTTCCTATTAAAATTACCGAATTTACATTAATTAAATTATTTTTTGCTTAACTACTCATTTATTCTACCTATATCAAATATTATTGGATTTGTAAGTTTTAATAATTTTTTGACTGAAATTTTTAATATAGAAGTTGTTGTTCCTCCACCAGCATATACTGTTTGTTTTTCAGTTATGGATGAATCTAAAATAACTGGTAAATTAATATTTATTGGTGGCACTGCTCCTACTTCATATCCAGTAAATTTCAATACTTCTTCACCATTTGCTAATCGAGAATCGGAATAATTTATTCCCAAGGAATTTTTAATGGCTTTTCTTACAGCTTTTTGTCTAAGTTTTTTATTTCCAGGTAATATAGCCAAATAGCATTTATTTTCCATAATCATTACAATTGATTTAATTATTTCAGATGTTGTAACTCCCAATATTATAGCTGCTTCTTTTGAAGTATGAGTAGAGGAATGAAACGATATAATTTTTGTATCATTGTCAATTAATTTCTTATCTATTAAAAATTCCTCTAATTTATTATTCATTAATACACCTTAAAGAAGTAATTTATGTTTAATGGAAAATAATTAAAATTTTTCTGCATAAATATAAAAGACAGTCATTTTTATTTCATTATAAAGGAGTTTTAGGTTTTTAAGTAAGTTAATTCAAAAAATTAAGATAGTTTAATAATTTCTACAAGCTTTGTAATACAAATAAAATGTTTCAAAAGTTAAACTAAATTAAACTTTATTTAAGAATAATGAAATTTAACTTCTGAACACATATTATAGAATATACCAATTTTTTTGACTTAATGAGTAGATATCCATAAAAATTTAGAAAAAAAAGTATTATTGTAGTAAATCAAGGTCGATAGAACAAATATGACTCAGACATCTAAGAAAAAATCAAAAAAAGAAATAAATAGATTAGTTGATAATATCGGTAAAGTTTACAATAAGTGGATTAGAAAAGGAATAATATGTCCCGATGGATATACTCCAACTATTAGAAGTAAATCAGATGAAAATATTGAAGATGACATTGATAATATAAATTTAGAAGTAGATGAAAAAGAAAGAACAGAAACAAATTAATTCAATTTTCACTTTTTTTGTAATTTCAAATAATATTCCACATTTGTAAAATACCCTTTTATAAAAAATTTGAGTATTAGAAAAATATTTAACATACTTTTTACATAAATTTCTGTATTCCGACAAAATTCATAAAATTTAGAAGGGAGAGAAAAACATAGAAGAATTGGTGATTCAAACCATGTTCTTCCCTCCCATACGAGAATTCATTCAACAGAGTTTAAAAACATTCCCTTGGAGCTATGGCAGCCAAAATATAAACATGGCAGCATTATGCGATCATTTAATTGCAGGTCGTAGAAAAAGTATTCAAAGCTTAGAACGAACAGGAATAGATAATATTTCCGCACGAAAGATACGTTATTCGCTTCTTCGAAGTCGTCCCTACCTTCAAATTCTGAAA
>MDVS01000102.1 GCA_001940645.1 Candidatus Heimdallarchaeota archaeon LC_3
ATCTTATCATTTGGGAAGCAATTTTGTGGGAAAAACAGTTGCTCAAAAACGGCAAAGTATATTACAATACAGAATTATATCAGATTGTGTTGAATCACAAATCGAATTGAAGTATGCTAAATATTGGGAGGAAGCAGAATTCTTAATTCAGTTTCTCAACAAAGAACGATTACAAAAAGTTGTCTATATCTTAGCACATTCAAAGTCTGAGTTACATAAAGATGAATTACTAACAACGATAATAGTGCTCTACGAAATTGATTTATTCTTAGATACGGGTAAGACTTTATTCACTCATGTGATAAGTGAAGTTTGTAATATCCTCGCTACGAAAACATACAAGTTTCAAATGAATAAAGCGCAATTGCACGAGCTCAAATTAAAATATTTCAATAAAGTTAGCAGAATAACAAGAGAAATAATACAATTTGGGGTACTACCTGATTCTTTCAATCAATATTACTATAAAAGAATTCATGATATGGTGCTTCATCATTTTCCGGATTTGGAAATTGACAATCCAAGAATTTTTGAAATACGCGGACCAGGTCTTTTTTCTAAAATATTATTAGGCTATCGGATCATCCAAGAAATGGATGAATTTTCTTATGCTTTGCAGTCAAAAGAATTTACTTCTGATTTCTTATCTCCTAATGATGTTAAACTGTTAGGAAGACTGTTTTTTAAAAAGCATCTTCTCTACCAATCACAGTATAAGAGTTCCTATCTAATTTCACTAAATATTATTAAGTCAGTTGATTCTCAGTTTGCCATGCAAATAGAGAACAAATATAACAAACAGTATTTATTAAAACTGACCTCTTGTGAGATTAGGAATGTCTACTTGCGACATAAAGATTTTTTTAGAGATTTTAATTATCAATTCTTTCTTGTAAAGACAGCTATATTCAGAGAAAGGAAGAAAAGAGGAATTAAAAGACATCCATTATATAAATTCTTTAGGACTATTGATGTCCCTCTTATTAGTAAAATGTATAGTATTTATTTCTCTAATAATCAAATATTTAATATTTTTAATGAATATTCAATATCCTTGATAGATTCTTTCTTGGAATGGGATATAAAGAAAAGAGGGAGGAATAAGTAAAGACTTTGATTACTTTACCCCACGTAAAAAGTTAGTTTCCTATTTAAAGAAAATTTGTATAAATTTTTGAAGGTTTTTTACAATGAATATCGCTCGATCTGATCATTATAATCAAGAATTCTTTTCCACATTTTGTTATAACATAATCACCAAGAGAAATACTAGGAGTAAATTTCCATATACAGAAAAATTTAGTAATGAAGTATTTATAGGATTATTTATTAATGATCTAGGATATTTTTTGAAAAGTAATTTTTCAGATTTTTTTAATCGGTATGATAAAAGTGGAGCAATTTTTCAAAAAACGTTAGACATATTATTAACAAGAAAGACTCGAATAAAAAATGATTCTATTATTTATGAATTTATAGCTATTTTCGATGTTATTTTGTTTTTGAAAAAGGAAAGAATTACAGGATTCGTATTTTTTGCACTTCTATATAGAAATCTGAAAAAAGAATATATAAATTACATACCCACTAGAAGAGGAATGCAACAGGGAAGGGCCTATTATGAGATCTTGAAAAACACAATTAAATCTTTAGTTATGGGGACTTTTAAACACAATTACTCTAATTACCAAGAATTAGAACTACATTATAATCAATTATTCTCAATATATGTTTCTACCAGAGATATCAAATTACCAGCAAAATTACCTTATGATCGTCTATCAGACTATCATTTAGTCACTCAGTTTAACAAATTTATTGAATATATTTTTATTAAAGAAATAAATAATGATTTAGATAATATAGCTGATTATCTTGAAAAAGAACATGATTTGTGGGAAATAACATCGTATTTTCCCATATTAAAGGATTCTATCCTAAAGACGATACAATCAGAATCAGCCCAATGTCTCTACACTCCATTAGAATTTGCTTCTAGTCTATTATTTTTTCTCAATAAGGAATTTTTTTTATTAATTTCTTCGAAAATTCCTGAATATAGCCTCATATCTCGACCGCGATTATGGAATATTGTTACGAGGAAGAAAAAATATTTAAATAAAATGTTCGACAGCATTGAGAAAAATTCTATTCAGAATATCAATTCATATGTCTTAAGAAAATTAAAATTGCAAATAGACATTAAAAAAATGCTGACAACAAAAAATGATTATTCTCTTCAAATTGATAAGATATCCAATAATGATAAGGATTTAAATCACCTAAAGAAAATAGAAAAAATTCAAATAAAAATGATAAGTATTGAAATGGACTTAAAAAAGAACAAAGAATTGCTTTTAGATGTAGAAAATGAAGAGATAATTATTAAAGGAAAAATTACGAAAATAAAGGCGGATTTTGGTAAATTTCATGAAAAGACCAAAATTTCAATAATATGACAAATATCTTCAGGACACGAATTATTCATGCAGACAAAAACTACTTCTGATTATAATAATTACCTTATTATAGCAATTTTTGTTATATTATTTGCTGTTAGTCCCTTTTCTCAAGTATTTATGATCAATTCTGGTCATAATATTGCGCAAAATAATGTATCCTCTAAAGATGAACTGTTACTTGACGAAAAATTTATTGATCCGAATTTAGATGACGTATTACAAGATACCATTTTTTCCCAAATTCCTTTTGAAGATGTCATTGTAACAAGCGATTCATCTATTCCTGTGATATCTAAAGAACTAAAATCTCTTGTTGCTAATTTTAACGGTATCATTCTTGATGAGTTAGAGGAATTATCATCATATCGGATCATTTTACCAAAGGAATCCCTGAAACTTTTTCATGAAACTTTGAAAGATTCTTATCAATTAAATTACCACCTTCCTTATTCGTTACATTCCTTTCCCAATGATCCTTATTATCCTCTTCAATGGCATTTAAAAAATAGTGGGCTCCCAGCTGCTTGGAATAAGACTTTAGGAGATAATAGTAATGCTTCTGTTCTTATTGGAATTATTGATACTGGAGTCGATTATAATCATGAGGATCTGATCAATAATTATCTTCCTTTAGGAAAGGATTGGTTCAGAAATGATTCTGATCCTTATTATGAGTTGAATCATGGTGTTCATGTTGCAGGAATAATTGCGGGAGAAATTAATAACAATAAGGGTATTGCTGGTGTCGGGAACATAAAGTTCTTTATGGAGAAAGTCTTTGGTGATTCCAGCATTACTGGGGATTGGTATTTAGCTCAAGGCATCATTAGCGCTGTTAATAATGGTGCTAACATTACTTCCAGTAGTTGGGGTGGTGTTTACTCAACTGTTGTTCATGATGCTTTTAAATATGCTTCCAGTAAAGGAGTTATCAATATTGCTGCAGCAGGTAATGATAATAGTAATATTCCGGGTTATCCTGCTGCATTACCTGAAACTATATCTGCTTCAGCCTTAACACAATTAGACACTAAAGCAGATTTTAGCAATTGGGGTAGTACGATTGATTTATCAGCTGGAGGAGTCAATATTTATTCTACTCTTCCTAATAATGCTTATGGTGTTAAATCTGGTACCAGTATGTCTACTCCTATTGTTAGTGGGATCATAGGATTGATGATGAGTTATTACGGGGATTTCATAAATAATGAATCAATATCTACCTTGTTACCTTCTATTGTTGATGATCTGGGAAGTCCAGGGAAAGACGATTATTTCGGATGGGGAAAAATAAATGCCACCATAGCCTTAATGCTAAGTATTCCTCCCGTTATTGATAATATTTCTTTTACTGAGTCATTAATTATTGATAACGATCAATTCATGAATTTTTCAGTTAAAGATCTTTACCAGAATCCATTAAACATTTCTATTGATTTATTAGGAAACAATAGTTACGTAGACACTATTGAATCGTTTAACAATACCCATCAGGAACATTTCTCTGTTCTTCTGAATGTATCAACTCTTTTAGATGGCTTAAATTATTCATTGCAAATCTTTGCAACCAATGGTGTTTTTTCTAGTTCAAAATTTACTCAAACGTTTTCTATTGACAAAGACAAACATCTCATCACAAATATTACCATAATCAATCCTTTGGCCAATTCTATTAATTCTGAAGAGCTTAATATTTCTTGGATTATTGATGACTTAGATGGCCCTCCTCATTTTACTACAGTCAGTTTATTATGGGACACTAACGAACAAATTATTGGGACTACCACCAATTATTCCTTGATAGTGCCTATTTCGTCTTATCCAAATAGAAGCGATTACCAAATCAAACTGAATTCAACAGACTTATTTTCTAGTTATAATCGCGTTAGTTCTCCTTTTACGATCACGAATCCACCATTTATACCCGAAATGATGCTTTTCTATCCTGCATTGACCAACACTACCATATTGTCTGGTGTAGTTGATATTTCTTGGGAGCAACATGATCGTAATGGTGATCTACTAAATACAACATTAACAATTGTAGATACGACCACGTTACAAGAATATTTTATTGCTACTAATCTTTCTCAGTCATTGGAAGTATATTCATGGGACACTTTATTAGTTCCAGATGGAAATTATTCATTCAGATTCTTAATTAGTGATGGATACTTTACAACAGACTACTCAACAATTGACTTTTCTATTGATAATCCCCATATTCCACAAATTGATATTCTTACCCCGACCAATGATAATCTTTTTTCCAAAGGATTACTTAATATTACTTGGAATATAGTTGATGAAGATGCGGATAACATATCAGGGACTCTAGAATATCGACTAGTTACTAATCCTTTTGATTGGAAAATTCTAACAAGTAATATTTCCACCAACTTTTTCTTATGGGATACGGGTAAATTAAGTGTCCCTAATGGTTCAATTACTCAACTACGACTAAATATCACAGATAATATGCATCAGGTAATTTACGAAAGCGATTTTATCACACTGATAACACCATTAAGACCTGTAATGACCATCTTGTCACCAATAATCCTTCCAGAAGAAACTGTCACTGAGATAAGTGGCATAATCGAGTTTAGTTGGGAATCAGAGGATCCTAATAATGATCTGTTAACGCATACGTTGTGGTTTCAGGATGTAAATTCGACTCAATGGATTAAAATACTGACTCTGGAGGAAAATACTGTTACCCAAGACTCACCAGTATTAGTCAATTGGAATAGTAGTGCCATTGTCGACCACCAGGTTTTATTCAGGTTAAACACGACTGATGGATATTTTTCCGTAACAACTGATATTGGGCTGTTCAATATTATCAGAGTATTTCGACCAATAGTGACACTGACCACTAAAGGAGATTCTTTTTTCGGTGAAATACCCTTTAGTATAAGTATTATTGATAATGACACAGAAAATTTTGTTGTTGATGAATATTATCAACTAGACGGCTCAGATGAATGGATTCAGTATAATACCTCTGCCATTACCCATACAAATCCATATTCTCTTGAAAACTTTTTTGTGAATCATACTTTTGTAAATTCAATAATTACTAATAATATTAGACTAAAAATTGTTATTTACGATTTTGCTTTTCTTACCGAGATTTATTCCCCAGTTATTCATTTTAATCTAAATACTGCTCCAACAATTATTTCGCAAATATCTGATCAACTCACTGTTTATCATGACTCCCATGATATTTCTATAAAAATAAATGACGTAGATAATCAGGATATTGAGGTAGAATTAGTATTAAAAAAACTATACACTAATGAATCTTTGTATAGTGAAAAAATTATTAATAAATCTAATTCTTGGATAGTATTCGATGTTGATTGGTATGATTTCGAGAATGAGGAATATTTATTAGTATTTATTTTGACAGATATTTTTTCTCCAACACTAACTCACTTGAACAAATCCAATACTCTTCGTGGACCAGATCTATTACTTGCTATTCCTCGTATTAGTATCTATCCAGATCCCAATAGTCATATAGAATTTTCAAATGTAAACACAGTCAAAATTAGTTTCTTAATAGAGAATCCAGTAAATCTAGATCTTACCAGTTCACTACAATTGACAAGTCTCGATTTAGATTCAGACCTATTATATTCTGATATAGATTTTACTCTCAATATCTCCCGCATTGATATTTGGTCTGAAATTTATCAGTTCCAACTGGATTTTGGTTCTCTTAAATCAGGAGAATATTTATTATCAGTAATATTACGTAGTGACTATGGGGAATATTATTACTCACTTTCCTTTTCTCTACATAGATCTACCGTAAATTTCATATCGTTTATGAATATTTTAATAATTTTTATTGTTATAATACTTGTTAGGAGCAAAATATTTATTGAAAAGTAAAAATAGCCAAGATTTTCTACTTGATAACATTTTCCGATTCGAATCTTTTAGATTCAATTTTTCCTATTTTCGATTTTCCTATTTATACTCTACAATCATAAATTATTGTTTGGGATTCCTATGACTTATTTAGCACATTCACATAGCTTCGTTGTTAGAACGGCATTAAAAGAGATAATCGGTGACCAGAGGAGATCAGGGAATTTTTCTGTAAAGGAAAAAGATATTATTAACAACTTTCATAATCTTTTCGTTATAAAGGACAAAGAATTTACTAGTTATTCAAAGAAAACGAGAAATAATCAAGTAGTAATTATTAAGACATTTTTTGAATTAGTATTAGGAAAATTTGAGGGAATGTTCTGTAAAGAATGCATAAAAAATATGTTACTAATGTTAAAGGATATTAAAGGAAGAAAACAGATCTATGATTGTATTTTTCCTTTATATGACATCTTTTATTACGTGGCTCATAAGAGAATCCTTAATTATAGAATCATTCATCAATTCAATTTTATTGTGACCACCATAAATGGATCCGCAGTTGATAAAGGATTATTCTATTTTTCCAGATCATTTTATCGAAATTTTTTGCTCATTATGAAAGGAATAATGAAAAAAGATCATTCAATGTTCTGTTTCAAATCATCGATTACTATTAAACTTCATAATGAAATTAAATTGTTGTTTGAAGAGTATTTAATTTCCCAACAAGAAAATCCTAATTTTAATAATAATAATTTAGAGAAATCAAGCAACAAATATATCAGGAATCATAAAGAATTTCATAGAATGTTTCCATTATTCCTTCAAAAGATATTTTTAACAGAATGTAAGAAAGACTTGAAAGATTTTGTTTTTTTTAATGGACCCAAGTTACCACCCAATATTAGTTCTCCACTGAAAAAATTGATTTCTAAAATATCCCTTAATCACAATAATTTCTTTATAGGAAGACGATCAATCAAAGGATTATCGTTAGCAATAATGTATTATTATGATTCGCAACTTTACGACGATATCATGAGATTAGACAGGCAACATCTTTTTTTTGATAATAACATAATACAAGCATCGAAAAAAATCATTAAATCTAATAATACAAGACTGGAAACATTATTTAACAAATCCTATAACATTAATACCGAAAAATACTATGAATAAAGAATAATTATGACTATTAGACTAAAATAAAGAGAAAAATTCAGATATGAAAAATCATCTTCCCTATATAAAATTAACACATATAGTATGGTAAACTCATTGTAAACAAGGTAAAGGTCGAAAAAATGAAAATTAAGAATATGTTGTATATATTGTTTTTTGTTTCTTTTTTAGTAAGTACTAACATGATATTTTTGAATTACAACACTGAATCATCAACTGTTAACAATACTAATCAAGAATCTGCTGATTTAGTAACTGAAAATCAGTTAGCTCCCGGGATTGACACATCACAAGAAAGTGAAGAATATTCATCAGATATAGGTGAATTAGTTTATCAAACATCGGACTTGAATACTCTTCAACCACCTGAAGAAATTATTAAGTCTCAATTATTATCTTTGTCATCGTATGAGGCAACTTTTAATCTGAGTAATAACGATTTTGTCCATTCAGGTGATTGGGTACGAGTTACAATCTCTACCAACATTTCTTTTATTCATTACTCCATTGAAGAGAACAGTAATCCATTCATCGAACAAAATATTACTAATTCTGATCTCTTCTTCATCGAAATTCCTGACCTAAATACATCTAGTTCTAAAAGAGATATTCGTATACTGATCAAACTTTATGAAAATGTTTCTTATTTTCCTAATAATTTTGTGAGTTATTCTGTCCTCGATCTTACAGTTGACAATGAATTAATATTTATTACTGGTGGTAGCCATTTACAGTCACTAAAAGTTGCTCCTAACTCAGTCATTAATTTTACCTTTAATCCTACTCCTGTAGGCTATAACTGGAGGTTTGATGGGGATAATTACTCCCCAGTTCCCACAATCAAGTCACCCCTTACACATGGCGATCATTTATTGTCCCTGATCCTTGTTAATGACAATTTTGAAGAACAGTTCGATCCCGAGACTGGATTACCTTATCAATTCCATTTCTATGTTGATACAGAAGCTCCAGTGTTGAATCCGATGATTAATTTCTCAGAGACCTTAAGAATAGGGACGACCCTAGACTTTGAAAATGTTACGGAAACATTGCATCCTATTAATAATCCCTTTGCTGATCTTACAACATTTTATTTTAACTTCACCAGCCTGAATATTTCCTATGTAAACGAATTTCCGTTAGTACCAGACGTTTCAGTAGGAAGTTACGTTTTACAGGCCAGTGTCCAAGACAGTGTTGGTAATTATAATAATGAGACATATATCGTAAAAATTAAGGCGACAATCCTTTCCATTACTCCTGATCAAGCAGCACGACCAAACACAACAATCACAGTGATCCTGTCTGAGACACCAGTATACCAGAATTATACGTGGTATTATGTCTCGGGGACAATCTATAATTCATCCCTTGTTTCTGCACCTCCTGTTCCTTCTGCAGAAGGGATATTTAAATTCGTGGTTTATATTGAGGATAGTGGATTTAATAATGATTCAATTGAGATCGAAGATTTTATCGTAGACGCGACACCCCTCAACTACTTATTAACGAATCCGACCAATAATACTGCATTATTCGAATCAATCGAGATTATCCCGCAATTTGACGAGATTCCTGCTTATCTGTACCATTATTGGAATCAGGAAGAGGTAAATCATTCAACAAATCCTATTATAGCTCCAAATGAGAGTAGAATTAATAATCTTACAATTTTCGCAGGGGATTTGGCCAAAAACTTTGTCAGAGTAGATTTAACTTATATTAGACATATAACCCAGAAACTTTCTACTACACAAAACCATGAGATCGTGGATACTGGATTCATAGTCAATGTTAGTTATTCAGAGCAACCAAAAGAAGTATATATTCATTGGAATAATGATTTAGAAACTAATGGATCATTAACAACTACTCCTACTGTTTCTACTAAACATTTTCTGAATATCACCACAGTATCAGATTTTGATATAGTAACGACTTATGAATACGATTTTACCATCAGAATATTAGCAGGATTAACAGACCAATCTGAATATGAGCGATTACAATCAGGGACAGAAATATTTCTAAATTTTACTCAGACACCCTCATCATGGCAATATAAATGGGATGCTCGACCAATATGGAAATTTGATACCCGACCATTATTACCAGGTTCAGAAGGATATCATGTCCTCCATGTCAGGATCTTAAACAACTTTGAGGATTCTTTTGATCAATCATTCACAATCTTTGTTGATAACACAGCACCATCAGTAAGCGTTGCACCCCTAACAAATTTTGTCCAACGGAGTAACCAAAATGTTTCAGTTGAAATTACTGATAGACCAAGCTGTCCGAATGCTGGTTGTATTCAATTGTTAAAATATTTCTGGAATAATGCTTCTACTAATACCAGTGTTTTTGTGGACCAATCACTCCCGTTACCAACAATAATAACTCTCCCTGATCCTATACCAGCTGGGCTGACCGCCAATCTCACCATTTTTATTGAGGACAGTTCAGGAAATCAAGCTACTTACCTATATAAATATTCCCTTGATGATCAAGCCCCATTAATTTCTTCCACGACCTATCCTAATGGTAGTATCTTATATCCCCATAATATATCCGATATAGTAGTATCATTTGATGAGAATGTGGATATTGGAAACTATACTTTATTTGTAAATGACATTAAAAAGTATGATCAAGTCTTTTCAGGGACACAAATCCTCATAGAAGACTATATTATTGGCTACGGAAATGGTTCTGTAAGAATTGGTTTTAATGTTACTGATAGACTACAAAATTCTAATAATTTTGTTCTAACATACACACTACAAGATAAAGCACTCAACATCACACTGCTTAGTCCATTGTCGTTGGGTGCTGAAAAGAATGTTAACTTTTTAGTAAACAAACCACTGGTATTTCAACAAGGAATTTGGAAAGATTCATCAGGTGATATTCTCAGTAGTACAGGACTAAACACTACTACTCCAATATATTCGGGAGAAGTAAGATTTGAATATTCTGTTAAAGACAAACAGGAACAATGGTACAATAAATCAATAATGTTCTTTGTTGATAATACTCCCCCGAGTTTTCTGATCCAAAATATTACCTTAATCAACGGATCTATTATAGATTATTCAGATGCTGGTCTAGACTTAGCATTGTATAATGTTAGTCCAAGTTCTCATATCCAAATCCAATTGTTTGATCTTCCTTCTCCGAAGATGTTTTCAGGAATAATTACTATCAAAGTCACTAATCTGTTAGGAAACACGACAGAAAATACAACTATCATTAGTCTGACGGATAAATACACCTTTTCTCTAAACCCATCAATAGTTTCGACCAAAATTATTATTGATTTTGACTTGACTGATAAATTCGGTAATCGGTATCTAAATGCAACATATTTATTTTATAATAATACTTTTTCCAATAACACCGGACTTGGTAATAATACTTTTGATGGTGCAACAGTTATATTAGCACTTATCGGTGGAGCGGGTGTAGTAGGAGTAGTAGCAATAGGACAATGGATAAGAAAAAGAAAATAGACTAATTTTGTTGTTTGATTACTATGAAAAAACACCTGTTTGTTGTCGTAATTGTTATTCTAGGCATCTTTAATATCATTCCTTTCAGTTTCAGTGGAGCTGTGACAAGTGATGGGATGATTAACTCAACTTCTCTGCCTCTTAATCCTTGGGCATTATCGATGGTCCAGCTGGATCAAGCTCATCAAATATCAGAAGGTGAAGGAATAGTCATAGGGTTATTGGATGGAGGTATTGCTACTGATGTGTTTGCAGATAATTTGTGGATTAATACTGATGAAATTCCAGATAATAATGTTGATGATGACAATAATGGCTATATTGATGATATTCATGGATGGAATTTCTATGCTGACACTAATAATACTGATGATTGGAGCACGATCTCGCACGGATCAACTGTCAGTTCCATTCTCCGCGAAGCAGCGCCTAAAGCAAAAATTATGTCCTTAAAAGTCATAAGCTCAAATAATATTATCGCTAATGATGATGTCGCAGGAATAGCAGAAGCACTGCTTTACGCAAAAGACAATGGGGTGCACATCATTTATATGCCTTTTCGACTAAGTTATACACCTACTTATCTGTTAGACAGATTTTCTGAATTATATGCTCATAATATTACCTTAATAGCTTCAGCTGGACAAGA
>MDVS01000103.1 GCA_001940645.1 Candidatus Heimdallarchaeota archaeon LC_3
ATTCAACCCGCGATCGAATTTAAATCCATGGGTAATCCCCGAAATCCTGGTTTATTCGAACGTAATGATTTTATTATAGATCTTACTGCCATGACAGCTACTTGTCCAGCAAATAACACTACCAACTCATATATTTCAATAGCAAATCCCGATTGTTATAAATTTCAATTTCTCAGTGAGTGGTGCTCATCCTGTATCCTTCGTTCCAATTGTACGACCAATAAAACTGGACGAACAATTCAGATCTCTCATTATTCTGAAATGTTAGAGCATGACAACATTTTTTTACAGACAAATGAGTACAAAGAGATCCGAAAATGCCGTTGGGGTTTAGAGGGAGATTTTGGGTGGGCAAAAAAGTATCACCAGCTAAATAAAACGCGCTATTTAGGTCTCAAAAAGAGTGGATTTTACAATCGAATGATTTTTTTAGTATTAAATGTAAAAAGATTGTTAAAACATACACGATCAAGAAATAATCTTCCTTTAGAAGGGGAGAGAGCTAGGGGACCGTCTATCTCCTAAGGAAGGGGAAGCGAAAGGAACTTAGTTTACCCTTGTTTTCTAGGTTCTTTGTGATGACTAACAAGGACAATTTGATGGAAAAATGTTCTTGATTCGAAGAAAAAAATAAAAAGTAAAATTTTAAACCAATTTTTCAGGACTCTCTAATATTCAAAATATTAATTCGGAGGTCTAATAAAGATAAAATAAATTTGATGTTTAATTAATACTTTTTTAATTAAAGGAAACAGATTATTGTCTTTTATGGGGAAGAAATAGACTCAAGAAAAATACATAAAGAATGGGGAACAAAAATTACGGGAAAAAAATTCTTGGAAGTATTAGAAAAACTACCTGAAACAATAAAGGAATCGTGTAACAGATGTAATTCAGTAATTGAGGTAATAGACGCATTCTGTAGTCAATGTGGGTAAAGAACTGAACTTTAAATTAAAAAATGGAAAAAGTTAAAATAATAAGGACGAATAAATAATGAATTCATCTTAAAAGCTAAGTGCTGAGAGGTTTGTTTAAGCTGAATTTTATCGAATCTTTCTCAATTTTTTTTGATTTTCGGGAATTAAAACTAATAAAAAAGTCGTCTTATTATTAGTCATTCTTAGTTTACCTTTTATAATGAATGGCTAAACTTTTGTCACATATTTTATCTATCAAAGTGCTTACAATATTTATGCAGCGGTTGGTCAAACTGATTTAGGAGCATTTGAGACTGATTAAGAATAGTTAAATTCATTAGACAAATTCAAGATAATTATTGTTGACTGTAAATTATCAGTTTGTTTAACAAACATATACATTTTTAAGTGTTAACTCTTTTATGTATGTGAACCTAATTTAAAATAATTTTTAACATAATTTCTTAAAAAATTGAATTTTCTCAAAATAACTATTAAGGCGATTTGAATTGAAGATTTTCTCATATATAAAGATAACATTACTATTGGTTTTAAGTTTAAATCTATTATTTAATCCTTATTTAATAGATGCATCCATTAATCAAAGTGATACTGAATCAATTATCACTGGTCTACATAATCCTTCTATTGATGGATTTTTTGATAATAATAATCCTCAAAATTTTTTATCTGAATGGGAAGATGCAGTTGAGCATCAAATTACCGTTTTCTCAACATTAAATACTAGCTCGGATTTAACAATCAGTACAAAAATGGTTGGGAGAAGTTTTTATCTTTCCTTTGAATCAGCTGATAAATTGGATTATATTTCTCTCCAGATTGATAGAGATCTAGATGGAGAACTATCACAAGGTGATATACAATTAGTTTTACATAAAGATAATTTCCTGATCAATATCTTGGAAAGGCCAGATATTTGTACGCGGATCAACAGTCTTTTTTCGACGGATGAAAAACAAATCTTAATGAATTTAGTTAGTGTGGGAAAAATTTCCCAATCCCAATTCATGAATGAGCTTTACCAAATTGAAATAGCCTATAATGATGAAATTTTATATAACTTATTAAGTGAAGAGAAAATCTCTAACGAATTAGTTGGAACCTCTCTTTTTTCAGACAGTAAAGATATTGGGAAAATAAATTTTGGACTTTCGTTGGGTACTGATGTTAATAATCTGATGGGATATCCTGTTTCACCTATTTCTTATCCAAATCCCGATGGTCCAAATTTTGAGTGTTTTTTAGTAAAAAAATTTCCATTAATTAATTATCGATTTGATTTATTTTTTCCCACTAGTTACATTGTTGACTTAGGAATTAATCGAATAGAATTGACACAGGCTATTCAGGATGATCGTAATTCACTACGGTTAGTTAAGAATAAACCAAGCCTAGCAAGAGTTTTTGTCGATAATCCTTTAACTTCTTCAGTTTTTGTCAAAGTTGAATTATCAGGATTAGCTATAGATATTTGCGGTAATTGGTTTTGTTCATACCAACTTCCAGGTACTCTAACACAATACTTTTTTGCTCCGGTATCTCCTGATCGAGCGCGATTAGGGGATTCAGCGAATTTTGATCTTCCAGATAACTGGTTACAATATCCTATTTTATTACTCGAGGCTAAAGTTACTCCAATTGGATTGGCCGTCGATGATAATCCTATTAATGATGATCTAACTGGATTGTTTTTACTTTATACCACCCATGACCTCACAGTACTTTATATTCGATTGAATGAGGGTACTACAACTAATCCTGTCCAAGTTTCAAATGCCAATGCGCAAAAACAGGTCTTAAATCTTATAAACACCTATCCAACAGCTAATCCTAGTTTTATTGAATTAGACTGGTCCACAATAGGAGTAGTAACAGGAACTATGACAGATGAAGAGTTACTATCTGAAATGACAGATTACATTTTAGGATACCTATTAATTGCTATTATTATTGAAATTTTTGGTGATTTTACGGGTCCGATTCCCGAACAAATATATGGATTTAGGAATATAAATTATGGAATAAGTGACCCGAGTTGGTGTACAAATAATCCTGGATGTGGTACAGGGAGATTTGAATCTTATGCTGCATTTGGAGGAACTGTGGATGATCCCAATTTCGATGATTTGGTTATGGCACATGAAATAAACCATAATATCGGCCCCGGTGATAGTTCCCAATCTGGAAGATGGGGTAGACATGTGGGCCAGTTTGGCTCATATGGATGTGGAGCTGGAGGACCAGATACTGTATGGCAAGAATTGTATTCAAATGATGACATTCACGAGCTAGGATGGTTTCCAGGGGCGACGAGTCTTGTTCCGGTTACTACTCCTGACTTCATGAGTTATTGTGCTCGTTCCTCAAAACCATATCAGTGGGTTAGTGAGTATAGATGGGAAAATTTATTAGATCGATTGTTAAATTTTCAACCTGGCCAACCTGTTGCACCTATTCCTTCCAATGTACGATCGAGTTACAACAATGCAATCGACTCCACAATGCGTATTATTCAGGGATTCCTTAACATTGATGGATCAGCGATTTTGAAACCTTCTTACGACTATATAGGGAAAATGGATCCTATTATCCCTCCGGAACAAAATATTATTGCTAATTTAGTTGTAGGTTATAAAAATAATACTCAAAAAGTTATTCCCTTATCAGCAAATTTCATTTCGTCCGAAGGCAAATTGACCACTCAATCAGCTTTTACCATTTTGCTTCCAGATAATGGAGAAATAAATAAATTAACAATACAAGACTTAAATAATAAGATTTTAGACGAATTCTCAGAATCTGGGTTTTCTGCTAATGGTACTATCATTTCTCCCTCAACAATCACACGAGAAAGCCTAACTGAAATTAAATGGGATTTAACATTGACAAATACCACACCAATTTACTCACGTCTTCAATATTCCTATGATGGATTGACATGGCTTAATTTGGGACGTCCTACTACAGACAATTCAGTATTAATCTCTTTTAGTTCATTACCTGGAAATCAATCTGCTTTATTTCGTCTATTACTTTCTGATGGAGTTCAGACAAATACAATAGGATTAACATCATTTTTTCTAAGTGATCTACCACCAGAAATAGATATATCTCATGGATTTGTTGTGGATGAGTTAATTGTTGGATCTTCAATTTCATTATTTGGAAGAGGAATTGATCCTGAAACAGGAATTTTACCTAATTCTTCATTGACATGGACTGTAAAAAGAGAAAATCAATTAGTATTTGAAGAAACAGGTGTAATTTTAAACAACCAGTTTGATCAGACAGGAACTTACCAGATAACGTTAACTGGAACAGATATCGCCGGTCAAACAGCATCAATTACTAAAATCGTAAAAGTAATAGCTGGTAAATACCTTAGTAAAACAGATTGGGAAGAATTCACCAAAATTATTGAAGATTTTCGAAATGAGCAATCTAAAAGTCCTAGTGAAGCTTCAGGATTCTCGTTATTGCTAGTATTTGTTATACTGACAGGATTTACATTCAAAAAGAAATTTCATAAAAAGAAAGGAGAATAGGTCAAATATTGAGGATATTATTTATTCTTCTTGGATTTATTAATAGACAATAATAGTTCTCAGTTTGAAGTATCTTTCTTAATAGCTTTTCCTTTAAATAAATATTTCTATATTCTTCCTCAGGTTTGTTAATTTCTTTCTTAATCTATTTTCTTTTCTTCGTGACATTGTTATTTTGGATCTTAATGTTTCCATTATCCTATTCAGTTTATTTCAATAGATTTATGGAGAAAAAACCCATAAACGGAATTTATCTACGGTTCAGTGAGTCTGATTTTATTAAACAATACCATGAAACTGGAACATTGTTGAGTGATTCCTTCATCGAAGAACAAAAAAGACTGAGAAGGCAATATTTTAACTAAAAAGGATTATTAAAACAAATTGACCAAGCCAATGAGTGGTTTTAATTATCTTTTTTGGATATTTTAATTCCCATTTCTTTATCACAATGAAGAGGAATGGTCATAGATTGTTGGCATTTACTACATTTTAAAAAAGAATCATTATATTCCATTATTAATCCACAATGAAGTGGAAAAACTATTTCTAATCCACATTTGGTGCATTGCAGTAATGCCTGAAGGTTATAATGTCTTTTAATGAATTGATTCGACTCTAAACCTAAGGAGTTCGATGATAAATGCTCTTCAAATTCTAAAGAAACATCAGACGGATCAACTCCCTTTTTTAAAGAATCTTCCCTTGAAATATGGAATAAAGGTTTCCTATTTAAATATCGAATTAGAGTAAACTTCCCAAGTTTTTCAAGTTTTAAGTCAGGAGTATTTTCTTTTACGTACAAGATGATATTTAACCATTTATTTGCAGTTTCAGAATTAATCTTTAAATCTGAACATAAGGCACCTTGAGAAATAGATTCAGCTGAAATTTTCCTCAAGTAATCTACAATATCTGTAATTAATTCACTATCAGTGCGTCTAGGCAAGATTCAAAAACTCCTTAATTTTTCCTTAATAGTATATGCTATTTATTAGTAATATATACGATTATATAGAGGTAATAGCTGTTTTTAAATGTTAACTTTAAGGAAAAAATATCAGACAGAACTTCCCTAAATAATAATTAGTATATTTACCAAAGGTTTTTACCCTATATATTGAGGAGAAAGTGTTACTCTTCTCAAAAAATCGAAAAAAAAGTAAGGTGAATTAGTTAATTACTCAAACATTGGAAATAAAAATTTGTAGTACACAAATTTCGGAAAGAAATTCTAGTATAGATTATAAACCGGAAATCAATCTCATGAATAACAAGCCCGTTGACGAAAAAATTGACCAAACACTCAGTCTCAAAAAACCCGTGAGTCAATAAATTACAATAAGGTCAAATTAACAATATGCTCTCAAAAGACCACAGTAAATCGGGTCATAGAACCCACCAGTAGATGAACCTAACTTTTTTAGTAGAATGGTGAATATCACTTGCAGCTATTAATACAAAGTCCAAAAACTTGTTCCAGATATAGAAGATATCAATGAATAGAGTTTTCGGAATACAATTGAAGTGATTATTCCAAAATTAGAAAAACTCTGACCTAAGGCAAGTAGTTTTAATTTTATTTTCTAGATTTCACTTCTCTCTTCCGAATTTTTCTTATCACAATCCAGACCGGGATCAAAACAAATAGTCCTTCAAACCAATAATTTATTCCAAACAAAACACCTTCCGGTATGATCCTTGATCCTTCAATTGGCCCATGATCAAATATAGTATAGTAACCTGTAGATTTGTTGATTGGTTCTCGAATTTTGATTTTCATCCTTGAAGCTATTTGAGTTAAATTATGTGTTCCTTCAGACAACAGCGATTCTTCTATACCTGTATCTGAATTATCTGTTCGATATACCAAATAAACCGCTCCAGAAGTGACATTGAAAAAAATTGACGTGTTATGATAAAAATCATCAGGACTTTCCCAAATTAGTTGGCTCTTAAGCCTTTCAAATATATCAAAATAAACTGGCTCTTCAGAATCTGCAATTACTATAATCGGATGAATCGCAATAAATAGTAATATCAATAAATTGATGATTTTCATAATTTAATAACATCTAATTAATTAAGATTTTGGAAATTAAAATATTAACACCTGATAAGGTTATATACTTTTTTAATGTTGAAACGTCGTTACCGCTTTCAGGATTTATTTTCTAATTACTTTTGAACAGAAATTAATTAAGAATTCATATTTTTACCCCATTTTTTAAGTAGTCGGTGTACGTTTAACTCACATTTTAAATAAAATGATTTTCTTTTGGTATTTAAATAAAATATTGATAGAGATAGGGGAGCATAAAAAATAAATTCCCACATTTATCTTTTTTTGATTTATTGATTTTTGAACCTTAAATAACTTTTCATTAAGTCTTTTTGTTGTATTCTTGACGGATAAGATATTTTGATTAGCAGCACCTTAGTGCTTAAATAACTTGCTTGTGAGTTTGATAAGATTCGTTATTTTGCATACAAAACCTTTATAAAGTCATATCTGAATAATAAATCGCCTAAAAATTACTATTTAGTTATAATATTAGCTTTATATAGGAAAGGTTATTGTAAATGGCATATCGAATCTTGTTTCATACTAAAATCTTTATTTATTATATAATTTTCGATTTTATAGAACAAACAGCTTTAGAAACAATTGATTGTACAACGGAAGACGGACAGATAAGATATATAAATTTGTTTGGTTTTAATAAGTTTGTTCGATTAGCTAGATTATATAACACTGATGTCTTAATCTTAAAAGGTCATTCAAATTTTGTTATTCGTAAGAATCTCATAGATGTCTTGTTTCAAAATCTCAATGAACGATCAAAGCGATTAGTTGCAGCTTTTTTATTAATATCTTTTAATGCAAGAGAAAAGGTGATTTTATCAAAATTATGTAAATTGGATCTTAAAACAATAAGAAAAGGAGTAAAAGAACTTTTTAGGGGATCAGTATTAGACAGACATCAAATTAGGAAATCTGGTGGTGGAAGGAAAACTAAAATAGAGAAATATCCTGATCTTCTAGCTCTTCTGGAGTTCTTGACAGAAGATCATATTGCAGGGGATCCTATGAATGGCAGGAGATGGGTGAGAAAGAGTTTAGTACATTTTAAGAATCAATTAGTTGAATATGGAATAATTATATCCCCAACAACTATTGAAAAGTATTTTAGAAGACTAAAAATAAGTCTTAAGGTAAATAAAAAGTCCATTTCGACTCAACAAGATGAAAACCGTAATTCTCAGTTTAAACAGATTACAAGAATTAAAAAATCCTTTTTGAAGTCTGGTAATCCTGTTGTAAGCGTTGATACGAAGAAAAAAGAGCAAATTGGACTCTTTAAAAATCCTGGAAAAATCTGGAAAAAGACCAGTATTTCTGTCTATGATCATGATTTTAAGAATTTGGGGGAAGAAACTGTTATTCCTTTCGGAATTTATGATCTTCAACGAAATAAAGCTGAAATTTTTTGTGGGAATTCATATGAAACCTCAGAATTTATTGTGGAAATGATTGTTCGCTGGTGGGAGGATGTAGGACAGATTCAGTATACCAATAAACGTAATTTACTTATCCTCTGTGATGCTGGAGGTTCAAATGGGTACAGGCGCCATGGATGGAAAATAGAGTTACAAAATCTATTGGCTTCACGATTTGATCTACAAGTGACCGTTTGTCACTATCCACCTGGCACTTCAAAATGGAATCCGATAGAACATCGGGTTTTTAGTTTTATTAGCATTAATTGGTCAGGAATACCATTGGATTCTATTGATACGATGCTTAATTTACTGAATGCAACTACTACTAGACAAAGACTAGTAGTAAGAGCTCAATATATTGATAAGGAGTATAAAACTAAAATTAGATATACAGAAACTCAGAAACGACAAGTAAGTATTAGATATATGAATATATTACCTGAATGGAACTATACACTCTTGCCTTAAAGAAAAAAAGGAAAAACATTTAAATCATGTTTTTTTGAAAAAATATTGGGAAGTTAATTTTTGCTTTCCCCTATGATCGTATGAACTCTTTAGATTTAAATAAAATTGAACAAGAATTTATTGATTCCGGGGGAAATTTAAAGCTAACCACAAAAGAATTTAGAAAATATTTTAATTTATCATCAAATGAAGGAATTTTAATTTTCAATAAATTAAAAGTCTCCGAACATTTTAATCTCAAAGGGGAATATGAAAGAGATCAGGAAGAACCATTCTTTCGATTATCGATTGATCCCTTTTATGCATGGATAAAAAATACTCTTAATGAGGAAGAACAAGATATAATTACCATTATAGCAGAAAAAACTAAAGTAAAACTTAGTTCACGATACATAGAGGTTCTTGATAAAAAAGTTATTGGAATTGACTTATCAGCTTTGGGATTAGAAAAAATAGGATTACCAGAAGAATTGTTGCAATTAAAATACTTGAGATATCTCAACTTACAGGCAAATGGTTTGAAAAAAATTCCTGAGTTGGTAACAAAACTAAAAAATTTATCACATTTAAACATTTCAAACAATGGTCTGGAGAAATTATCAGATTCGATCAAAGACTTACGAACATTACAACAATTGAACATTACTCAAAACAAAATATTCGATGTTTCTAATATTTCTGACTATTTTTCTGATATTGAAATTATCCAGCTAGGAGATCGTGACTATCTCAAAGAATTACTTGACAAAATATACATTGATAAGGAATTCAAGGCTAGAAATGATGATTATTTCAATAATAAATCAAAAAAGATCCAAGAATATATCAATTACTTAAAAAATTATGTTAGAGGACATTTAATAGAGACTCTGTTGAAATTTGATCGAAATTATTTATCTATGGATACCGAAAGAAATGAACAGATTATTATTATTGGTATCCTATTAGAAGCAGATAAATCAATCTCAAAAAAGTGGAAGCGGGACGAGGGGTTCCTAACTCTGCAAATAATAGCAAGTTTAGCAGATATACCACTGGGAAGATTAAAATATCGATATCAAAGATTTTTCAAAGAAAAAATGAAGGAAGAGCAAATAAATCCTAAAATCGTTAGAAAGGAATATAACAGATATGAAGATACCGATTCTTGTTGTAAAAAAGTAGCGAATTGGCCAATTGAGAATCTTAAGATTGATACAAAAGAAATAGATCATCTCATACAATATCTTGAAAAATGGACAGAAAATTATTATCTCCCAGAAGAAGAAAGGAAAAAAATACTCAATTTCAATTACAAAACATGGGAAAAGGATTATATTAAGAACAATCCCTTTGATCTTCCACAATCTTTGGAAAAATTAAATATAATGTTTAATTCTGTGGATTGGAAAACTGCCCTTAATCCATTCATAATTCAACGATTATGCTTGATAATGGATTTTTCTGTCTCAGCTATTGACATTTTTGGAGAGAAATTCATTAAAGAATTTATAATGGATTATATTGATCATCCAAGTTATAAATATCGACATTTAATCAATGAAGAAGTAGTTAACTGTTTGTTAAGTGCGCTAATGGGGAATTACAGTTATAATCCAAATACAGAAACAACTGAAGAAATTATGGAAGAAATAATTAAAGATGCTGTTGATATAATAGCAGATAATCCGACTTATTCAATAAACCATAATGACAAATTTTCCTCCAGTCTTTATAATCTTGAAGAAAATCAAACGATTTTAAAAAACAGAATTCATTTAATAAACACACTGAGTGATAGTTATGCGATAGCTATTACAACAATCCCAATTACCCATAGAGAAGCACAATTTATGTATGAATATTATTCAGGTATTTATGAAACCATTACTGAAGATTTTTACAGATTTAAAGAGAAAAAACCAGCTAATGGAATATATTTACATTTTAATGAATCTAATTTTATTAAACAACACATGGAAACTGGAACAATTTTGAATGATTCGTTCATCGAAGAACAAAAAAGACTGAGAAAGCAATATTATAATTAAAAATAAGAATTCTTAAAAACTGGTGGGATTAAGAGTAGTTGTGGTATAATCTGATATCCACCCTTCTAAAGAGTTTTATCTGTATCTTAAGGGATCACTATTAGATTCAGAAACAGATCAAGAAACTGTAACATTGCCAGAAACCTGTTCTTGGTCATTGGGAAAAAATAATCCTCCATTTGGCAAATCATTACTATAATGCCTGAATTCTCCTTCTACCGGTGTCCTATCACCACCTATAAATATACCAGGATTAGTTATTTCGAAATAATATTCTCCAAGAATTGCCGTATGGGGTTAAAATAAAATAAGAATCAGTAGAGAGAAAAATACCACAATTAAAATCAATTAAACCAGGCTCAATATTATCAACAATTGTGATATATATTTTTAAATGAAGCGTTTTCCTGTTAGCAATCATATAAATTTTTTTAATCTCGATTCATTTGACTTATTAACTCTTGTTAGAAAATTTTCTCAATATAGAAAATATAAAAATAAACAAGAAAAGATTAAGGAAAAACTAGAATGTCAAAGATTCCATATGAAATTCTTAAAGAGAAAAATGAATTCGTATTAATTTTTGACTTAGATGGAACTCTCATAGACTCATTAAGTAAAAAAGCTCAAATTTTTGCAAATCTCTTTATTACTTATTTTGATTTGGACAAACTTGAAATTAACAATATAATAAAATTTTATCTCAACAATGGAACGTCCAGATCTCTTCAATTTTCAGAGCTTGCTCTGAAGTATAACATTGAAAATTTTGACTTATCTGTTGTTAAGACATTTAGTAATAAGTTCAGTCAAGAATTTTTAAGGTTAATAAATAACGTTAAGCCATATGATTTCGTGTTGGAAATACTCAAAGATTTAGATCAAGTAGGAGCTCAATTTGGAATTTCTACATCAGTTCCCCAAGATTCTGACCTCAAGACCATTGTAGACCATTTTTTCTCCAAAATTAATTTTAAATTTGTTTTTGGTTTTAAAAATGTAAATTGGAAAAAACCTCATTACAACCTTTTACAAAAAATATATTCTAAGAAAAAATTCATTTTTGTAGGAGATACGATTTTTGATTATCAAGTAGCAAAAGAGAATAAAATTCATTTTTTAGGATTTAAACTCGCATTTAACCGAGAATTTTTAATATTTACTAACTGGAGAGAGTTTTATTCGAAATTGCATGATTTATGCTTTATCTATAGTTAATAAGAGGATTTAAAAAATGATTTCCTAAAATTCACTTCTTTCAATGCAAACCTCAAAATTTCTATATTTAAATATAATGCAAATGATATTCTATTCTTGTATTTCTCATAAATATTGTCTAAGGCTTTAGTAATACCAATTGGATTAAAATCAAAAATTTCTTCAAACATTATTTTTTTCACAAATGGTTTTTCTTTTCTTGCTATTCTAGCTTTTTTAATATCTTCTGAACTAATATCTTTTAAGTATGATATACTAAAAAAATCTGGTTTTCCTCCTCTGTTAAGAAGTCTTGTAAACCCAATTAGCATAGTTTTATGTGGTAAGTGCTTTAAATTACATTCCTCTTTTAATTCTCGGTTTGTAGCGTCTAATATACATTGTATGAAATTATTCTCTTCATTTATTGGTTTGAAATCTTTATAATCGGCAGATCCTGAGCCGGATGGAGCTAATTGATTAATTGCTTGTTGGCCATGTTCTGTTTGTTCACCAATTACTATCTTTTTATCGTTTGTAATAGCAATTGTGTTAACACCGATGTGATTCGAACAGTAGCTGTTTTCCAAATCATATAACTGTTTTATTTTTTCTTCAGTAAATGCAATATTTTTTTCAGCCATGAAAGAGAATTTATTCAGAAAAATAAATGGTTCTTTATTTTTAAATTTACGTTTTTTCTGAATTATTCTTTTTCCAGTCATTTCATTCGTGCCAACACTTTGAAAATAATTAGTCTTTTGTAAATTAATTACGTTGGGTTCTTTGAGATTTTTAATTGTTAGATCTGAAAGTAATCTCATTTTTTCATCATTGAATAAAATCTTTTTTTCACTGTCCTGCAATTTTTTATTAAGAACTAAGAATAAGATCTCTTCTGCAATATCATCCAATTTGAATTCAGCTTTTTCTTGAAAGATTAAAGGAATATTATCGATTTGACATTTTATGAGTAAGTCATTTATAATTGGTGAGCAGAGTGCAATATTCTTCCTATCTGGGGAATATACTTTCTCATAAGAATTTTCAATCATTAATGGAGAAAGTTTTAAATCATCAAGATCAAGAGGAAAGTTTTTATCCCGTTTTTTGAAATGGTATTTATTTTCATTTTCTATTTGTTTTTTAATCTCTCTCTCTACTTTAAATTTATATAATTTTAATAGAATGATAGGTAAAAATACAATAGTTACTATTGGTCCAAAATTGTCCAAAATTATTTTCAAGAATGTATCAAAATTTAATGGTTCATTTGCTAATTGAAACAAAATATTACATGAAGCAATTAACAAGGAAATTATTGATAAAAAGTATATCAAAAGGGATATTATTTTAATTTTTATATTTTTTCTCCATTTTTTATTAAGTTTATACTCAAAAAGATATTTTTGAAGATGGTATTTGCTTTTAATTTGGTAGCCTTTTTTCCACATTGATAATCAACCAAAGTAATAATATAAAAATTAGTTTTATAATTACAATGGAAACTAAATCTTATTAATATATAATTAGTGGAAAAAATTTTAAATCAGGAATCAATGGAACAAGTTTCAAATCAGATCAGCAATAAGGTAAATTTCACAGATAATTTCATTGTCAAAGAAGTGAAACATCATTGAGATGGAATTGGAAACACGACACAAAATGTAGGATTTAGTATTGTATCACTAGTAATTGACTTACATTCGGGAGATGGATCACATCAGTTATACGTATATGTAAGTGATCAAGTAAATCGTGTTTTTGATACCAGTTTTTGATATATAATATTTTGATTAGTAAGAATATGAATTTTTAAGGAATTGCAGTTTTTATTGGAAAAAATATTCTATTTAAGCACATTTTGATCACTCAAAAATACAACAAGCGATGGCTTCTCATGAAGTATTAAAACTAATAGGGTTGAGTATAACAATAGGAATAGTATTTACAATCTTAAACATAGTATTATTTGGAATTGTTCCTGTTGGGGAGGTAGATAGTAGATTTCCTTTTTTATTAAGATTTTTGCCTCTGGGAATGATATTACTAATATTTTCGTATCAAGTAAGTAACTACAGTAATCAATCACGATTAATGGTAATGTTAGAAGTAGCAGTGTTAGGAATAATTACAGTAATGGCATTAATAACTGTTTTCTCCATTGTTTTAGCTTTCACATTTGTTATTAGCTTGTTTGTATATATTTTCAGTTAAAGATGAAATTTTGAATGAATTGCATAAAACAGAACCATTTCAAAATTGCAGGATGATTCGAAATTGGGGAAATGATTCGAAACTAGTTTAAGGTCTATTAACTTGATTGAATGGAAAAAATGTTGACATTTAGAACTTGGAATAGCAAATCAAGAACTTTTTCTTCATTTTCATTTCAGTTAACATTAATAAAGAAGTGAAACAGCACTAGTAGCATAATCAAGGACTGGAAGAAAATGATGCTAGTAGTAAAACAACACATAAAACGATGGTGGAAGTTTCAAAGAGAATATAAGAAACAGGACCCAGAAATGTATGGAAAGAAGACGTTGTGCAGGAATGTGGGCCATCCATACCATGATTCGAAGTTTGAGGCGTTAACGTGCAGGGATTTTCTGTTCTTGAATGTGAAGTTTGTCTCACAAATAAGCATGCTTAAATTTGGTTCACTTCAATTAGTTTATTATGCCAGATGTGGATTTTTTTACGGTAAAAAAAAGTGTTAACAGTCTTCTTTCAAAAATTGATCCTGAGGACTCGGTCAATTATATTTCAATTTACAAAGAAAAATCTGATCTTTTGGAGAATCAAGAATTTAAAAATCACCTTTTAATTTTGGAAACTAATACAGATCATCCCAAGAGAATAATTTTAGACGACTTAAACGAGTACGAAAAGATCATTGTAAAAGAGTTTCTCAAAAATATTAAGGCTGATTACCCCATATGGACCTTTTTGGCTCAAGCATTTTTTTCTTTTTTGGCTATAATTGCAGCTGCTGTTGCTGTCGTGGCCGAAGAAAGTTTTCTAGGGATTTTGCTAGTAGGTTCTGGAGTTACAGGTACAAATATTGCTACTATCTGGCTGAAAATTGCTGAATTACAAGATAATGTTGAAAAAAGCAATAAAAGTTACGAACAAAATTTCAATAAAATTATTAAGGATATTAAATACAACTTAAGGGACTTGGAAACACGTAATGCGAAGATGGAGATGTGGCTTCCTTTAATACGTATAACCGCACGAATGAAGGATGGAAGATTTGGTCAAGGAGACATTGAAACTCATTTAGCTGAAGTTAACGCAATCCTAGATAAATTTGAAGAGGATTTGATTTTCGTAAAACCTACCACAAACTAATCGAAAATTCTGTATGACTACGAATTTGAATATTACATCTTAACAACATTTGCTAAAGTAATTACAAAAAACAGACTCATTTGAGAATTGCAGGATGATTCGAAATTGGTAGAATGATTCGAAACTAGTTTAAGTTCTAATGACACGATTGAATGGAAATAATTTTAACATTAAGAACCTAGAATAAGAAAACAATTACTTTTTTTGCATTTTCAGTTCAGTTAACATTAATAAAGAGGTGAAACAGCACTAGTAGCATAATCAAGGATTGGAAGAAAATGATGCTAGTAGTAAAACAACACATAAAACGATGGTGGAAGTTTCAAAGAGAATATAAGAAACAGAACCCAGAAATGTATGGAAAGAAGACGTTGTGCAGGAATGTGGGACACCCATATCATGATTCGAAAAGGTAATTATGGTCAGGAACCTTTCTTTAACAAATAAAACATTTTGGTCAATTAATCATTTTATTACCACAATTTCCACAAAAAATTTCCTCATATGCCATTTTCTCTCCACACCCGCTACAATTTTTTTTAACTAATTTAGTAGTCTCTTTATGAGATTCATTTAAAAATTCCTCTTTGTTACTTATATAATTAGCCCCAGCTAGAATGAATAAATAAAGAAACATGAAGAATCCCAAGAAACTATCTAGATAATTAATTGACAAAAGAATAATCATTCCTGAAAAAATCAATCCTATACTAATAATCAAATTATTTGATCCCCGGTAAAAGGCCGATATTGTCCACATACTTAGAGTAAGAAAAAACACGATAGAACCGTCTAAAAAGTTAATAGTATTTAATTTCCATCTCTTCGCTTTTGCCACTCACGATATTGGAGATAAGATCTTCCTAATTCCTCAAAAGCTTGAGTGACATTTAAGCCAGATTTTACGCTTATAGGAAAGTAATTAATATTAAAACCATGCGATATTGATTGCTTAGATAATCTTTTAGCATATTTTTCTGCTATTTCATCGGAGATCGTATCTAAATATTGATCTCATAGATCGGCATTATTTTCTAAGCGAACAAGAGGAATAATCCCCTTACCATTCTTGGTCCAGATTTCTTTGATCCACTGAGAGGTATTTTCAAATGTAGATTATTTTGTGACATCAAAAAGAACAATAGCACCCAATATACCCAGATAATGTACCCAGCGCTGAGTTGAAAAGCGTTGTTTGCTTGATAATACCACGATACGAAATTTAATTCGTCGTTCATCAATAACTATAAACTTGATACCAAAGTCAATACCAATAGTACTCATCAATCTAATTTGGGTAGTATTGCAATACCGTTCTCGAAATTCCTGCTTTCCTACTCCAAGATCACCTACTAAGACAACTGGCATAAGAAAGCCTAGATACTGACCACAGTTAATACATTTCTTTAGATTTGGTTCATTTTTCAAGCCACATTTAGAGCATTTAATCATAGTTTTTATCCTAAAATTGAAGATTTAATTTAGTTTAAGAATTATAAATAATATTGTCTAGTTGCGTTCCAGGTTCTACCTGAAAATTAATATTTTCCGAGGTTGTGTATATAAATCATATCGACCTAAAATTATACTATATTAACGTGGAACTCAAGATTAGATTCTAATGGAGTTTGGGCTTCTTTCTAGTGCTTCATCATCATATCCCCCTTCTCCTTACTCACATGGATATAGTAGTGATAAAAATAATTTATATTTAATTAGACGTACATAAAAAAGATCCTACAACTTTATACTTTTCATTGTTAGAGAGTTCTGAAAAAGTCTAGTTTTTTCTCATTTAAGATATTTCTAAAAGTCATATCTTGAATTGATTTATCAATTTTTACCTTTTTCAGGTGCTATTAGATCTACAATAGAAGAAGAAAGATTTATATACTAATTAAATAATTTGTCACCTTGAGCAGCTATGAAACCGAAATCTAAACCTTCGAGTACATTTTTTGGGACAAATATAATTAAACAATTTCTCTCTGAAGATCATCCGTTAGTACAGTTGAAAACAATTATTGATTGGGTTAGTATTCGGAATGAACTTATGACTAATGCTAATGGAGAACCAATCAATTATTCACACCTTGGTAGACCCGCATGGGATCCGTTAGTAATTTTTAAAATGCTTTTTCTCCAGATCTGGCATCCAGCATCGGATTATAAGGTCGAAGAACGAGCTACTACAGATCTGGCTTATCGTTTTTTTCTGGATGTCCCATTTCCGAAATCTGTTCCCGATGAGACTACCCTCAGTCGATATCGTAGCAGTTGGGGCGAAATCAAGATTCAACAACTGAATAAAAATATTATATCCCAAATTCAATCTAAAGGACTTGCCAAGATTGAACCCGGTATAGTTTGTGATATAACTCATCAACTGGCTCCTATTCAAAAGCCCACTGCTCGAATGCTCTTGTTAAAATGCTTTCAAAAATTTCTCA
>MDVS01000104.1 GCA_001940645.1 Candidatus Heimdallarchaeota archaeon LC_3
ACTTCCAATCGAGCTGAACAATTTAATAGCGTCCACGATCGTGAAATCAATTATAAAGGTTATAGATCTCCTGATAATGCAAATAGACATCTTAAATCGTGGATATTATTTAAATATCACAGCAAAGGTGTTGAACAATTTCTTTTAAGACAAAAAATGATATTTCCTATGTCTATTATTCAAAATAGCTTTCATTTATCATTAAAAAAAGTTATATTTAAATAAGGGTAAATTTATTATCAAAATGACCTTACAACAATTTTCAGAATGTCTCTAAATTTGGATTAAAGAAAAATATAACTATTTTCAGATTTATTCTTCATTAGTTTCATTTAAATGCTTAAGATCGCTGAAAGATGGTAATTCAGTTGTTTGTTCTGGGTTTTTTATATATTTAATTGTGGAATCAGCTGAAAGTTTATCTATATACTTTATTGTTCCGTGAACTATAACATTAGCTTCAATTGTAATATCTCTAGCAAAAATATTCCAAACTTCTGATTTTGATTTCAACACTAATTTATCAGCTAAAATATTACCAGCTTTTGCTTTTTTTCCAATAATTACATTGCCTCCTACTAGATAACCAATAACCTTTCCACGTTTTCCAATTTTAAATAGTTCTTTAGCAAAAATACCCCCTGATGCTTTGATTTTGCCACCAATTTCAATAATTCGAGCTTCAAACTTATTAGCTTTAGCTACACCACCAACCTCAATATTATCTCCAACAACATCGCCTACAACTTTAAGTTTACCTCCAACTTCAATGGAGTTTTCCATAGTAAGATTATTACCTACTTTTAAGGTTCCACCAACTTCAACAGTGCTTCCTGTTAAATCTCCATCAACATCAACTAGGCCCCCGACTTCTAATTCCGAAATTCGTAACGAACCCTTTGTAACTAATTTCCCTCCAATTTTGATATCTTTAGCAGAAAACGAAGAATATACTCTTAAACTTCCTCCAACTTCAATTTCTGAAATATTTACTTCATTTGCCTCACAACTACCACCGACTTCGATTTTCGGTGAGGAAAGTTTTCCTTTTGTGGATAAAACACCTCCCACATCAATCATTTTTTCAGCTGAAATATCACTTTGTGCTAAACATTTTCCACCTACATCAATTTTTTTAGCAGTTATCGATCCTCCTGAATCTAAAACTCCTCCCACATAAATTTTATTTCCTTGAATATTATTTTCAACATCTAAATGAGCACCTACATTAATATTGTTTGCTATTAAAGCACCAACAACCTCAAAATAGGCTCCAACAGATACATCTTCAGCTTCAACTGAACATTCAGCAACTATTTTAACGTCAGCTGAAAGATCACCTTTTATTATTACTTTTTTTCCATTTTCAGCCCTTAAAATTACTTTATGTTTGAAATCAAGATCTCCATCAACTACACTAAAAGTTTTAATTTTTTTTTCTTTATCATTCATATTTATCACTATTTTTTTCTAAAATGAGAGAATTCCTCCAATATTATAGGATAAAGGATTTAACATACAATTATCTGTGCATTGTTGGAAACTTTTCCTTTCTTTTTTTTCCTTCAATTGAATAATGCTTGAAGAGTTTAGATCCGTTATTGTGAAAATATTAATTTCTGATTCATTTTTTTCATTCATTTTCTAATCCACCTAAATGGTTATTAATTTTATGTAAAAATTATCAATTATAAAGATTCAGAACACTTTTTGACTATTATTTTTGACCAAAATTTGTAACCTCAACTTATGGTCGGATTAGTATTACAAAAAAGGTTAATATGAAAAAAAATTACATAATGCAAATGCAATATTAAAAAATCTAATTGAACCAAAAGTTCATTTTCACTTGCCCTAACATTTATTTAAGGATTAAAACAACCAACAGATTAGGATCCAATTTAAATTAATAAGTAATAATCTGTTATTTCATTTAAATTGACGAATAATTTGAGGATATTTTTATGACACTTCGAGGATATATTGTTCGACGTTCTATTAATTCAGTTATTTTAATTTTTGCAGTTATAGTGTTTAATTTCTTTCTTTTCAGGCTTCAGATATTTATTTTAGGAGTCGATCCAGTAGATATAGCTCTTGGTGGAGCTTTTTTTGAAAACGATATAAGAGAACAAATCCGTGAATCGTTGGGAATCCCGACAAAAGATGCAAATTTTGAGGTTTGGTATAACTATTTCCTTGATTATGTAGCGCGTATGATTACGTTAGATTTTGGTGAATCGTTTTTGCAACGGCTTAATGTGTATGATCTAATTGCTCAGCGGTTGCCGAATACAGTTATTCTTTTAGGAACATCATCAATTTTAACTATTATTATAGGTATTATTCTCGGAACAACGGCAGCAGCAAAGAGAGGAACAAGATATGATATGAGTTTTATAACTATTTCTTTAGCAGCTTATGCATTACCAGTCTTTTGGATTGGAATGCTTTTAATTATGATCTTCGGATCTTACCTCAATTGGTTCGATGTTGCAGGAGGAACACATAGTGTAAAGTGTCAACAAGGACTTTGTGATCCAGTAACAGACTTCCTTGACTTACTTAATCACATGACGCTTCCGGTGGTAGCACTGATATTGAATGGATTTGGAAGTTATTTACTCCTTATGCGAAATAATCTTGTTGATGTTTTAACAGAAGATTATATTGTAACTGCTAGAGCAAAGGGTCTTCCAGAAAGCACAGTCCTCTACAAACACGCTTTCAGAAACGCTGTTCTTCCGATGGTTACTATTATTGCATTAACATTTGCTTTTATTATTTCTGGTGCTGTTTTGACAGAGACTGTATTTTCTTGGCCAGGATTGGGAAAGCTGATTCTTGATTCTCTCCTACTTCAGGATTGGCCAGTAGCAGAAGCAGTGTTTTTGTTAATAGCTATTACTGTTATTGTAGCGAATTTCATTGCAGATTTACTTTACGGCGTATTAGACCCCAGAGTAAAGTATACATAAAAGAAAATTATTTTTAAAATTTTCTATATTTTTCTTCCTTCTTTTTACAATTGAAGACTTAAATTTTCAAATTCCAGTTATATGGAAGAAATTTGAGTTTTGTTCTTTCATTTATAATATTTTTACTTAAGTGATTTTTAATAAATAAAAGAATTCCCCCCTGACCTTTGAAATCCTTTTCATACCATTTAAATATTGAATTTACTTCCAGTATATTTTGTTTTTTATTATATTTTACATTAACACCATCATTTATGAAATTACTAGTCAACAAGTCTAATTGAGAGTGAATATTTTCAGCTGAAATTATTTTATTTGGTAGAGGTGGACAACTGATACTTGCACAGTTAATTGCAAAATGTATTCGAGGTTCATTAAACTTTTTTCTTAATATTTTATTTTCTAAATTGTAAAGATTTATTTTTTTCCCTGCTACTACATATTTGCTAAGATAAAAAAACTTGATTTTTCTTATATAACTCGTATTACCTTTCCAAGAAGGATTTTTTTTTAATTTTTTTCTAACGGCCCAAACAGTTAGGATATTATATGCATTTATGTAAAATGCTAATTTTTCGTTATCAGATAAAATATTGATATCAGTAGAAGCAATTTCTTTCGTCTTACGATCTAACCATACAGGATCATTATAAAAACCGTAGTCAACGTCTTTATTATCGTCATTCTCTTTTATAAAACTCAATGAGACTTCCAAGTAGAACAAACACCAAATATATTTTTTAATCTTAATTAAATTTAAATCAAATTTAGACTTTTGGTAAGCAAGGAATTACTTTATTTTTCTTACGAAATCTATTGATTTCCTTACTCAGAATTGGAATTTTTCGTATTTCTATTAGCTAAATATTTTTTAAAAGCGTAAACAAATTCTTTGGATTCTAAAGAATAAATTACTGTAATTAAACCGATCAGCAGTGCAAAAATTATCAGAACTACTCCTTCAATTGTAATTGATCCTCCAGATAATCCATTGGCCTGTAAAGCTCCTACTCCAACTCCAGTCATTATTCCCGGGAATAATCGAATCATTAAACCTGTGAAAGTATTTGGTATTATTGGATTTAATGTTAAATGGATATACATTATCATAAACAATCCTACAAAAGAACAAATGAAAGATATAAAGACAAAAGGAAATCGTGATCCATGATAGAAGTTTGTAATTAGAATGAAAAAACTCCAACCAATCATTATACTTCCCACAAGGAGATATATTTGATCTTCACCTTTTTTGGGTACGTATTTCATATTAATCAGCTAAATTATAGGTGTGAAAAAAATAATCGAAACATTTATAGGATTACAGCATGGCAATAACAAGATGTTTTGATATAAGTATAAATTACTAACCTATTAAAAGAGTTGAGAAAGTCGAAATGAGATCATTTCTAACACTTTATGGTCCTTCAATTTTAGAAACCATACCTAAACTGCAATCGATAGCAAAAGAATTTAGAGAATTAACAGGAAACACTAGTCTAAGAGAAAGCTCTGGCTTGATACAAGGAAAATACGACTACGTCTTTAATTGGCATGAAGATCCATCATTACAACAAATAATGGACCTAATAAAACTTTTAGATGATGAATTAGTAAATATCAAAATAAAATATTCGATCACAACATTGGAAACTTTCGAAGAGGAACCAGCAGAAATTGATTCTGAAAATATTGTTTCTTATTTAAAATTAGTTGGACCAGGAATATATTACACTATTGACAATTTAAAAAAGTTAAATCTAAGTAAAATAGACCACCATGGTTTAACAAAAGGTTACTCTGATTACTTTATAGAATGGAACCAAAAACCTTCTAATGATGATCTAGGAGAACTAGTTCAAACTTTAGATGATTTTTTACCTAAAAATTTTGATGTTTTTTATAAAATAACTACTAAAGATTCTTCATTAGCAAGGAAACGTTTACAACTAGCGCAACTAATGGTTTATTCTCATTTTCCGTATTCTTAAATTGTTGCTGATTAAATTCTTCAGATTTTCTTTTTGTTGGTTTTTTTAAATAGGAATATTTTAAAATATTTATGTCAATAATTAAACCAACCGCTGTTATTTGGAAAACAAGAGCAAAAAATAGTATTAAATCAATGCTTGATAAAGTTAGTAATAGTAATATTGAATTACGTCCTCATTTCAAAACGCATCAATCATCTATACTTGGTGAGTGGTTCCGTGAAGAGGGAGTAAACAAAATAACCGTTTCTTCAGTGGAAATGGCTGTTTATTTTGCAAATCATAATTGGAGAGACATTACTATTGCTTTTCCAATAAATATTTTAGAAATTCAAGAAATAAATTCATTGGCAATGAAATTGGATTCATTAAATCTCTTGGTAGAAAATACAGAATCTATTGAATGTCTTGAGAATAAACTCACAAAAAAAGTAAAGATATGGATAAAAATTGACATAGGATATAAGAGGACTGGAATTTATTTTGAAAATTTTAAAGAAATATTAGTTCTTGTTATAAAAATGAAAAAAACTAAAAATCTGGAATTTATAGGATTACTTACACATGCAGGTCACACCTATACTCAATCCAATCAAAGGAAAAGAGAAATTTTTTTTTCATCTTTAAAGAAAATGACCATACTTAAACAAAATTTAGACAGAGAAGGATTTTCCAATGTTAAACTATCCTATGGAGATACTCCTTCTTGTAGCATAATCGAAAATTTCAAAGGATTTGATGAGATTCGACCTGGAAATTTTGTGCTTTATGACTTAACACAATTTACGATTAATAGTTGTGAAGAGAAGGATATTTCGATTGCTATAGCTTGTCCAATTGTAGCAAAACATAAAGATAGAATGGAAATTATAATCTATGGGGGGGGAGTACATTTTTCTAAAGATTATTTAAAAGTCGATGATTCATCTGAGTCCTTTTATGGATATCTTGTAGAGAAAAATGCCGATGGAACATGGGGGGAAATAAATAAAACTAATTATCTAAAATCAATAAATCAAGAACACAGAATTTTTCAGCAAATCCATTGACATACAGCTGTGGATTGGGAGTATATAGATTATCTCACCTATTTTCAGTTCATCAAAAGTTTTTTTATTTACTTTCAAAATTCCGTGTTCTTGATTTATTGATTTTAGATAATTAGTTTTATTTATTTCCCCCCATGTTCCATCGGCATTTTTCTCTACAAGATATCCATAAAAGGACTCAGATGAATCATCGACTTTTAAATAATCTTTAGAAAAATGTACTCCCCCCCCATAGATTATAATTTCCATTCTATCTTTATGTTTTGCTACAATTGGACAAGCTATAGCAATCGAAATATCCTTCTCTTCACAACTATTAATCGTAAATTGTGTTAAGTCATAAAGCACAAAATTTCCAGGTCGAATCTCATCAAA
>MDVS01000105.1 GCA_001940645.1 Candidatus Heimdallarchaeota archaeon LC_3
TTTTATCCAATTATTTACCTTTTTTACTACAGAAAAAAGATTAATCTGGATATAAATTTAATCAAAGGCTTTAAAACTTCAGAAGATTAAAAAATGAACTTGATAACTTTAGAAAATGTAACACAAATTTATGAAAGAAAAAATTTTTTAGGAATTCCTTCTAAAAGAAGAACAATAGCACTTTCTGACGTTAATTTAACTTTTAAGGAAAATTCTATTACTTTATTTCTTGGTCCTAGTGGTTCTGGGAAAACAACGTTAATGAACATTATTAGTACTTTAACGATTCCAACGGTAGGAAGAGTTACATTTAGGAATAAGATTGTTCAAGATTTTAAAGATCTTGAGCTACAAGATATGAGAAGAAAGATAATTGGATATATGCATCAAGAACTCTTTAATAATTTTTTAAAAGATTATTCAGTAAAAGATTGTATTGACATTCTCAAGACTTTTTGTACTAATATTATTGATGAAGAAAGGTTTCTTGGACACCTTAATTTAGAACATCGGCATTTATCTGAAACAATTCTGAATCTTTCTGGGGGAGAACAACAAAGAATTTCTTTACTATTAGTTTTAATAAAAAATCCACAAATTCTTATATTGGATGAACCAACAAGTTTTCTCGACATTAAAAATAGAGAAAAAATAGTTAAGGTATTAAAGGATTTTGCCATTGAGGGAAAAATAGTAATAATTACAAGTCATGATCCTCATTTAGTAGACATAGCAACAAACATTTATTATATTCAAGATGGAAGGATAATTAAAGATAATTTACTATCTAAAATATCTTCTAGCATTGAAAAACCAATTATAATTAGACAAGCAATGAATGAGAATCAAGATTTTTTAAATATTCCTGATTTTATTTATCAACAATTGGATTTAGGGCATATTTATTCATTTAATAAAATTTCCAACAAGCCCTTAACATATGTTTTAAAATTAGTTGATCATAATGAATTTTCTCAACAAAATTACCAGAAATGGGTATTAATCGATAATCCTGAGATTCAGATCCCAACCAGTCTACTAACAGAATTAATTGGTATAAAATCCCTTGAATGGGAAGTTATTAATGAACAAATTAAAATTAAAGCTTTAAAAAAGGTCGAAAATTTTGAAAAACAATTCGATTGAGATCAAATTTGATTCAGTAACCCTGAGATTTAAGGAAAGAGTAGGATATATACTTTCGATTTTTGAGAAATTATCATTTGTTGTTAACAAAGGGGAAAGGATTGGGATTTTTGGTCCATCGGGAAGTGGAAAAACTTCCTTATTTTTTCTTATACTTGGTCTAATTAGACCTTCTAGCGGAACCATTTCCATTTCCAGTAGCATTCAACTGATACCGCAATTTCCAATTCTGGATCCTTGGTTAACTTGTGAAGAAATTTTAGAAATATCAAATTTAAGAAAATATGCCAATACGGAGATTCATGAAACATTAATGGATGTAGGGTTATATAATCAAAAAAATCAATTGGTTACGACCCTTTCTGGAGGTGAAAAACAAAGACTTACTGTAGCAGCCTCATTAATTACTGGAAAGAAAATTTTATTAGCGGATGAGCCATTTGGACGACTGGATCTCAAATCAACTTATAAAACTAGAGATTTCCTTCTAAAAATAGCAGAAGAAAAAAAATTAACTTTATTGCTAGCAACTCATAGCACAGACCACTTAGAAAGTCTTGATCGAATTTTTGAAATTAAGAATAGGTCACTTTTAGAACTTAATCGCAATAAACATTAATAAATTTTTAACTAAAATATCAAGTATTAGTATTAGGATTTATACTGGAAAAAAGATAGATGTTCAAAAATTTCTTGAAATATACTTGAAAGAGCAAAATATCGAATATGTGATAGATCCATCGGAAAACTCTCCATATTTTCAATTTCATCATTGGACTGAAATTAAGACCTGTTTTGTTATTTCCAACCGTTTCTTGAGTGTTAATGAAATAGAGCCATTCACTTTGTATTCCGTAGCCACCTAGTACATTAACTGAGTATTCACCAGGGGAAAGATTTGTTAAATCCAAAATAGTTGCATTTTCTGCAATATTATATTTGATAATTACACAGGATTTGTTGGTGTTACATAATTGAATATCATAATTAATATCATTAATATATTCATAACTCAGTTTCCATTCAATCCGAAGTATGAGCGTTCATTTCCTTCCTCAAATATTGTTAGTTCAATATTTAATTCCTTTTGTATGTCTTTAATAATATCAATTTCATCTACAAAATTATCAATTTCTCGCTTACAATAAAGATGATGTCCAACAACAATTTCATTACTATCTTCTAATTCTTTTTTGCAAAATGTACAGAAGATACGATTGATAATAGTTTTATTCATTAAGACCACTGTCATATTATCATATATTCTTCTTAAAAGAATGGGGAAATACTTTAAATACCTTCAGATTTAATTCACATCCTTATTATGTTGAGATGTATCGAGATAAATGTCCAAAATGCTATGGAAAAATAACTGTTACCGAAAAAGCTCAAATGACTAGAAAAATAAGGAAAAATGATCTGAAAATGGCTGGGATAGACGATTCATTTCTATCAAATATTGATATCTATTTTACGCCCCTTAGATATATAAAGTTTATTTCCAAGTTTGTTAAGACATTTCATAGTCAATTCTGATCGTAGATCTTTATTTTTTGTGTTATTTTTATTCACCAAATATTATTTGAGGAGATATTCGATAAAAGACTATTCAAATCTTTACTTTCAGTTTACAAGTATTCAATGACCCAATATATTTTAATGTTATTAGTAGGATTCGGATAGTTTTTGCAGAAGAATTAGAGTACTGGTCAGGAAATTCTTGTCTTAATTATACCAATTTCAAACTTATAAACAACATTTTTAATAGTTTTCAGACTGTTAGTTAAAAATCAGATCTTGAGTTACAATATATGATTTATTAGCAATACCTACTATAAGTGTATTCAAATCAGTATGAACGTTTTAAAATATCCTGAAAGATTCAATTACTGAAATAGATAGTTTATAATAATGAAAATGTTATTTTTATGAAGTAAAAATAGACGTATAATCTATTATTTAAGAAACAATTCAAACTATGATTAGTTTGAGGTCTAAAGATGATATTTATTAAAGAAAAAAAGTCTATCGAAAAGTTGTTAAAAAGAAAAAAATACCCGAACAGTTGGCAACAGGAGATTAGGTGAAGAAAATGAATGTAGAGATTAAAATTGATGATCCATTGATGAAAGAAATCCAGGCACATGTGCAAATCTGCTATCAGTGTCAAACATGTACATCTGGTTGTCCTGTATTCAAAGCTTTTCCTGATTTCAAACCTTCTAATATAGCTCAAGAGTTAGCACGCGAAGGAACAATTCCTTATTTAGGTGATTTACCTGCTTATTGGATTTGTGCAGGTTGCTACTCATGTGAAACAAAATGTCCACAAGATGTTGATTTGGCTCATATCTTTTTCAAACTCAAAAATTGGGCAATAGAAAACGGTGGTCCAGTTCCTAAGGGAATTATCGATGAAGCTTCAATGATGAAAACCGGGTTAACGATTCCAGTAGCACAAAGCATTATTTTTCGTAGAGAAAAAATGGGTCTACCTGTGTTACCCAAAGCCAATACTGAGGAAATAGAAAAAATATTGAAAGCTTCGAAATTCACGGATAAACTTGATAGTTTGATTAGTCTAGAGGTATCAAAATGAGTACTAATACACCATCAAATTTGAATATCTTTTGGGGTTGCACCATACCATACAGGTTACCCTTTATAGAAGTTGCAATTCGAAAAGTTTTTGATAAATTAGAAATAAAAATAGAAGATATTGCGTACTCATGCTGCCCTGATCCCGGTGGAATTCAATCCTTTGATTTTTTGACATGGACTACCTTAGCAGCACGTAATTTGACCCTTGCTGAAGAGAAAAATTCGAATATTGTATCAGCTTGTAATGGGTGTTTTGAGACTCTTAAAATTGCTAATTATCACTTACGAAGAGACAAGAAATTAGCTACTCAAGTCAACAAAATTCTTGAACCCCAAACAGGACGTAAATGGCAAGGAACTATCGAAGTAACGCATATCATGGAATATTTAATAAATGAGATTGGGCTAGAGAATCTGAAGAAGAGAATTGTTAAACCCCTTAAAGGACTCAAAGTCACAACCCATGTTGGTTGTCACTTCACTAAACCAGAGAATATAATGCAAACAGATGATCCAGGATTTCCATTAAAACTTATCACTATCCTAGAGGATGTTTTAGGAATAGAAGTAATGCCATATTTCGGAGAAACTTCCTGTTGCGGTGCTGGAACACGACCTATTGAAAAAGATATTGCTTTAGATATGGCACATAATAAACTAAAAGAAATGGATACCCAAAATCCAGATGGACTCGTAATTATCTGTCCAACTTGTTTCAATTCATTTGACGGTCAGCAAAAATTAGTGAACCGTAAATCAGGACGTAAGCAAGAGATACCAGTTTTTCACTTATTTGAGTTAATAGGTTTAGCGTTAGGTATTCCTATTGAAGAATTAGCTATCGATACTCATCTTATTAAACATGATATAGAAAAAATAAAGACTTTAGTAAATGGTGCAGAAGTAATCGAAGTATCTCATTAGTTTTGTTTCATCACTAATTTCTTAGTACTAAGCTTTCTAATTCTTAATAAAATTATCCTTATTGATAATACGAAATTTTTTTGTTGATTTTCAAATTTTTTCATTGTTTCTAACCTAATCCAAAGTCTAGTATTCATAATTGATTATTATTGGATATTTAGTAATAAAAATAGGATTAAAAATTAAATTCTTATATAGAGAAAAAAAAATAAATTTTGAATCAACAATGTTATTTATATTTTTATTGCTGGAAATCTTACGTTTTTCATCTCTCCTGAGAAAATAGATCAAAAAACCTTGCATGAAATATAGAATTTAAAAATAATATTTTGTTTTTAAATTCAGGGTTACTTTAATACTATTTTAATTCACGAATTACGGATATTAGCAAAAATTATTACAGATGAATGAATTATGATTGAATTTAATTATAAATACTGGGAAGCCAATAAAGGATTTGAAGAATTACAGGCAGATGTTTTTAATACTTCCAACCAATATAAATTCTTTCCAGCAACTGCTGATCAAATTAAGATGCAATTTGAGAAAGAGAACATTGATCCTAAAACAGTTAAATATGCATTTCGTGGAGAAGAAATGGTAGGTTATGTCCAAGCTCGGATTCGAGAAAAATCAAAAGAAATACATATTAGTTTCCCTTGGGCGTTACCAGAGACACCTGTTGAAGTTCAAAATAAGTTATTTGACGAAATGATCACATATCTAAAAGTGCACGAGACCTTCCAGGATTATAAAATTAGGTCGAATGTCTTTGCAAAACCAGTAACAAATCTTGAGTTTCTTAAAAAACGGGGATTTAAAGAGAAAAATGCTTGGAAAAGTCTTTATTTTGATCTATCCAGTCTATCTCAAGCCACCTATGAAAATAAATTTCACAGTCGTGTCGGGACAAAGGACGATATTGATATAATTGTGTCTTTGATCAATCAAGATGGTCGATATACCTCCCAATTCAAAGATGACGAAGCAATTAAACAGTATTTACTAGAAAAAGTATTTACGATAGGTCATTTGATTTTAGTATTTGAAAATGATTCTTTAATTGCTGCATCCGCTCCTTTAGTGCTTAAACCTACGAAAAACGATGAGGAGAGAATAATTCTCAGATTTACAGCCTTTGAAGATGTCAAAAACCAAGAAGCATATATTCCGTTACTTGTTGAAACAGCTAAGGAATGTCTCAATAGTGGATATGGAAAAGATAATCCATTACTGTTATATTCGGATGACATGGATACTCCACGAGAACATACTACATTTCTAGCACAATTCACACCTATTAAAAGTAATATATTCATGTTTTACTATTATTTGGAGTAGTGGCCATCTTCAAAAAAGGAAATTATCCTGATTTTTGCTTTCTAGCGACATTGATTCTTTAGTCAAAAGAGATTTTTTCTTGTCTAGAATTTGTTAATTCTCCATTCTTTACTCCACACATTTAAAAAACTTTATTTGATTAGTTTTAAATGAAATGTTCTTTTTATCCTTTATGGGTTACTTAAATCTTCAATCACTTAAAATCTATCCATAACTAGTTATGTATCACTGATTTATAACTGAAAAACAATATGTTTGGATTTGTATTTTTAAAATTAGGTTAACCTACTAATAATTCAATATTTTGGGTATTTATAATTAAAAAATTTACGAAGGTTCAATTATGAGTTTAAACTTATTTCGATTACATAAAATAAAGATTATTCTATTTTCTACATTAATTTTGCTTGTTTTTAGTACATCCTCAATCACAGCAGACTGGACATTACCGGATGACTATGTAACACCTGCTGAAAATTTCAAGTTTTTCTATACAACTGATTCAGGGAGTCAACCGCTTAATGCCGTTACCAGAATGCAAGTAGTGCAATTTGGTGATATCTTAGAACGTGAAAGATCTAAAACTCTTGAATATGGATATAACGCCCCATCAAGGCAAATACCCGCATATATCTTTGATCAGGGAGTAAATGCACATGGTGGATGCACTTATAGTGATTATGATCCATATTTTCTTGGAGTCCCCGATAGTGGCCGAGGTACACCACTGGAAATTGAAAAACAACTTGTAGTATTACATGAGTTCATGCATAGTGTCCAGTTTTGCTATACTCATAGTTTAGCGACTGGTGGTGGAGCCTGGATAACTGAAGGTCAAGCAAGGATGATTCAAGATAAATATTATAATGTTCTTGACACTGCTGATGGAACGGAATTTGCATCTTATTATGGTCAAGTTTCAGGCTATTTAGGCAATCCAAGTAGAAGTTTGTTTGATTTATCCTATGATGCAGCTCTTTTTTGGCAGTATATAGCGGAAAAATACGGAACCATTAATAGAGAACCAGATCGTGGTGTGGATGTTATTGTCCAGTTTTGGGAATCATTAGAAGCTCTTGGGGATAGTAGACCGACGATTGAACGTGTTTTCTCACATATGTTTACAGAATTAGGAGATACAACTGCATCATTGAGACGAGTTTACAAAGATTTTATTGTAGCAAATTATGCAAAAGATATTCCCTTTGCACCAAGTAAATATCATTATATTGATGAAACACAAACTCCAGGTTCATATCCTGAAGTTACTTTTGATTTAGATCAAATCTTTCTAAATAACTCAAATCTTGGTGGAGTTGAATCTTTAGGAGTTTATTACCCAAAATATTTTAGACTTACCCCTCAAGGTGATATTAATTTTCTTAATATTCAAATTGATCAATTATCAAATGCTCCCCTCTTTATCGATATCATAAAAGTACGTGATAGTACTTTTGAAGAAATAAGACTAGAAACAAGAAGGGGGTTTCACATTACAATTCCTAATGCTGGGGATTATGATGAAATAGTTGTAATTGTATCTGGATTAAATAATGTTGGAATAGAAACCCTTAAATTCAACTATGCTTTCAATTCTGGTGGTCCAAAGACGTTCTTACAGATTTTGAATCCAACCTCTGTTAATCCTGCTTTTTTCGGTGAAGCATATATTAAACCAAATTTCAATGCAATAATACGAGTTTTTGATGGTACAGAAGCGGTTAGAGGTCTAACAGCAGATGATTTTCAAGTTAAAATAGGTAGTTCATCTGCTACAGTGATAAATGCTGTCTATGTAAGTGGAATATATATTTTAAACATTCTTCCATCTCCTTCCTCTTATGGTGGTGATAGAAATTTAGTAGTTGAACTTTCTCCAGATGTTCGAGATACACAAGTTGATGCAATCCATTATTATAGAGATAGTTTTGATCGGCGTGACAATACAATGTTAGTTATTGACACATCATTTAGTATGGTTAGTAATGAAAAAATACAAGCAGCAAAGACAGCTGCACGTATTTTTGCTGAAACTTATGGTCCTGATACATTTCATTTAGGTCTAGCTGAATTTAGTGGAGATGCAAATGTAATAGTTCCATTAAATGCTGTTAGTGCTAATCGGGGAACTGTTTTAAGTGAAATAACAAATTTAATTGCTGATGGAGGAGCAACTTCGGTTGGAGATGGATTGTTTATGGCATTAAATGAGATTTACAGCCACACTGAAGGAGTTCCAGATATCGAAAGAAATCAGTATAAAAAGATAATTATATTAACTGATGGAAAGGAGAATACTCCTAAATGGATAAATGATGTTCGTGGGTTAATAAAGGATAATAGGACTCACTTATATGCTGTAATCTTAGGAACTGATGCTGAGGGTGATAAGCTCCAATCTTTAACAGAGCAAACAGTAAGGGGTGAAACTTTTTATGCATTTGAACCTGCTTCTGGAACTTTAGCATCAGATTTAGCCGATATTTATAGAACTATTGCTAGAAAAGATACAGCAGAATATACAGTTTACAAAGATAAGGGTGTTTTTAACTCTTCAAGCTGGACTTTTGATCATCCTTTTACAGTTAACGCTCAAGGAAATGTTTCTATTATTATCAGTTATCGAAGCAAATTCCAACCAAGTGGTGTTCAATTACATCTTCCGAATGGAACAGTTATTAGTCCTGACGTAACCAGCAACTATCCTAGTGGGATAGGTCATTATGGATATATGATCTGGAAAATCCCTGAATCACTAAATGGTGATTATTCTCTTCAATTTTCTCCTTCATCTGATTATTTAGAATTTTATCTTGAGGCCTATTCAACTGGACCTTATTCTACAGATATTCATTTTAATTTACCCACCGATAATCGGGCTGTTGGAATTCCGATGCCTATACTTTATTCCTTAAGTGATGAGTTAGGTCCGATAAAAGAAGCAACAGTTACAGCAAAAATTACTTCTGGAACTGACTATAAATCATTTTTTTCTTGGAATACAACACTTTTTGATGATGGATTACATGATGATGGTTTTGAAAATGATGGAATTTATGGAACGATATTTACATCAACTATTTTTCAAGGCGGTTATATTGTGGACGTTGTGGCTCATGGGTTTGACAATAAAGGAAAGAAATACATTGTTTTCGACTCTGAAGGATTTATGATGAAAACAGGTGGAGATAGCGATCAAGATCAACTTCCAGATTCTTGGGAGAATTTATATGGTTTAAATCCTAACTCAAATTTGGGTGATGATGGTCCTACAGGAGATCCAGATAATGATTTATTACAAAACTACCATGAATTTCTTTTTGGTTCCAATCCACTATTACCTGATACTGATTTCGGTGGGGAACTCGATTTAACTGAAGTAGCGAGTGGTCGAAGTCCAATAGACCCCAGTGATGATACTGTTTATCCAGTTCAACTTATTGGTGAACCAGGAGACTCAAAAGCAATAATTCACTTTCAATATGAAGGAAACTTTACACAGCTTGGGTTATATAGATCTACTAGTATTGGTGGTCCTTTCAATCTACTAACAGGTTCTATAACTCCAGAAATGTCCAATTATACTGATGGTAGCTTAACAAATGATCAAACGTATTATTATAGTATGTTAGGAATAACAGCAGAAGGTATTTACACCGGTTATAGTAATGCAATAGCTATTACTCCAAAAGCAGATGTAATAAGTCCTGATGGATGGTTTGTTTTAAATAATAACCAAAAAATAACCGAAGATCCTTTAGTAAGAGTCAATGTAGCATTGAATCCTTCAACAGATGTCGTATCAATCGAAGTTGCAGATAATCCTAGATTTACTGGAAGCACCCTCTATTCACCAGGATCACCAATATTTTTCATGCTTTCTGGAGGATCCGGTTTGCACTATATTTATCTTAGAATGAAAGATGTAGCTGGAAATTATGGTGGATTTCATAATAGTGAATACGCATTTGCTGGAATTATCTATCAAACAGATGAACCCGTCACAACCAGCACATCATCTGAACCAACATCTACTTCAGTAACAACCAGTCCATTTGATCTTAGTTGGATGTTTATTGCCATACCTGTGTTGTATAGTGTAGGTAAAATAGTTAAAAATCGAAAAAAGAAATCTCATTAATTATATTTTTCAATTCTTACTCTGATCATAATTTAATTTGATTTATTTTTTTATTAATATTTTATATTTCTTTTCAAAGATTTTATCATTCTACTTATTACTCGAGTTGCACTTTTTAATCTCTTGAATTTTTCGGTTATTTACATCTTTCATTTCTCCTTGATTTCAAAATTCTCTTATCAATTACGTTTAATATATTCTTCATGAAAGTCATTAGCCCATGTTGGACATCCAGGAATGTTTTCACCTTCTTGACTTTCAAAAAAGACTGAAATTTTCCAGACAGAGAACGTAAACCCTAGAAGCATGAGAAAACCATTAACAATCCACATATCACGGCTTTGACACTTACCAATATTAAATTGTTGCTTGATTTCTCTGTGACATACTTCAATAATCCATCTAAAAGTGTAATCACGATAAATGGTTCTTGGATCTGGCATATGTTTACGTTTAGGGTTAACCATGATAAATTTCGGATTTTTATATTTTTCACTCTTGTATCCATAGATTATGCTCTGTCCTCCTGCTTTTAA
>MDVS01000106.1 GCA_001940645.1 Candidatus Heimdallarchaeota archaeon LC_3
TCCATTTCTAATTCTAAATATTTTTTCTTTACTGAATTTTTATAGGAATTTTTAAATAATTTAAATGAGACAACTATTAAAATAGTTGTGGCAATAAAAATGATCACTATGCCTAACCACAATAAATTGATAAGTGGTAATATTTGTACTTGAAATCTGGCGGTTTCAATTGAACCGTCATTATCGTTAATATTTAGCTCAATAGTTGAAATATAATAGTCTACAAAGGGTAGTGAAATAACTAAAACACTAGCTACTAAACCATACATCCTGTACGTATCATAATTAACTGTTCCTGAACCCAAAATATTACCATTTTCTATTATTTGGATAGTTAAATTAGCTTTTTCTTTGAAACGAAGTAATTCTCTTTCAATGTGAGAATCGACAAGTTTTAATTCAATTTTTCCATTACGAGTAATAGAAGATGATTGATCCATTCCTAATGTCACCGAATTTAATTCAGTTAAATTGGTACTATATAAAGCACCAATAAGTGCGACAACAATACCAATATGTAAAACTATTTGGGTTATTTTACGCATTTTTAAGGTTTTTTGGATATCTGAACTTTTTAGATATCTTAAAGTGGATATTACAAGTAAAAATAGACTTACTATAAGGATAGGAATAACAAAATTAGCTAAATTACTTGTTGTCCGTATAGGACTAAAAATTGCAATAATAAAATCTAAATTCGTACCTTTTAACGTAAAAAGGATTACCGGCAAGCCAAAAAATGTATTTAAAGCCCCTAAGACAAATCCAATAATTGCTATTAAATAAATTTGGTTGAATTTTTTTGATAAAAAGAAGTTTAATGAGGAAAAGATGGAAGCTTCAATTAGTATTAAACCAAATATACCAATTATAAGATTAAAATATTGTTGATTTACTATTAATTTTATTGAGAATGGCTCGGGTAAAGCTGCGATAACTAATGGTATAAATAAACCAAAAGTGATTGCAAATGAACCTAATAGAAAAATTATGTAAGAGATGTATAAACTTAAATCGGGGATAGTTAACTTTCTTATTTCTTCAACTGAAAAAAATAGTTTAAATGATTTGTTTTTAATTAGAATTATGATAGTTGTAATAAGAATAGTTACCAGGTATCCTAATAACACATAATTTGCAGAACTGAACTCAAATGCGTGTACTGAAAATAACAGACCTGATCTTGTCACAAAAGCAGCGAATATGACTGAAATATAAGGTAAAACTGACAGAACCTCTTTTCCAAAATTTATTTTTGTCTTTCTAAGGACTGGCGAACCATGGAAAAAAATCGTTGCAAAAAGCCAAGGAGCTAATGAAGCAGTTTCTACAGGATCCCATGCCCAGAATCCACCCCAACCTAATGTAATGTAAGCCCAATACCCACCAATAGCAATCCCTAATCCAATTGCTAACCAAGCTATTGCCATCATAAATCGATTAAAGTTCACAATCTCTGGTGCATCCTTGAAATAAGGGGATTTCATGGATAATCTTGCAAGAGAGATACTAAATGGTATTAAGAATAAACTAAACCCTAAAAATAAGATTGGCGGATGTATTAAATTCCAAAATGAAGTTAATATTGGATTTAATCCTAATCCATTACTGCTAGTAATTGCTTCGAGTTTGAAAGGATCGCTTACAATAACTAAAAGGAAGAGAGCAATGGTATTCAAACTTATAATAAGGAAAGTCCTTTGGTATATCTTTTTTCTCCCGAATTTACTAAACATTAAACGAATAATTAAATATAAAACTAAGGTCATAATCGCCCAGAGAAAATATGAGCCTTCACGACTACTCCAGGTTGCAGTAAGTCTTAATAACATATCCATATCATTGGAAGAAAACCGGTATACATAACTATACGAATAATTCAGAATTAACATATTATAAATAAAAATGACGTAAGAAATAATTATAAAGAGGGATCCATAAGTTAAAGCAATGTTGGAGTAGAATTGATAATTAGTAAATCTTGCTCTAAAAAAAATAATGAGGAAATCTATCATTAAAAGAAAAATTCCAAGTATTAATAAAACAAATGCTAAATCCATTGTTACACCGTATTCATATTTAAAGAATGAAAAGAAAATAGTAAAATTGTAAAAAATCCTTTTAAAATAAATAGAAATTATTTCCAACAAAAAGGTAGGTGAGTTTTAATAAATTAAGATTACACATTGTTTTTTTTCAAATTATTAAAAAAGGAAAATTATGGAAAAAATTATTTCAAGAAAATAATATAATTATGAAAATAAAAAGTGAATTGGATTATACTTTTGTAAATGAACTCATTTCAGAAATTAAAGGAATAATTAAAAGTCAAAAAGAATATTAAATAAAAACTATACTGTGAAACAGAAATAAATATTTTTTTTCTGCCTACTAACTGTAATTCATTATTATTTTTTGCTACTAGGTATATGGTTGTAAAAAATCCTAATATTAATACCATTTGAGCAAGATTTAATCCAAAAATGTAAATCAAGTTAAAATAATTTTCAGTAGAAGTGAAATAATTTAATAAATTTCCTAAGTTCAAAGTATTAGTTAACCATTGAAATAGAAGCGATAAATTTGGAACAATTAATATCAATGTAAAACTAATCCACGCTGATAGACTTAAAGGAATAGAAGTGAATGTTATTCTTTTTAATAATGGTATAGTTTCATTTAATTGCTTCCCTTCCTTTTTATATATTAGATACATAGGTAAGAACATAAAAATAACAAAAATAAGTGGAATTAAGATAAATATAATTGATATCTCAAGTGATAAGTAAACTAACCATGATCCTATATTATCTACTAGCATTAATTGATGAAATGGATTTAATGCTCCAATTTTTGAAATAATGTATACAAAAATAATTCCTAAAAAGTAAATAGGTGCAAAAGAGTTAATCCATGACATTTTTTCCTCAAATTTAGGTATAACATTCGTTTTAGAGAATGTTAAAGAAAGGTTGTCATATGTACAGCTTTTAAAACAATCTAAGCAGGTTGTACACTGATTTTCTTTTAATTTACCAGCAAAAAATCCCCACTCACAGCCGTACATTCCTTGATTATTGCCCAAGATACAAGTTTTTGGATGAGAGGTTAAACAAATTTGGTAATCTATTGGTTCAATCTTAGTTACATTAGACCGATTGTAAACACCTAGTAAAGGATTGATTGGGCAAATTGATTTACAAAATGTTCTTTTACCAAAAATAACATCAATTACACTCGATAAAACAAGTAATACTAAAAGAACAAAACCAGTAAATAGTGGAATTGTACTTATTGGTATTGATAATGAACTAAATAAAGTAAAAAGAATTAATGGAATTCCCCCATATAGCGAGTATTTTTTGGAAAAATGTCTTTTCTTTTTGTTTTCTTTATTTTTGTACCGATGATAATATGTACCTACCATCGGAATAGGACATATTGCACACCAACTTCTGGCATTAATCGGTAAAAAAAGGAAAACTATCAAAATCCACCATCCTATCCAAATTAATAGGATAGCAGGATTCGCTACACCGATATTTGTGCCAAAAAAACTATAATAAATCAATAAAAACATAAAAAAAAACAAATTAATTCTAACAAATTCTACAATATTGAATTTATAAAGTAAAAAGTCAAAACCACGATATTTTGATATTTTACTTAATTTATCAAATTTAACCAGATTCGGTACCTTCTTTCTTTAGTGAAACGTATGCAACAATAAAAATACTACCGACCACGATTCCAACTTGGTATGTTATAGATCCATTATCCTCAACATTGAGAATTCCAGTCATATATGGGTGATAAGGACCACAAGCAGGTTCACTACAACGATACAAAAATGTCCCAGCTTCATTTGTAATAAATGAAATAGTAAAAACATGATCATTACACATCGTTTGCTCAATATTGTAACCATCTAAAGAAAATCCATGAATTCTATCCTCTGCATGTAAGATAAGGGTTAAATTAACATCTTTTTGTACTGTAATTCTATTAGGTGTAAATTTATACCTTTTAGCGGTTAAATGAATTTCGACTAATTCGTAATTGTTATCATTTGCAATTTTTTGTGCATTAGTTATTAAATTTATCAATCCTGGGTAGATTATGAGAAAAATTAAAATTAATCCAATGAAAACCTTGGTTCTAGATTTGATTTTATTATTTATCATTTCTAACATAACAATCATTGGAATTTTTTTAAGATTTTCTAAGTATAGAATTATTTCCTCGATTACTCAAAAAATCATTTAATTTTAAATTTAAATGACATTCTTTTCATGAACGGAAAAATGTAGATTCAACAATAGCCCCTACTGAAAACGTTAATTTCTTTTGTCAGAATTTCATTTATTGATCAAAAATTCTATTTAACGTACATTCCGCAACCTATTTTTTTAATTTTTGCGAATTATTGAAAATAGCTAATTCAGGAGATATTTAGCCAAATATTCTGGCCCTAGCATCGTTAAAGCTTTAATCCCACCAGGTCTAAGATTTTTAACTTCAAAATGGGTTTTTCTTTTATTTTCGATTTTGACAAGATGAACATCCTCAAAAAGTTGGAAGATCCATCTCAAGGTTGGACGTTGACTAGGCTTTTTTAACTGGTTGTTTATGGTTTCATTAGATAGATTGAGTGCCTTTCTTAGTTTTCTTTCTCCTATTGTGTAGACTAACAAAGAAAAACACAAGATCATTGTCAAAGCAATGATTCTTTCGGGTTTTTTTAAAAACATCGATGATGCAAAAAAGAGAGGGTCTTTTAAGAAGCGAAATCCTCTTTCCATATGTTGTTGTCCTTTATATCGATCAAGAAGTTCTTGGTCAGATAATGCATCACTTAATAACTCATTTGTCGCTACAATAAATACTGCACGTCTAATGATTTCTCTATCAATAGAATTTTGGTCTTGAATAATCGTATAATCCGCACCATACCCTGTGATTTTTTCATTATTCTTATTTTTAGATGGTCTACCACGTTTTTTGTATTTTGTTGTCTCTCTAATCTGTTCAAGTCTGCAAATATGGTATTTTGCTTTCTTTTGGAGTTGTTCTACCGATTTCTTTGCAGCTTCTTCTGAGTCAAAACCTTCTTTCTGCAGCTTCTTGCTCGCTTGGATAAGCTTGTCATATTCTCTTTTAACAGCTTTTAATACTGTACGTTCTGATCTTGACTGAGCAGGTCTCGAATAAATCACCAACCATCTTTGTTTTACCCCACCATAATTAGAAAAATGTTGGTTGTAAGAATATCCCTGTTGTTTTGAAGAGTTTTCTAATTGCCTCTCATTTTCAGTCTTGTTCACAAGTTGAGAAGCGATAGACTTAATTAATTCTTTTGCTTCTGATATTGTTTCAGGAACACGGCTAATCCATAACATTTCATCTTTGATTTCTTCAAGGGTGTCTTTACAATAGAAAGAACTGTCTGCTATCCAATAGGTAATTTCTTGAAGGTTTTCTTTCAGTCCCCGTCGGAAATCTGTAACAGTCTTTTTGAAAGTAACTGTATCATTACTATTTCCATCAAGAACCTGCATGAAAAGAGGGATACCTCCATCAGAGCAGACTAAGAGATTCAAGAATATCTGTTTTAAATCAAACCTTTTCTGCTTTGAATGACCATGAGTTATGTGGACAGCAACAGCTTTTCCTTCTGATATTATTGATTTATAGTCACCAGAGAAGGAAAAAGTAGTGGTGTCCAGGTGCCCAAATTTTTTCTCTGCTTGCGCAATACTAGTTGCTAGATAAGCAATATGACAAAATAGCTCTGTACAACCATAATTATATATTTTATCCAGTGCTCTACCAAGGGTATCATCATTAAAGTCTTCTGCTGATAAATTCCTTCCAACAAGCAATTCAATAGGTTTGTTCTCTAAAAATTGTGGGAATAAATAGAGTCTTCTGTTCGAAAATCCTAATCCATTAATGATCATTGCTACAACAGCTTGGCCTGTTGTTACCTTTTGTTGAATGTAGTCGAATATAAAATAAATACTTATAAATTTAACTTTTTATCCTGATCCAATTATAAGCTTTAAATTCATTTTAATAATAATTTTCATTTACGTTACTAAAAAAGATTTCTTGTAATATTATAATTTTAGATTTTTCTCTAAATAATATTTGAGAACAAAAATAAGTATATTCGAAAATAAAATTTAGAAAATTAAAATTTTTAGGAGGTATTCTTAACAATTTAATACTCACTACTCCTTTTTACGATTCGTACCTAAAAAAGATATATAGTATTTTTATTATTCTGGTTTTAATTTTGCCTAGAAGGAAACAACAACTAAAATATAAAAATAAAAAGTCCGTAAATAAAAACGTTGATTCAGGTGTAGAAAACATAGATAAATTATTGACCCATGTGAAAAAAGAGAAAAAAGCTTACAAAAATAAAGCAAATAATAATAACATTTTATTTAAAGCGTCTTTAATTATAATTCCAATTATAATTGTTGGAGTACTATTTTCAGGTTCTCTTTCCAATCCTCAAATTGGAAACGTTAACCCATATCCTGAAAGAACTTTACCTTCTGATATGCCAAATCGATATGATCAGACATTAACAAACGGGCCTCAATTAGAAGAAGCCTATGCTTATGCTACCACTAATCCAGTTTTACTATCTCAATTGGTCTGTTATTGCGGATGTAACAACGCAGCACATCAACCATATCATGAAAACAATAAAGAATGTTTCTATACAAGCACTGGAGCTTATGAACCACATGCTGAAAATTGTTCAACATGTGTGTATATTGCATTATCCGCAAAGACTCTTGATGAAAATGCTTGGTCTCCCAGTGAAATCAGGTTTTATATAGATAGTCAATATTCATAAAACATCCTAAAAATTTTGTATTTCATCATTTAATGAATTATTCATTCCAAAATTTTTAATCTAAGTCATACAAATGAACCAGTTGGAAAGTAATGTCCGTTTTTGATTAATTTGGAAAGGAAATTCTCTATTGTGATAAAAAACTTCTAACAAATATGCCAAACAGATAAGATCAGCCTTTAAGAAGTGGCCCAAAATCACAAGAAGCTTATGAATTCACATTGAAACTTACAACAATTCAATAAATTGAAAGGAAAATAAATTTTTGACTGAATTAATAGCCATTTTTGGCCTTTCTTTTATTGCTGGGATAACCACCAGTTTTCAACCTTGTTTATTTCCATTATTACCAACTTATACATCAATTATGTCGAATTCTGATGACAATATTAAAAATAGCTTGATTAATAGCATATTTCTTACAACTGGGATAATAATTGTATTTACTTCCCTAGCAATACTTGTAAAAATTGGGTTTTTGGGAATTTCTAATATACTTTTTAGGTATGCAGTCGAATTTAATTTACTAATGGCAATTTTTCTTACAATATTAGGAGTTGTAATGATTTTGGGTATGTCTGTACCATTTACATCAAAAGGTCAGCAATTGAGTGCTAAGATTTTGGAAAAATATGGAGATAGCAATTATGCATCATTTCTGTTGGGTATTGTTTATACATTAATGGCAGCACCTTGTGCAGCACCTATTTTTCTGGCATTGATACCAATAATATCTGTTATTGAACCAATTACAGCAATTTTCGCCATGATATTTTATTCGATAGGTGCTGGGATGCCATTTTTACTAGTTGGAATTATTATGCCAGAAATGAGAACAAATTTTACAACAAAGTTTAGATATTTAAGTAAACATATGAAAACAATATCTGGAGTAGTATTATTATTAATGAGTTACTATTTACTTAATAATTATGTTCTTCCTTATTATCCTTTAAAGATTGGGAATATAAAGTTTACTGGCTTTGCTGATGAAATTATCAATGGTTTTTATGTTATTGTTCTAGGTGGGCCACTATTAATATTCCTTATTATACTGCTAATATTTTATATTAATATGTTCATAAAGAAGTATCAAAAATCAACTAGTATTCAAGAAAATTAATTGTTTTTCAGTTTTCATTCTCAAATAAATCAGATTTTCTCCTATATTTATGTAAGGTAGCATGAGAAGTCAAAGCAGTTTTTTATCAATTATTTGCTTTTAATTTAAGTAGGTAATACTAAAATCCTGAGTAAATAACTATAATACCTTTGGAAAGCATACTTAGGTATGCCTAAACTGCTAGAATTTTCAAATATAGTAAATTATGTGAGTAAAAATAAAAGTCTCTCAGAAAAAAATGAAAGTTTAAAGGAGCCAACGCTAATAAATGAAATTGGTTGCTATGAACTCGATTTAATTTCGTTAATTGATCTGAAACAAGGACAACAAGGAAAAATTTCTTATATAAGGGGAAATCACAAAGTAATTAGAAGACTATTAGAAATGGGATTAACTTTAGGTATTATTTTTAGCTTAATAAAAATTGCTCCATTTAATGGTCCAGTCGAAATTGAAGTAAGAGGCTCTCGTCTCGCTCTTGGAAATTCGGTCGCAAAAAATGTCTATATTAAAAAATTGTAAAAATATCGATTAATGTGGATAAAATGAAAGACCATTGCTCCTTGCCTTCAGAAAATGAAAATATTTATGGAAAAGGTGAAGATTATTACACCATAGCTTTAGCAGGAAATGCTAATGTGGGAAAAAGTGTCATATTTAACCAACTCACGGGTTCTAATCAAATTATCGGAAATTGGCCTGGAAAAACTGTTGATATGGCAACAGGTGCATTTAATTTCAAAGACTATAGCTTTAAAATCATAGATTTACCTGGGATTTATTCATTTACAACATATTCCTTAGAAGAATTAATTTCGAAAGAATACATTATTTTTGAAAAACCTGTAGTAATAATCAATGTTATAGACGCTTCTGTCTTAGAGAGAAATCTAAATTTTACATTGCAGTTAATAGAAATGGAGGTTCCCTTAATACTCTGTATAAATCAAACTGATGTAGCTAAGAGAAAAGGTATTGTAATCGATATTAAAAAACTTCAGAAAAAGCTAGGAATACCAGTGGTATCAACAGTAGCGGTTAAAGGAGAAGGATTAAACAAATTAATGGAAGCAATAATTAACCAGATACAAAATAATTCAGAGAATAATAAGACTTCAATTACTTATGATATTGAAATAGAAAACAGGATAAATCAGTTAATAAATGTACTTCGAGTTGAACAATTTGAGTCGGAGTATCCTTTAAGATGGATTGCAATAAAACTCCTTGAGTGTGATTTAAATACGGAGAAAATAGTAAGTTCAAAATCAGATATCGCTTTATTGACATCTAATTTATTGACTAATGAAATTGAATCAATTTATAGTGAACCCTCCTTTTCGAAAATAATTTCAGAAAGATATAATGTCGCAAACAAAATATCTAATTCTGTACAACAACAGACAAAAATAAAACAGACGTTTTCAGAAAAATTAGATTATTTAGTTATGCACAAAATATTCGGTTATATTATTTCACTTTTTGTTATTAGTTTTTTACTTTTATGGACATTTATTGTTGGAAGTTATCTTTCAGAGATACTCTCAGAAATTTTTAGTATTTTTGAGCCTGTTGACCCTCAAATCGCTGGGCCATTACTAAGTGTTCTCTGGAACGGAGCTTTTGGAGGTATTGTAGCAGGAATTACGTTAATTATTCCTTTCGTATTGCCTTTTTACTTCATGCTTACAATAATTGAGGATTCTGGAATTCTCACAAGAGTCGCTTTCATGATGGATAGCTTTATGCATAAAATAGGATTGCATGGGAAGGCGATTATACCTTTAATTCTCGGTTATGGTTGCAGTGTACCAGCAATTTATTCTACAAGAATTCTAGAGACAAGACGTGAAAGATTACTTGCTTCATTCACTATAACCCTTGCACCTTGTTCAGCTAGAACTATTGTTATCCTAGGTCTTGTTGCAGTGTTTGTTAGTGTCGAATGGGCTTTAGCACTTTATGTGATTGATATTTTGATCATATTTATACTAGGAAGAATAGCTTTTAAAGTGAATTCAGGAGAAACAACAGGATTAATCATGGAAATGCATTCATTTAAATTTCCTTCATTTTATGTTGTTTCTAGACAAACGTGGACTCGTACCAAATCTATTATAAGAATGGTTTTCCCAATGTATATAATAGGAAGTGCTATTGTCCAAGGAATGTATATTTTTGGTCTTCTTGAGCCTATTAATAATCTTTTATCGCCGATTACTGTTTATTGGCTTGGTTTACCAGCTATCACAGGAATTCTATTAATATTTGGTATAGTTAGGAAAGAATATATTTTACTTCTATTAGTAGCAATATTTGGAACAAATCTTTCACTGGTTTTAACACCCATTCAATTTTTAGTTCTTGCTTTAGTAGGAATGCTATATTTGCCTTGTATATCGACATTTACAATACTTTCTAAGGAATTTGGTCGGAAACCAGCGATAGGAATAGCATTAGCAAATCTTGCAACAGCATTAATCATTGGTGGAATTGCTTTCAGAGTCCTTCCTCTTCTACTTTAACATACCTTTAACACCATCCTGCCACTAGCCTCCTTTTAGCTTTTTCTATTAAATTTTTTGATCAAAAGTGTTTTCTTGCCCTTGAAATATCATAATCCAAGCAATACGCTTCAACTAGTTGATAAATAGTGAAAGAATAACCTTTTTTAATTTGTTTCATTCTGTAATGATGGAATATTGAATTAAGAAAATAAACAATGTTCCAGTAACTTCTATTTGGAATTTCACGACCCGAATAACAATCAGCGAGAGCAAATTCATGTTTAATATATTTATGGAGTGATTCAACATTCCAATGGTCTTTCCAGTATTTGAGATAGGTTTGTATGGTCAATGTTAATTGATTAGTAAGGTAATATCGTATTCGTTGTTCTCCTCCCCGTTTGATTGCAAACACCTTACATCGTCCTGTTTGTTTCATATTAAGGATTTTTTCTTTGTAGTAGACCTTATTGTTAGAATAATGACTGATAACATAAGACCACGATTGATCTGATCCAAATACCTTTTCGAGAGAAATCTCTTTCCAAAAAGGATGCAGAGTTCATTTTTTTCATTCCCATAGTAAAAAATGCTCCCATTGCACGAATAGCATCACAAATTTTCTTGCATCCAAACCAGGAGTCACTGGTACACTTTATTCGTTTTGGATCTACTCCCATTGCACTCAGATGCTTGATTTGTTCTTCAAAGATCTGATTTGCTAACTCAATTTTTGTTTGAAGATAATATTCTGGTATTAACTCTTTTTCTAACCAGGATTTAGCGAGATATATCTGATACCCGCAGTCATAATAGGAAGGTGCAATGACAGAATAATCTACAAAAACATTTCCATATTCGTAACCCTTCTTGCTATGATCAAATTGAATAGCACCTCCAAAGACTTTTTTTCCGTGCCTTTCGGCTGAAGTATCATCTACACTAATATTAAAGGTTTCCCGCCTATCAATAGTATTATTTTCCCTGGAATAATCTTCTTTCAACATTTCTATGGGATATTCACCCGTCAATAAGGCGTGAGAAAATTTTCGAACAGTGATTTCCTCAATTCCAGTTCGTGTATAAGCACTTAAGCTTTTTTTTCTACCTGCGACTAGATGATCCGAAATTGCTGCAAAAGCTCGTCCCTGTTCGAAATAACTCCATGGAAAGTCTTTTAAAGTTTGCTGAATGTACTTACGTACAGGAGGATAGATTTTTGTCATATTGTATCAATTTGACTTATTCTATTCTTCCTGTAAAATTTTACGATTTATGTCGGATTATATATTTTCATGTAGAAGATATGTTTAATTATGAATATTCATAAACATTCTTTCTAAACAAATTCAATAGTGTACCACTATTCCTTTAGCAGAATTCTGATTATTTTTATCCTCTTTTTGTTCTGAAATATAACCCATTATGCTACAAATCCAAAATGAAGTTTTATTTATTGAGTTCGATAGTCCAATGTAAATTGAATATATAGAATTAATATGTGCTAATTTAAATATTATTGGTAATACATAAATTTAAAATGTCACTCACTAGGTAAAATTCAATTATTATTGAGATCTTCAAAATGAAAAATTTAATTCCAGTTCACTCAGATCCAGCAATTACCAATTACATTCCATATAGTAAAGAAAAACTAAAAGCATTAGGAGAAAATACAAGAATTTCTATCTTGGAAATTCTTTCTCGTAAGCCTCATTCTGTTGGAGAGTTACAAGAGGAATTACAAAAATTAGGATTAAAAAAATCAACAAATACAATACGGCATCACGTAGATATCCTTAAAAAGACAGAATTAATTTCCTTAGTGGGATTAAAAGAAGGTCAAGGAGCAATTCTCAAATATTATGGAAGTAATAGTCGCTTAGTAAACCATGATATATCCACAATTAATCTTGGGTCATTTAATCACCTTATTCAACAAATCATACCAGAAATGGAAAATTGGGTGACATTCCTTTTAACAAATTACAGTTCTGAAATAATGATTTTAGTTAATTCATTACGTCCATGTGAAAAATGTGATCCAAAGCATTTTATAGAATATGTTATAATACAAGTCTTCATGAACGGATTGGGAAAAATTATGGATCAGACTTCTTTAGAGAAGTTTCAGAAAGGATTTAAAGAATAATTTACACGAGATGCTTTTTTATTATTACCAAATTATGAATATAAAGAAAAAGAAAATAATACGAAATATAATTCCAAATCTGCATTAGATCAGATGATTCTTGGATAATTAGTTAATTTCACAGTTAATCAATATTTGAAGAACTTTAATTTTTGGTTTTTTAAATTAAAGATATAATTTATGTTTATAATTATTTGTCATCATTTAATTAACTAGATTAATACATTAAAAGTGAGTACACATTTTGAAAAACTTTTTTATATCAATGAAGACCATAAACAGTCGTTGCATTTAAATAACCATCTGGACTTGCTTGAATTTAGCGTATTTTCTTCAGTTGTAATTTCCTTTAACTGTAAACTAATTTTATTACATTCTGGGCATTGACAATTAAGTAGTATTTCATCATTAGATGAAAATTTTATTGTATTATGAATCAAAGTATAATCACCGGTTTTTTTCCATTAGAGAATATGCAAGTAGTATTTGATATAAAAAATTAAGAAAGTAGGTCCATAAAAAAAAACTAAAATTTTCTAACTTTATGGACAAAGCTCTTCCTTTAACATTAGATGAAAACAATGTATTATTGGACAACGTAAAAATTCGACGTTAATTATGGCATTTTATATTCGGAATTTCATTTACTATTACTTATTTATTGCTTTTTGGACCAAGTATATGGGTCCTAGCCGTAGGATGGGTAATTTTTATTTGGTTAGGGATGATGGTTCTGATGCTTCCAATAATGCCAATGATAATTTTCAAATATTGGTTTATTGTAGTCCCCTTTATAGATCATATTGTAATGGCCATACCAATAGCAATTGTAGCTCTATTTGTAAATCCCGATGCAGTGTTGGTAGTTTTAAAATGATCGCTTTTCAATAAATTAATTTTTAATCTTGCTCGTTTAGAAATTAATAATATGACTAGATTTGGGTAAACAATTAAAGAGACGAGGAGATCTTGTGGATAATGCTCGCCTTAATAGATAACACTAAATGCGAATATCAAAGGTAAAAACATACCGAAGATAGAGATAATTAACCAAATTACTAATGGATCGTAGGAATAAATGTAGATTCCAATCCATCCGAGGACTAGTATCATCCCAAAATGATTTGAAGGCATTCCATTGTATAGAAGTCCGTTAACATAATCTGATGGTTTATATTTTTCAAGTCTTATGGGAATTAATTCTTCCATTGTTTTATTAAAATTAGAGAATCTAATTGGGACAATAATTGGAAAGAGAATTTGTATTATCATAGAAGTGGTAACAGTACTAAGAAGTGTTACTCCTGTTCGCCAAGTTCTATCTCCTTGAAATAAGGATATAAGCCATAAGAAAAAAATTGCAATCATAAAGCCCCAAAACCACATACCAGAAGTAATTTTATTCATTAGCTTAGATCTGAATTTTTTCAAAACAAAATTGTCCATTTAGGACTGAAAAACCTTGCACGGTTCTGAACTAATTCCGGAGTCTGCCAAATTCTTGCTGACCACCAAACTGTAAGAATTATCAACATATATACCATAACAATAATATTATAGGGGTTTGTTATAGTTTCTAAAGCCATTTTAATGGTAATTTATCATAATTAATCCTATTAAAACTACTGAGAAGAATTAGTTAATTTACTAACGTGTATTTTCTTATTCTAGAGTTTAAGTAAATTATTTTATCATTTTCCTTAAATTAAACAAAATTTAAGGAATTAGTACTAATAAAATTAAAATACCTTCATGGATTATCATGAAGTTGAATCAGCTTAGAAACTATATTTAACTCAGGTGGATTAATAAAAATTGCGTTAACTGGACATAAACGCTCACAAGCATAACATTGGAGACAAGCTGAATCATTCAACACATGAACGATACCCTTTGTGTTCTTATTGCTAGGATGATCATTTCTTACTTCTAAAATATCAACTGGGCAGCTTTTTACGCATATTGCTTTACCATTTCCTCCACATCCATTACAAGTTGCTGTTACATCTACTATAACCATTCACATTCACCTTATAATGCTAGAATCCCCATTCTCCTGATAATAGCATTCCTTCGGTAACTTTTTTATATTCCTTCCAGTTTGCACGCATTTTTCCATTAAAAACAGCTTTTACCGCCAGTAATTTTCTTCTAACCCATGAAATACCAGTAACTTGGCCTACATTGTCAATATCCATAAAATTTCCCATAATTTCAAGTTCTTTATTCCCGAATTTTTTATAAAATAGATTGCGTCCCTCATAAATCGTTTTATCAAAGGGTCTTTCTTTCCGCCACATAGATTCATATAACATTAAATTGGTATTGGAAAAATCAAGGTCATTTTGAGAAACTTGAGCAATGGTTTCGCCAGCCAGTCGACCAGTAAGGATAGCAATTGAAATACCGCCATAAAAATAAGGATTGGTAAACCCTGCAGCATCACCAGTGACAATTAGCCTTTGAGTTACCGTTTTTTCTGGAGCTCGCTCTTCCGCAGGTATAATTCCACCAATTAAAGACATCTTTTCAAATTTTACGTTAAGTTTTTTCTCCATACGTTCCATTAATTTTTCTAAGCGCTTACCAGGTTCGAAAACCTGTCTACATACAAGTCCAATTTTAGAATATTCTTCTTTTGGAAACACCCAAGCATAACCATAAGGAGTTAACTCATGATCGAAGTAGAAATCGAGCGTGTCAGAATGTTTTCCTTTCACAACATATTCAATAGCGTGAACATATTTAGTTGGAAGTTTTAATCCGTGGGCCCGACCTATACGACCAGCGGGACCATCAGCAGCGACAAGAACCTTCCCTTTGACCGAATAGGGATCATTACCTTCTGGTGTTCTTACAGTAACTTCTACATCTTATTTATCAATAGAAACCTTAGTAACTTTGGATTTTGTTCGTATTTCTGCTCCTTTCTCCACCGCTTGATTAGCAAACATTTGATCAAATTTAGTTCTATTTAATAATAAAGCAGAAAAATCAGTGAGCATGGTATATTTCTGAATATCCCATTCACCATTTTTTTCACCAGCAAAGAAAAATTTCTGCTTGGGAAGATGAATATCAACAAAATCATTGTTTTTATAATCAATATTTTGATATTCAAGTAATGATTTAGAAACGCCTTCTCCACATTGAACAGGAATACCAATTTCTTGATGTTCTTCAAGAATAATGGTTTTTAAACCAATTTCAGCAGTTTTTTTAGCTGCATTAGTTCCAGCAGGTCCAGCTCCTACAACTATAACATCAAAAGATTCCATAGTTATCAAGTTTAAGTGATTACATATTTAATTTGAAAGTTATTGATTTTTAACTTTCTGTTGAGATTCATGGTCTAAATATCTGAATTCGCTTGAATTTAGCTCATTTTCTTTAGTTGTAATTTCTTTTAACTGTAAACTGTTTTTATTACATTCTGGTCATAGGCAATTATGTAGTATTTCATCATTAGATGAATATTGTATTGTATTTTGAATCAAAGTATAATCACCTGTTTTTTTCCATTAAAGAATATTTAACATACTTTTTACATAAATTTCTGTATTCCGACAAAATTCATAAAATTTAGAAGGGAGAGAAAAACATAGAAGAATTGGTGATTCAAACCATGTTCTTCCCTCCCATACGAGAATTCATTCAACAGAGTTTAAAAACATTCCCTTGGAGCTATGGCAGCCAAAATATAAACATGGCAGCATTATGCGATCATTTAATTGCAGGTCGTAGAAAAAGTATTCAAAGCTTAGAACGAACAGGAATAGATAATATTTCCGCACGAAAGATACGTTATTCGCTTCTTCGAAGTCGTCCCTACCTTCAAATTCTGAAAAAAGACCTTTCTAAGCGATTTAGTAACATTGATGGTCGAGAACGAGTAGTAGTTTCTCTTGACGATACTTCAATGAGGAGATATGGAAAAGAGGTACATGGTGCTGCCTATCAACATAATCATGTTGGAGGGGGCACC
>MDVS01000107.1 GCA_001940645.1 Candidatus Heimdallarchaeota archaeon LC_3
GGGTAAATGTTTTCATAGAGCTTCCATGGGACAAAATAGTTCCTATTTTAAATGAAGATGATTTTGAATTTTTTATTAAATTCATTGAGGAAAACAGGATCTTATATGATCATAATGAAACAATTAGAAATAAAATCTTTTCTCCCCTAGTCAACGATTTCAAAAAGTATTTTAGATACCTTTCTAGAAAAGAAAAAAATAGTATTGACTTAATTTCAGAGTCTATTTTCATTTCTGAATATATACCTGATTATAAAACACGCGCTTTATGGAATAAAAAAGTCTTTAATGAGATGAAAGATATTCATTGGGAAAATGAATTAGAGAATTATGAAGCAGAATCCTTTTGGGAAAAATTCGCTAAATTTTTTGAAAGACCCGATTCAATTGATGATTTCGATGAGATTGGAGCAAAAATTTTCAAATTAATTATTTGTAACAATACTTTACTTTTCAAATTTTTTCAAAAAAAAAATCAATTACTATCATTTGGGGAAATCCTGCATAAAGGATTTATCAGAAATAAGACTGAATATAGACCTCTGATCGATGAATACATTAGGTTACTTCCAAATTTATTTATCAGTATGGAAGACGATACTGATTATTCTATATTCCAATCTAGGGCTTTATTAAAAACTGAATTTATACAAGATATCCTTAAACAAGAAAAATTAGATTCTAAAATTCTTTTCGATTGGTACACATCAAAAATGATTACTTTTCTCGACCAAACAAATAGATCTTCAAAATTACATGATTTAGAATTACTTTCAGATGTTTCATTGCCTCCCTATAGTGAAACAAATGTTCTAACTGCGATCGTTAATGAATTTAAGTTAAATAGAGTATTTGAAGGATATTCTTATCCAACGCTTCCATCAGAAGATGAAATTAATCAAAATAATAAAAGAGGAGAAATAAGGAGATCTATTTTAAATTCTCCAAAATTTTTACTCCTTGATTGGAAAAAATTGCTTAAAGAGAATTCTTTTTATAATATAAGTGGATTTTTAAAAGAATTAGCGAAAACGGACAAAGAAGTTAGGAAAAAAATATTAGAAAATGAGACATTTTGGCACATTAAATGGGATTATTGGTTAAAAGCAAATCTACTTAATAGAAACAGAGAATTAAAAGAGTTTATAAAAATTCTAAGTGAAAATAACAAAAATAAACACACAATACGATTTGTGGCATCAAAGAAATTCCAGAAATTACCATGGGAACATTGCTTGTTGTTGATCACACAAAATAAGAATGATACAAGTACTAAGTATCTATCTAAAGGAGAATTTTATGAAATATGTAATATATTAAATGAAAATTTTGAAAAATTCAATTTCAGACTCAAAAACAAGGAGAATTTATAGTAAAATTTCTTGAAAGTTAATTTCTCTACAAAATGGATGGTTTTTTATGTGCAATGAGCTTTATTATCTCTCGCTGCAATAGTCTGCATATTAACAATATTTTGAATATTTTTGTATAATTTAAGATCTGTCTTAAAATTTTTTAAAATACTATTTTCTCTATTTTATAATTGTTAAGAGATTTAACAGCGGTTGATATTTAATTCAAAGTTAATTTTTGTCAGAGTTCAAAATTCAAAAGAATTAAAAAGATTTAAGGGGTAATATATTGTATTGGTCTTTAAGGGGATGGTAATAATAAGGCAAATGAAATTTCCTAATAATCTTTCTTCAAAGTATAAACAAAATGAACTACTGTTATTAGCGACTGTAATATCCTTTATTTTCACTTTAGGTGCTATGATTTTTGTATATTTCTTTATCAAGAAATAAAACTATTCTATTTTTTAGTTTAAAATTAGAGTTATCACAATTTTAAAACCCAATAATTTGAAGATTTCAATTGAAAAATGTATAAAGTCAAAAATATTCATTTAAATATTTTATCTAGAATTAAAATGATTAAGCTCAGTATATGGGTCAAATTTTGTCATATTTTTACAAATAAGGTTTATAATTAAAAATTTACATGTAATTCGAGGTGAAAAATAATCCACGGAATTAAAACTAATATTTCTTTGATTCAAGAATTAGGATCTGGCCTCATTAAGTTTATCAAATTTGGTACCAATAACCTGCCCATTCAGGAATTTCTAAATTTAGATAATTTTAAAAGCATAGATCCCATAGTATTATCTAATACTTTAGTTCAAGATGGGATTTTTGAGACTAAATTTAAAATTGATGAAGTTGAGATCACAAGAACTATTGAATTTGCTAGCTCTCTAAAACACTTTGAAGGACCAAAAATTAAAGTAAAACTTAGAGTTAAATCTAATAAACCTGATATTTTATTTTGGAGACTAAATATCCCTCATATAGACAACATAACAACAAGAATTGATAAAGAGATTTCATCTTCTATACATTGTCCCCCTGGTAATAAAGAATTACTGAATAATGTAGACGAACTACGATTAGAGTGGTATTATTTGTGAGTCCTCAATACTCCTTTCTAATTCTTCGATTGTAATCTTCATACCTTGTGAGTCTAGTTTATTTATATTTAGACTAATGAGATTTTCTTTCTCTAATTGTAGTCGTGCAAGATTTTTTTTCTTATTTAGTATTTTTTCTTTAATTATTTCTTTCTTTTCTTCTAGAAGCAATAGTTTCTCTCTTGATGAATGATCAGTCTTGTTTTCTGATTTAATACCTGATACCAATGCATGACATATTTCAAAGAAAACAAGAAAAAGAACAGCAAAGAGAAAAATAATAAGGCTGAAGAAACTTATGAACAAAAATATTGGAAAAAATGTAAAACGAGGCAGCAAAACTGAAACTTGAATTTTTAGTAGGAACTGGTATAAATTAAAAAGGGGATATTTGAATGATAAGGAAAAGAAAAAATAAAAGTAAAAAAGATAAAACAAACTATATTTTAAGAGGTGAGTTAAATGGTGTTAAATTTAATAGATATTAATGAAGAAATTAGAAAAAATATGAAAGATGAGTTGGAGAAAGACGTAGAAGAAAATAATGTTTATTATAGTCCAAGATTATTAGAAACTTCCACACATCAATATCTTACTCTTTTAATAGCTTCTTTTGAAACAGGAAATGATTCAACATTAGCAAATGATATTGCGACAAATAATTGCCTTAAAAGTCATGAAGAACGAAGAACAAAAAGTGGAATTATACAGGCCAAAGTTTCAAAAAATGCTCATGAAATGCTAGCAGAAGGAGAGTTCAATAGGTATTACATAAGAGGATTATGTCTTTATGCAATAAAAGTTAATAAAAAACTAAAAGTTTATAGAGCAAAAGCTGTTGTTAATCCTAGAATAGAATCAGAGTCAAAAATAGGTTCGATTTGTGAACCTGAAGCACTTTTGAAAGATTTAAGATTAAATCCAGGAGTTGATACAGCACTTGGAATACCTAGTGGACCAAATTCTGGGTTGAGCGTAAAATTGGTATAAGTAAACAAAAGGAGTGAAAAATTTATTAATAAATTTATCTAAGTGTATTTAACAACGGGTTATAAAAATGAGAAAAAAAATTTTTCAAGAAATTTTAGAAAGGTATAACAAAGAGACTAGTATTCCAAAAACGATTATTGATCTACTAGAAAAAACATGGATGAATAATGAGACAGTTACTAAAAAAGATCTTATTAATTCAATAAAAATCGAGGTGGAGAAGAACGACTGAAATTAAAGAAATTTCAATTAAAGCCTTTAGGGGAATCCCAAATCAAACTATTGTTTTAGACAGTAAGAGTTTATTTATTAGGGGGGACAACGGATCTGGAAAAAGTGCTGTAGTCGATGCCCTAGAGTTTTTCTTCACAGGTACACTAAAATCACTTAAAGATGTTAAAAGCCTGTCATTACCTAGACATTTACCTCATGTCACCAAAAATAAAGAAGATATCAACATTGAAATTATTTTTGATCCTTTAACACAAAAGGTTATTAGAAAATATAAAGAAATTAGTCCAATCCCAAAGAAACTAGTCCAATTCTTTGAAAACGTTAATAATAGTTCGTTTATTTTAAGACGATCACAAATTTTACAATTTATATTTAGTCCACCTTCGGAAAAATGGAAAACCATTTCTTCTTTGATAGGTTTAGAAGCTATTGAAAAACAAGAAGTAATCATTAGAAGTTTATTTGATGAATACAATGAAAAATTGAAATCTCAAAATACAATAAAAGTTGATTTGATAAAAAAATTACTAAAAAAAATTGGAAAATCCGAGAGACGCGTTAATACAGTACCAGGTGTGAAAAAAGAAATAATAGATCATATTAACACATTTTCTGAAAAAAAAATAGCTGAATTGAAAAAAATTCCACAATTAAGAGAGGAATTGATTAAAAGAACTAAGAAACAAGAATTATTAAAGGAACAAGATTTATTTAGGAAGTTAGATGTCTTCATTAATGATATCATTGTACCAGATATATCAAAGGAAGTTATTACAAACATTAATGATAAAATATTAGCATATCGGACAATTCAATTGAAAAGATTGACAAGTCTTAGAGAAGTTTTAGTCCCCGGTCATGAATTTCTTTCAATATTCCACGATTCTGAATGTCCTCTTTGTCTCCAACAAATAAATTCAGAAGAGGTAATTAAAACTATTGCAAATAGATTAGAAGAAATTGAACAAAAGACCAAGCACTTAATTAAATTGAAAGATGATATAAAAGGGATTAAAAATGAATTAAGTAAATTACAAAGCAGTTTAAAAACTTTTATAGAAAAAATGAAGAAAATAGAAAATTTAAAAGAATATAAGAAAGAAATTGCTAGCGATTCTAAAAATTTAGAGAAAATTCTTCAAGAAATCAATAAATGTGAAAAATTAGAAGACATATTACCTATAGAAAAGATGGAAGAACTTTTTAACGGAATCAAAAAGATATTAGATCAAATTGAACAAAAAGTACAAAATGAAGTAAATAAGGTTGAACTTACACCAGAGGATAAAGAAATTATTGATGTAGTAAAAGATCTAACTTATATAGAAATAAAGTTGGATGAATTGACCGAAATAGAAAAGAAATTCGAGATTACTCAGAAATATCAAAGAATTCTAAAAAAGTTGAATGAAACTTATTCTGAATCAAAAAAAGAAATGATTCAAAAAATATACTTCAAAATTGAATCAGATGTCAATAATTTTTATTTAAAAATTCATCCAGGGGAAGATCATAAAAATATTCAGTTGACGGTCGATAGCAAAAAATTAGGAAGCACAAATTTAACTGTGGATTCATATGGAAGAGATACCCAAGATCCAAGAGCATTTTCAAGTGAAGGTCATTTGGATTCACTTGGTGTCTGTATCTTTCTATCATTTGTTAAACATTTTAATTCAGATTGTAAAATAATTGTCTTAGATGATGTTTTTACTACAATAGATTTTGAACATAAACAAAACTTTGGTCAACTAATCAAAGATGAATTTAAAAATTATCAGTTCATATTTACTACTCATGATAAACATTGGTTTAAGGAACTTAGTATGGCTTTTCCAAAATCAAAATTCATCAATTTTACCAATTGGAATTTATTCACTGGTCCTTCAATTTATCCTTATACATTTTATCAACAAAAGATTCAGGATGATGTAAATTCAGGTAATATAGAATATGCGGGAATAGGTTGTAGGATTTACTTGGAAGGTTTATTGAAAAAAATTGCTGAATTAACATTCACAGCAATCACATACAAACCAAAACAAGATTATGTCTTTAATGATCTGTATGGGCCAGTAAAGAAAAAAATGATTGAAATGGGTCAATTAGATCAAAATTTTCAAAAAGAAATTAATGAAATTTACAAAATATTCGAAATAAAAAAAGATTATTTGAATTTTTTATCACATGATAATCCAGATATAACAGGAATATTTATTGAAGATCTCCAGATTATATTCGATATAATTAAGAGATTAAATAAACTAATGTTATGTAATTGTGGAAAATATTTAATCTACGATATTAAATCTAAAATATTGATATGTTCAAAACCCTGTAAATCACCAACATATTATGGAGAAAAATTGCACCAAGAAGTTAAGGAGGCATAATTTTTAAAATAATATAAGATATTTAACATTTTTTCAAATAAAAAGAAATTATTATGTCAATATGTAATTGTATATATCAAAATGGCATCTGAATATTATAATTATTGAGTATCGACTTGAATACTTCTTTAGCAACAATTATTTCTGATTTAGAATAAAACTTTTCTCCATGTATAGGCTTATTAATAAATTTAAGATTTCCATCAATCAAAGGTTTTTCTTTTACAAGAATATCACTATTCTGAAGCTTTTTGATTTTTGATCCCAAAGTGAGTTTAGATTTGTGTGAGATAATAGATGAAAAACACCTAGTCAAAAGAATTTCAATGCATAAGCGTATAATAAGAGCTAAAACTGCTGTTTGAGCATTATTTAATGATTGAAGTTTAACTAAATCCTCATACTGAAGCTTTAATCCTGTTAGTATATCTAATGCGGATTGTTTTGTCAATTCATCTAAAATATTCTTAAATTCCAGCAAAGATCTTAAATTTTTTAACTTATTTTGAATTCTATTAACTTCAAAATTTAATTTAACTAAGATCTGACCTTGAAGCCGTTTATTTGCATGCATAATTAATAATTCAAAATATTTATCAGAATTTGGTAAATCAAGAATTTCAATTACACTTTTACGATTGTCTAGATAATGAAGTTTATTTTCAGATAATTTAAAATAACATCTCCAATCAGCGATATCCCAGGGAGTATGAAATTCAAAAAAAAGTCGATTAAAACGCTCAAGGTCTTTTATAAAATTAAAAAAGTCCAGATCGTGGAAAAAATTTGAAAATAATTTTAATTTATTAAATAACGTATAAAATTCACCATATTGTTGATCAAGATTAGGTAATTCATCCCAAGAAAATTTCACCTCGATCGGTTTACTCTCATCCTCTTGATAAGCGGGTTGTAATTGAATCTTTAAAGATTTCAATTGAGATTCATAGATCTTAGGTAAACTATCAAAAAATGCAGTAAATTCCTCTAAAATAGAAAAATGACTAGTAATTGAACTATTATTCATAAAAAACAATCCATTAAAAATAAATCATTATATCAATTACTAGTAACAGTTAAAAATAATTCGTTGATCAAAAAACAATAACGCCAAAAATTATGTCAAAATAGAATTCGTATTTAGATTGACAAAAAAATACAAAATTGACCCCCAATTATTATCAAATAAATGAAGATTGGAAATATGGCATTAAAAAAGGGGATACTTATAATAGAATGCATACCAGAGAAAGAAGGGATGCGGGAAGGAAGAATTGTATTTGATTTTTTATCAATGGTAATCCCAGAGAAAATAGAATTTAGTAATTACACAATAATGTCTTATGAAGAATTTTATGAAGCAATTGAAAGTAATAACCACCAATTTATCCATATATCAAGCCATGGTAATATAGATGAAAATGGATTGAGCTATTTAGCATTACCTAACCGAATGAAAATATATGCAGATGATTTAGCAGAAAGTAGAGGATTGACAAACAGAAATTTGTTAATAACTGCTTGTGATGCAGGAAAGGTAAATTTTCTGAATAAATTGTTCGAAGAAACCGAAACAAGTAATAGAGATTATTCCAAATATCCAAAATTCTAAAACGATTTTTGTAAAATTAAAGACAAAAATAATATTTCAAATTCCGATTTAAGCCACGTCTTAGGAAACAATATTTTCATTTGTCTTATGCCATATTTTACCATTTTCAGTAAGAACAGGTATTCTTGACTCTGCAATCATCTTTAAGGAATCTCTGTAACCGCAATATTCACATTCCAATCCAATGATTAATCTTCCATCAAATAATCCTTCTTCTGGTCTTAAAGCATCATCAGAATCAATATAGAGTCCGTTAACGATCATTGAACCCATTTTTTTTGAGTTATTTGGAGATTTTGTACATGGATAGTGTTCAACATTAATATAATCAGTTCCAGAATAGGTAATTTTAGGAGTGTTTTTTCTCCAATTTCCATGATGATAAGGAAAGCCCTTTCTCACAATTCCAAAGATATTTTGTCCACTTTTATAATTCTGAATTGCACATTTCGGACAGCATAAATCCCCATTACTTGATACATTATCTGGTGTATTAGAAACCGTATTTCCACAATCAGGACATTTAAGAGATTCTAATTCTCCAGAATTATACACTGTACACCATTTCATAGCTAATCTATAATCACAAGACTGAAATGCAAAAGAATAATTAGTTGGAGGTGGAAAATTAGATTGTTCATCCTCAGATAGGCTAAGGTAATCTGGATATTTTTTCAAAAAATCGAGTGGAGGAAAATTTGATACTTTGATTAAATGTTTGTCAAAAACAGATTGTATATCATTTCTCTTGAACTGACCATGTAATAATAAATATGAAATTATTTTTTCTTTGCTTTGCTCAGGATAATCCCTATTACCATAGACCTCATTCCATAAGAAAGCTATTAATGAATCGAGGAAAATGTCATTATAATCTTTATAGCCATTATGAATTTCTAAACTAATATCGGATTCTGTCGGAATTTCAAAAGGAATTTGATTTTCAATTTTATTCTCAATCTCTACATTACATTCGTTACAATAGGCAAGATTATTATTGATAAATTTTTGTTTATTTTTTACTTTTTCTTGGATGATGTCTCGTTTAGTATTTTCCGATAATAACAATCGTAAAAATGAAGACCTACTTATATTTTTAACATCACATTCATTATCGACTGAATCTAGTAATTCTTTAGAAATATTAAATATAACACGAGGCATATTTGATATATTATTTATCTACTTATATCATTATGCTTATTTGATATCAAAATGATATCATTATATTTATTAGAATAAGAAGGTAAAAACAAAGGAATTGATGATAGTAATATCAACAAACACCATACACGGAATCGTTGATGATTACTATTCTGTTAATATTAATGACTTCAATTTTTACCAATTTTTTTAGATATATTTATTTATAAAGGAAATTTAGCAATCTTGAAAAGTGAACGTCAATTAACTTTTTAAATTTACGATTGATGGTTTTTAATCTTTATTTAGATTCTAATAATGAATTTCAGTCTAAAATTTCATCCACAATGAGTCAACAATCTCTGTTATACATTCCAGACGATTTTCTTAAGCTAAATCGACAATAGTTAATATTTTTTCTCTAGCATAGGCATTGATGGTTTCATGAGCTACTGAAGAACAAAAAACAGCTAATCTTCCAGTCCTTGTATTAACATCAATAAAAGATCTCAGAAAAATGGTCTTGTTTCTGAATAAATATTCTGATCCCGTGAGTGCTTTAAAACATTTAAAAGTTAATCTGATAAACAAATATAGTGTGGTGACAATATAAAAGGTCGATTAATGAAAAGAGGTTATTCTTGTTTTAAAGTATCTTTTTGTTTGAATTCTCTTTTACGATTTTCAAATTGCATTTTTCCCTAATATAATCACCGAATATTTTAAAACATTTGTCTCCATCAGTAAGTCGATTAATAAAACGATCAATAAAAACTACGGGGATTTTATCATTATACGTTCCAGTCCATAAAGAATATTTTTCATTATCTAATTTTCCTTCTTTACTAAAAACTTGATTCTTTTTATCAATAACTTTATACTCATCCCAAATTAAATATGGTGAATTAAATCTTGAAAAGGTAATTTCAGGTCTATTAAGATCAATTTTGATATTATTTCTTGTCCATTCAGTTAAAGATTTTCCATGGATAATTAATAATTGAGGTGCAACCAATTCCAGCGCTTTTTTTAAATTGTCATCAAAAATGTCAAACAATTTCATTACTTTAGGGAATATAAAAAAATAAATTCCCACATTTTTCTTTTTTTTTAATTTAATGATTTATTGATTTTTGAACCTTAAATAACTTTTCATTGAAATTTTTTATTGTATTCTTGACAGATAAGATATTTTGATCATCAGCACGTTAGAACTTAAATGATATTCTTGTAAGTTTGATAAGATTCGCTATTTTACATACAAAACCTTTATAAAGTCATAATTAAACAATAAATCGACTAAAAACTACTATTTAGTTATGATATTAGCTTTATATAGGAAAGGTTGTTGTAAATGGCATATCGAATCTTGTTTCATACGAAAATCTTTATTTATTATATAATTTTCGATTTTATAGAACAAACGGCTTTAGAAACTATTGATTGTACAACGGAAGATGGACAGATAAGATATATAAATTTATTTGGTTTTAAAAGGTTTATTCGATTGGCAAGATTATATAACACTAATGTCTTAGTCTTAAAAGATCCTTCAAATTTTATTTTCCGCAAGAGTCTCATAGATGTCTTGTTTCAAAATCTCAATGAACGATCAAAGCGATTAGTAGCTGCTTTTTTATTAATATCCTTTAATGCAAGAGAAAAGATGAATTTATCGAAATTATGCAAATTAGATCTTAAAACAATTAGAAAAGGAATAAAAGAACTTTATAAAGGATCAGTATTAGACAGACATCAAATTAGGAAAGCTGGTGGTGGAAGAAAAACTAAAATAGAGAAATATCCTGATCTTCTAGCTCTTCTAGAGTTCTTGACAGAAGATCATATTGCAGGGGATCCTATGAATGGCAGAAGATGGGTGAGAAAGAGTTTAGTGCATTTTAAGAATCAATTAGTTGAATATGGAATAATTATATCCCCAACAACTGTTAAAAAGTATTTTAGAAGATTAAAAATAAGTCTTAAGGTAAATAAGAAAGTTATTTCGACTCAACAAGATGAAAACCGTGATTTACAGTTTAAACAGATTACTAGAATTAAAAAAGCTTTTTTAAAGTCTGGTAATCCTGTTATAAGCATTGATACGAAGAAAAAAGAGCAAATTGGACTCTTTAAAAATCAAGGAAGCACCTGGAAAAAAACCAGTATCTCTGTCTATGATCATGATTTTAAGAATTTAGGAGAAGAAACTGTTGTTCCTTTCGGAATTTATGATCTTCGACGAAATAATGCTGAAATATTTTGTGGGAATTCACATGAAACCTCAAAATTTCTTGTGGAAATGATTGTCTGCTGGTGGGAGGGTGTGGGACAGATTCACTACGCCGATAAGCGTAATTTACTTATCCTCTGTGATGCTGGAGGATCAAATGGTTACAGACGCCATGGATGGAAAATAGAGTTACAAAATTTATTGGCTTCACGATTTGATTTACAAGTGACCGTTTGTCACTATCCTCCAGGCACTTCAAAGTGGAATCCGATAGAACACCGGGTGTTTAGTTTTATTAGCATTAATTGGTCAGGAATACCATTAGATTCTATTGATACGATGCTTAATTTACTGAATGCAACTACTACTAAACAAGGACTAGTAGTAAGAGCTTAATACATTGATAAGGAGTATAAAACTAAAATTATATATACAGAAACTCAGAAACGACAAGTAAGTATTAGATATATGAATATATTATCTGAATGGAATTATACACTCTTGCCTTAAAGAAAAAAAGGAAAAACATTTAAAT
>MDVS01000108.1 GCA_001940645.1 Candidatus Heimdallarchaeota archaeon LC_3
GTCATTCTGGTGTTTCTCAGATTGAATTAGGTGAAATGGATAGTCCTGTTACCACACGTGTAGAAACAATTAAAGAATTACTAACTTTTGCTGGTATAAACGTTGTTATACATAATGATTTTCCTACAGCGCTTTGAAATAAGATGATTATGATATGTGGATGGGGTGGTGTTACAGCAGTGACCCGGACAAGTTTAGGAGGAATACGCTGTATTCCTGAAACACGAGAAATGATAGAAAAATCAATGCATGAGACTGTACTGGTTGCTCAGGGATTAGGAATAAAAGTGTCTGATAATATAGTTGATGATTATATGAAAGTGACTAATACTCTACCACATGAAACCACAACTTCTCTCCAACGTGATATTATGGCAGGTAGACCATCTGAATTAGAGTTTCTATTGGGATCAGTAGTCAGCTTTGGAAAAGAACTAGGTATTGACACACCAATTAATAAATTTCTTTACTACAGTCTCTTACCTCAGGAAATCGAAGCTAAAAAAGTGAGTAAATAAACGAAAAGAGTATTAGAAACTGAAGAAAATAAAGTACTTTAAAGGAATTCCTTTGATTTCGGTAATAATCGGTGATACTTAGAACCTCAATGTTATTCATCTTTGAGAGAAATTTCTAGTGCATTCTTGATATACTGGTCAAGTTGCGATTGTTGGACACGATCTTGCATAGAAGCATTATTCTTTACTAGATCATTCCATTTGGAGAAATCTCTATCTAACTGATCTTGCTCTTGTAATATTTTCGTTTGTAATAGAACAAGTTCGTATTTGTCACTTATTGTTCTGGCTTTTTCAAGATATTTTTGCGCATCAGTTAATCTTCCATGTAATAACTCTAACTTTGCCCTAAGGATAAATGATTCAACCATCACATCAAACTGAAATTGTTCCTCTGCCTTTTTTTGTATGGTATCAATTAAATATTCGATTTCAGATAAAACTTCTGGTTCTCCGTATAGCTTCAATTCTTCTATCAAAAGTTCACTTAAGTTTTTTACAATTACTACATAAAGTTGCCATTTAAGATTGTCAATATTATTTTCTAAAAGTTCTTCAAAGATACTCGCAGATTTTATCTTATCTTTAAGTCTTTTGCTATGTTTCAAAACTAAACCTTCTGCAACGGAGAAATACAACATAGATTTATGATCAGATTCTATTGAATAGTTTTCAATCTCTTGAAGAAGAGATTTTGCTTCTTTTTGGTCGTTTAGGTTTAAAGCTATTTGAAGTAAATAAAATAATGGTTGAATATAGTATCTGTTCTTGAATTTCAGCTCTTTTCGAATAGAAATACATTTTTCGAGTGATTTTCGTGATTCTGAAAATTTTCTTTGCTTTAAATAGATACTTCCTAAATTAAATTGAGTCAAAGCTACCTTTATCGGGTTTTCCAACTCAGTAAACAATTGTGATATCCGTTGGTTAGTCGAGAGAGCTTGATTAAGATCACCACGATCTTCATAATTACTTCCTATACAAACTAGAGCATTTGCTATTCCTTCTTTATATTTCAATCGCTCAGAAATTTTTAGTGCTTCTACATTATATTGCATAGCTGAATTAAGATCACCTATTACCCTTTTATTAGAACCAATTACGCAAAGCAAATAAGAGAATTGATATTCATTACCGAGTTCCTTCCATAAATTTTTAGATTCCTCTAAATATGACCAAAATATCTCTTCTTCCGTAATTTGACTGAGCAAATGTAAAGTACGTGCCAGTCCAGCCTTATTATTTAACTTCTTCCAATATTCGATGCTTTTTTCAAGAGATTTTCGATGATCATCGGGTAAAGGTGTTAATTGTCCTAACCAACCTACTAAGATGAGGAAATAAGCGTATTCCTCAGTTATCAAGTCTGAATTATCAAAGTTTTGAGAATTAATTATTATTCGTGCTTTTTCAAGGAACTCCTTAGCTTTATCAAGATTTGGTATCTCAATATAGGCAAAAACCAAAGCGAGCAGTAGATTGAGTTCTTGAAGTGGTAGTAATTGCTCCATTCGAAGATTTAATGTTTTGTCAATTAATATCTTTACCTGTCCGAGCTCTCCTTTTAAAGTAAGGATTGTAATTCTAAAGGTGAGAGCTTCAATTTCTTTTTGGTCTTCAAATTTTTCAATTTGCTTGAGAGCTTCATCATATTGACCACGGTCAATTAAATCTTTGATATTCATCAAACATACCATTTAATAAACTAGATTTCTACATAAATATCTAAATTTTTAACAGTTTTTTAATTAATTAATTAATTTCTTGACTGTTTTTCCTTTATTTGGTCAATTGTAACTTGATAATACCAATAAGATAAAAAATTGAATGACATTAATTTATTTCTTCAACAATAAATGTGTTGTTCATATCAAGAATATGACCAGAAATATCTTTTCGACGTGAATTATACCATATTCAATGAGTATAGGAGAATTTGATATTCAATTTACCTACTGATAATAAGGATTTTAAAGAAATTCATTTGATTTCGGTAATAATCGGTGATACTGAAGGACCTCAAAGATTTTATCTTTGAAAGAGGAAAAAATATCCGTATCAATCACTTTATTAGCATTTAGAAAGGAGAGAAATCTGAAAACGAAACTTTTGTGAAGCTCCTATCGTTTGTACTAGTTCAAGTAATTTATATCATAAACACTATAGAAAATAAAATGAGGAGAGATAAATTAAAAAGGAACTGTGTGATATTTTATGAAAAAAGGTATGATTAGGGATCCCTAAATCAATTTGAGTGATAAAAAAAAATGAAGGGAGTATATTTAATAATAAAAGAATTTATCGGTTTACCACTTAAAATGTAATTACTTGATCAGGCATGTTTGCCGACAAAGCTTTATAGAGATCTGGAAAACAACCAACTTTAACACCTTCGACGGTATCGATAGGTTCAAAATTGTTGTCACTAACTATTTTAGCAAGATTTCTCGAATTGGCGCATTGATCGCACATCATAAGAAGCATACCAGTTTCTTTTGCAATTTTACTTAATCTTTCGCCATAAGGTTCACCTTTTCGAAGCATCCACGTGTTATCATCAAAAAAAAACATTCCTACAACTTCTACACCATGTCTGTTTTCTTCCAATTGAGGAAGAATCATCTGACCGACTTTATACCAACCTGCATTAGGCCCATTGACAATATAAGCTACTTTCATGATTTATTACCTTTCTAATTTTAAAATTAGTTTATTTATTTGAAATAAAGAGTAATATTTGGAAAGTTACTAAGATTAAATCCTATTAAATTCATTCAATTTTCCAAGAAGGATGTTTGGTCAACAAAAGCGGATTTGACTATACTTGTTTATATAATAAAAAAATTTGAGCTGAAATTGTAGGATATCTGGTATCCAATCAAAGAAAGAAATTATAAGAATAATTTTAAGTTTATCGCTATAAATAATTAGAGGAGAAAGAAGTTTTTTCATTAATTTTCACATATAATTAAATCGAGAATTTGGAAGTAGAAATAATCAGTTTACCGATTTGTGAAAATAGAAACAAAGCTGGTCCGTATTTCATTGAAGTTCTAATTCTTAAATCTAAATTAGAGACATTAATGGGAAATTTCGATAAGGGTAGTGAATTTCTTAACCAAGCTAAACAAATCATTAAGGAAAAAGAGTATGATTTTTTAGAAAAGAAGATTGATGAGGAAATCAATTCTTTCCAAACAACATTAAAGAGATCCACGTTTACAACGGATGATTTAACTCTTAGAAAAAAATTGGAATTGTTACACTTGGAGAATTATCTATCAGAAGTAAAAAAAGTAATAAAATAAATGAAACGAGTATTAGAAACTGAAGAAAATAAAGAAATTTAAAGTAATTTATTTGATTTCGGCAATAATCGGTGATATTTAAGGATCTCAAAGAGTTTATCTTCGAAAGAGGAGAAAATTTTAGTGTTAATCACTTTATTAGTCCTAAAAAAAGAAATAAATCTGAAAAGGAAACTATTATGAATATTTTTTAACACTTTTCTAATCAATTTATCTTTAACCTCCTTAGTAGTTTCTAGACAAACAATGAAATTATCGTCATAAAAATAATTAAGTTTACGATCACCCATAGTAATAGTATCAATATTACCTTCATCAAGCCCAGTAACAGAAGAAAAATTAAGTAAGGAAACGGTAATACCACCAATAATGTTTTCATCAATAAGAGAAAAACCACTACCTTCAAATTCGTTTGATTTGGAATTCATTTTATTAGCACAAAAGTTTTTTGAAGGATGCCTACATATGTGAAAAATCTATCTTGTTTTTTAAACCTTTTATTTTAAAAGAAGTGTGAAATTAATGGAAAAAAAAATGGTTAATATTGATCAATTTATAAAAAAAGCGGAAGATGAATTCTTAGAAAGATGGAAAAGAGGACCAACACGTTTAACATGGACTAGTTTACCTCCTCAAGTTGGTGAAAAAGCACCAAATTTAAAGTTACAGGATTTTGAAGGAAACTGGGTTGAATTAAATGATTTTTGGGAAGAAAAACCTACAGTAATATTGTTTTGGCGTCATTTTGGTTGTGGATGTGGATTAGATCGAGCTAAAAGGTTACAAGAAGAATACAAAGAGTATATTACCAATGGTGCAAATGTGGTTATTATTGGTCAAGGTGAACCAGAACGATCAAAAATTTACGCTGAAAAATACCAGATACCATGTACAATATTGTGTGACCCTGAATACAAAGCGTATGAAACTTTCGGATTATTAGAGGGAGATCCTTTTTTATTTCTGTTTGATGCTCCTGATAATCTAATAAATAGGGAAGAAGAAGCAACAAATGAAATAATAAAGTCAAGACGAGAAACTGGACAGCCTTTAGTTGATAATCCATGGCAGTTACAAGGTGAATTTGTAATTAGCACAACAGGAGTAATTTATCTAGCTTACCATTATCAATATTGCGAAGATTATCCTAATCCGTTAGTAATTCTTTCAGCAATAAAAAAAGCTAAAAAGGAAAAATGAAAATCATCGCTTCAAATACAAATTTAGTTCTGAGAGGGATATTAAAGCTTTTATGAACGAAAAAAATTTAGAAAATCTAAATATAGGATAAATTTTGTTTTTCAAAGAATTAAATTAATTATTTGAGACAAAAGTATTTTTTTCGCATCAATTTATCTTTATTCTTGATTTACGGATAAAAAATATTGTCAGAACGCCTAGAAAGAGAGATAAATATTCAAATCCAGAAGAAGCCAAAGATTATTTTCTGAAATTATTGAAGAGAATATTAATTATTCTGTCACTACATTAGCTATGTTAAGTCTTGCGGAATTGCTTCTTAAAGATTTCAAATTATTTAATGATGAAGAAATTATTCAGGAATTACATGAGATCATAGAAAAAATGTATCGATTCGGGCAGGACTATTCTGGGCCTTATTTCATTGAAGTTCTTATAATAAAATCTAAGTTGGAGACCCTGCAAGCGAATTTCGATAAAGCAAGTGATTTTCTTTATGAAACTGAACAAGTTATTGCAGATAGAGAATATTATTTTTTAGAAAAGAAAATCGCTGATGAAATTAATACTTTTCAGACTAAATTAAAGAGATCCACGTTTACAACGGATGATGCTACTCTGAGGGAAAAATTGGAATTGTAACACTTAGAGAATTATCTATCAGAAGCAAAAAAAGTAATAAAATAAATGAATTTCGGAAAATTGTAATTAATTCTTATTAAAAGATTTTAATTAGAAACTGAATAATAACAAATTGTTCTTAGGATTTCCTACTTGGAATTTATAAAAAATTCTTTCATATCTATTATTTATCTACCAGAAAGTCGAAAAATAAAATAATACGTTTTTATTAATCTCAGAACATTTAAAAGTCTGAAAAATGAATTTGGACATTATCATTTACTATTGAATCTAAACAAAATCAGAAATGAGGTTAAAAATATGTCGAATGTGGTAAACGGAATAGATAAAGAAAAACTAGTAGAAGCAGTAGAAAATTTGAAAAGAACTCCAGAGAACACAATAAGAAAAAAAAAGTTAACAGCTGAGTGGGTTGGTGGATATCGGGCGAAAGTTTACTCCGGTGATACTGAAGTTTTCATCGGTGGTGATAAGGATTTTGGGGGCATGTCAATGGCACAAGCTAGTCATTTAGGTTGCATGATCGATGTAATCGCAACCCATGCAACACTTAGAGGAATAGAATTAGAAAAACTTACAATCGAGAGCGAAGGAGAATTTGATATGGGGAAATATTTGGGAGTACCCAATAAACCAGATCCAGGATTTCAAAATATTGAGTGTACTATTAACATAAAGGTAAAAAATGCTTCTACTGAAGAATTAGAGGAACTGTTAAATTTTAGTAAAACCGTTTCACCCGTGGGAAACACATTAAAATCACAGGTACCAATAAATATGAAATATGTGTTTGAATAGAATAAAAATAATTATTTAATAGATATAAGGAAAAGTAAAAAGAATTAAGTTTGTCCTGCTTGGAATGATACTACGTAATTTCTTAAATTGTTGAAACATTTCATTACAAACTTGAGAAATAGAGGTGGAACGATTCTCAGGATACGCTTACCCTACATCAAAATATTATTTAATGGTTATCTCCTAATTCAAGATTAGTATCGGGGATATCTAAATCTGGTTGATCATTTTATTGAAAAGGATTTTATTATTTAATGATTCTTGTACTAAAGTCAGTATAAGGGTGTATTGATCTTTATACAACCAAAAATAAGGAAACATTTAAATAAGGATGCCATTTATTTCACCAAACTTAAAATGGAGTTGAGTTTAGCTGAAATCTATATTTTGTATTTTCAAAAGCAACAGAGGTTATGAGTCAGTATAATGATAAAAAAATTGCTTGTTTTTTTAATTATAATCAATTTAGGAAGTTTTTTCAATAATAACGAGTTTATATTACTTAATTCATATCAAACTGGTTCTGAAAATGATAAATTATTGGTTCATTCCTTTATTGATCAAATGTATAAAACTTCCTCCCAAAGTAGTCCAACTCAATCATCTGAGGAATTTTTTAATTTTTCTCTCTATCAGTTCTTTCCAAATTCTGTAACCTGGCAACAAGCTAAATTACATTGTGAAGATTTACAATTGAATTTAGTTACTATATCTAGTACAGAAGAAAATTTCTTTTTAACCAATTTAGCTGAGGGTAGAGATATATGGATTGGATTTACTGATGAAGAAAATGAAGGTAATTGGCAATGGATAACTGGAGAACCTATAATTTACACAAATTGGAATGAAGGACAACCTGATGACTGGGGAGATGGAGAAGATCATGCTGTTTTAGGCGGAGAAGAATTATGGAATGATATAGGTCCACAACAAGGATTAAATCAAGAAAATCCTTATGTATGTGAATCACAACAATCACTCAACGATACCCAATTATCTACTGGATCTTTTAATTCTTCTTATTACAGGGTTTTCTACACACCAATGACATGGGAACAAGCTAAAATAAATTGTGAAGATTTACAGTTTCATTTAGTTACTATAACAAGTCCAGAAGAGAATTTATTTATAAATAATTTAACAAAATATATTTCTATATGGTTAGGATTAACAGATGAGGATAATGAGGGTGAATGGGTATGGATAACTGGAGAACTTTTAGTTTATACGAATTGGGAAGGCGATGAGCCTAATGACAGTGGAATTGGTGAAGATTATGCTGAAATGTTTGGCTTCGGTTGGAATGATAATGGTGGTCCTGCCGATTATGAACTGAAGATCTTATCTGTATGTGAAACAAAAGATAGTGATCAAGATGAAATTCCAGATCATATTGAAGTTCAAATTGGACTTGATCCATATAAAAATGATACTAATGAAGATCTTGATGGAGATGGCATGCTAAACCTATGGGAATATGAAATGAGACTGAATTTAACTATTAATGATGCTGATAATGATCTGGATCAAGATGGATTATCGAATCTTGAGGAATACGAATTAGGTACGTCACCCCGCGTAAGAGATACTGATCAGGATGGGATGGATGATCAATGGGAGTTTAAAATGAATCTTAATCCGTTGAAAAATGATGCTGAAGATGATAAGGATGGTGATTTGATCTCAAATTTCGTTGAATATACCCAAAAAAGTAATGCAAATAATTTTTGGAATGTCCCATTTTTTAAATCCGAATTTCCTTTTATTTACTTAAGTCTTCCACTTTTATTAATTCCAGTTATACTTGCAATTTTTTCAGTTATGGGAGGAGGATTAGGTTTTGTCATTAAAAATAACAAAATTAGAAGATTGTTTGAAGATACTAATGCTCCTGATTATGAAACTGCATTATTAATCAGAAAAGGAAAATTTTTCGATTATGAGGAATTTAAATTAGCAAAAGAAATGAATCTAACAACAGTAGAAGATTACAAATTTGTATTAGAGTTAAAGGAGCTTGAGAAATAATTTAGTATTAAATCTAGGTTAGAGACCCTTCAAGCGAATTTCGATAAAGCAAGTGATTTTCTTCATGAGGCTGAGCAAGTTATTGCAGATAGAGAATACAATTTTCTAGAAAAGAAAATAGTTGATGAAATTAATACTTTTCAGACAACGTTAAAGAGATCCACATTTACAACGGATGATGCTACTCTAAGGGAAAAATTGGAATTATTACACTTAGAGAATTATCTATCAGAAGCAAAAAAAGTAATAAAATAAATGAAAAGAGAATTAGAAACTGAAGAAAATAAAGAAATTTAAAGTAATTTATTTGATTTCGGTAATAATCGGTGATATTTAAGGACCTCAAAGATTTTATCTTCGAAAGAGGAGAAAATTTTAGTGTTAATCACTTTATTAGTCCTAAAAAAAGAAATAAATCTGAAAAGGAAACTATTATGAATATTTTTTAACACTTTTCTAATCAATTTATCTTTGACCTCCTTAGTAGTTTCTAGACAAACAATGAAATTATTGTCATAAAAATAATTAAGTTTGTTATCACCCATAGTAATAGGTTCAATATTACCTTCATCAAGCCCAGTAAAGGAAGAAAAATTGAGTAAGGAAGCGGTAATACCACCAATAATGTTTCAAATATGTCTCCTCCTTTTTCTCCAATAAACCAGATTAATTACCATTAGGGATGTTATACTAATAACATGAAATAATAGGTAAAAAAATCAGAAATCTTCTGACTATTCCTCCACATCCCCTTTTTAAGTAGGTAAAACTATCAACGTGATTTCTATATAAAGAATCAGGAAATTAGATTACAAATAACAGAACCTCGTAAATCTACGTAAAAAATTATCCTATCAATTGAATAATCGAAAAATTAATATATAAGATTTTCATCATAGGTAAGTGATTTATTATGAGCTCATTAGATGAAGAGAAAGCCGAAGCTTTTTCCAATCGATATATAGAATTACTAAATGGTTCCGCTATGATTTTGATGACATCACTAGGTCATCAAACAGGTCTGTTTGATGTTATGGCTAATTTACCTTCATCGACTTCAGATGAAATAGCATCAAAGGCGGATTTAAACGAGAGATATGTTCGTGAATGGTTAGGAGCTATGGTGACTGGAAAATTCGTAAATTATGATCCAAACGCGAAAACATATTATTTACCTCCTGAACATAGTGCAATATTAACCAGATCTGTTTCTCCGGATAATTTAGCAGTCTCCTCACAATGGATTCCTCTATTGGGGAGTGTTGAATCAAAAATAATCGATGCGTTCAAAAACGGAGGAGGAGTTCCTTATTCGGAGTTTAAAAAATTTCATAAAGTCATGGCTGAAGAAAGCCTTCAAACAGTAGTTTCTGCGCTTCATGAACACATATTACCTTTGGTACCTAACGGAATTAAAATTTTAGATGAGGGAATCGATGTCCTCGACATAGGGTGTGGTAGTGGTTATGCTCTCTTTGAAATGGCAAAGACTTATCCCAATAGTAAATTTTCAGGTCTTGATATTTCAGAAGAAGCGATAACTAAAGCTCAAACATTAACAAAAAAAGAAGGCCTGTCAAATCTAAAATTTGAAATTAAAGACATTAGTAATTTGAATATAATAGAAAATTTTGACCTCATAACTGCATTTGATGTCATCCATGATCAGAGAGCCCCAAATAAAGTCTTAAAAGAAATTTACGGAGCTTTAAAAGCTGATGGCACATTTTTAATGCAAGACATTTCAGGGACAAGTTATTTAGAAAAAGATGTCGACCATATCCTCGGACCTTTACTTTATGCTACTTCTACTATGCATTGTATGACTGTATCATTATCCCAAGGTGGAGAAGGATTAGGAACAATGTGGGGAGTTAAAACAGCTGAAGAGTATATAAAAAATGCAGGATTTTCATCCATAATAGTAAATGAACTTGAACATGACCCGATGAACGTTTTCTTTGTAATTTCAAAATAATATCTCAAAATTACTCCTTCTTGATAACATCGAGCTGTTGAAACATTTCATTACGGTAATAATCGGTGATACTTAAGAACCTCAAAGATTTTATCTTTGAAAGAGGAAAAGATTTTAGTGTTAATCACTTTATTAGTCCTAAAAAAAGAAACAAATCTGAAAAGGAAACTATTATGAATATTTTTTAACACTTTTCTAATCAATTTATCTTTAACCTCCTTAGTAGTTTCTAGACAAACAATGAAATTATTGTCATAAAAATAATTAAGTTTACGATCACCCATAGTAATAGTATCAATATTACCTTCATCAAGCCCAGTAATTGAAGAAAAATTGA
>MDVS01000109.1 GCA_001940645.1 Candidatus Heimdallarchaeota archaeon LC_3
GTGCACCCCAACCCCAATCATCACCAAAAGTCATAGTTCCTAATGCTAATTCAGAAACACGTAAACCACTGTTACCTAAAAGCTTAAATTTCATTTCTTTACCTTTTTACTTTTTCTTTACAAATTTCTTGAAGGTCGGTAAATTGGATGTAATTTTGGAATATTATCTAATATTTCATCTATTCTAACTAATATATCTTTTGTTAAATATATTTCAGTAGCTTTTACATTTTCTTGAACATGTTCAATTTTGGTGGCTCCAGTAATTACTGATGATATCTCATTACGCCTTAAAGCCCAAGATAGTGCCAATTGGCTTAATTTAACATCCAATTCTTTAGAAATTTCTTCGAGTTTGGAAATTTTGGAGAAGAAATCATCTGTAAAGTACCCTTCTAAGAACTTCATAAAGTCTTTTTGTTTTGCTCGTGAATCATCTGGAATAACATCTTTTTTATATTTTCCAGTCAAAAATCCTTGTGCTAATGGACTCCAAGGAACAATACCCATACCATGATACTTAGTTGTTTCCATGATTTCCAATTCTATGTGTCGATCGAGCATATTATATCTTGGTTGCTCAACACTTGGTGCATGTGCTCCTAATTCTTTTGCGATACCAATTGCTCTTTCTAATTGTGCTGCGCTCCAAACTGAAGTTCCCCAGTAGTGGATTTTTCCTGATTTAATTAAATCATCCATAGCTAGAATAGTTTCCTCTAAGGGAGTATAGGGATCCCATCTATGACAGAAATAGATGTCAAGATAATCTAATCCAAATCTCTCCAATGTTCCGTCAATTGAATCCATTATATGTTTTCGCGAAAGTCCTGTATCATTTACATTATTTGTCAAAGGCCAGAATACTTTCGATGAAATCACTAGATCCTTTCGAGGTTGATTTTCTTCTTTCAGGACTTTTCCAACAGCTATTTCTGCTTTTCCTTTTGCATAAATATCTGCTACATCAATAAAATTAATTCCTTGGTTGAAAGCTTCATGAATACATTTTTCTGTAGTATCTTGTTCAACAGAATTCCCATAAGTTAACCATGCTCCAAGTGATACTTCTGAGAGTCTCATACCGTGTTTTCCCATATTTCTATATTTCAAAGTTAAATTCTCCAAAAAAATTATTGTTAATTTTGTATAACTGCTTAAAAATTGATTTTATAGTTTCGTAAAATGATTTTTCTTTCTCGTAAAACCACTGTATTCCTCTAGTATTACTAAAATAGGTAATAAAACCTATTAATTATTTGTTGAATTTGAAGTGAATTTGACATTGAAAATAAAATCGATAAAAATTTTAATAATTTTAGTCAGTTTATTACTTTTTACTCAATTAAGTATAGTTAATAATGCTTTCAATGGCACTCAATCAAAATTGAATTCTAGTTATCATTCATGGAAGATAGATAGTTGGAACGATGATTCATTGGTATTTTATTATCCAGTTGGAAATATTCAAGCCTACAACGGTTCCACTCTATGGTATAATGTTACTGAATTCAATAACCAAAATTATACACATCCTTCAAATGGGTTATTCTCAATTGGTAATCTCTCAACAAGTTCCAATAATAATGAAATTGGTTCAAACCTCGTTTTTTCGATTTGGCCTTGGATTCCTGGTCTAATTACTCATAATAATTGGACTTGGCACAAAATCGAATCTCAAAAAGTTTCTCAAGAAGGTTTTACCCAAGGAAAAATTGAAATAAAAGAAAATTCATCATTTTCTTTTCAAGATTTTAATAGAAATTCAATTCAATTCGAATATCATCAAAATTCTTCATTAGGAAATCAAAACACAACTCTTATTTATGATATGGATACAGGTATTCTTCTTTTTGGTTTCACAGAAATATTTTTTGGTAAATATTATGTATTAGAAGTAACTTTAACATCTAGTTCTGTGATCATTTCAAATAACTATAATAATACATCACTTACAGTTAATTCTTCTCTTTTATGGATTTTTCCGTTTTTAATATTGGTCACATTGAAACTTGGATTTAAAAAAAGATGATAAACAATTAATTTTCTTTATTATTATTTTGTTCTTTGTATCCAAAAAGCTCGATCAATCTGATCAAATCCGATTTTAGGATAGTAATCAACAGCTTCTGGAACAGAAATTAACAATAATGAAACTTCCTCTCCCAAAAATGATTGTAATTTTTCAACAATTTTTTTTCCTACTCCTTGTTTTTGGTAAGATTTTATTACTGCGAGATCCGATAAGTAACAACAATATCGGAAATCTGTTAATGCACGGGCTACACCAATAATTTTCTTATCTTTTCTTGCGATTACAATGACATCTGCATGTTCTATCATAGATTTCATTCTTGATAAATCATTAGTGGGTCTTTCAAGACCTGCTTCATCAAAAATGTAAGCTAATTCTTTAGCTGAAATGTTTTTATCCGCACTATAAGTTATGTTTTCCATTGATATTTATTTCCTTATTTCTAAATTAGCTAGTAGATGATTTTTGAACCGATTTTTCAGCCTTGATGAAATATAAAATTAATACATCTAAGAATTAGATCTATTAATCAACTTTTCCAGTAGGAATTCAACCAAAGACAGTGGAACCATATCTTAAAACAACTGCAATTAACGAACATGTCATTGTATTAACTCTATTAATATCAAGAGATTGCGTACAACCTGTTATTCAGGAAAAAGAAAGTAAAAGCATCCCAATTAAAGCAATTATTAAAAAAAATCCAAAAATAACTCTTAGGTCTCTCTTTTTGTATTAACCACACGAAATTGAGAGAAATTAATTGAAGCTTTTTTGTAAAAATTAGCAATATTTTCATTTGCTAGACCCATTTTTTAAATTTTTAACTTAGAGAAAAACGTTTAATACTATTTTTTAAGTTAAAAATAACTTCTCCAGTTTTTTATAATTTAAAACATTCTTTGAGAATTGATAAAAATGGTAAAATTCCTATCTAAAATGAATACAGGGCCATTATTTATAGCACTGGCTGCTTTTCTCTGGACAACTGATGCGTTCGTCAGAAGTAATTATGATTCCATTTTAACTGGCATTCAAATAGTACTCCTTGAACATTTGATAATTGTGATTATGATTTCACCATTAATCGTTAAATACATACCAAAATTGCTAGAATTAACTAAAAAGGAATGGGGAGCAGTCCTTTTTATCGGGATTGGAGGAAGTGCTCTCGCTACTGTTGCATTTACTGAAGGGATATTCATTGGGTCACCATTTCAATTTATTGCAGTTGTTATCCTCTTGCAGCAAACTCAACCGTTAATCGCAATTGGATTATCTCATCTCCTTTTAAAAGAAAGATTACCCAATTTTTACTATCCCTTAGCAACTGTTTCATTAATTGGAGTGTTTTTAATTATTTTTCCCACTATTTCAGGCTTTACTCAAAGTGTTGGTGGATTATTAAATACTCTATCACAATTAACTTCAAGTAATGGCTTTCTTGCAGGATTATTAGGACTAACAGCAGCATTTCTGTGGGGAAGCTCAACAGTCTTTGGAAGATATGTCATGGAACACGGACAACAAAAACCAGCTTACTTTCAAATGGTTACCTATCGATTTTTTATTGCTTTCATATTTTTACTTTTACTTATTCCGTTTTATAGTCGTTCGTCGCTCATAGAAATGGGTGGTTTTTTGAATCTCAGCCGATATCCATCTTTTGAAGCTATTGCTACATTTTCATTACTGACTGGGTTAATTTACATCGCATTAATTGTCGGATTATTATCCTTGTTACTATATTATTACGGATTGAAAACCACACATGCAAGTATGTCAGCTATCGCTGAACTTGCATTTCCCTTATCTTTCTTTATGATAATCCCATTTCTACAAAGCTTGGGAACGGAAATCATATTTCCTGATTCTATACAATTATTAGGATCCATATTACTAATCAGTTCGGCAACATTACTTTCTTATAACTATGGTAAACTATTCCAAAAACAAATAAAAAAAGAAGTAATAATAACCACATAAAAGATTTAAAAACAGAACTCACATTTAAATCTTAAAATTAGTTGGTATTTAGAGAAACGAGAAGCACAATACTATTTCTTAAGATATTCGCTTAATTTTTCTAAACAAATATATAATGATGTTGAAAATACGATTACTGGTAACTGTAATGATTTGTTTATTGCCTTATTATAGCAATTTTCTTCATTAAATTAAATCCTTTTCCTTTTGCTCTTTCTACTATTATTTTTAGATTATTTCTTATATTATTTCCATCCGTTACCAATGTAGCTGGTGATTTTAGATGGTGCATATTTTTCTATACTTTTCAGCTAATATTACTCCAATTTCAAATTGATCAACATTATTTTTGATAGCTGGTCTTCTTACTTATTCAGAAAAAAATAGCTCATATCTTTTCACAAATTAAAATACTTTATTTTCTTTTTTACATTAGTTGTAACAACCGAGCAGACATATTCATTAAGTAAAATTCTATTTTGAAACCACCAATTCTTCTTCAGATATTCTTCTTGAAATTCAAAGCCTAAAATTTCATTCTCAGAAAATTTTATACTGAATTCACTGAAAAAATTCACATTATCTAATCCCAAAGCTTTCACTATTGCTTCTTTCATTGTCCAAATGCGAAAAAATAGTTCTTTTTGATTTAAAGGTCTAAGATTATTGAATTTTTCTTTCTCTTCTCGCGAAAAAAATCTTTTAATTAACTTATAATAATCGATTTCATTTCTTAAATATTCAATATCAACTCCAACCTCACAATTTATTCCTAAAGCAATTACAGCAAGATCATTCTTATGGGAAATATTGAATTTCAACTCAGAGTTTTTAATAAATGGTTTTCCCCTTTCATTAACACTTATTATTATATTTTCAGGATCTATGTTAATATATTTAGATAAAATTATTCTTAATATTCCTCTATAATATAAATATCTTTCTCCTTCACTTATAATATTAAAATCATCTATTTTTTTTAATTCTGAATAAGATAAAATTCTCTTCAAATCTTCATGAGATAAAATCTGATTGGATAGAGAAATAATCCAAATATGGATTTCTTGATCCGAAATAGAATAAATTATTTTATTAAACAAGGATTACACTTATTTTTTTTATAAAACTATTTTATATCCAGAGAAATTTTTTAATATAAGATAAATATTTCATATATCATATCCAAAATCTCAAAACATCAGTGAAATTAATATGGCTAATTCACCTTATCCTTTTATTCCTTATTCAATAAAAACTTACCCTCTTGAAGAAATGAGGCAGAAAGTCTCAAAATTTTATAAATGGGCAGATGAACGAAGGTCTGTCAGAGATTTTTCTGACAAAGCTATTTCTAGAGAAATAATTGAGAATCTTATAAAAACTGCTAACACTGCTCCCTCAGGTGCTCATAAACAACCATGGACTTTTGTTGTTGTTGATAATCCTGATCTTAAACGTAAAATACGTATTGCTGCTGAAAAAGAAGAGAAAAAAAGTTATGACTCTAGAATGAGTGAGGAATGGTTAAGAGATTTAGCACCTATAGGAACTACTTGGAGAAAACCTTTTATCGAAACTGTTCCCTATATAATTGTCGTGTTCGAGCAGTTTTATGGATGGGATCCAAAGAAAGAAGTTAAATCAAAACATTACTACGTGAAAGAGAGTGTAGGGATAGCTGTAGGATTTCTAATACTTGCCATAAGAAATGCTGGATTAGTAACTCTTACCCATACACCCAGTCCTATGAATTTCTTACGAGATATACTTGGAAGACCAAAAAATGAACGACCTTACGTTTTATTACCAGTAGGATATCCCAGTGATTTAGCATGTGTACCAGATTTAAGAAGAAAGAACTTAAACGAAATTCTTCAGTGGAATAATTAGAAATTTCATATTATCGATGTGTATTATCATGAATTCATCTACAAACATTTCTGAATATATCTCTAATATTCAAAATCCAGAAAAGAAACAATATTTCAGTGAAATAATTGATTTACTTAAAAAACCAGGAAGAAAGGTTGCTTATCATGCTTTTTGCACAGATGGAGCGATATCTGCTGCTTTACTTAAATTAGTAGGAGAAGGAGATATATTTGTTCCCTTAGATTATTCTATTATTAATAACAAAATACTTGGTCCTTGGTTATCAGTACAAGAATGGTATGCAATAGTTGATTTGAAGCCTATTAATACAACTTTTACGGCAGAATTGTATGTTGATCACCATATATCAGGTTTGGGAGCGAAATTTAATGCTAAAAGAATTCATTTTGAAACAGGAAAGACGGGTCCTTCTGGAGCATTTGTGTTATGGAAATACATGATAAATAAATTTAAATTTCCTAGATATGTTAAAGTATTAATTGAAATGTCAGTGATTACAGATACAGCATCTTATAAGACTCCAGCACCAATTACTCTTTTCGAAAAAGAGAATTACGAATTTTCTGATGACCAACTTGATTCGAAAAGGTTTCATAAAGCTATTTGGGATCTTCAAGATGCTCTTACATTTGAAAATAAGACTGTTAATCCCAATAATTTATGTGTTGATTTATTAGCTAAAGGAGGATTAGAAATTTTGCTTGAAAATGAGATAATAATTAAAAGAATTAACAAACATAGATCAGATCGTATGTTAACACTTGAGTTTGCAAAAACATTAACAGCTACTGAATTAACAACAATTATCAATCCTAAGACTAGAAATGTGCAAGATTTTTTAGTTCATTATCTTACTAATAACGGAGCAAAAGTAGTAGTTATTCTCAAAGAAGATCCCTTCGACAAAACATGTTCCATCAGTCTTAGACAGAGTAAATTAAATCAAAAATCAGAAAAAGATAAATATCGATTAGACACTTTTGCAAAACTATTTACTGGAGGAGGAGGAGGACATATTGAGGCTGCAGGTAGTCATTCCAACTCGTTGAAAGAAGCTATAGAAATCATTGAGACATGGAGCAAAGAAAAGGAACTTAAAAGCATTTCTTACAATGTCGAAAAAGCATTAAATTATAACTAATTATATTTTAAACATAAATTAAATTCATATATTAATTTTCTTATGCAATCTGAGTAGTTTTACTCAGTTAGTAAATCAAAACGGTTGTGTTACCAACAGTAATTAGAGAATAATGATATATTAATCTATAAGACGGTCATGCTCGATATAAAAGCATTTATCCATTGTAACTTCTATATCTAATTCTTCTGCCATTTTTTTAGCAGTTTCATCTACAATATCTAACTGCATCCAAATATATTTTGGTTCAATCTCTAAAGCTTCTTCAACGACTTCAACGACCTCCTCACTAGGCCTAAATATATTAACCATATCTACTTTAACTGGAATATCCTTCAACGAACGGTAAACTTTTTCTCCCAAGATTTCCTCTGTTTCAAGATTAACAGGAATCATTGTGTAACCTTGTTTTTTCATATAACGTGGTATTCTATGTGCTGCTTTAGAAGGAAACCTTGAACAACCTACAACTGCTATAACTTTGGTATTCTCCATCATATCGATTAATTTTTCATCTGAACACATGTTTAAATTCCACTTAAATTTATTTGAGTAACTAAATAATATATTCTAAATAAATATCAGCTAATATTTAATATTTTTTCGTTACTAACCAGTAGTCAAATCAGAATATATATTTAAATCCATTTCCTCAGCTAAATTATAATAAATACAAAAATTTTATAGTTTTTTTAAAGTTACATTTTCTTGAATTAAAATAATATTATCTTTGAAAACTTGGTGACTGGAATGTTTGAAAAAGAATTGGTGTGCCCAAAGTGTAATAAAAACTATAAATTAAATAGCTGGCTTGATGATAATTGTGGGTATAGATTACGCATTAAGTATGATAAGGAATCACGAAAAAATTCAGTATCCAAGGATAAAATTAAAAGTAAACCTATTTCTCATTGGAAATATAAGAATTTTTTCCCAGTAAAGGATGATAAAAATATCATTAGTATTGGTGAGGGAGGAACTTCTTTAGTAAAAAGTAATAGAATATCTGAAGACTTTGGATTAAATCAGTTATATTTCAAATTGGAACTTACGAATCCATCTGGTTCTTTCAAAGATAGACCAATATCAGTTGGAGCAAGTGTTGGAAAAGAACAAAATACTAAAGTTCTTTCAGCAGCTTCATCTGGTAATGCTGCTGCTTCTCTTGCTAGTTTTGGTGCAAAAGCGGGAATTAATACTGTAGTTTTTGTACCAAATAGATCTTCTCAATCCAAAGTATCTCAGTTGATTACTTTAGGTGCAACAGTTGTTAGGGTTAGTCCTAGAGAAAACCAAGAAGGTGATCCTTCTGTTCAATTATTTCAGGAATCTGTCAAAAAATGGGGGTGGACACCTTGTCCATCATTTGGACCATTTAACCCGTTTCAATTTGAAGGAACAAAATCTTTAGGATTTGAAATAGTTGAACAATTAGATTGGGTAGTTCCTGATTGGATTATATGCAACACTGGTTCGGGGGGATTACTTAGCGGTACTTATGAAGGATTTAAAGATTGGCATGAATTGCATTGGATTGAAAAACTTCCACGAATGGTAGCTGTTCAACCGGAAGCTTGTGCTCCAGTAGTAAAAGCTTTTCATGATAGAGTAAAACCATTAGAGTTTGAAGCATGGCAAGGATTCCCTGAGACAGTTGCAGGTGGACTTGCTGATCCTCATCCATGGGATGGTGATTCAGCACTGGAAGCTTTGTACGAAAGTAAAGGTAATGCTATGACAGTAAATGATCATCAAATACTTGAGTATCAAAGAATACTAGCTTCAAAGGAAGGAATATTTGCAGAACCCTCTGGTGTAGCAGCTTTAGCTGGGCTTAAGTTACTTATTGATGAAGGGACTATCGATAAAAATGATCTTGTTGTCGTCCCAATTACTGGACATGGATTAAAAGATCCTCAGGTTTTACAAGATAGATATTCAGAAGCAATTGTATCTCCACCCGATATCAATGTATTAGAAACCAAATTAAAAGGAAAAAACAAAAAATTATTCTAATAAATTGATAATTTCTTGTATTCTTATTTTTTCTTTCCTCAGAAGGAATAATCCATGAACAAACAGCAAATTCTATTTCTTTGCTCTCACAATAGCGCGCGCTCTATTATGGCTGAAGCGCTAACTAATCATTTTCTTAGTGATAAATTCGAAGCACAATCAGCTGGTATAGAAAAGACCCAAGTAAGGTCCAAAACAAAGATTGTTTTAGAAGAATTAGGAATTAATTCCTCTAAACTATATTCAAAACATCTTAATGATTTTGTTCAAAAAGAAATAGATCATGTTGTAACGGTTTGTGATTTTGCAAACGAATTTTGTCCTACTTTTCCAAAGGCAAAGAACTTTCATCATTGGAGTTTTCCGGATCCGTCCAAATTTGAAGGTACTGATGAAGAAGTTGAAAATTATTATCGTAAGATCCGAGATGAAATAAAAGATAAAATATTATCGTTTGGTAAAAATTTTTAATGAAAATTTTATCAAAACTGTATCTTTCTATGAAATCACTTTGAGATCTTCATTTACTTCAAATTTGAACATTCTCTTACCTAGCCATAGTGAAACATTCACTAAGCCAATCATTACAGGGACCTCTATTAATGGTCCTATAACTGTTGCAAATGCCTCTTTTGATCCTATCCCAAATAGTGCTATTGCTACTGCTATTGCTAATTCAAAATTATTACTTGCAGCAGTAAATGATAATGTGGCAGTACGATGATATCCTAGTTTAGCAAAATATCCAATTACAAAGGAGATTAAGAACATTAAAATGAAATAGATGAACAATGGTATAGCAATTCTAATAACATTTAATGGTTCATTAATGATTACTTCTCCTTCTAATGAAAACATTACAACAATGGTGAATAGAAGGGCCCATAAAGCTAAAGGACTGATTTTTGGAATAAATTCCTTCTCATACCATACTTTTCCTCTTTTTCTAATTAAAATATATCTTGTTAAAATACCAGCTAGAAATGGGATCCCTAAATAAATTAATACAGATTGAGCTATCTCAAAAATAGATAAGTCTACTACCGCTCCCATTGATCCAGAAATAATTGAAGATAATAGCGTGATATAAAAGTAAGCAAAAAAAGAGTAAAATATTATTTGAAATATAGAATTGAGTGCAACTAATATAGCGGCCCATTCATTATTTCCTTTTGCTAAATCATTCCAGATAATTACCATTGCTATACACCTTGCCAAGCCGACAAGAATTAAACCCGTTCGGTATTCTGGTAAATCTGGTAAAAAAATCCAAGCCAATGAAAACATTAAGATCGGACCAATCAACCAATTAAGAATTAAGGTAATCCCTAACATTGTTCTTGATCCTTTAACTCGTACGATATTTCCCAGTTCTTCATATTTTACTTTAGCCAAAGGAGGATACATCATAAGTAACAAGCCAATTGCTATGGGGATTGAAGTAGTCCCAATACTCATTGATTCAATTAAATTACTTATTTCGGGAATAAAATAGCCTAACATGACCCCTAATGTCATAGCGAGAAAAATCCAAATAGTTAAATATCGATCTAAGAATGAAAGAACAGATTTTGATTTTATATCCAGAGTTGACATAATGTATCACTGAAAAAGGTTTTTAAGAATAAAAAACCATTACAATGGCTTTGAAAGCTATTTAATCATTTTTAAAACTTTAATTAATGAAAATGTATCAGCAAACATTGATTTCAATATAATCATTAAATATTACTGATCTGTATTGAGATTATCGAATTTTGATAAATCCTCAACATTATCAATATCATAAAGAATGATATCAGAATTAATATCTAAATATTCGATTCTATCATTATTTTCCTGTAAAAATCCTTTCAATCCTTGACTCTCATCTGATATAGAATCAATTTTTTTTAATAAATTTTTACCTATAAAAAGAGGATGTCCTCTTTTATTTTTAAATACAGGTATTAAAATTAAACTTTTTTTATCTTTTGGATAACGAAAAAATTCAGAAAGAATATCCAAATTTATTAATGGGATATCTCCTGGATGGATAAAAACTCCAACCAAATTTTCTATATTCTCCCCAATTAAATTCTTTAATCCTAATTTAATTGATAAACTCATACCATACTTTTCGTATTCAGTATTTTCAACCGGTTTAACTGGATATTTCTTTAATATAGCTAAGAAATCAGTTTTCTGAGGACCTATCACTACATAAATATCCTTTATTACATTTCGATGCAAAAGAAAGGGAGTAAGTGAATGTTCTAACAACGTTTTTCCTTTAAAGATAGATAGCAATTTATTTTTTCCAAATCGCCTACTTTGTCCTGCTGCCAATATTATGGATGCATATTTATCCTTCATAATTGAAAAAACTCATATTTAATATTTTAATTTAATTTTAAATAAATTTTTTACTTTTAAATAGCTTTTTAATAATAAATTTTCTTTTGCAAAGATTATTTGTTGTAATAACCAAAATATATTTTTAATTAATTTATAGTTATTAGAACATAATTATAATTCCAAAACAATATCTATATAAAATAACATCAATGATTTTGAGTTGTTTTTGATGTATCAACCTGTTTCATTTATTTTAAATGATGAAGAAGTACATTCGAGTATATCTCCATCTGTAACTCTTCTAGACTTTATACGGTACGAAAAAAATCTCAAGGGAACAAAAATAGGTTGTCGAGAAGGCGATTGTGGAGCATGTAACGTGTTACTTGGAGAAATTGATGAACAAGATAATTTAAAGTACAAAACGATTACTTCGTGTTTAACACCGTTAGGAAATATTATTAGTAAACATGTGATAACAGTAGAAGGCATAAATCCTCAAGATAAGAAATTATCATTAGTTCAACAAGCAATGAGTGATAACGGAGGAACTCAATGTGGTTTTTGTACACCAGGATTCATTGTATCTCTAACTGAGTTTGCAATTAATAGTGATCTATCTTTTGAATCAGGAATTGAATCTATTAATGGAAATATTTGCCGTTGCACAGGATATAAGCCAATAGAGCGTGCAATTAATAACATTTCTAAATCCTTAATCGAGATTGTTAATGAAAATAATGAACGAAATCAATTATTAGTTGACAAAAACGTCATCCCAAAATATTATTTGGGAATTAAAGAACGTTTGAAAGCATTAAATAAGGAAAATCCATTGCATTATCTTGTTAAAGATTATGATATAGCTTATATTGGTGGTGGCACTGATCTCTTTGTTCAAAAACATGATGATCTCCAAAACAAACAAATGATTTATTTATGGAATCATAAATATAAAAGAAATAGAATTTTCATTGAAGATAATTACTGTGTATTAGAATCAGGTTGCACTTTTACTGATATTTCAAATTCTTACCTTTTTTTGGAATATTTTCCAAAAATAAAATCGTATATGAAACTAATTGCTTCAACTCCTGTCAGAAATCTAGCCACAATAGCAGGAAATATTATAAATGCATCTCCGATAGGAGATATGACAATTTTCTTTCTTTCTTTAGATTCAGATCTAATAATTAGAGGTAATAAAAGTGAAAGAGTTGTTTCTTTGAAAGATTTCTATTTAGATTACAAAAAATTAGATTTAAATCCAGACGAATATTTAAACAGTATGAAGTTTCCAGTACCGAAAACGAATTCAATTTTTAATTTTGAAAAAGTATCAAAAAGAACGAATTTGGATATAGCAAGTGTAAATTCCGCAATATCTATCACAAATACAGGAAAAAATATCGAATCGATAGGAATTTCTGCGGGTGGATTAGCCCCAATACCCAAGTATTTGGACAAAACTGTCGATTTTTTGACCGGAAAAGAACTCAATCCTTCGAATATCCTTGAAGCTCAAACTATAGCCCAATCTGAATTATCTCCAATAAGTGACATTAGGGGATCAAAGGAATATAAGAGATTACTGTTTAGACAGCTATTTTTCACTCATTTTATTACTCTTTTTGAAGAAAAATTCAAATTGGAGGATTTGATCTAATGAAAAATATCGATTCCTTCTCACATGTCAGAGGAGAAAGCATCTATGTTGACGATATTCCTTTACTAGAAGGAACATTATTTGCGGTAGCCTTTGGATCTCCTATAGCGAAAGGTAATTTGACTAGTATAGAAACTTCTAAAGCTTTCACTGATGGAGTAAAGGCTATAATAACTTTCAAAGATATACCAGGAAAAAATCAAATTGGTGGAATAATAAAAGATGAAGAATTATTTGTTGAAAAACAAATCTCGTTTATTGGTCAACCAATTGCAATGATTGTAGCTGAATCTGAGTTTATTGCAAGAGAAGCTAGAAGAAAAATTAGTATTACTTATGAAGAAGAGACTCCTATCCTAGATCCACGTGAAGCCAAGGAAAAGGGAGAATTTATTGTTCCTCCTAGAACCTTATTATTAGGTGATCCAGAAAAAGCCTTTGACCAATGTGATTTTATAATTGAAGGAAAAGTTGACTCGGGAGGTCAAGAGCACCTCTATATTGAAACTCAAGGATCGTATGTGATACCAATAGAGAATAGAGCGTTGAAGGTCTATTCATCTACTCAGAGTGTATCTTTAGTCCAAAAAACAATTGCTGAAGTCCTAGATTTACCAATGCATAAAGTAGAAGTAGATACAAGGAGACTTGGAGGAGCTTTCGGTGGAAAGGAAGATCAAGCTACAGCATGGGCCTGTATGGCAAGTCTAGCTACATTCATTCTTAAAACTCCTGTTAAAATGATTCTACACCGGTTTGATGACATTAATATGACTGGAAAACGTCATCCTTATTCATCAGATTTTAAGATTGGTTTAACCAAAGCTGGAAAAATTTTAGCTTATGAGGTAGAATTTTTCCAAGATGCTGGTGCTAAATCTGATTTATCTCCCGCAATTTTAGGACGTACTCTTTTTCATGCACAAAGTAGTTATGCTATCCCTAATATCAAAGCAACAGCTTACAGCTGTAGAACAAATACACTCCCAAATACTGCCTTTCGTGGATTCGGTGGACCACAAGGAATGTTTGTAATTGAATCTGCTATTTCTAAATCAGCTGAAATACTTGGTGTAGATGCTTGTGAGATCCAAAAGAAAAATCTTATCAATAATGGTGATTTATTTATTTACAAACAAGAAACAAAAGATCCCCAAGCAAGATCTACATGGAAAAAGGCAGAGAAGTTATATGATAAGGAAAAATTGATAGAATCGATCAATGAATTCAATTCTAAAAATCGTTATTTTAAGAAAGGATTCGCATTTATGCCCGTTTGTTTTGGAATATCTTTTAATAAAATAAGTATGAATAAAGCGGCCTCTTTAGTTCATGTTTATGAAGATGGGAGTGTAAGTATCAGTACAGGGGCAATTGAAATGGGTCAAGGAGTTAACACTAGAATTCTTCAAGTCCCAGCAGAAATATTTTCAATTAATCCTGATAGAATAAAAGTCGAAACTACTAATACAACACGTGTGGCTAATGTTTCACCTACAGCTGCCAGCGTTGGTGCAGATATGAACGGTAAGGCCACTGAACAAGCCTGTAATATAATATTAGAACGTTTAAAAGAAGTGGCAGCTAATGAATTGAATCAAACAAATATAAATGTAATAACTATTGAAAATGAGATTGTTTGTCATAATCATGATCCTACTGCAATAACTTGGGAAAATTTGCTTTCAATAGCCTTGGAAAATCGTGTTGATTTATCAGCACATGGGTATTACGCAACTCCGAATCTTATTTTTGATCCTAATGTTGAGAGGAATACAGCTTTCGCTTATCATGCTTATGGAACAGCAATTATTGTAGTAACTGTGGATTGTTTACGAGGAAATTATGAATTTGATGGTGTTTATGTTGTTCATGATTATGGGAAACCTTGGAATCCAGTTATTGATTTAGGCCAAACAGAAGGAGGAATAGTTCAAGGAATAGGATGGATGACATCAGAAGAAGTCATTTATGATGAAAAAGGACGATTAACAAGTAACGCGTTATCAACCTATAAAGTACCTGATATTTATGCTGTTCCTAAAGAAATCAAGGTGAAATTTTTAGAAAGAACAGAAGAAGAGAAATTAGGTCTTATGGGATCAAAAGCAATTGGCGAACCTCCTTTAATGTATGGTATAGGAGCATATTTCGCCATTAGAAATGCTATTAAAGCTTTTAATCCTGTTTCTGATATGCCTTACAAAGCACCTATGACACCTGAGCGAGTACTTTTTGGGTTATATGGAAAAATTGATTTAGATCCTAAAAAAAAGAAAATCGAAACTTCTACAAGCCAATTATTAGAATAATTAACATTTAATAGTGGATTTGGTCAAGTCGATGATAATTATTATCTAAGTTCACAACACCGTGAGATTTTTTATTAGATATTTGATTCATCGATGAACTTTAAAATCGTTCAAAGAAATATTATCCTAAGTCAAATTAAGAGATGACATAGATGCCAATAACATTTGGATTAGGTTATGATATTAAAGAAGAATTCGTAAATGAATTTATGAAAACGTCAAAGGAAACTTTAGCTTTGATGGACACTATGCAAGGTCACATAAAGACTTATTTGTACAGGGATGCTTTTAAACCAAATTCCTTTCTTATCTACTCAGAATGGAGCACAAATGAAGATTTTACTAAATTTATGACTTCCAAGGAATTTAAAGAGGTTCAAACTCTTGGAGAAGAAATGTTGGAAGGTCCTCCACGACATACCATGTATGAATCTAGGAGTATGAGTCGAGGGCAATAATTCAATCATCTTTATTCTTTTAGTTAATAAGATTTCAAGATAGATAAAAAAGAATTAGTAGATAGGAAGCAAACTATTCAGATTAAGTGAAATAATTTTTTCATAAGAGGTGAAATCAATGTTTAATGAATCAAAAATGAATCAAAATTCTGGAAAAACCTGATTATTGGAGTAATATTAGGTATTCTCTTTGGATTTATTGTTTTTTTTGTTTCTTTTTATGGATTAGGAAGTACCAATTTCTTTGGATTGGTTGATCCACTTTCAGAGGATTATTCAGGACCTTTAATGATGATTTCTGGGATTGTCAGCCTTGTGGTGTTTTTTCTGACAATTATAATATTCTTTTATATAAAAAGAGAAAAAAATGCGTTTTCAAAAAAAAATAAGACAATTATTAATCAATGAGATGAACTTTCTTCCACTATAATCTTAGCCAAACAACTTATTCTTTTAACATCACTAAAAATAAACTATTATTTATGTGTACCAGTTCCAGAAATTTTTTCAGCAGTTTTTTTGTATTCTCCAAACATCTCAGCTAATAATTGTACTTTATATAATAATTCCTCTCTATTTATTGTTGTAAAATCATAATCATCAACTAAAATTTTACCATTAGCGATAACATAAGAAATTTCATTACCACTCGAAGCCCAAATAAGATTCTCAACTACTGTTTCTAATCTAGTTGGCGTTAAATTTGGATAATCCAAATCTACTACAATTAAATCAGCATCCTTTCCAGGTTCTAATGATCCTTTATTTACTTTTAATAATTTTGCTCCTTCAATTGTTATTAATTGTAAAACTTCCATTGCAGGAAGTAATTTAGCATCCTGATTTATTGCTTTTTGATACTGACTCGCTAGTCTTGCTGCACTTAAAATATTTTGACAATCAGCTGAACCTGAGCCATCGGTTGATATAGCAATTGGAATGCCCATTTTACGCATTTTAATGATTGGTGGCATACCAGAACCTAGAATGGTATTTGCTAAAGGGTTATGAACTATCTTGGCTCCAGTTTCTTGCAGAATTTTCAAATCATTCTCAGTAGAGTTTACTTGATGAGCTAGAATAGAATTTTCATCCAAAATTCCTATTGAATTTCCATATTCCACAGGTGTCATCCCATAAGTTTCAACAAACCATTTGGTTGTTCCTGGTTCTTCACTTGAATGAATATGAAATAGAGTATTGTGATCTCTTGCCCATTTCTTTAGTGCTTTCAATAATTCCGGCCCATTAGAAAAAAACTGATCTGGACCAGGAATAATAGTAGCGCGATCATTAGTTTTATGTTTTTCGTGATAATCATCTAACCGCTTAATTGCTTCATCAACTTTGTCTAAAATTTTCTCATAGTAGTGACGATCCTGACTTCCGATTCCAATAAAGATTCTAGTTCCTGCTACATCATTTGCTCTAACCAATTCACTTGCGTGATATTTATTAAAATTACAGTGATGTGTAAGGGCTGTTGTTATCCCATAAGAAATGTCGTCTAGACGAGCTTTCAAATAAGTGATATAATATGGAGATTCATCAAGTTTTTCATTTAATTCATCATAATTATCATTCATAAATCCAGTAAATGGATTGATAGCTTCATCAAGCCAAGTAGTGAGAGGAACATCTCTTGCTACTCCAATTAATGGAGACTCATGATCGTGTCCGTGACATTTGATGAATCCTGGTAAAGCAACTCCGTTCAATTGAATAATATCATTTAAAGTATAATTTTCTCTTTTATTTGATCCAACAATTAGAAATTCAGTATTATTTTTATTTCCGTTTAAAATTTTTTTACCTATTGACTCAGAATATTTCCCAACTTCTTTAATACTGTTTCCTTCAAGTAAAACATATCCATCCTTAATCCTTGTTTTTAATCCTATTTTTTCTGATATTGGAATCAGAAATTTTGTCCTGATTAGCTTCACTGAAGTCATTCTAGCAACCTACATATTTAAACTGTTATTTTCTATCTATAAAAAGAATTTTCCTTTTTTGTGAAAGAAAATACGCATTTTTCTTTTAACATTGTATATTATAAATTTAATTCAAGTAAGTTTTTTCTGTTTTTTCCAATAGTAATAAACAAAATATCCAATTAAGAAAAGCAATTGTCCGTTTATTAATAAAAATATGGGAATATACCGGTTATTGAGTTTAAAGATATAATATCATTAAAAACTCTATCGTAATTGTGATTATCAAAAAATTTCAAAGAAATAGTCCTCCCTCTAACCATAAAGGTCATAGAAATAATAATATTGATTAGTATAACTTTTAATTGAAAGATAAAATATTTTGAAAATATCACATTAGGTTAAAAATGGGATAAGATATGTCATTTGATATTAAAATTATCTGGCCCGATGAAAATAAGACGTTAGAGCTTTCTCTAACTGGTAAGAAGATGGATGTTCACGGTCAACATGGTAAGTCTCATATTCTTGAAGCGAAAAATAAGGAAAAGTGGATCCTTAAGATATTTCCTAGGATTATTGACAATAATGAAATCGATATTATGGATTTAGATATTGAAGGAGATACAGAACAAGAAAGCAGGAAACTACACTTTTGGCGTGTATTGAATGAATATGTGGCCTCTCAGATAGCGATAACATTGCAGTTAAATGTTCCTGAAGCTTTAATTGTTACTTCTTCTCCGGTTAGCAAACTTCGTCTCGAAGATGATTATAAACTAAAATTGAGAGAAGATGAAATTATTCTTGATGACGATGAAGGAAGTCCAGAAACTGCTGATGAGCTTTATAGATATCATGAGAGGGACAATTATTTAATAGAATCATCCAAAAATTTCGATGATTTACTAGCAAGTTATTCATTAACAAATCGTTCAACGGATGTATTAGGAATTCTAATAAAATTTATTCCCAATTCAGAAAACCTTGACCAATATTTAGAAAATAATGATTTCGATAAAGCTATGGAAAATATCAAAAAACTTGACGATGGTTTTCGGCTCTTACCATTTGATACATGGTTGAATGATCCAGATAGAAACCAAGGTAATTATTTAGTGGAGAAAAATACGAAAAATGGTCTTAAAGCTATTTATGGTCTTGATTATGAAATGTGGAGCTTTGGTTCAGATATATGGATGGATCAAGATGAAGTAACAAAGGGCCGGTCTTATTTAACTGCTGTTATTCATAATGCCACTCATTTGTTTGATGATCGTGTGATGGAAACAATTTTTAATATTAGTAGTCTAAATGATGATGTTCTTGAAGAATTGACTTTAGCACCGAAAATTATATGTAAATTTTTGGAATATAACATTGAAAATGGTCATTTAGATTCAGATGAACGATTGAAGTTGTTGAGTATAGAAGAAAATATGTGGGATTTCTTAGCAGAAACGAGACCAAGAGTGGAGACCCTAACTCTAAGGATTATTAAACAAATTGGGTTGCCTAAGCATTTAAAATCTCTTCAGAAAAAGTTAGAAGAATTTGAAGAAGAATCTTTCGATTATTTCGATGATGAGGATGAGGATGAAGAGGAGTAGAAAACGAAGATGAAGAGTAATTATTAAAAATGTTTTCGATTTTTCCATACCTATTATTTCAATAACAAGAATGAATAGTACACCAAATACATCTAAATTAAATCCGCAACAATATATTCATTTTAAACAAGAATACTTAGGTAATATTTTTTAGAAAACAAATGAAATATATTTGGTTTATTTAATTACGAAATCAAGATTATATCATTAATAATTATCTTAATTTAGAGATTTTTTCAAAATTTTGAATTAAAATAAATATCTAGTAAAAACCAATCAATTTTTTCTTTTTAACTGATTTTTATGATATTTATTACATTGGTGTAATTAATGGGAAATAACTTAAAAGCAAATTTCCTCTCATTTAGATCCTCAAGAAAATTTACTAATATCTGGTATTTTCTTGTATTGATTATATTTTTTCTTTTTATTATTTTTCCCACTACCTATGTTCTCATATATGTGTTTACTAGAATTGAAGAAATTATCAATTTTTTTAATTTATATCCCTCTAGTCCTGATATCATTTTTCGTGCTTTATTGATGTCATTTTCTGTTTCTATTTTTGTCACAATTATTGATTTAGTTTTTGGTCTTGTATTAGCATGGATCTTAGCAAATAAATCTTTTCGAGGAAAAGAACTGGTTAATACATTAATTGAATCCCCCCTAGCAATTCCTACCGCAGGATTAGGATTCTCTGTGGCACTTTTTTGGGCAAAAACACAAGGAATTGATATTATACCTTTTGGTGCTTTGCAAATAGTGGATGATGTATGGTTATTAATTGTTTTATTCCATTTTACAACAACCTTTCCTTATGTAGTTAGAAGCTTAACTGAAATATTACAAGAAATAGATAAATCTTACGAAATTGCAGCATTAACATCAGGTGCTAGTAAACTAACTGCTGCACGAACAATTACACTTCCAATGTTTAGATCTGGATTCTCTACTGCTGCAATTTTAGCCATGGCTAAATCCCTTTCTGATACTGGGGGAGTAGTAACATTATTGACAACTTTCAAGGGATCTAGACTTGATGAATCTGATCAAATACAAGGAACTGCACTTATCGATATATGGAAGGGTGTTACTAAAACTACTGCTTCAGCCATTGAAAGAGCTCAATATGAAGCGGCCTTAGCCTTAGTTAGCTTTTTGATGATAATAATAGCACTGATACTTTTATTTTTTATTAAATTTTCAATCAGGAACATAAATTCACCTACGAAAAAGGTTTATCCGAAAATTGAAGCAAGATTAAGTAGAGGAATTTATGTTCATTTTAGAAATAGTATTTCAACTGGTTTTATTGTTCTTTTCGTATTTATTCCATCATTTTTTATTATATCATATCTTGTTGATATTAAAATTCCTGCTAATTTTGATTGGAATCCATTTTTTGGTAGTATTGCTATTTCCTTTTTTGTTGCATTTGTTGCAATTCTGTTTAATATTATTCTTGGCATTCCTATCGCGATATTCATTACTAGAAAAAAATCAGTTTTATCACCTTTAATCGATGCAATAATTGATATTCCATATTTAGTTCCTTCTGCAGCAGTCGGAATTTCAGTGTTTTTATTTTGGAAATCGTCTATTTCTCCATTAACAATTACATGTCTTTTTGGATATTGTATTGCTATTCCTGATATAATACTTGTTATTTTTGCTCATATGGCCATGACTTTTCCTTTTATAGCTAGGAATGTTGTAGGGGGTTTGCAAGAATTTCCTGAGAGCATTGAAGAGACTGCCAGATCTTTAGGTGCAACACCTTTACAGGTATTTTACCAAATAACTCTTCCTAGCATAAAGGGATCAGTTCTTGCTGGGGCTGTAATGGGATTCACAAGAAGTGTCGGGGAAACTGGAGCTACCTTAGCAGTATCTAGTTTAGAAACTGCTCCAGTTTATATTGTTAACCAAATTAAAAATGATCAGAACTATTCTGTTGCAGCAATGGCAACACTTCTATTAATGATAATCGGATATATATTTATTTTTACAACTAAAGCGATTATCAATTCTGGACAATTAAGAAAAGACTTTAAAATTCTTAGAAGAAAATTAAGACTCTAACAAGGTACAATGAGGAAGATCATGAATAAAATTCGATTGGAAAATATTTCGATGAGTTTTGGGGAGAAAATAGCATTAGATGATATAAATTTAGAAGTTGAAAAGGGAAAATATATCGTAATTTTAGGTCCTTCAGGTGCGGGAAAAACAACTTTATTAAAAGTCATTGCGGGTTTATTTAAGCCAAAAAAAGGACATATTTATATCGATGAAGATAAAAACATAACAAACTTTCCACCAGAAGCAAGAAAAATTGCTTTTTTACCACAAAATTATGCATTATTTCCTAAAAAGACTGTGTGGGAAAATATCAGTTTTAGTCCAAAAATACAAAAATTACCAAATGCTAATGAACTGATTAAAGAATTTTTATTGATGGTTCATTTAACAGATCGACCTGATGCTTATCCTCATGAATTATCAGGTGGAATGAAACAAAGAACTGCGTTAGGAAGAGCTCTAGCAACCAATTTTTCCATCATGTTGCTTGATGAACCATTACGAGCTTTGGATGCTAGATTGAGGTTAGAATTAAGAAATGAATTGAAAAGTATGGTAAAAGATCTCGGATTTACTGTTTTTCATGTAACTCACGATCAAGAAGAAGCTTTTAGTTTGGGGGATACTATCGTAATATTAAACCAAGGTAGAATTCAACAAATAGGCAAGCAAGAAGAATTATATCGAAATCCTATAAATGAGTTCGTCGCTTCCTTTTTAGGAGAAGTTAATAAGCAATATTCAAATATCAAAGTGAAAACCTCTTCAGTTCACAGAGACGGATTTGATTATATTGCAAATTTAGAAAATGATGTTAAAATTAAACTGTATTCAAATAAACTATTTGAAATAGATCAAAAAATCCTTTTAATAATTAAATCGGAATCTATTAAAATAATAACAATCAAAAAAGAGAATAAACCTGCTATAGGGATAAAAAAATACGATTCAAATGATAATAATATCGAATTAAAATTGAATACTGAAAAATCAAATTGGTTTAAAGGTACGATACTTCAAAAATATTATTTAGGAAAATATACTAATATTGAGGTAAAAACTGAGGGTTTTTCTGATAATAAAGGAATTTTAACAGCTAAATTGTCATCAAGAAAAGCGGTTAAATTTGAACCTGAAGATATAGTATGGCTTCAAATAAAACCCGAACACATTTTAATTATTTAATCAAAGATATTAATAACTAAAAGGAACAAGAATTTGTCAAAAATTGAAATAAGAAATGTATCAAAAAACTTTGGAAGAGTAAAGGCTCTCCAAGATGTGTCGATAGATATTAATGAAGGAGAATATATTGTAATTCTTGGACCATCTGGTTGTGGTAAAACTACTTTGTTAAATATTATATCTGGAGTAATTAAACCTAGCAATGGAACAGTTTTATTTGATAATAAGGAAGTTACTGACCTTATTCCTTCTGAAAGACAATTATCGTATGTTTTTCAAAATATCGCTTTATTTCCACACAAGAATGCATGGGAAAATGTTAGTTATTCCCCTACTGTAAGAGATTTACCTTCTTCTGAAATAAAAAAAGTAACAGAAACAGCTTTAGAGGAGACAGATTCTCTAGATTTAAAAGATTTTTATCCTGAAAGTCTTCCAAGCGGTTTTCAACAAAAAATTTCAATTTCACGTGCCTTAGCTAGACAAGCATCTATTATGATATTAGATGAACCAATTTCAGATCTTGATCCAGAAGTTCGCGCAAAACTTAGATACAAACTAAGATCAATAGTAAAAAAACTTGGATTAACCGCAATTCATGTTACCCATGATCAAGAAATTGCATTAACAGTTGCAGATCGAATACTATTAATGAAAAAAGGTCAAATTGTTCGATTTGTCAGTCCACAAGAGATGTATGGGTTCCCTATCAGTTTATTTGAGGCGTTTTTCATTGGGCAAGGAAATTTTCTTGAGGGATATGTAAGAAATCAAACAGAAAACGAATTACATATACGTTTAAGAAGAGAAAAAGACATTATTGTTAGAAAACAATTATATTTTCCATCCTTTGAAAATGGTCAGGCAATTGTAGTATTCTCTAGACCTGAAAATACATTAATTTCAAAGAGTGAAATAAAAAATTCAATAAAAGGAGTTATAAAAAACAAGTCGTATATGGGATCATATTATCATTATGAAATAACTACAGTATCCGAAGATACTGTAATTATAGATGTACTAATAATTAAGGAACCCTTTCAAATAAGTGATGAAGTTTATATAAGATTTAAACAAAATTCTACTTTATTATTTGAGTTACCACGCTATGGTCTTTTAGAGGAATTAAGTTTAGAATAACAAATTAAATTTTGGAGAACGATAAGATGAGTGAGAACAATTTTTCATTGTTAACATGGTTTAGAGAAAAAAGAACTGAGAAAATAAAAAATCAATTTATTGAATTAACTATCAAAGTAACAGACACTTGCTACGAATATCTAAATGCAATGATAAGTCTAACAACAGAAAATGATTCTGATCAAGATAAAAAAGATCAAGCATTATCTGCTTTGAATCGTGTTATTATTCAAGAAAGATCAGCAGATCATATTAAGCAAGAATTATTTCGTGAAATAAGTCGTGTAAGAATAGAAGGAAAATACCGCGAAGATCTATTTAAATTAATTTATCAGATTGATCCTATAGCAAATTGGATTAAGGTTGCAGGAAAAAATGCAATATTGTTATTAGAACTAAATTTAGATCTTCCTGATGATATATGGGCTAGATTTAAAACTATCACTGAAATGATAGTCTCAAGTTCCCGATTATTAAGAAAAATGATAGAAAAATTAGGAGTGGATGATGAATCCTTATTGAATATAAGGACAGAAATAGAGACTTTAGAATCCTCAGTGGATGACTTATACTTTTTAGTTAAAAAAGTCATATTTTCCAGAAATTTTTCTGTACAAACAAGTTTATTAGCTATAGATCTATTAGAAGGTCTTGAAAATTCTTCTGATCACTGTGCAGGTGCCGCAGATATTCTTTATATTCTGGTAATGGCATCAAGGTAAAGATTTTAAAAATTCTGGCAAAATTTAACGTTAAATCAAATGAAATAATAAGAAATTTCTAAAATTGATTTATTAAATGATAATAAATAGTGAATTTGATTATTAAATCCAAATAAATAATGCTAAGTTTTTAATGACAACAAGTTATTATATAATTCCAATAATTTCTCCCTTAATGATAATATTAATTAAAAATTTTTCTTTTTTAAAATGTAGAGGGAGTTTATAATTCGCATCAAGATTTTTATAATTTTTTTATTAGTTTTTATTATATTAACAAGTGTTTTTGCCTTGAATATTAACCAAAGTAGTAATGATCAAGATTCTAAAGAGTTCAGAATTGAAATTCCTGTATTACAAACCCAATATAACTCTACTAAAACATTTTCAGAAGTTGGAAAAAATTTCCCATTTTTTGGAATGAGAATGTATGTTTCTTTTAAGAATGATGTTTTTGTAGATCAAATGAATATTTTTTTAAATTTAGTTTTTGTGAGAACGTCTAATGCACCAATATTTCAGACTAGTCCAGGTTATGGATATTTTACATCTTTTTCAACAACGAAATTAAACTACACCACAATAAATGATGTTTTTTATACTCATGATTCAGTATTTGGATATTATTTAGCTTATAATATAACAGATAAGTCAATTAATAATGATTTACTAAAAGAAATGTCCGTCTTATTAAAAATACAAATTGTTTTCGCTAGAGAGCAAGCAGAAATAAATAGAATCTTCAACAATCCAGAAACAGTTGATTTTAATATTCAATATTTACCTTTTATTTTATTGATTCTACTTATTCTTAGACATAAAAGGGATTTTTAACAAAAAAATTGAGGAAGATTTAACTTGGAATTAGTTATTCTTATTTTGTTAAGATAATGGACTTCTTTTAATGACTGGAGCAATTGCTTGGATTCGTTTATCAGTTTATTTTGGGGCAAGCATTCTTCTTTTAACTGAAATTTATCGTCTTCTTCTAATTTTGTTGACAATCCTAATTTTTGCACCTCAAATTACAGCTTTTTTTCAAAATCTTGTCTTATGGGGAATATTAATTGGATTTGGAATATTAACAACTGGGTTCTATAAACTTTTGAAAAGTTACCCACCTTTACTGGATACTGAACAATATCCAACCAAAAAAATTAAATCCATTACCATTTTGGGTACCTTTTTATCAATTCTTATAGCAATGTTATTAGTTCTCCCTCCAATAACATATGTATCATCAGATTTTCAATTAATATTTTCAATTTTCACAAGTAGTTTATGGTTGTTTTATTATGTTAACCTGTGTCTTTGGATAATATTTTATTGGAAACTAATTAAAGAGATTACATTTATTCCAGATGTTATTAAAAATATAAAAAAAGGAATTCATTTAATATTAGGTATTATAATTTCAGGATTCTGGTTATTAGACTTATTTTCATGGATTCTAATACAAAATTCCATTTTTAATTACGATTTCATGAATATTATTTACATCATAATCTTAATACTTTTCTTGCTTAACCAGATATTATTTTTCTTTAGGGTTAGAAAATTTTCCTACATTATTTATGGATAAAGGGACTTTTTAATGAAATCAGTGGTTATTGTAGCCAACAAATCTGATAGGGATTTAAAGTAATTTCTATAGAATTGTCCGTTTTTAATTTTTCATATTCTTTTCCGGACACAAGATCTTTAATAATTAGTTCACCTGAATTTAATAAAGAATTATCTACCTTTACTTTTTTAGGTAAGCTAGATGTATTTACTAGTGCAATAATTTTATTTTTTTGAGTATATGATGATAACAGAACAGAAACTACACTTTCGTTCAAATTTAAAACTTCAAATTGGCCTTTAAGATCAAAACATTCTTCCCTTTGACGAATATTAATTAATTTTTTCATTTTTTCAAAAATTTGATGCATTTTTGTTTTTTTATCTGTTAGAGAAGATATGATTTCCTGTTTATTAAGAATTTGTCTATTTATTGAACGATTTTCGTCCAATTTTCCTTTATAGTTCGGTATTCCCAGTAAACCATTGATATATATTGACGGTACACCCTTTAACATTAACCCTAAGCCAAAAATAGCTAGATATCTGTCGATTTGGACTTCAGATGGTAGCTCTGAATTTTCAGGATTAATGAAATTCCAAGGGGTAGAACATAGTTCATAGATTATCTGTTTTCCTCCTGGTAATTTTGAATAGTTTGGTAGAGCTCCATGTTTTTCTACAAGAATTTTCTGTAATTTTTCTTTTTCGTCTTCTGGTAACCATTTCCCAATAGGTTTCATTCCCATTCCATCATGTGTTCCTAAAACGCTTATAAACAACCTTCCATTAGCTTCTTTAAGTGAAGGAAGCCATTTACTATAGTATTTAGCTGTACCTGTAAGAATAGCATGAACAGCTAATGGATAATGAGTAAAAAGATAAATCAAATCCGATTTTTTTACAGATTTGGGTCCTAAATATTGAAGAGCTTGTTCTTGAGGTTCGTTTACTTCACTAATAAGTACAATATTCTTAGTGGTAACCATGCTAAAAATTTCTGCTAAAAGTTCTATAACAACGTGAGTTTCTGGTAAATGTAAGCAATTTGTACCTATTTTTTTCCATAAATAACCAATAGCATCAAGTCTAATCCAACTAGCTCCCTTTGAAATATAGGAAAATATGATATTTACTATTTCTAATAACAATTTTGGGTTATTAAAATTTAAATCTACTTGTCTAGTTGCAACTGTTCCATCTTCATTGTTTGGACGGCTAAAAGTTGTCCAAACCCATCCAGTTTTACTAAATCCTCCCATTTGAGGTCTGTTAAATGTTGCTTTTAGTCTTTTCCCGTCATTTACTAAATAATATTGCGTTAAAACGGGTGAAGGTCTTGCACGTGTTATTTTCATTAAATCCTGTTCACTGGGTTTTTTGGCATATTCATAATTTATTACAAAGTCTTTATAGTCAGAATGACCAGTTAACGATTTTTGGACTATAGGATTGTCAATAGATGCATGATTAAGAACGCAATCAACCATTAATATCTCAAAAGTTTCATTTAACGAACTGAATTGCTCCCAAGTTCCGTTTCTTGAATCTATCTCATAATAATTTAGAACAGAAAATCCACGGTCAGTATCCCATTCATAAAATGGTAAAATATGTAAACCTCTGATAAGATTTTTTAAAAAATTTGAAAAAAAATATTTTATATCTTCTAAAGGATTAATACCCTCTCCTTTGATAGAATCAGCATAGCAGTTTAGAATTACGTCTTTTCGAGTAAATTTTTCGTAGTTATTAATGTTATCCCTTTCATTTCTAATTCCATCATTAACCACTTCTCCGAATTTATTTAACAATATCCCGAGTTCTTTATATGTTTCTTCTGCCCCATCCCCATATAAAAATTTTAATTTTTTCATAATTTCAAGACTAATTTCTTCTGAGATAATAGTCATATGTGTTTAAATCCTATTTAGTTTTATTTATAATTAAAATTAGATATTTTATAAAGATTTTACCTTATTTTTTGTAAATTTTTTCCCAGAAGAATAGTTAAAAAATTTATTGACATCGAAAATTTCTTAGTATATTATGCATATTTGCTTTATTGAAGATACAAAACTACATGGTGGTACTCAGTTATGGGTTCAAGATGCTGTAAAGTATTTTCTAAAGAAAAATTGGGAAATAACAATTATCACACCTGAAAATGGATGGTTAGCAGAAGAGTGTAAAAAAGAACAGCTTCCAATCAATATTAAAACTTATGATTATTACTCTATAACAACAGAAACTGAAAATTTTGTTGATTTATGGTCTCAAGCACTATCAAAGTGTGAAATTGCAATTTGTACAGTACATCCTCCTCGGGAAGGATTCCATTGTACAACTTTTTCTACTGAATGTATTATCAAGTCGAATCTTGAAGTGATGCTAATCACTAAAACAGGTACTATCGTACCTAATTATTTAAGGGAATTTTATGCTCCAAGTGCTTTAAAAAAATCTAAAATTATTACAATTTCAAAAACAATTTTTCAATACCTCATTGAAGAGTATAAATTACCCGAAAATCAAATCAAAAATATTTATCAGGGTATTGATTTAAATTATTTCAAAATCAATGTAAATGAAAATCTTGTTACTAATGAAAATCATACTCCAATTTTAGGATGTATTGGTTATTTAGAATATAGAAAAGGCCAAAAATATCTTTTAGAAGCATTATCTAAACTTAAAGAAAGATTTCCAAAAATTTTTCTTTTTATTGTGGGAGATGGTCCAGATAAAGAGCTTTTAACGAAAAAAATCAAAGAATTACATTTAGAAAACTCAGTAGCATTAATACCTTTTACTAGAGACCCTGTTAAGATATTAAAGAGACTTTCTATTTTAATTCTACCTAGTATTGTAAAAGAAGGATTACCAAACGTTATTTTAGAAGCATTTGCATTGAAAATTCCTGTTATAGCCTCAAATATTGGTGGAATATCTGAAGTGGTTAAAAATGGCAAAACTGGTTATATTATTCCACCGAAAGACGTTGATAAATTAGTAGAAGCAGTTCAAAAGCTTTGGGAAGATAAAAAAACTTATAATTTAATGAAGGTAAATGCTCAAAATCTAGTTACTAATCAACATAATAGAAAGAGACAACTGGAAAAATTTGAGAAATATTTCAAAAGTTTAATCAAATAAAAAAGCATTTTTTATATTTTCAGCACTAACGGCTTAAGATACTCTCCCAATGCGGTAATTGAAAATTTTTGCTTCCCTATTTGATAATTCTTATTTATAATTTTTTCTCTTTCTTCCTTGTTTAGGAGCATTTTAATTGTTTCTTGTGCAGCAGATTTGATTTTCTCATTTGATATTGTTGCTAAGCCAAGTTTTTTTGTCTGTTTATATTCGGATCCTAAGGAAATTGTTTGAAAACCCATGGGTCCAATATCTTCTTTGTAAACCTCATATTCAAAAAGAACAATGGGTAATCTAGCCTTAACTGCTTCTAAAAATTGATTTCCCCAACCTTCTTGCAAACTCGGATATGAAATAATATCTGCTTGAGTATATGAATCCCATAAACTATAGATCTTTGATTCATTATCGTTTTCAGAGCGTTGGTGAGCAAAGAATTCGTTACAAAACAGATACTTAACGTTTAGTTCTTTACATTTAATTTCTAGCCTTGTTTTATATTCAAAATCTTCTATCAGATTTGGCATAATTAAAATAATTTCGTTATTCTTTTTGAACTCTCTTCCATCATATAAAGGACTGGTTGTTAATTTTTCTTTGTTTTCAATTTTATTTAATTCAGCAATTAGATCAATAATTAATTCTATACCTTTTCTTTCAACAATTCTTGTAGCTTGAAGCATAATTATGTCGTTTTTATTAATATTTAGAGGTTTTCTTAAATCTGCATTAAATGAATCCTTTTTCCAATCTGGATCTTCAAAATAAAATACGTTAGGAACGTAAGTTGAATCATATCCATTTCTCTCCTTCAGATTTTTTTTTGCTGAAGAATTGATCACAACTTGTTGAAAATTTTCAAAATTTGGAGGGAAGTATTTTTCGAGATATTTCTTTATTAATTGGCAGCTTGGTTTGTAAATTGTTCTTTCCCAAAAAAAATCGTGGTTATGATTAATTGTTGAAATTTTTTTTTCAGATATTACTTCAGCTAAAGCAATTGATGCAGGGAGATTTAAGGGATAACAGAAGATGTTATTTGGAATAAAACAATTTATTTCATTTTCTTGAATAAATTTTTTTAATTTGATTTTAATTAGATCTTTCTCTGATTGAATTTCTAATTCTAGAATTTCTTCTTGTTCTTCATCAAGAGATCTAGAAAAAGCTTTTTCTTTAATTTGTACAGCAGGTGGATAACTTAATGATAACTCTGGTATCTCACAACCATCACTTCGTCCAAGAGTCCCTGCTAGATAAATTACTTTATGATTAAATTGTGATTCCAGCACTTTTCGCCATTTATCCATTTCTAATGAAACACCATCTAATTCACCAACACGAAAATGAACCATAGCAATATTCATAGTCACTCATAATCCTAAAATTAAAAATATGTTTATTATCTAATATTTTGTGAATACTATAAATTTTCATTATTTTTTTTTTTACTTTTCATAAACTTGTTGTTTTTTATTTATAATTCATTTCAAAGGTTGAAGTGAGTAAAAACTCACTAATTTACTTTTAATAATTTACAATAAAATATTCTTGGTTTAAAGTTTGATTGCCTACCATATCACGAATGAGTTGTAGGATGTAAAATGTATATTATCTTTTAATTTTCTAGTTAAAAAATTAGTAAAAATCCTTATAAGATCAAATATTTATGAATTGTTTTATCCTTAAGTCACGATTAGACTTTAGGGACATAGTATTTTGGTGAAAAAATATGAAAAATCTAAGAGTACTTTTTGCTCTAACACTCGGAGCAATAATGTTTGCCTCGATGGGTTTATCTTCAAGTGTGGTTGGAGCTCCAACTCAATCAACATTTGAAGTCGTAATGCCTTGGGGTCTTGATCACCCTCGTGGTCAAATAATTCAATCGATGATTGAAAATCACTCTACCATTGGAAGTAAATATACATTTACTTACACTCAAGTTGGTGGAGGTCCTAGTGATCGTGCTTCTCTTGTTGGACGATTTTTAGCAGGTGATTACCCAAATCTCATTATTGTGACACAGGATTGGTATACAGAATGGGCACAATTTGGTATTTGGCATGACTTTTCGACAGAAATTAATGCTTGGTCAGGAGATCAAGCTGGTTGGCGCACAGATATTCCTGCTGGTTGGTGGTCAATACTAGATCAAGATAAAGGTGACGGAACTGGTACCGGAATTTCAGCTTTGCCTTTCTATGGTCAATCCATACTTCCATATGTTAATTTAAACGATCTTGAAACTGCTAATGTTGAATTATCAGATCTTGATACCTTAGTTGGTTTTATGGAAGCCGCTGATAAGCTTGATGATGCTGAATTAACTCCTTTTGCTCAAGTAGGCTTATTACAGAGCGATATTGCTTATATGAACTATATGTTCGCCTCTACAGATAATTTTGTTAATTCTTCAACTGATCCTGCAACTGTATTCAGCTGGGATACTGCTAATAAATATGGAGTAAATGGATCATTATCTGTTGAAGGATTTGCAGCTTACTTGAAACTTAAAGGTGAAGGATGGGTTCCAGAAACCGTTGATACAGACGGAGGCGGTGAAGTTAACGGTATTTTTGGAGCTGGTGCTGCTAGTATGGTATTAGTAGGTCCATGGGGTACAGGTATATTCACTGATGCTGGCTTAGGTGCTACTGATTTCACAGCTATTCCAATGCCCAAAACTTCTGATGGTGTACGTTCAACAATCACTGGTGGTGGTATTTCTTTTGTACCAACTGGTGTTCAGTCTGCTGCCCTCGAAGCTGATGCTGTTGCTCTTGCTGAATGGTTGCTTGATGATGAGAACCAGATGAAAACAGTTGAGAATTGGCTTGATGAATCTTGGAGAATCCCAGTTCGACAAAGTCTCAAAACAAATGCTTGGTTTACCGATTCAGCTCATCTAGAACGATCGAATTTCGTAACCCACATTGAAAGTCAAGTATACGCGTTCGCATGGGGTAGACAACACCCACAATGGATTTCAACTCACGAAGATATAATGATGCCAGGATATAGAAATGCACTCCTAGATGTTGAATGGAATAAGGGTTATTCTGATGATTGGTATACAGATAAGGCTCAAGCTGCTCTTGATCAAATGGCCGCAGACATTCAATGTTTCAAACTTGGTGGACCCTGTGTTGATGTGGAAGCTCCTTCAACTGGTGGAGCTCCAGGATTCGAATTAGCTGTAACGAGTTTTACAATCGTACTATTCGGAGTCATGGTATTACTTAGGCGTAAAAAACGAACATGATTTTTTACACTAATTAATTTATTTCTTTTCTAAAATTTTTCTTTTTTTTTTTCTATTCAGTTCATTGATTTTTTGCGTTTTTTAGTTTATTTATCTAAATTAGGGGATAAAATGTAAACCAATATTAATTTTTTTATATAAATAGAAAGTTACTATGAAATTAAATCTGGAATATTACCTATTTTTCTCTAGGTAAATTTATAAAAAAAATTATCAAAAATATTTACATATAATTCAATAAAAATTAGTTTTCTAACTCTGAGAATTATGACTTAATTACCAAATAACATATTAATCGTTAAAGGGTAGAAATTATGGTGAATAAGGATAGTACGCAATCTATTACGAGAATGATAACATTTCTTAACGGAATTATACCTCTTAGCTTAGTAATTCTTTCCTTTTTTATTGGTTTTACTTTTCCTTTAGGATATTTAATTTATGGTTGGGTGGAAATATTAGGTCTTTCAACATTTGTATCTGTTGTTCCAGATGTAGCTCATTGGTTTCTTTTCGGAATTTCATTAGTTGGTGCACAAGAAACTGCTCACATAACAATAACTAGTTTAATATTAATTGGAAGCTTATTGACATTATTTGGTTTTATTAGAAGTTTTCAGAATAATCTAAATGGTGAAATTAAAGGTAGGACTCTCTGGTTAATTGGCGGTGTTCTTACATTTCCTTTAGGCTTACTTGCTCTTTATTCTTATCGTAAAACACGAAGAAAAGATCAGGATATGAATATTAGAGAACGTTTTGTTGGGGAATTACGTAAAAATAAGCTTCCTTACCTATTAATTATTCCTGCATTAATTTTTATGGTATTCACCTATATTATACCCATTCTACGCGGTTTCTACATAACATTTTTTGGATATCCTGACATATCCCAATTTCTAAAACCCGTTGATTATACTCAGGATCCTCTTCTTTGGACTCTGCATGCGGTTTTAGGAAGCCTTCAAAACAGTGACCCTGTATTTATTGGATTAGATAACTATTTAGAACTTTTTTCAATAACTAACCGTTCTACATCGTTTCAAAATGCTTTAAACAATAACATTTACTTTGTTATTCTATTTGTACCTGGAGTTATTATTGTTTCCCTAGCTCTTGCTGTTTTATTAAATAATAAATTATTAAAGGGCGGAAATAGCTATACAACAATTTTCTATCTACCTGTTATAACTTCTGTTTTAGTTGTTTCAGTTGTCTGGTTAAGAGTCGTTTTTCCAGTTGAAGGTCTTCTAACTATGATATTTACCTCTTTGGCACCAATTCATGACGGATTCTTTTTCATCATGAATATTTTCACTCTGGGAATTATTCCTGCTAATACAATAAGCGGAAATATTAATTGGTTAGCTGATGATAAGATGATAGAATCAGTAGCTCTGATGAGCATATGGAGAAGTGTTGGTTTTGATGTCTTAATATTATTGGCCGGTTTAAAATCTATTCCATCATCATTATATGAAGCAGCTGATATCGATGGTCATGGTGGTTGGTCCAAATTTAGAAATATTACCCTACCTAATCTTAAAGGACCATTAGGGGTTGTAATTATTCTTGAACTGATAAATGGTTGGCAAATATTTCAAGAGTTTTATGGTCTGAATTTAGCTCAATATGGCGGTGAACAAAGTTTAGCTATCTATTTAGTTGCAAATTTTGCTCGTCCGTCCGTAATGACATTTGCATCAACAGTTGGATATTTCATATTTGGAATGACAGCTTTTATTGGGTTATTAGGACGTATGGATATAAAAAATAGTTTGAAAGGTTTTTCATTATTTTCACTGCTTGCAATACTGTTTTCAATCCCCTCAAATCGTACAAATGTAATACCAAAATCTTTGGGGTTTACGGTACAATGGATTACTTTTGATGTTCTCTTTCTGGTCTTGTCTTTTGCTAGTTTAGCATATTACATCATTTACTCCCTTCTGAAATATAAAGAGCTTGAAAATGATCGTAGAGATCTTAAAATTACTGGGTATTTTACTTTGATTGTTGTTCCCTTTTACATGCTTAATGGATATAATGTTATAACAGGAGGAAATGCAGGGTCTACAGATTTCAATTTATTCAATTTAACAATTGATTCATTCTACCTAGGTCTTATCTTTCTTGTTATAGCGCTTTTAATGATTTTATCTTATTACATAACCCCATATCTTAAAAAATATCAAATTACATCTTTTCTATTTCCAGTTGAAGATGTAGAAGGAGTTTGAGTCTAATGGCAAGCGAAAAATTAAGTAAAAACACATTTCAGGAACAATTACTTGAGTTCATTTATGTAAAACGACGTTTATTACTTATTCTTGCTTTTCTTTTAGTTCTCTTACTTCCAATTTCTCCTTCGCGCAGAAATAACTTAGGTACATTGTTGGAATCATCTCTTAATGTCTGGGTTGAAGCATTAAGCAATTTCTATTCAAACTGGCTTGCTACAAGTATTCAATTAATAAAAGACAGTACAGAGAACGTTTTTTCCTTTTTTCAGAATTTTAATGATTTTTTCATCGGATTAAGTCAATTAGATTTCAATATAATGAATAATTCTGGTTTTCTTTTTTCTATTGGATATATTTTATTACCTATCCTTGTTGTATACTTATTTTATATATTGATTTTACGTCTTCAAAACAATACTAAATCAAAACTTATTTCTGCCTTAACTCCAAAGAAATTAACCCTTCTCCTACTTTTCCTTCCTATAACCAAAGATTTAATTTGGATTGGGGCAATGTTTGCCATTATTTTTATTATTTTCTGGTACGTGCAAAATTTACAAAACGAAATAAACGAAAATAAGAATTCAGCAATTCTGGAACTAATATCTTGGAAAAAAACTATTTTTCTCCTTGTTTCACTTCTCTTTCTTATAATCACTATTATTTCTCATTTTCTAACTGAGAATTATTCACTAACTTCCTTTACGGGAATCGATCCAAATACCATCATAGTTTTAATCATTATTGCATTATTTGTTCTAGGGATTATTTGGTTTTTTTTCCAAGCAAGTGTATCAAAAGAATCTATTTCGTTCGTTTTGAAAATAAAATTTGAAGAATACCAAACAAGAAAGAAAATCTTGTATGTTTTAATTGGAATATTAACACTTATATCGTTTATAGATATAATACTGATCCAATCACCTATAAACAGTTTAATTTATTTTGTTTTGAATATTCCTTGGTTTCTTGGTTTAATCATTACTAACCCATTAAAATTATTCACTGAATTAGTTACTCTTGCTAAAATCAGCTTTGATCTGATAATTACAAATACTAGAGAAATTTTCAGAGGAATTATACCTGTTTCTCCTAGTGACAGCTCGTTTCTAGGAATCATACAACCGACCATATGGATTACAATATTACTATTTATTGGATTTCTTTTGCTTTATCTCCTTTATTTTGCTTTTTATGAAAAAAGAGATCAAAAAAGGGATTTTGATAAGAATTTATTCTCTTCTATTAAAAGGAATTCAAAATACGTACGTTGGATTATAATTCTCCTTGTAATATTTGTTTTTGTATACATTTTTGATTCCAAAAATTATTTTAGATTATTTGGCGACTTATATGAGATTCAAACCGGAAATTTAGAGCCCTTCATAATTTTAGGACTAATTTTAATCCCTTTTATTCTCATCCTAGGAGCTTTAATGTGGGGCCTCAGACAAGTCAGGAAGGGAAGAAGCTGGAGAATAGTGACAAACACTATTTTAATTAATGGAATTACTATAGTTATTGCAGTCATTATGATTATTCCTTTTATTTGGATGTTGAAGAATAGCTTACAAACAAATATTCAGAATACCAAAGATTTTCTTTCGCAAGGCATAATTCCAGATCCATTTACAACCAGCAATTATGCACAACTCTTAGATATCTTCTCACCAACATATACACATTTAGATTATAGGATCGTTACATGGCTATTTAATTCTCTAGTTGTAGCAGTAATAGTAACTGCTTTTTTGGTAATTTTTTCAGCGATGGCAGGATACGTCTTAGCAAAAAGACAGTTTGTGGGAAGAAAATTATTATTTACAATGGTAATCGGAATAATGATGGTACCACCTTATGTCCAAATAATTCCCCTTTATCTAGAACTTAATCGTTTGGGGTTCGTAGGTTCACTTTTAGGAATAATTTTACCTTTCTTAATACAACCCTTTAGCATATTCCTTGCAGCTGAGTTTATGAAAGGAATTCCTGATGATTATTTAGACGCTGCAAGAATAGATGGGTATTCTGAATTCGAAATTTTTAGAAAAATAGTTTTACCACTATCGATACCAGTCATATCTGTGTTGATAATTATAAATTTAATTGCAAATTGGAATTCATTTATTTGGCCGCTTTTGATTCTAGATTCAGGGGTTGTTTCTGCACCAGAATTAAGAACTCTTCCACTAGGTATGTATCGTGTAAACTCTCAATTAGAAGAACAAATGGGTGTGATATTAGCTCTATCAACTCTTATTATTTTACCAATATTTATTATTTTATTTCTAGCTCAAGATTATATTAAAAAAGGAGTAACTGTTGAAGGATTAAAAGGATAATCTTAGATTTAGTATTATGGAGAAAGATCTATGACAAAAATTAAAATGGATAATGTGACTAAACGTTTTGACGATAAACTAGTCTTAGATAATATTAATATTGACATTGCTGATAAAGAACTTGTGGTTTTTGTTGGACCTTCTGGATGCGGGAAGAGTACAGCAATGCGTTGTGTGGCAGGTTTAGAAGAAGTTACAAGTGGTAAAATCTTTATTGGTGAAAAATTGGTTAATGTTGTGCCTGCAAAAGATCGTGATATAGCATTTATCTTTCAGAATTATGCTCTTTATCCCCATATGTCTGTTTATGATAATATTGCATTCGGATTACGGGCAAGAAAAGTTTTAATAGATGTAGATGACCCTAAGGCGAAACCAAGGAAGTTCAGAAAAGAAGAGATAGATGAAAAGGTTAAAAATGCTGTAAAGATATTAAAAATTGAAGATTTATTAAAAAGAAAACCAAACGAACTTTCTGGAGGACAACAACAAAGAGTTGCAATGGGCCGGGCTATTGTAAGACAACCTAAAGTCTTTTTGATGGACGAACCTTTATCAAATCTCGATGCAAAATTACGGGCTCATATGCGAACTGAACTTAAGCGATTGCAAATTGAACTTGGAGTAACAACAATTTACGTTACTCATGATCAAGCTGAGGCAATGACCCTTGGTGATAGAATTGCTTGTATGCATGAAGGTGTTTTCCAACAAATAGGAACACCTGAAGAGGTCTATAATTCCCCCGTTAATAAATTTGTTGCAGGATTTATTGGATCTCCTTCTATGAATTTCGTAGAAGGGAAAATTAATGGATCAAAATTTGAGACTTCATCTTTCGTACTTCAAATCCCTGAAAAGATGATTACTAAAATAGAGCAGAGTACATCTGATAAAAATAAAATTATTTTAGGTATTAGACCTGAGGATATTGAAGATAAAGAATTTGCTTTAAGCGTTGATGAAGATAGAATTGTTTCAACAAAAGTAATAGTGAGGGAAAACTATGGATCTGACATATTTTTATCCGTTGAAATAAAAGATACTAGCTTTAACGCTCGTGTAAATACAGCAACCAAAGCTCGTGTCCATGAAAATATTGATTTAGTATTTAATTTAGAAAGAGCTCATTTCTTCAATGGAGAAACAGAAGAAAATCTCACTATTTAAAATATACCTTATTTTCTAAAAATCTTTTTCTAATTTATTTTTCATAGATTAGATTTTTTCAAATATGTTTTTTATTAATTGAATCATTTTTAGTAATTAGTTGAATTCTTAGGTTAAACCGATGAATGAAGATTTGAATATTGTAGTTATTGGTGCTGGTAGTGCTAGTTTTGGATTGGAAACGCTTAGTGGGTTATTGACTCAGGAAAAATTAAAGGGATGTACTCTTTCTCTAGTGGATATCAATGAAAAGAATCTAGAGGATATTACTAAATTAACGAAAATAGGTAATGAGCATTGGAAGTCAAATATTACTATTCAATCGACTACTGATCGTACAAAAGTTTTACCAGATGCTGATTATGTAATTTTATCCGTAGCAATCGATCGAGAAGAAACTTGGAAAAAAGATCATGAAATTGGGAAAAAATTTGGTATTTGGCATTACGCTGAGAATGGTGGTCCCGGAAGTTTTTCACATACAGCTAGAGGATTAGCTTTCATCATGCCAATTTTGTATGATATCCATGATTTAGCACCTCAATCATGGCTATTAAATTATACTAATCCTGTACCAAGGATTAGTTATGCTGCAGAATATGCTAATGTTAATTGTATTAGTTTGTGTCATCAAATTTGGCATTCTTATGGTATTGTAGGTCGATATTTAGCAAAAGATCTAAATATTACTGATCCAGAGTTATTAAACTTAGAGTTTAAATGGAGCGATGATTATTTTAAATTATTTAAGATTTATGTGGATAAATCATTTCAAAACTATGAAATAAAAGCTGCTGGTCTTAATCATTTTATTTGGATATTAGATATAAAAAGAAGGGAAAATGGAGAAGATCTATATCCATTAGTGCGTGAACAGAGAGAAAAAATTCATCCGAAATATGAACCCCTAACCCAACATATGTTTAAAACTTTTAATATTTTACCGGGACCTGGTGATACCCATTTATCAGAATACGTTCCCTATACATTGACTAAAAGCAATTGGGAGAAATATTCTATCGAATTATATGATTTTAAATGGGCAATAAAGCATCGTGAAAAAATATGGGATCGAATTCATCAAATCGTTTCTGGAAAACAAGTTTTTAATTTGAAGCCCAATTTTCATGAAAGAGCTGACTGGATTATATCCGAAATTGAGAATAACGAGAATACCTATGAGCATTCTGTTAATATTATTAATAATGGAGCAATAAATAATTTACCAAATGACGCTATTGTTGAAGTACCTGCCTTGATTAATAAATTCGGAGTTTCTGGAATGAAAATAGGCTCACTACCAGAAACAATTGCAGCATTATGCAATCGTGAAATTTCTGTTGCGAAATTGATGACGAAAGCAGGAATAGAGGGAGATCGAAATGCTGCAATACAGGCTTTTGCCCTAGATCCGATGGTTAATGATTTAGAAAAAGCAGAGTTATTAGTAGATGAATATTTATCAATTCATAAAGAATATCTTCCCCAATTTAATAATTAGCTCATTTTTGTAACTAAATTATGAGAAATATCCTTAGGGACAATTTTCATCATTTCTTTCCATTGTTTTTGAAAATTAGAATAGAAATTTTTATTTTCATTTGCAAATTTTATTGCTTTGTCGTAAATAGGCTTTAATTCTTTCAATTTATCTAACAAATCCTCAAAACTTTTTATTTGTATCAAATCTTTTTGTGAATAATAAATAAAATAGAGTAGCTCTGTTAATAACACTTTTCCTTGAGTATTAATGAAAAATGATCCTGGATAAGGAAGATAATCTACAGATTTCAAACCAAAATACTTAGTTTTAGCTTGTGCATACAGAAATCGGTAAATATCTTCATGTAATCTTGTCAAATAAGGAGTTTTAGATTTAGGTGGACGATGCTCAATAAAGAGTTTTCTATCTAGTTTTACTCCAAATTCGAACATTTTTACATTCCTCAAATAATCCATATCTTCCCCGCGTCTTATTAGCGGATCAAAGGGTATTTTTAACCAGACATGTTTATGAATTATCATATTTCCACCAAATGCAAACGGTGTATCAGCTAACCGGGTTATACTTTCTTCAACTATTCTGAATCCTTCATTCATTAATTTTGGTTTATTCCAAACTAATTCCCACCATGGAATGTTTGATTCATCGACATAAATAGATCCATCAAGATTTTTATAAAATCCTACGACCAATCCAAGTAAAGTTTTATTAATAGTTTTACCGATAAACTCAGTAGCTTTAATGACATAATTCTTATCAGTTATTAATTCATCATCATCAATAAAAATTGCAATCTCATAATCAAGTAAATGAGGTATAAGAATACACAGATTACGAATATTACTGTATCCACGGTTAGATACAAGAGAAGAAAATTTAGGAAAAACATTTTTTAAGGATTTTTGTAAACTTTGGAAATTCTTGTGACCAAAATAAAAAACTTGGGCGGATAAATTAGCTAATTTTATAATGGAAACAATTTTTTCATCCATTTCATTCCCAATTGAAGGATTGGTTGGTGCTCCAATAACTAAAATATCAAAATTTCCTTTTACAATTTTTAAAGATTCTAATGTTTTTGAAATTGTTTCTTCAGGATTAATTAGATCAGTAGGATGATCATAAATAATGTCATCTTCCTCAAGTTCTCCTTTTCGCCAATAAGATGGAACTACAATAATTGATTTCATCATAATGCTATAAAACTCTGGTTTGATAGATAATAAGAATTATTCGATAAAATAAGATAATATTTTTTTTTAATCAATTTACTCTAATGAATGAGATCAAAGAAGAACTTCTTATTTCTTTCTTTAATTGTGCCTTAGCAAAGAAAAAACAAATTCATTCTAATAGAGGATAGCATTTTTAAAGAATAAACAATCAATACATTAGATTTATTAAAATTTAATTAAATTATACAGAATCATTGGAATTTATGTGAAATAAAGAGAAATATTAATTTTATTTCAGCAACCAAAGAAATAAACCACAATAATTGATTTCGTATTATTGCTAAATTTGTGGGTGGTATTCTTTTTTACTAAATAAAATGATTTTTCTTTTATTGGGAATTTTTGATTGTTAAGTGTTAAGTACCCATTACCTTGGATAATAAAATAGACTTCATCCTTTGTGTGTGATTTTTGATCATCTTCTTCTCCAGGTTTTAAAACAAGCATCCCCATATCCATGTGTGGTTCGTCAATAAATGATTTGTAATAAATATTGGATTGATTAATTTGTTCAACAATTGATTTAAAATCAAAAATCATTTTCTTTTTTCTCAATAATAATTTCTACCTTGGAATGTTAGAACTTCACATTAGAAAATATTTCTATTAGTAATAATAAATAATTTCTCAAAAGTTAATTATTGAATTTTTGATACAAGTTTTATTAAACTCTGTCAATGGATTCACGTTAATAAAATTAATAATTTCCTCTATACTAGTATTAACTATAAGAAAAATCAAAATAAGTTAATTATAATTGTGGTGTAAAAAAAATATGACTAAAATTTTTTGTAAATTTACCTAAAATATTTTTTTAGGTAAAGGAAAAAAGGTTAAATAGAAAGCTTTATTTTGATTGCTACATCCAATTTCATTTGTAAAATTTTACCATATTTGTCCTTTATTATTCAAAATACAGATTATAAATTCTAATTAACAAAAATAAGTCGCGATTATTCATTTAAACTAACAAGCGATATAAAATGAAAGAAAAACTTAATTTTAGTTGGATTATTCCGAATTCTGTTGCTGCTTCATCAAAACCAAAATCGAAAAAACATCTTGAATGGTTAATAAAGGAAGAGAAAATAGATACAATAATAACACTAACAGAAGATAGTCCAAGCAGTTATATAAAAAATTTTCGCAGTATCATGGCTGAATTGGGATTCAAGCATGAACATTTCTCAATAATAGATGGTACTGGTTTTCACTTAAATCAGTATAGAAAACTAGTAAAATTATTCCGGAAAAATCTTGAAGAAAAGAAGAGAATGCTTATTCACTGTGGTGGTGGATTGGGTAGAACTTCAACGGCATTAACAGCCCTTTGGATGATTCATTTTGATAAAACATTAGATGAAGCAATAGCAGAACTTAAAAATGACAAAATACGTCAGCAATTAACATTTACAGATATTCAAATTGCTTCATTAAAGGCATGGGAGAAAGATTTACTTAGTAAAAAGGAAAAAGCAAAAAAATAAGTTCTTTTTAATGCATTTTTTATTTATAAAAATCAATCTACAATAAGATATATATTAAACTTTTTTCTTTTGCTTACTACAGGATTAAGAGAACTTAAGGATTGAAAAATCTACTTTAACCTGTTAAAGATCAATAATTTGGTGAATTTTTGAAAATTCATATCGAATTTATGGCCTCCTTGCGTAGACAGAAGAATCAACCGAGAGAATTCGATTTAGATATTGAAGCGGGAGTAACTGTTAGAGAAATTATGAAACAATATTTCAACAATGATGAAATAAGAATGATTCAAGTTATTATTGATGGATTACGTGTAAAATTAGATCAAATATTACAACTAAATGATCGATTGTTTGTTACAATTCCTATCGGTGGTGGTTAAATGCTAGAAAATCTTAATAATTACTTCTATCCAACTTCATTGAAAGAAGCTCTAAAAAATTTAAAAGAACCAAATTCCAGACCAATTGCGGGAGGAACCGCTTTAACGCTAATCAAAGATTCCTCAACTCAAGCATTGGTGGATTTATCAGGATTAAATCTATCGTACATTAATGATACCAAAAAAGAATTTCAAATTGGAGCACTGACATCATCCTACGAAATTGCTTTTCATGCTTTATTACCACAATCATTGAAAGATTGTGCAAGAAAAATCGGTGATGTCCCACTGATCCACGCAGTAACGATAGGAGGGAATATTTCTGATATTTATCCATGGAGTGATTATCCATGTGTGTTATTAGCTTTAGGAGCATCAATAACAGTTTATAATATTGAAACAGGTAAACCAGAAAACTTTACAGCTGACGAGTATTTTGAAAAGTTCAGAAAAACAAAACCTGGTCTAGTAACTGAGATTAAAATTCCTAAATCAGTAAAAAATTCTTCAGATTACTATCAAAAATATACTTATACAATTGTTGAAAAGTCTCAAGCAAACTTGGCCACATATTTTGAATGGAATGACCAAAAAGAGATTACAAAAGCAACTGTTGTCGTAAGTGCAGTAACAAAGTTTCCACAACGAGTGAAATCGGTAGAAAAAATGATTACTGGTCAAAAAATAACCCCCGATTTAGTAGAGAAATATCAAAAAGAGATAAGTAGTTCAATTGAAGCCATACCAAACTTCAAAACATCAAGAGAATATCGAAAAGAAATAATTGGTGTATACCTAAAACGAGCACTAGAGAAATGTCAACAGGAGGTTCAATAATCACGGAGATACCCGTAATAATCAATGACGAGAAAAAGGTACTAAATGCAAAACCAAATGAAATCTTATTAGACGTATTAAGAAGAGAAGGATACTTTGGAGTAAAAAGAGGATGCTCAGAGGGTAATTGTGGATCTTGCACAGTTTTATTCAATGGGACACCAAGAAAGACTTGTATTATGTTTGTTGGGCAAGTAAAAGATAAAGAAATATTTACAGTTGAAGGATTAGGAACAAGGGAAAACCCACATCCTGTTCAGAAAACTTATGCAACTAATGGAGCTGCTCAGTGCGGTTTCTGTATTCCTGGGCAAATTGTTTCTGCTGTAGCGTTATTGGAGAAAAACCCAAATCCTTCAGTTGATGAAATTAAATCCGCATTAGATGGTAATATTTGTCGGTGTACTGGGTACGTTAAACAAATTGAGGCAATTCAACAAGCGGCCAAGATTATTCAAGAGGGAAAAAAATAATGACTACTGAAAAAAAAGAATTCTTACCTTTTACTGGAAAAGTAGTGAATCAGAGTGTAGAAAAGGTTGATTCGCTCCAATTAGCTATGGGTAAACCATCTTACGTCGCTGATATGCATCTTTCTGGCATGTTATATGCTAAATGTCTTTGGAGTCCACATGCTCATGCAAAGATTAAAAGTATTGATACATCAAAAGCTGAAGCATTATCAGGAGTAAAATGTGTTTTAACTTACAAAAATGTTCCAAGAATACCACATACGACTGCTGGTCAAGGTTTTCCTGAACCTTCCCCATACGACAATTTCATATTAGATAACAAGGTTCGATATGTTGGAGATCGGGTTGCTGCAGTAGCAGCTGAATCTCTAGAAATCGCTGAAAAAGCAGTTAGACTCATTAATGTTGATTACGAAGTTTTACCAGCTATTCTTGATCCTGAAAAGGCAATGGATAAGGATGCTCCCGTTATTCATGATCAAAAACCAACTATTCCAATTCCTGTCTTCTATGAACCTGAAAATAATCATGTATCACATATCGATTTTTCTTTTGGAGATGTTGAGGAGGAAATAAAAAAATCTGATTTTTCCTTTGAGAGGAAATTTAAGACTCATTACGCTCAACATTGCCCAATAGAACCTCACGTTTGCATGGCTTACTATGATGAGCGTGATAGAATAGTAGTACGAACTTCTACACAAGTGCCTTTTCATGCTAGAAGAATAACTGCCCAAGCGTTAGATATCCCAGTTAAATCATTACGAATGATTAAACCTCGTATTGGAGGTGGATTCGGTGCCAAACAGGAAGTTCTCCTAGAACAACTTGTTACTCTGATGGTTATGAGAACAAAAAGACCTGTTCTCCTAGAATTTACACGCAAAGAAGAATTCATCTCCTCTAGAACCAGACATTCACAGATTGTATGGATGCGTGGAGGAGTGAATAAAGATGGCACTATTAATGGTTTAGATATGAAAGTATTGTCTAACACAGGTGCTTATGGAACTCACGGCTTGACGGTTATGAGTAATTGTGGATCAAAAGTTCTTCCTCTATATAAAACTAAATCTGTTGGTTTTACTGGAGATACTGTTTATACTAATCTTCCTGTTGGAGGTGCTTACCGTGGATACGGTGCTACTCAAGCTGCCTTCGCGATGGAAGTATTAATTGATGAAATGGCTGAAAAAATAGGCATGGATCCTGCTGAGTTCCGTCTTTTAAATCACATTAAAACAGGTGAAGGTTCTCCTGTCTTTAAAGCTTTAGGTGAAGGAAAAGCAGGTGTTGAACAAACAATTAGTAGTTGTGGATTATCTGAGTGTATTACATTAGGTAGGGAAGAAATTCAATGGAAGGATAAACGTAGTAAACCTAATACAGATAAATCTTATATTAAACGGGGCCTTGGGTTAGCATGTTTAATGCAAGGATCTGCTATCCCTGAGGTTGATATGGGGGCCGCTTATGCAAAAATCAATGATGATGGATCCTTTAATCTTCAAGTTGGTGCTACAGATCTTGGGACAGGTTCTGATACTGTATTAGCACAAATTTTTGCTGAAGAGGTAGGCATTTCTGTTACAGATGTCATAGTATATTCATCTGATACTGATATGACTCCTTTTGATGTTGGTGCTTACGCATCTTCAACAACTTATTTATCGGGTATGGCTGTTAAAAAAGCAGGTTCTATGATTAAAAAACAAATTCTGGATGTTGCATCAAAAATGATCAGTGGAACACCCGGAGAGCTAGATATCGATAATAGTACAGTAACTAATCCAAAGGGTGAAAGGGTTACTTTAGGAGAAATAGCCCTACACAGTCTGTATGCCGAAGATCAATTTCAAATTCAAGGAATTGCCTCTCACATAACACATGAATCACCTCCACCATTTGCTGCTCATTTTGCAGAAGTAGAGGTTGATATAGAAACTGGTCAAGTCAAAGTAACCAAATACATAGCTGCAGTTGATTGTGGGACTGCAATTAATCCTAAATTAGCTGAAGGACAAACAGAAGGAGCTGTGGCAAACGGTATTAGTTATGCTTTAACTGAAGAGTTTATCTTCAATAAGAATGGCCGAATGTTAAACCCTAACTGGGATGATTATAAGATTTTCTCCATTGTAGATATGCCTGAATTAAAAACAATATTGGTTCCGACTTATGAGCCATCAGGTCCTTTTGGAGCAAAGAGTATTTCAGAAATTAATATTAATGGTCCTATGCCAGCAATAGCGAATGCTATTTATGATGCAGTAGGAGTAAGATTGAATGATCCTCCTTTTACTCCAGAAAAAGTTTTAAACGCGATTAAATCAAAAAGCACTTAATTCTTTACATGTGGATGATCTCAAAATTTTTTTTAGTCTGATCATGCAACTGAAACCCAAATAGTAATGATGAAAAAGCTATCTCGGACGCTCAGTAATTACCTGATACTTCTCTAAGATTGAAATGGTTAATTATAGCATTCCAAGTCTAATTATTCACTTGTTATTAAAGAATTGCGTTATTTAATCAATCAGTTGAAATTCAAAAATAAAGCATGTTCCTTTAGAAAAATCTTCTGGATCTGTATTTTCGATTCTTATTTTCCCTCTGTATCTTTCAGTTAAAGTTTTTATAATAAAAAGTCCTAATCCTGATCCTTTCCCATCTTTCCTAAACTGAGTGTAACGGTCTAGTAATTCTTCTCTTTTTTTGTTTTTAATTCCTTTACCAAAGTCGCATACAGACAAAAGAAGTTTATTGTCTTTGGATTTCTGAGATTTAACCTCTATTACTACATTTTCTTTCTGATCATTTTTGACAGAGTTTGTGAATAAGTTTAGAAGAAATTGATCAAAGAGGGAATCAGCTACAATGGTTTCTACTAGTAAATTAGGTTTTATTTCTATTTTCTTTTTTGGAAATAGTTGTTCTACAGTAATATAGACTCGTTTTATGGATTCTTCGATCGAAATTGGTCGTAACTGGTAGTCATAATCCAACCTTGTTTTCATTAAAGTTGAAATGGTATTGACAAGATTATTTGCTCTCAAACTTCCTAATCGTGAATTTAACAGCATTTTTTTAGTATTTTCTTCTTCGATATCCTCTATAGCCATTTCTAAGTAACCATTGATGGCTGTAAAATAATTCGAAAGATCGTGAGTTGTTAAATCAAGTAATAACTGCATCTGTTCGTTTTCGTGTTTTAGCTGTTTCCAGTCTCGAATTTTTCTTTGAGATTCGGGAATTACTATAAAAGATGAAATAATAATTACTTGGCCTATAAGTGGAGTTCCGTACCTTAATAATGTTGATTCTCCTATGAAAATAGTAATCATAACATTTAATCCGATTCCAAATATCGAGAACAGCAATCCGAATAAAATTAATGTAATTTTATCTTGCCATTCTGTTTTTAGATCGTATAGTCTGTAGTATTCATAAGCTGCTCCCGATAATAGAATTACTATAATTGTGTCCCATAAAATTATATTTGCATAAACTCCCAATCTGGGGTAAATAATTAGAACGCCTACAGTAGAAAAAATTGTAAAAACTATCCAAATTATAGAACCTAATCGATTAATAGCGTTTTTTCCAAAGAAAATATGTTTAGCAGAAAAATATATTCCAGATGGTGCGAGTATTAAAAAAACAGTCCCTATTTGCCAAAAAAATTCCCCTAAGCCTTCTTGTCCGAGGAGAACATACGATCCTCCAAGGAATGAGAGAAATGTGGCAATCCCAAAAGTAAATGGAGTAAAAGCAAATGCATAATTAACCCGATTTTTTGAATCTCGAAGAATAAAATAAATACTAATAAAAAATATAAATGTAAAAATCAGAGCTATTAGACTTGTCATATCGGTAGAAGCTAGTTGCATAAATTTTCCTTTAGCCTTCGAATTAATTTTCTGTTTAATTTAAGATTATAATTATAGTTGGCTAAAGAATACCTCAATAAGTATTAAACAGTCATTAAGCCATTCTTTCATTAAATTAAATTTTTTTAATTGGAATTTATATTGTAAATAATCATTCATTTACATTTATAAACTTATTTTAAAAAAGATAATATTATTCATCAATTAAATTTACGTTGAGTAAGAAAAACAACTATAAAAATTAATTTTCTTATAAATGAGTTAATTGTTGATTTAGGAGGAAAGATTATTTATTCTTTCTAATCTATCTGGCTCATTTTTTACTAGCTAGATATCTTTTGATAATAATTCGTAAGCTATTGTGAATGCTTCTTTGGATTTTTCTTTTTTCTCTTTTAATAAATACAATTCTCCAAGTTCTTCATAATTGTATCCTCCTCTACCTATGCTTGCTTCTTCTCTCTCTTTTTTTATTTCCAATTGGATTTCCATAGCTTTTTCGGTTTCATCAATTTCCCGATAAGTTCGTGCAATTGTCCATTTTGCTATTAATTCTCTCTCCTTATTTTTTCTTATTTTATGGAATTCATATCCCTTTTTGACAACTCCAACGTTTTATCAAAATCTTTTAGTTCAAAATATGCCCATCCAAGATTATTGTATAATGAACCCAACTATCCTTTTGCATGATCATTATTTGATTTTTCAGCTATTTCCATAGCTTTTAAATTCCATTCAATTTGTTTTTCCGGAACTTCAACAATTGCTAACATATGCTGCATCAATAGCATAAAAATCTTCATCTAAGGTTTGTGTTAAAGTTTATGATTCCAAAAATAAATTAAAGGATTTATCTTTTTGTTTACTACTGTTAAAGGTTCTCCCTCTCTCTAATAGATATTTAACTTTAGCAACTTGGGTTTCTTCAGTTAACGAAGCTTTTACTTGATCAAGATACTCGTGTGCCTTTTCAAACTGTTGTTGTAAACCATTAGTCCTAGTTATTTGTGTCAATAATTCCAAGTGATATTTTTTATTATCTGAACCTCTTGCTTTAGGTAAAATTGACAAGAACTTTTCTTGAGTTTCTTCAGGCTCTCCATAATTCCATAATTTATCAAAATTTGGAAGTTCCTTATTTTTTTTAGTCATTTTCAATTACACATTTCATATAGAGAATGATTTGAAATCCCATTCTTCAGGGTGGGGTAGTTCACTTATGTTCCTCTTCTCTGACTATTGCTAATACATTATTATCGGTATATACAATCATTCTTGCTTCGTATCGTCTTAATTTTTTATCCACTTCTAATGAATATTCAAAATATTGAGTTTTTTTCTCTTTTAATGTTTTTTCGATATAAATTTTAGTTAAATCCGCAATTGGTTTTGGTAATATTTCTGATACATTCTTTCCTAGAAAATCTCTAGGAGGAATTAATAAATTATTTACATTACCCAAGTAATTTATATAATCACCCTTCTTATTGAATTGGAAAATCATATCTGGAATTACGTTAATTATTGATTGAGTTTTTCTTTCACTTTCATGTAAATCGGTAACATCAATGTACTTTGTCCAAACTCTAGCAAAACTTTCTTTATATTCACTAGGAACTACGTGGACGATATTTACGAATTTTTTGTTACCTTTTCCAGTTAGAAAAAAAACCGAATTAGATTGTTCTAGTTTTCCTCTATGAATATTAATAAGTTGTCTAATAAATCCTTCAAGTGGTTTTGGTTGATCCAAATATTTTAGTGGTATTAAATCTTCAAACTGATCTCTTGTAGAAACTTCCATTAATTTAAGAGCTGCTTCATTAACCATTGTGAGTTTAATCATCTTTGCTATTTTGAAAACTTCTTTTGGATTCAATTCCAGATATCTTTTTAAATTATCAACTCCCTTCTCTTCTAACTCTAGTAAATATTTCTTTACAAATGAGTAATCCCTTTCGGCCTGAGCAATAGGTGTTTGTTCAAATATACTTCTGAATTTTTCTTCACTTTCTCTTAAGAAATTTTCCATTTCTTTTCGCTTTGTGATAACATCAGTAATCACCATAATTTGATTAATTTCATTACTTTTTTTCATTGGAATAAATCTAGCATCGATAAAATTCCCGATTTTTGTTTTATATTCTCCTCTAGTAATAGTTTCATAAGTAATTGATTTGAAAAAGGCTTTTTTAGTAGAACTCACGTGTTCTTCATCCATATAATCAAAAAAACAAGTTCCAATGGTCTCTTCCAATTTATAAGGGGGGATTACGTGGTTTGCAAAAAGAATTTTTCCAAGTTTGTCTAATATTAAAACAATTATGGGTAAATTTTCTACTAAACCGCGATATTTCTCTTCATTTTCATGGAAAGCTTCTTCTGTTCTTTTTTGTTTTGTTACTGATTGTATAGCATGGAATAATTCATGATATTGACTTTCAAAATCAAGTCCTTTGTTGATATAATAATTTGCACCGAGATTTAAAGCTTTAATTGCTACTTTTTCCCTTCCTCTTCCTGTGAATATGATAAAAGGTATGTCATTCTTTAATTGGGTACGTAGCTTATTTAGTACTTCTAATCCATTCATTTCAGGCATTTCATAATCTGCAACTATAACATCAAATTTTTCTTCTTTTAATTTGTCAAATATTAACACAGGATTGTTTATGCTGTTATAATCTAGTTGAATTATTGCCTCCTTATTGTGATGCTCGACAAATCTTTTCGTTATCATTAAAATATCCGGTTCATCGTCTAAGTGCAAAACCTTCACTGGATCATTTAAGAAATTTTCATTCAAAATGAAAAACCGTTAAAAAAAAAGTTCGTAACATGAAGATTAAATCAAAGTTTTTAATCATTACTGACATTAACCAAAATAATTCTAAACAGGATATTTTTTTGACAAGGAAAATTAAAAAAAAAATTATTGAAAAAAAGAATATCTATTAGAAAAAATTATGGTTTGGTTCTATTCTTTATTAACATTGTTAATAATGCTTTTTGAGCATGTAAACGATTCTCTGCTTGATCCCAAACAGCACTTTGTGGACCATCAATAACTTCATCCTCAACCTCAAGACCTCTATCACAAGGTAAACAGTGCATGTAAATAGCACTTTTATGAGCCATTTTCATACGATTTTGAGTCATTTTCCAATCTTTATTAGGAGCTTGAAGATCTTCCGCCTTTTTCATATCTGGCATTACTGATAATGGACCCCAGTTTTTAGGATACAATACATGTGCGCCTTCAATTGCTTCATCCATATCATTAGTTATATTAAATGATCCATCAGCTTGGTTTGCGTTTGTTTTTGCTTGATTTATAATATTTGGATCTAGTTCAAAACCTTTGGGGTGAGCTAAGGTAACATTCATGCCTAATCTTGTCATCATTAAGACCAATGATTGGGGAACAGCTACAGGTCTAATATAATTCCCATAGGCCCATGAAATCGTAAATTTCTTTCCACGTAACCCTTCTGCGCCAAATCTTTCACGAATAGTCATCCAATCAGCTAAGGTCTGACAGGGATGATACATATCATCTTCCATGTTAATAATTGGAACACCATTTTTAGCATACTCCCGAAGAACGTAATTACCTTCTCCATATTTATCTTTGACGAAACAGTATCTTACACTTATAGCGTCACCATAACGGGCTAGAACAGCTCCTGTATCCTTAGTTGCCTCTCCAACTGAAGTTTGTAATGCGCCTGGATTAAGTGTATGTGTTTCTCCACCTAACTGGGTCATCGCAGTCATAAAACTAGCTCTTGTTCTAGTAGATGAATTATAAAATATAGAAAATAATGCTTTTCCATCTAAAACATTAGTGTGGGAAATTCCAGCATTTCGTTCTAGTTTATATCGATCTGCTAGATTTATAACAGAATTTAATGCTTGCATAGACCATTCTTGACAAGTTATCATATCTTTAGGAAATATTGACTCCATTGTAACGATTCACCTTAATTTGGTTAATTAATTCTTTATAAACAAATTATAAACGTAAATATTTCTAAGATAAATGAGAAATAAAATCTTTAGAATTGAATAATGAGTGATGGAGTAAATAAGAAAAT